>PHDJ01000011.1 GCA_002842575.1 Bacteroidetes bacterium HGW-Bacteroidetes-2
GGTGCATATTACGGCATACAGAAATTGAAAAAAAAGAAGTAAAATATAAATTTTATATTTACCATCCCGTTTTCTTTTTAGGAAGAAAGCGGGACTTTTAAGAGCTTTAGAGCGACATGGCAAGGCAAAGTAATCGTAATAAATCGTTCGTTTCTTTTCATTTTAAAGGAGTAAGCCCTTCCTTTTTATTAGCTATATTTAAGTAACTTTTTTTGAGAAATTTTAAATAAAATATTCCCAATAGCCCAAGTTGGCAATAATAACTTTTGTAATTTTGCTAAGCTTTATAAGTCTTTTATATAGCATTTTTTTACGATTATGAGCCAATCAAAGATTTATTTATCCTCACCACACATGGGTGGAAAGGAGCAAGAGTTTGTAAACGAAGCATTTATCACCAATTGGATAGCACCATTAGGCCCAAATGTAACTGGGTTTGAAGAAGATTTAAAAGCATATCTGCAAAAGAGTACCCTTTCCAAAGAAAATCTTCCAGAAATAGAGGTAGCTGCATTAAGCTCCGGTACGGCGGCATTGCATCTAGCATTAATTTTGCTAGACATACAAGCAGGTGATGAGGTGATTTGCCAAAGCATGACGTTTTCCGCATCGGCAAATCCTATTGTATATTTAGGTGCTACACCTATTTTTATAGACAGTGAAGCAGAAACTTGGAATTTGTGTCCAATACACCTAGAAGCAGCCATTGTAGATAGAATAGCGAAAGGCAAAAAACCAAAAGCTATTATAGGAGTGCATTTGTATGGAATGCCTTTTCAAGTAGATAAAATTTTGGCAATAGCCAAAAAATATGAAATTCCCCTAATAGAAGATAGTGCTGAGGCATTAGGAAGCACCTACAAAGGGCAAAAATGCGGTACTTTTGGTGATTTTTCCATACTTTCTTTTAATGGCAATAAAATAATCACAACTTCAGGAGGAGGAGCCTTGGTAACTAAAACTAAGGCGCAAAAAGAGCGGGCAGTATTTCTAGCTACACAGGCAAGAGACCAAGCGCCACATTATGAACACAGCGAAATAGGGTACAATTACCGATTGAGCAATGTGTGTGCTGGCATAGGAAGAGGGCAAATGCAGGTTTTAGATGCCCATGTAGCATTACGAAGAAAAAATAATATTTTTTATACCCAATTATTTAAAAATATAAAAAGTGTGCGTATCTTTATAGAGCCAAACAATACCTACCATTCTAACCACTGGTTGAGCTGTATTTTAATAGATAAAGCACTATCCAATGGTATAGGATCATTAGAAGTTCGGTTGGCATTAGAAAAAGAAAACATTGAAAGCAGACCTTTATGGAAACCCATGCACCTACAGCCCATTTTTAAGGACGCTCCTTATTATGGAAATCAGGTAGCAGAAGATTTGTTTCATAATGGATTATGCTTGCCATCAGCATCTAACCTCACAACAGCTGATTTGCACAGAATAGAAAAAACAATTTGGCATTGTTTTCAGAAGTGATTGTTTTTTAATAGCTTGAATATTATCCCCAAAAAAAAGATTAACAGTATCAGTAAGATGGTATTTTGAACCATTTTATGATGTTTAACGAAAAGTGCTATGTATGAAAGTTTGTTGAATAAGTTTCGGCGCATTCTCCTCCAAGGAGATAATAAATTAAGCATTACTAGTTTTCATTATTTGCCGAGATGGATTGTTTTATGTATCGATACGGTTCTACTTTTCATATCGGTTATAGCAGCCAATCAAATTATGCAAAGTTTGCGTATTTCGTTTTACCCCACTTTTACTTTGATGGAACGCTATGGCATAATATTAGGCACCAATATATTCTTTTTTATCATTTTTAAAACCTATGCCGGTTTGATACGGCATTCTACATTTACCGATATTGTAAAGTTGTTTTTATCCTCCTTTGCTACTGGCTTTGTTTTGATTGTGTTTAACTATAGTTATTATTATGCAACAGGCTCAAAAATTTATATTTTACCCGGACTCATTATCTATTTAATCCTTTCTTTTTCGTTTTTGTTGCTTTTTAGAGTGGTTATAAAACAAGTGTACTATTTATTTAAGGAGAATAATAACAGTATTGTAAAAAAACGAGTAGTCATATTGGGGACAGACGACCATGCTATTTCAGTAGCACAGGCTTTAACTACCGATTCAATACGACCCTTTGAATTAATTGGATTTCTCTCCAACAACCCCAAATACAAAAAAATTAGAATTTTAGGAAAACCTGTAATTCTATATAAAAAAGAGGTATGCGAAAATTTAGAACAATATCATTTACAAGGAATTTTAATATTAGGAGACACGTTGTCGAAAAATGAAAAAAATGACTTGGTGGACAACTGTTTAGAAAAAGGTCTTTTGATTTATAACGTCCCAATAGTGGAGCAATGGAATTCAAAAACCCAATTGACACATCAAATTAAAGCCATTCAAATAGAAGACTTACTTAATAGAGAAGTTATATCATTAGACAATCATTTGATAGCCGAAGATTTAAACAACAAAGTCATCCTAATAACAGGTGGAGCAGGGTCTATAGGAAGTGAAATGGTGCGGCAGATTGCAAAATTCAACCCCAAGAAATTGGTTGTTTTGGACCAAGCAGAAACCCCGTTATATAATTTAGAACTCGAGCTTACCGAAAATTTTCCAGAATTAAATTTTGTAACAGAGTTAGCAAACATAAGTAATATGTATAGGTTAGCCATGCTTTTTGAGTTGCATCAATTTGATGTGATTTATCATGCAGCCGCTTACAAGCATGTGCCTATTATAGAACGCAATCCACATGAAGCCATTTATGTAAACATATTAGGCACAATGAACATAGTAAAACTGGCTATAGCCAATAATGTAGCTAAATTTGTAATGATATCTACAGACAAAGCCGTGAATCCCACCAATGTGATGGGTGCCTCAAAACGTGCCGCAGAAATGTATGTTCAGTCCATACAAAAAGAAAAAGGCGTAGAGACCCTATTTATCACCACTCGTTTTGGAAATGTACTAGGTTCAAACGGATCTGTGATTCCTCATTTCAGACGTCAAATAGAAAGGGGAGGACCAGTAACCGTAACCCATCCCGATATTATTCGCTATTTTATGACCATTCCAGAGGCGTGCCAATTGGTATTGCAGGCAGGTACAATGGGAAAAGGAGGGGAGATATTTGTTTTTGATATGGGAAAACCAGTTAGAATTATGGATTTAGCCACCCGGATGATTCGCCTTTCCGGATTTATACCCGAGAAAGACATACAGATAAAAGTAACAGGATTACGCCCTGGCGAGAAACTTTATGAAGAACTTTTAGCAGATGAAACTTTTCATTTACCCACCCACCACAAGAAGATTATGGTAGCTAAAGATGTCGCCATTCCATTTTTGGATTTAAAAAAACTCTTTGAAGCGATTGTTAAAGCTGCCCTTAGAGAACAAGAGATGGAGGTGGTGCGAATCTTAAAAAAAATTGTAGTGGAATATAAAAGCGAGAATTCGGATTTCTCTGAATTGGATGCAAAATAACCTATAACCCTAAAATATGCACAAAATGAGGTAAATATCGATAAAATCCCATTATTTTTGCATTATTACTAAAAACTAACCTATGCTTTTTCAACGAATACGAGCTACTGTATTAAGAATACAACCTTTAATAGCAGTATTGTTTTTCATACTGTTTGTGGCCTCCTCCTGTGTTTCAAAAAAAGAAATACTTTATATGCAAGACATAGAAAAGCTAAACACAGCAGCAGAAGTAGTAATACAAAATAATCCTGTAATACACTCCAATGATATTTTAGTAATTCAGGTATCTTCCTATGATATGGAAGCATCTGCGCCATTTAATTTATTGGCACCTGCAAGAAATATTCTGGAACAGGGAACTAGCCAAAACCTTCAAGGGCAAGGCTATTTAGTAAATAACGATGGCAGTATTGAGTTTCCAGTTTTAGGCACTCTGCAAGTAGGAGGGATGACCCGTCAGGAATTAGTGGAAGATTTGAAAACAAAAATATCGGTGTATGTAAAAGACCCTATAATAAATATACGAATTTCAAACTTTAAAGTAACCGTTTTAGGAGAAGTAACCAGACCCGGAGACTATTATATAGAAAATGAACGAATAACCTTATTGGAAGCTTTTGGCAAAGCAGGCGATTTAACGATTTTTGGGAAACGAGATAATATATTAATTTTGCGGGAACAAAACGGTATAAAAACTTACAACAAAATAGACATCACCAAAAGTGATTTTTTAGACTCACCCTACTATTATTTACAACAAAATGATGTAGTATATGTACAACCCAACAATGCACAAATAAATTCAGCAGCCTATAATAGGAATTCAAGCGTTTATATTTCTATTGCGTCGGTTTTAATTTCTATAATTGTACTTATATCCAGATAACAAATTCATGGAAAATCTTACCTCAAAGAACACTTTAGTAGCAAACAATGAACCCACGTTAAGAGAGCAATTAGGCACCTATTTGAGACATTGGTCATGGTTTGTAATTGCCGTTTTAATTAGTTTGACTGTGGCATATTTGTATTTGCGATACACCACTACATATTATCAAACCAGTACCACTATCATCATAAAAGACAGTAAAGGAAGAGGTGCCGCATCAGAATTAGCCGCCTTTGAAGACATAGGCTTGATAAGTGGAATGAACTCTAATAGTATCGAAAATGAAGTTGAAATTTTAAAATCGAAACGCCTCATGAACAATGTGGCACAAGAGCTAGATTTGCATATTCGCTATTTTAAAGAAGGAAAAATTAAAGTATCAGAACTGTTTGCTAACAAACCTTTTTCCATAAAAATACTCGAAGAAAAAGAAGATATACCCTATCCTAATCATCCATTAAACTTTACTATTACTTCTCCTTCTACATTGGAAATAAGAAACCCTGAAACCAATACAAAGCAGGAAGTGAATTTTGGCGATCGGATATCGCTCTCCTTTGCAGAAATAACTATCCTACCAGGAGTTGCATTGCAAAAAGATTTTGATGCCAAAGAAGATAATACTTATTTAGTACAATTTGCCAATTTAAAAAACATCGTTACCTATTACCAAAACGCCATACAGGTGAGCCCTTTAGTAAAAGGGGGAAGCGTCATTAAATTAACCCTAAACGATCCAGTAAAAGAAAAAGCACAACGCATTTTAGATGAACTTGTATCCCAATACAATAAAGATGCTACGGAAGACCGCAACTTGGTTTCTATGAATACCGCCGCTTTTATTGATGATCGTTTACAAATTATTACCCAGGAGTTAGACTCTGTTGAAACCAATAAAGTTGGTTTTAAACAAGAAAACCGCCTGACCGATATCCAAGCTGAAGCCCAATTGTTTTTAGAAAACTCTAGCGATTTAAACAAAAGAAAGATTAATATGGCTACCCAATTAGAGTTAGTAAATTCTATTGTATCCTATTTAAACAAAGAAGAAAGAACAAATTTACTACCAGCCAATTTAGGTATTTCAGAAGGTGGAATCGATGCATTAATAACCAATTACAACCAGCTAGTTATAGAGCGTAACCGATTGTTGCGCAGCTCCACAGAAAAAAACCCCGTGGTCATTAATTTAACCAACCAAATAGACCAATTGCGAGGCAATGTGATAACAAGCTTGTCTAACGTGCAAAATTCACTTCAAATTTCATTAAGGGATATCCAATCGCAAGAAGCTATTTTTGGCTCTAAAATAGCACAAGTACCTGGTAAAGAAAAAGTATTTAGAGGGATAGAAAGGCAGCAAGGCATAAAAGAAGCCCTTTATTTATTTTTATTACAAAAAAGAGAAGAAACCTCCATTTCACTTGCTGTAACGGCACCAAAAGCAAAAATAGTAGATGCCGCATATTCCTCAGGCGGTCCTGTATCGCCCAAATCAAATATTGTTTTATTAGCGGCATTTCTTATTGGGCTACTAATTCCTTTTTTAGTGATTTATTTAAACCAGCTGCTCTATGATAAAGTACGCAATCGAAAAGATGTAGAGCGCGAAGCAGGATCCATACCTATTGTTGGTGAAGTGCCAAAATTAGATGCAAAAGAAGAAGTGCTTATTGAACAAAATGATCGCTCTATACTTGCCGAATCCTTTCGAATATTGCGAACCAATTTGCAATATCTTTTTGTAAACAAAAAAGATCAAGACCGTGGAAAAACAATTTTTGTAACCTCTACCGTAAAGGGAGAAGGAAAAACCTTTACCGCAGTTAATTTAGCCATGACTTTGGCAAATTCAAACAAAAAAGTGGTGCTTGTAGGGGCCGATATTCGAAATCCTCAATTACATCGATACGTACCTAAATCGAAAAACAAACAAGGCGTTACCGATTTTTTAGTTTCAAAAACCTTAAATATTGCTGATTTAATTCAAAAATCAGAATTTAATTCCAAACTCGACTTTTTATTTTCAGGAACCATCCCGCCAAATCCGGCAGAATTGTGGTTGAATGATCAAGCCGCCATTATGTTTGCAGCCTTAAAACAAAGCTATGATTATGTAATTGTAGATACCGCTCCAGCAATGCTAGTAACCGATACCTTTTTGATTAGTAATTTTGCCGATGTAACTCTTTATGTAATTCGTGCCGATTATACCGAACGTAAACTTTTAGAATTTCCTGTGGATGCTGTTGCCGATAAAAAATTAAACGGAGTAGCCTTTGTGCTTAATAACGTAAAAATGGCCAATTTTGGTTATGGCAATAAATATGGGTATGCCTATGGCGTGGAGAAAAAAGGATTGTTAAAGCAATTAAAACATCGTTTTAAAAGATTATTTTTACAGAAAGCATAAGGTCTATAATAGTTTTAAAGAACCCTAAAAACCCTCATTTTCCATTTGAATACGATAATCAAATTGCAAGTCTTCGTGCAGGGTATTTATTTTATTTTTAAGATATGCTAATTGTCTGTTTTGTATGTTTTGTAAGGACTTATCTTGGCTTATAGAAGGGGTAAAATCCTTTAATTGGGTACAAAAGTAGAGCAAAAGTTCTACCTCGGTTTCTGTTTTTAAGGAATAGCGTATGTATTTTTTCAAGCTTTTTAGTAGTTTCCTAACACTTTTACGGATCCAATAATAATTTCCAGTGTTTATCTCTTTAAATTGAGAATCTATTTCCAGTTTTACCCCTGTTATATATTCCATTTCATTATCTGCTTCAAAAAGAAGGTAGGTAAGTAGTTCTTTATTTTCTTTTTTAAATTTTGACAATCGCAGGCAAAGTTTCAAAAGCTCCTCTGTAGAGCGATATTGAAGTTCCTTTTTAAGTTGAGTGATGGTAGCGGTTTTCATATTTTTTTTTGAAGCACACAAAGTTAGTCATTACGATACATTTTTTAGCGTGGTGCTTACTTTTTGTTTCTACTCCTAAGTTGGTTAGGGTACTGTTTCGCAAATATGTAATGAATTACAAGAAATTTTCGTAGGAAGTAGATCCATTTTTTTTTGCAATAGTAATTATCAAAAATAAGGTTTTATTAGTCTTGATTCTATGTCGGGCAAATCCAATACAAATTAGAAAAACAGCAATACAAATAAGCCTTTATAGCGATCAAATTGCATATACAGCTATAAAAACTAAAATTTCATAATTTGATTTATAATTTATATTATGTAAAATAGATAAAAAGCATTTATATTAAATCTACCTAAAACCCCTATATCCTATTCTATAAAGTTCCTTTTATTTTAGTATATAGGATTTTTTAAAAATAGCATTATCACAAACATACAACTCACCAGAAACCCCTATCATCAACCAATCTTGTGCTTTTCCTTTCATGATGCCTTCCATAGTTTCCACTTCAAAGGGTTCCATAATTTGCGTACACTGTATAGGAATAGGTTTTTTTATGGCTGTTATAAACTTCAAATCCGGAAGTTGTTTTTGTGTGAATTTAAGCATCGTTAAAAATGGGTACATTATTAAGTTAAAAATTTAGCTTTTAAAAATTTAGTAAAAGCATCCTCTTGGGTATTCATTAAACTAGTATATGCTACAAAAGCATTTGTGTGTATGGATATTTTTTCGCGAAGACCTGCTGCTTCTGCGGCAAGACTATAATATACAGTTGCTTTTTCAAAATCGCCACAATACATAGCTGCTTCGGCTATAGTGGCATTTTTCCACAAACTGCTAAACAGATCTTTTTCAGTAGCTTCTAAGGCTTGTTGTGCATATTTACGCATTTTATTTTTATCCTCTTCATAGATTAAACTTAAAAATGCCAGATTTATGGCATGGTAATACATTTGTTCGAAGTCGTTTTTTTGGGTAGAAATGGCTAATCCTTTGTTATAATACACCATGGCTTTACTTCCATCAGAATCTGAAAGCGTTTGGAGGTATTTTCTTTTTAGTCTTCCTCCTAAAACCCCTATTAAGTCTGTGTTTTCTTGAGAAAGTGGATGTTTTAGTAATAAATTCATCACTTCTTCATGTCGATCTAAACCTTCCAAAGCAAAAAGGAGTTGTTTTAAGCCTTTTATATTTAATGTTTCCTTATCGGGCATTAATTTTTTAACAACAGTATCATATTCCCCCAAGAGGTTGTTGATTTCCTCCTGATTGGTATACCGATTGAAAAATTCATTATTATTTAAGGTGTCTAAAATCAACCGATAGCTGTCGTTTTCTTTGTTTGCAGGTTGTACCATCGAAAAATGATTACCTGCAATAGTTACCTGGTATTTTTTGTCAAAAGGATTAAAATTAGTATGCAAAGGCACATCTTTATCGTCTATGCTGGCAACAACTTTAAAGGCAAATGGATAATCTTTTGCAAAGGTTTTTTCCCAATTACTGCGTAAAGTTTTGATAAAAGGCGCTTCCTTATTTAAATCGACCCAGCGTTTGTCTAGTGTTTTAGAGGGGTCCACCTCTATTCCATTGCTCGGGGTTCCAAAAAGCAACACATGGCTAATTCGGCTTAAATCGTTTTTATCGAGGTCTAATAAGGTTTTCTGCACTGCTAAACCTCCTAAACTATGTGCAACAATGGCAATGCGTTTATAATTACCGTATTTGTGTTTTATAGAAGCAGATAGATAATCAGCAACCCTATGAATATCTTCTACAGAAGCCCAAATGTCTTTTCCCATTTGTGGTTTTACATTTTCTGAATATCCAAAAGGATACATATCCCATCCTTTCATTTCGGGATCTTCTTGAATATGTTGTTGCATGGTATCAAAAGTAGTAGCACATTCCCCAGAAAATCCGTGAATAAACAAGACTGTATTTACTGCGGCATCCTGTTTTCTGAAAATTGTAACTATATCTTTTTCAACTTGTTTTGATGTATTTAGTGATGTATTAGTTAAAGTGTTTTCTTTTTTTAGTTTTTCTTTTGGAAGCCTGCTTAATATAATATCATCATACATTTGTATGTTTACAAATGGTCGTTGTAAAGGCTGCCTTTCTGGTACTTTTTTCATTAAATAATTAATGACTTCCGTTAATCGAATATAAGGATCGTCAAAAAACGGTTTATGATCTCCTTTAAGCACTTCCACTAAGCAGGTAGTGAATAAACTTAGGGGGTCGCCAGAAAGTATGAATGATTTTTCATCTGTTCTACAAGATGATAAGATGGATGTGCCTTTGCCGTCTTCTATTTTTTGCACTAATCCTTCTGGATTTCTTAATCTATTTTTTAATTCTGATGGGTTTATCTCTGTGCCAGACTTTGTCATTCCTTCTGCGTGGCAACAATCTAAAAATAATACAATTCGTTTTGATTTTAATGAGCTAATATATTCTTTTAATTCTTCAGCGCGTAACCATGTTTTTTCAAAGTTTTCAATAGTACAATCATTAAGTTGTAAAAAATAATATCGGTTATTTTCTTTTTTAGATTTTAAAGGTTCCCCGGTATTATTTCTATATATTAGGTCATTATCGGTAAAAGTACCCCCATGTCCGGAATAATAGATAAGCACTGAAGAATCTTCATTTGTGTTTTTCATTAAATTTTTAAAGGCATTTGTTATATTTTTTCTTATTGCTAGTTTATCGGTTAACAGCGTTATATTTTCTTTTTTATACCCTGCAATTTTTGGGTTTGAAAGAATGGAATACATTGCTTTAGCATCCTGAACACTTTGGGGTAAATCGTGACCAACACCTATGATTATGGCATGAGAGTTTTTTAAAGTTTTCATTATTTGGACTAAGATTAATTTTTACAATGCGTTGTACATTTTTTTAATTTCCAGAATTTGTGATGGGTTTATATGCATTCCCGCCATGTTTACTACTCTTAATAAGGTTTTAGTCAATTCACTTTTTTGTTTGGTAAGGGCGCCCTTTGCTTCTAATGCATCGCAAAGGAGAGGTGTGCTTTTATGGGAAACAGAAATACCTTCCTCAATAGCAAGGTCTAAAACTGCTTTTTCTAAACTTTCTTTGATAGTCAAAAGTTCTTGGTACGGAGGGTCGTTTGGCGTGTTGTTTCCTATTTCGATAGAGGATTTTTCCTTTCTCATTTTTTCTGGCTTCAACATTTCAAATGTTGTTTTTGCTTTTTCAAGTTCTTTTTCAAAAGAAAATGCAATTCCAGAGCTATCCACTTTTAGCGAGCCAAGGCGTTGAAAAGCTCCTACAAAGTTTTTTCTAAATAAAAACAAAATTAAAAATAAGGTTACGGGCCAGATAATGGCTTCAATTAATTTAATGATTAGCTCAAAATTAGACAGAGAAGAAGTTTCTATAGCCATAGTGTGATTGTGTATATGCTTGGTTAATGCTTGGTTAATGCCAGTACTTTAAAATATTTTTAAAAGATGGGGAGTCTTTATATTTTACAAAATGTGGGTCGTTTTGAAAAGTTTGGGAAGTAAATAAGTGGCCTGCGGCGACAGCTCTCATCAAATGTTTTTCCATGTCTTCTTTATTTCCGTTAATGGCATAATATTGTGCTAAACCATAGTCTATGTTCCCAAATGTATAGAGGTTTTCACTATTTTTTAAATTGTTAAAGTGTTTTTCTTCTTCTTTTTTATTGCCATTTTTAAAATTGCAAATCGCCAGTTTTGTTAAAATATTTAAATCTGTAGAATTGTTTTGGAGTAGCTCATTTAGAAGTTTTTCAGCTTTTAGGTAGTCCTTTTTATAATAGAATGTTTCGGCAAGCAGGTTTTTATTTGTTATTTTGGATTGTGCACTTTGTATTTTATTCAAATACACATTTGCGCTTTTTATATTTTCCAATAATAAATATTCTTTTGCGGCGAACAAACATAAATCATAATAGATTTCCAGTTTATTGAGAAGTTCTATTTTGTTTAAAAAAGCATCTATTTTAGCATCATTTCCAGATCGAATATAGGCAGTAATCAGTGTTTTATTAAGAAGTATTGTTTCAGATATTTCTACAGTAGGCTCCAGAAGTTTTATGGTATTTTCATATTTTTTTAATTCAATATCTGCCAAGGCTTTTAAATAAATTCGAATTAGACAATCCGGACAATTTTGAAGGTCCATACTATCCATTTTTATTTCATTATAAATTGCGTCAACATCTTCTGGGTGGTTAACTAATTGTAAAGCAACAACCATGGTGCTTCTATTAGATTTGATATCGAAAGGTGCTATGGCGTATTCAGTAAGGATGGTTGTATAAACTTTTTTATTATTTCCAGCTAGTAAGGCACTATACATATTCAATAAATTGCGTTGTCTTACGTTATTTTTTAGGTCAGGTTTTATCGTTTTTAATAACGAATCTGATTTTGCAAAATCACCGTTGTTGTAATAAAAAGCAACTCGAAAAACTTTGGGTTCAAAATAGGTAGAATCTGCCTCTATTGCTTTGTCTAAAAGTTGAATGTAATCTTGCTTTTCGGAAGTGTTATTTGCCTCCATAAAATATTTATAAGCATCATATTTTGGGGGCATTTCTTGTAACATTTCCTTGTAACGACCTTCTGTCATTAAAAACCCAAGTATATATTCTTTTAAGTCATCTATGCAGTCTAATCCGTTTTTCAAATCACATTCTTTGGATTGAAAAGCAATCAGGGTTTCATCTTTAGTGCCATCTTTTATTGTACATTGAAAGAGTAATTTGTTGTTTTTTATATAAAAATTGCCAGAGATAATCTTACTTGGCAATAGATATTCTTTTACAAGGGAATGTACTTCTTCTTTGTTGCTTTTAATTTTTAACACATTGGCATATTGATTAACTACTTCTTGTGTAATCACTTGACCTGCTTTATTTTCTGTAATGCCATGCATAATCCAGTCGGCGGCAATTTTACTTAAAATATCATATTCGGGATTGCCAGTATTGTTACCAAAGTGTAATACGGCTATTTTATCACTTTGCTTGACCGCATTTTGCTGGGGAATTATTCTGGAAAAATTGTTATTAACGATAAGAAAAGCGGCTGTTAAACATAAAAGTGAAATTACACTGAGTGATGAAAAATATATTTTTTTGAATGCTTTGTTTTTTTTTATTTCTATTTCATCTGAATTAATTTCTTCCTTTACAGAAGGAATTATATTTGCTTTCCAGATATAAAAAATATAGATAGGAAAACAGAGAAGTAAAATAATAATAAGGTAGGTTACTGATTTATCTGGCAATCCTAGAGGGTGCCAAGTTACCGCCAAAACCTGTAATAAAACCCAAGAAGACACCACATAAATAGACAGCATTTTAAACACATCTTTTTTATGGCATTGATTAAAAAAGGCTTTCAGGCTCATTATTATTGGTTAGTCAGGTTCTAAGTTACACAAATATCTAAATAAATTTATAAAAACATAAAAATTATTTATATCTGCAATGTTTTTTTTTGTAACTTTAATTACTTTTTATTAACCAATAAACAAATCTATGGCAACAAGTAAAAACACTCCAAAAAAGAAAGACACAAAAGCAGCTCCTGCAAAAGGAAAAGCTACAAGCAAAACAGGAACTTCTAAACCAGGTTTAGACATAGGTCCTAAAAAAAAGTAAGTACTAATCTTTGTTATTTTAAAACTCATTTACCCGTTTAAAAATAGAAATTATTTTAAGCGGGTATTTTTATGGACGCAGTTTTTGCAAATTAAAAGGATGATTTTTTTGAATGAATTTTTTAGTGATGGAGTTTTTTACTCCAAACCATTTACTTCTATACCTACGGTTCCATTTATTTTGATAAATGCCACTATAGCAGTGTTTGTTAATTGTATGTTTTGAAATTCAAATTCTTTTAAAGTTCCATTAATAAACACACCCGGTAATGGTGAATAATGATTTAAATAGTTATTTATATTTTCCTTACCTTCTTCTATATTTGTTTTTATAGAATACCTGCAGCTTTCTTGTAATTGTAATAAAATTGTTTTTGAGGCTAGCCAATTAGCGGTTTTTGCCAAAACACTTTTGCTATCCAAAACATATTCTAGTTGGTCAAAATACACCTCTTGAGTTATGTTGTTGTATTGTGGATATCCTGAAAGATAAATGGTGCCATTAACACTTCCCACTACCTCTAACCCTAACACCATCTTTTTGTGGTTTAGCCAGATTTCTACCTTTTTAACACTCACTTTTTTGTTTCCTGAACCAAACTCTTCCTCTTTAAAATTTTGTGTCATCAGTCTGGAGGCATCTTCATAGGTGGATATGGCTACAATGTTAGTGGTTACTTTATTAGGAATAGTAGCAACGGGTTTTAAAATAATTTTTTCACGATCAAATTTAGGCTTTGGCTTTGCACCAACGATAGTTTCTAAAATACACTTCATTCCCATTGTAAAACTAACTTCGTTCTTATTTAAAACTGCATCTGTTGTATATAACTCCATGGGTACAATTCGGAGCCAACTTTCATAGGTTTCGCTCATTTGAAATGGGGTGCAAATGGTTTCCAAAGCATTTAATACATTGGATTTAAAGGTTAAGGACTCTCCTATTGTGTTGTCAATGCTTGTTGCAATCTGTTTTTGAAACAGTCCGATAGCTGGCGTTATCAAATTTGTAATGCGAATATCCTGTCCTGCTAATTTCATGGTTGGATGCTCTTTCCAAATAAGAGATTGAAGTGTAGTTTTAGTATGCATATTCCAGTTACTTAATCCCACATCACTATGCATTGTAACGATACCACTCAAATTAAACTCTCTGGTATCAAAGAGGTTAAAACCCAATTTATTGGTGCCAAATCGGTAAAAAATTTGTGCTTTTAAAGAAAATACCGTTTTTATTTTACCGTTTTCATAGCTTATTTGTATAGGAGATTCCTTCCATACTTTCATTTTCATATTATCTTCCTCTAAATCATTATCTTCATAAACCAAGCCTTGTAAAGCATTGTTTGTAAAAGTTTCGATGTCTTTAAGCTGAATGGTTACAGGAATGTGGATAAAGGAAAACGAGTTGTCTAGAAGCAGTTCAGCAGAATCCATTGTTTTGGGAGGTTTTGCCGTTACAAACTTCTTAGTAGAGGAACAACTAGAAGCTAAAATTCCTATTATCAAAAAGAAAAAGAGAAGGTTTTTCATACATTGAATATTTACTATGCACAGCAGCAAACGCAACTTTAAACTATTTAGTTTTGCCCTCAATAATACGAATAGCATCTCTTACCGCGTGCAATTCATTCATGTCTTCATTAGAAATGGCAATGTTAAAAGCGTCTTCAACATCTAAAATGATGTCCACCAAATTAGAGGATTTAATGTTTAATTCGTTGGTTAAATAGCTGTCTATATGTATTGCCTCTTTTGAAATATCAACGGGTAAGTATCTGTTAGTGATTGTCTTGAGTTTGTTGTAAGTTTCTTTTTCGGTCATCGATTTTTTTTATTAAAGATAATACAAGCATTTACATCTCCAAAACCAAAACTTGCTTTTACTATGGTTTGCAACCGAATATTTTTATGTTGTCTTGGAATAGATTCAGCATCCAATAGTTTTAAAATTTCGGGATGAATGGATTCACAATTCACATTTGGAAACAAAAATTGCTCATGCAATTGAAGTACTGTATAGCTACAGCCTCTATACTACCACTAGCGCTTAACAAGATCCTGTCATAATTAGGATATTGTGCTTTGAATTTATAGGGATTAAGGTAGTAAAATGGAATAAAAAGTAAATAAAAAAGAGAGACTAATTACTAAGTTTATTTGTTAGTAATTAGTCTCTTAGAGTAGGTTAAATAAATTTTTTAATTTTCTCCTGCTTCTTTTTTAGCTTCATCTTTCATTTTTTGATTAGGTACGATGGCTACATTTACTCGACGGTTTTTTGCACGTCCTTCAGCAGTACTATTGTCATTTGTTGGTTGGTCAGGACCAAACCATTTTGTGGTAAAACGTCCGCTGCTTATTCCTTTGCTTGTTAAATAATTTGTAACAGACATTGCTCTGTTTTTAGATAAAGTCATATTAAAATCGTATGGGCCAGTACTGTCAGTATGCCCAACTACTAATATGTCAGTATCTGCATATTCTTTCATTATATTCGATAACTTATTTAAGTTTTCTTGAGATTGTTCATTAATATCACTTTTGTTTGTAGCAAAATAAACCCCACTACCTTCATCAAAAGTAATAACAATAGCATCATCAATACGTTCTACTTGAGCACCTGGAATTTCTTCTTCAATTTTTTGTGCCTGTTTGTCCATACGGTTACCTATAAGTACACCAGCAGTACCACCAACAACGCCTCCAATAACAGCACCAATTTCGCCATTGCCACCTTTGCCTATATTGTTGCCTAATATTGCACCTAAAACGGCTCCACCGGCAGCACCTATTACGCCACCTTTTTGTGCATTATTGGCGTTTTTTGTTGCCTCGCAGCTTGTGGATAAAGAAATTAAAGCTATAGAAATAGCAAGTATAAATGTAGTTTTAAATAATTTTTTCATAGTTGTATTAATTTAATTTATTAAAATTCATATAAATTGTAAACGGTTTTCCTTCTACGGTTAGGCGTTGTTCCCAAACCATATTGGTATCGTTAAGTTGTGATAAACGTACTCTAAAACCTTGTTTGGTTTCCGATTTTCCGCGTTCATCAGTTGGTTTAAGAAGAAAATCGTATAGACCAGTAGAAGCATCAACTTGATCAATTGTGAAGATAAAATTTCTTTCTCCCATAGAACAGCCTGCTCCATGGATGGTGTATAATCCTGTATTATTATTAGGAATAAAACGCCAAGTACTATTTTCAAAACAATCTTTAGAAACGTCGTTAAAAATGGTGACGCTATAGCTTCCGCTTTCACTGTAGCTAATAGAATTAATAATCCACTCTCCTTTTATAATTTTTTTTGAGTCTCGAACATCTTTTGGTGTTCCGCAAGCTAAAAGCAAAGCTGCAACGGTAAATAATACAATAATTTTTTTCATAGGTAAATGGTTTAATAGGTGTTAATTTAGTTAAGTTAATAAATGTTTTTTAGACTTCAAAATTTATTTTTTAAAGAGTCTAAATACCAAAGAAAGGATAAAAAGAATAATAAAAATATAGAATATTATCTTTGCGATACCTGCTGTGCCGGCAGCAATTTCTCCAAAGCCAAAAATAGCCGCTACTAAAGCGATGATTAATAGAATAACAATCCAACGTATCATATTTTAAATATTAACACTATAAAGATATAGTAAATTACTCCGGCATATAAAAATGTTAGTAATCTTTTAACCATTTTTGTTAAAAAATTAATAATTTAAAAGATTTAATAAATCGTTTTCGAAGCGCTCTTTTGGAAGGTATTGTTTTTCTAATTGTGGAGCAAATGGTATGGGAGTGTTTAAACTACCTACACGTTTTACTGGTGCATCTAGATTTTTAAAACAATTTTCAGTAATCATGGCAGAAATGTCGGATGCAATTCCTCCAAAAACAGCATCTTCTTGAAGAATAATTACTTTTCCAGTTTTCTTAACCGAGGTAAAAATGGCTTCCTCATCTAAAGGTTGCAAAGTCCTTAAATCGATAACATCTGCATTAATATTTGGATGTTTTTCTAATGTTTCTAGTGCCCAATGTACTCCTGCTCCATAGGTTATAATCGTAATGTCATTCCCTTCTTTTAATAAAGAAGCTTTTCCTAAAGGCAAGGTATAATAGCTTGTAGGCACATCCTGATGCACGCTTCTGTATAATGCTTTATGTTCAAAAAACAAAACAGGGTTTGGGTCTTCGATACTTGCATTGAGCAATCCTTTTGCGTCATAAGGAAATGCTGGATAAACCACTTTAAGCCCAGGGGTATGTGTAAACCATGCTTCGTTGGTTTGGCTATGAAATGGTCCTGCTCCCACACCTGCGCCACATGGCATTCGCACCACTACATCGGCATTTTCGCTCCATCGGTAGTGACTTTTTGCTAAATAATTAACCACAGGATTAAACCCTGAGCTTACAAAATCTGCAAATTGCATTTCTACAACGGCCTTAAAACCATTAATAGACAAACCCATAGCTGCAGAAACAATGGCAGATTCACAAATAGGTGTATTGCGAACCCTATCTTTTCCGAATTTATCTAAAAATCCTTCTGTTATTTTAAAAACGCCCCCATACTCTGCAACGTCTTGCCCCATGATTACTAAATTGGTATACCGTTGCATACTTTGTCTAAGACCTTCCGAAATTGCATCTATTAAGCGTATATTTTTTTCTTCCAATAATGGTTTAACTTCTTGATAAACAAACTTTTTATATACATCATTTAACTCTTTACTTTCGTCTGATTCGATTGCGTTTTCAGCATATGCTAAGTCAAGACTATGATTGATATCTGTTTTAATTTCTTTTTTATATGCTGTTTTTATGTCTTCAGAAAGAATGTTGTTTTCAAATAAATATCGTTCAAAATTAGATATAGGATCCTTTAGCGCCCAAGATTCTATCAACTCATTAGGTACATATTTTGTACCGCTTGCTTCTTCATGACCTCGCATTCTAAAAGTAATAAACTCCAGTAAAATAGGTCTTGGATTTTCACGCATACTTTCTGCCAAAGCAGAAACTTTGGTAAAAACTTCAATAATATTATTTCCGTCTATTTGGTGAGCTTCCATACCATACCCAATGCCCTTATCTACCATTTGTTTGCAGCGGTATTGTTCGTTTGTTGGTGTAGAAAGTCCGTATCCATTATTTTCAATACAAAATAGAACAGGTAAATCCCACACAGAAGCTACGTTTAATGCTTCATGAAAATCGCCTTCGCTTGTTCCGCCTTCTCCTGTAAATACTGCAGTTATTTGTTTATTTTTTTTAAGTATGTTGGCTAAAGCAATGCCATCAGCCACCCCTAATTGAGGACCAAGATGTGAAATCATTCCAACAATCTTGAATTCCTGTGTGCCAAAATGAAAAGAACGATCTCTACCTTTAGTAAAGCCACTAGCTTTGCCTTGCCATTGTGCAAACAAACGATGTAAGGGTATATCACGAGCAGTAAACACACCTAGATTTCTGTGCATCGGAAGAATATACTCTTCAGGAGTTAAAGCAGCAGTTACTCCAACAGAGATAGCTTCTTGTCCAATACCACTAAACCATTTAGAAATTTTTCCCTGACGAAGCAAAATGAGCATTTTTTCTTCTATTAACCGAGGCTTAAGCATCGTTTTGTAGAGGTATAAGAGTTGCTGGTTTGTTACTTTATGTTTTTTAAAAATAATGGCCGTTTTTTCAGAAATTTCAGTATGCATAATTAGGTATATATTCAGTTTGTAAAAGTAGAAAAAAATGTTGTTTTGAATTCATTTAAGGAAACAAAAAATGAATGAAGTGTTTCCTTTTAAAACCTTTTTTATTTTTGGTATCTTTGAAGCGATTAAACCTATAAAAATGGAACTATGAATACAATACCAAGTGTTAATTTAGCTGATTTTTTAAGTGAAGATTCTATACGAAAACAAAAATTTGTAGAGGAAATAGGTGCCGCTTATGAAGAAATAGGGTTTGTATCCTTAAAAAATCATTTTTTAAGTGATGTTTTAGTGGATGCATTATACAAAGAAGTAAAAGCTTTTTTTGCATTGCCTTTAGAGACCAAAAAGAAATATGAACGTATAGAGCTTGGAGGACAGCGTGGGTATGTGTCTTTTGGAAAAGAACATGCAAAGGGTAAAAAAGAAGGCGACTTGAAAGAATTTTGGCATTTTGGACAAGAGCCAGATGCTGAGGCAAAACTCATAGATGTTTATCCAGATAATATACAAGTAGAAGAACTACCTAATTTTAATAAAACTGGAATGGAAGCATACCAAATGCTAGAAAAAACAGGTATTTATGTGCTTCGGGCTTTGGCTTTGTATTTAGGTTTAGATGAATTTTATTTTGACCATTGGGCCAGAAATGGAAACAGCATTTTACGACCCATTCACTACCCTCCTATTACGGAAGAACCAAAAGGAGCTGTTCGTGCAGGAGCACATGGCGATATCAATTTAATAACATTATTAATGGGAGCATCTTCTGGAGGTTTACAAGTGCTTCGAAAGGACGGTCAATGGATAGATGCAATTCCACAAGAGGATGAATTAGTCATTAATGTGGGTGATATGTTAGAACGCCATACCAATAATAAATTACGATCTACCATTCACCGAGTTATAAATCCACCAAAAGAAGAATGGAGTAATCCAAGATATTCCATCCCATTTTTTATGCATCCCCGAAGTGATATGAAATTAAATTGCCTTGAGGTTTGTATAGATGAAAATCATCCAAAAGCCTTTGAAGATATTTCTGCGGGTGACTTTCTTTATCAACGATTGGTGGATATTGGATTGATTAAAAACTAGTCCTATGTTATAGAAAATAAATTCCAAAAAGAGATAATTAATCGATCCTTAACAGATACTTAAAATGGATTTACAAGACCAACTAAAACACTTATTTCCAGACCATGAGCTTTCAGAAGCGGAAGAAAATGGCGAAAACCAAGAAAAAAAACTTTGCATGCAAAAAGAGCCTTTACTCTGCAAATATGAAAGACGCAAAGGAAATCCTACAACCATTATTGAAGGTTATACAGGAAATTCAGAGGACTTTAAAATTTTAGCTAAGGAGTTAAAAACCACATTAGGCGTTGGAGGAAGCTTTAAAAAAGATCAAATAATTTTACAGGGCGATTACCGCAATGAAATTATGGACCTTTTAAAAGACCGAGGCTTTAAGGTAAAACGCGTTGGGGGTTGAAAATTTGAAATACCATTTTTCAGAGGTATTTTTCCTTTAAAAAATAATCTTTTTAATATAATTTAAAATCGAATAGAATCATGAAAATTCAAGAATCAGAGCTTATCTTAAATCCGGACGGTAGTGTTTACCACTTACATTTAAAACCGGGGCAAGTTGCCAATACCGTTATAACGGTTGGTGATTCTGATCGTGTTGAAGAAATTACTAAGCATTTTGAAGAAGTAGAATTTACCATTCAAAACCGAGAATTTAAAACACAAACCGGTTCCTATAAAGGCAATCGCATCACCGTTATTTCAACAGGAATTGGTACAGACAATATAGATATTGTATTAAATGAGATGGACGCAGTTGTAAACATTGATTTAGAAAAACGATTAGTTAAAAAAGCATTAACTTCTTTAGATATTATTCGAGTAGGAACATCGGGCTCTATACAGGAAAATATTCCTTTAGATTCATTTGTTGTCAGTAAAATGGCCATTGGTTTTGATAGTGTTTTGCATTTTTATGAAAACGAATCCATACAGGAAAAAGGCGCAACAGAAGCATTTATAAAACATGCCAACTGGTTTACTAAAAAATCAGATCCATATATTATAGCTTCAGATGAAACACTTTCTAATAAATTTAAATCAACTAAAACAAGATTTGGCATAACGGCTACTAATGTTGGATTTTATGGACCTCAAGGTCGTGTACTCCGACTTCCATTACAAGACCCAGAGATCAATACAAAATTAGCCACATTTACTTATAAAGATTTATTCATTACCAATATGGAAATGGAAACAGCAGGTATTTACGGACTTTCTAAATTATTAGGACATAAAGCAGTATCTCTTAATGCTATTATTGCAAACCGGGTCACAGGTAATTTCACTAAAAACCCTGCAAAACTTGTAGAAGAGTTAATCCAGTTTGCTCTAGAACGTATTATTAAATAAGACACTTGCATGAAAGAAATACGCATTGGAGGTGTTCCTGAACATTTTAACCTTGCCTGGTATCTTACCCTAAAAGAAAAATCTTTTCAAAAAGAAGGAATTAACTTGCGTTGGAAAAATTATTTTGGAGGCACAGGCGCAATGAATAAAGGACTTCGGGAAAAAGAAATTGATATTGCCATAATTCTTACCGAAGGTATTATTAGAGATATCATTAATGGAAATCCATCAAAAATTGTTCAGGTTTTTGTTAAATCACCTTTGATTTGGGGTATTCACGTAGCTTCTACTTCTCCCTACCAAACCATCTCAGATTTAAAAGGAAAACATGCCGCAATAAGTCGTTTTGGCTCTGGTTCGCATTTAATGGCTCACATTCATGCAAAAAATCAAGGCTGGGACTTGACTAAAGATTTAAAATTTAGAGAAATAAGTAATTTAGAAGGTGCTTTAAAAGGACTTCCCATAGGCATAGGCGACTATTTTATGTGGGAAAAATTTACCACAAAACCTTATGTAGATAATGGTGTTTTTAGAAGATTAGGCAACTGCCCAACTCCCTGGCCTTGTTTTGTTATTGCAATAAGAAATGAAATTTTAGAAAAGGACTCCGAAAGTATAAAAACTATTTTAGAAATTATTAATCAAGAAACCAAACAATTTAAAACCTTGCCAAACATTGATAGCATCATCTCTAATAGGTATAATCAGAAAATAGAAGATGTAAGAGAGTGGTTATCTATTACTCAATGGAGCCAAGAACAACTGGAAGAAAATGACATTCAAGAAGTTCAAAATCAACTTTATACTATTAATTTAATTGATAAAAAGATTCCTTCTGAAACCATTCTTTATAAAATCTAAAAAAATGTTAATTTAAACGCAACCATTTTTTATATTATACATCTATAAGGAAACAAACCAACGTTATGACCACATTTTTAATTATTATTGGGGCACTTATAGCTTGTAATTTTTTGCTTTTGCATTTTAGCTGTAATGACGCCTCTGAAACGCATACTCCAGACGAAGAATAAAAATTACAAAAAAAGAATTTTATTTTTGTCATTTTTATTTTTTTGAATTACCAATTAATTTTTTCCTCCCCCTTTTCTTTTAAATAATTATTGGTTTTACTGAAATGTTTGTTGCCAAACCAGTTAAGAACTAGATGTTTTGTTTGGTCAATTAGTGTTATCTTCTTTTTAGCATATCCTCCCCAAAGCAGAAATACCACCCCTTTTTTTTGCTCCGAAATAGTTTTAATAATCGTATCTGTAAATACCTCCCAGCCTTTGTTTTGATGTGAAGCCGCTTGGTGTGCTCTTACGGTTAAGGTTGCATTTAATAGTAAAACACCCTGTTTTGCCCAATGTTCTAAATTTCCACTTGGTGGTATTTCAATTTGAAGATCCTTTTTAATTTCTAAAAATATATTTTGAAGCGATGGAGGTTTTGCAATGCCCTTATGAACAGAAAAACACAAGCCATTTGCCTGCCCTAAATCGTGATATGGATCCTGACCTATAATAACCACTTTTACTTTTGAGAAAGGCGTTTGGGTAAAAGCTGAAAATACCTCTTCTATTGGTGGAAAACACAATTCTTTGCTATATTCTTCTTTTACAAATTTTGTCAAGATTTTGAAATACTCTTTTTCAAATTCTGTTGAAAGTTTCTCCCGCCAACTTTCTTCTATTTTTTCGTGCATTATGCTTACTTTTACCGTAAAAATAAGCAGAATATCTTTAATGATTAAAATCACACCAAAATCTCTTCATGATTTAGAATTTCACACTGTAAGAAAACATCTTGCGTCTTTATGCATAACCGAAATTGCAAGTGAACGAGCACTAGAAATAGTGCCGTTTTCTACTTTTGAAGATGCGAAAATAGCACTAATAGAAGTCCAAGAATACAAAGCATCCTTAAATGGGGACAATCGAATTCCTAATCATGGATTTGAAGCTATTTTTAGAGAATTGAAATTGTTACAAGTGGAAAATAGCATGCTGGAAATTTCTTCTTTTCGAAAGATTTTAGGGGTTACCGAAACTACCTATACCTTACTAAATTTCTTTTCTAAATTTAAGGAATTTTACCTCTCGCTTTATGCAAAATCTTCAGAGGTACAATATACTAATAGTATAGGCGATGAGATAAAAAGTATTATAGACAAATATGGCGAAATAAAAGACAATGCCACACCCGAATTAGCAAGCATAAGAAGAGCAATGAACGGGATGAAAGGAAAAATTAATTCATCGTTTTTAGCAGCATTATCAAAATATAATGGGTTGGATTATCTAGATGAAATACGCGAATCTTTTATAGATAACCGAAGAGTACTTGCGGTAAAAGCTATGTATCGCAAAAAAGTAAAAGGAGCATTAATGGGTACATCAAAAACAGGAAGTATTGTTTTTATTGAACCCGAAGCCACATTAAACTACTCAAGAGAACTAAACAACCTGCTTTTTGAAGAAAACGAGGAAATTACAAAAATCCTCAAGAAATTAACCAATTATATGCGGCCGTTCAGAGAAGTCATAGATACCTATCAGGAATTTTTAATTGCTATAGATATTATTGCCGCAAAAGCAAAATATGCACATCAATTAAACGCAGTACTACCTGTACTTACCAAAGAAAGAAATTTGCACTTAATAGATGCATACCACCCAATTTTATACCTCAGTAATCTAAAAAATAAAGAAAAAACCTATCCACAAACCATTGAATTAATTTCTGAAAAGCGCATCATTGTTATTTCAGGACCTAACGCTGGAGGAAAGAGTATCACTCTTAAAACCGTTGGTTTGCTTCAGTTAATGATACAAAGTGGGATGCTTATTCCTGTAAAAGTACAAAGCAAAGTTTGCTTTTTTGATAGAATTTTAACGGATATTGGCGATAATCAATCCATTGAAAATCATTTAAGCACCTACAGCTATCGTTTGAAAATGATGAATTATTTTCTTAAAAAATGCAATAATAAAACCCTTTTTTTAATAGATGAATTTGGCACCGGAAGCGACCCTGAATTAGGAGGTGCACTAGCAGAAACTTTTTTAGAAGTATTTTATGAACGCGAAGCCTTTGGCATTATAACCACACATTACACCAATTTAAAAATGCTTGCTAATGAGTTACCCCACGCTATAAATGGCAATATGATGTTTAATCAAAACACACTAGAACCATTGTATAAGTTACATTTAGGCGAAGCCGGAAGCTCCTTTACATTTGAGGTAGCTCAAAAAAATGGTATCCCCTACAGTTTGATTAACCGATCAAAAAAGAAAATAGAGCGCAGCAAATTGCGTTTTGATAAAAGCATAGCTGACCTGCAAAAGGAACGTTCTAAACTTCAGAAAACATCAGAATCCTTAAAAACAGAGGAACAAAAAGCAAAAGTAGAAAGCAAACAATTAGAAGAAATAAATCTGAAAATTCAACAAAAACTAGAAAGTTATCAGGAGTTATATGACAGCAACCAGCGATTAATTCATTTAGGAAGAAAAATAGATGTCTTGGCGGAAAACTATTTTAATTCTAAACAGAAAAAACAATTATTAGATGAGTTTTTGAAAATTGTGACCATAGAAAATTCAAAAAAAACAATACAACCTGTTAAGGAAAAAAAGGCATTAAAAGCCAAAGTAATTCGTGTAGAAAAAGAAGTAGAACAAAAAGTGGCAGTAATACGTGAGAAGAAAATAGAAAAAAAAGTTTTACAGAAAAGAGAAGTTGAAAACAAACCTAAAGTACAACTAAAAATTGGGGATAAAGTGCGAATGGTTGGTGGTAAAGCTACAGGTACTATTGACTCTTTAGAAAAAAATAAAGCCACTGTAAATTATGGTATCTTTACTACCAACCTAAATGTGGATGCCCTTGAATTTGTAGAAAGAAAGAAAAAGTAGCAAGATGAAAGGCGATAAAAAAATAGTTCTTTTTGACGGAGTCTGCAATTTGTGCAACAACTCGGTTACTTTTATTATTAAAAAAGATAAAAAAGACAGATTCAGATTTGCGGCTTTGCAATCTAAAATAGGCAAAGGATTGGTACAAAAATACCATATCGATATTTCTAAACTAGATTCTATACTTTTAATTGAAGGAGAAACTTATTCTTATAAATCTACAGCAGCATTGCATATTGCAAAACATTTAGGCGGGGTTTATTCAATGTTTTATACTTTAATTGTCCTCCCTCCTATTGTTCGTAATTTTTTTTATGACATTATCGCAAAAAACCGATACAAATGGTTTGGAAAAAAAGAAAGTTGCATGATTCCAACACCTGAATTAAAAGCGAAGTTTTTGAGATAATTTTTATAGGTTTATTCAATATTTCCCCTAATAATAAGATCATGACTAGTCGCAAAATTATTGATATACCAATTGCCAAGTGTGCCAGATGCATCCCAACATACAATTCTAAATACAACGGTAGTAACAGAAGTTAAATTTTGCAAATCTAGTATGCTACTTAAATTAATTGCAGCTTGGAGATTACCTGCTCCTGCTGTATTATTTCCCCAACTTATTGCACCTTCTATATCAATAAAGTTAACTCCATCAATGCTATATTGCCAAATTCCAGTAGTTGGTCCAGTTCCAGATCTTCGAATGTTATAAGGGTCAATTGATTGTAAGGAAATAGTAGCCCCCAAAACTGGTGTAATAGTAAAAGTGACAAAATTTTCAGCATCAATGGCACTAGCTTGTTCTGCTATAAGTAAATCAAAACCATTTCCGCCCCAAGCATTTCCAGCTCCTCCACCAGAAGTTGTAATACCGGCTCCTCGTGTTAAACCACCAACATTAACTGAGGCATTAGTTAATGTTGCAGCAAATGGACTCAAACCAAAAGCAGCTAAACCATTCATTTCCCATCCAGCCAAAATTGGAGAAGGACTAATGCTTTGAGTGAATATTATTTCCCAAATATTCTCCACACCATTGTATATCTGTAATGTTCTATTAATACCATCCATTACATATACTAAAAGCCCATCATCGGCAGCGGTTACCGGAATTAAATCGCGTTGGGAAATAGTTACTCTTGGAGGCATCAAGCCACCAAAATTAGTACCATTATTTGTACTGCTAATATCTAAAACAGATGCGGTACTTGGAGTTGTTGTATTTATACCAACCTGAGAAATGGCAATACTCGAAAAAAGAAAAACAGCTAGTGTTATGAATGCTTTCATTTATGCTTAATTTAAATTATGCATAAGTCAGTGGTGAAGAGTTGTAAAAAAGGGTCTGTAAATATAAAAATTAGTTTGTTATGTATTGTTTTTTAGTTTAAATTAAATATTTAACTTTCTTAAAACCGAAATTTTTTTAAAAAAAAAGTGCATTACATAAAATAGTTTGTAAATTTAGCCACTTAAATATAAATCAAACTAAAACTTAAAAAAAAATGAAATTAAATTTTTACTTTTTGGCAGTCACGTTGCTTATGGCATTTGGCATCACTGCACAAGAAAACAACCCATTGGGTCCAAACTATGTTGGAACCATTACCATGCAGCATGTCCCATCAATTGCTTCTCAAACACAATTGTTACCATCGAGAGAAAAAATTATAGGAGATGTAGAAGACGGAAGATCCTACGGTAACAAAGTTATTATTGGAAAAGATCCACAAGAAGAAGATGACTATTTTGTGAGAAATGCTAACAAACTAGCTCAAACCATTAAAGGAAAAGCACCAATATTAGTTTTTGATGGTTATGCTTCCGGCTCACAACCAACAGATCCTGATATGGCTGTAGGTCCAAATCACGTGATTGTTACTTTCAATACCGGTTTTAAAATTTATGACAAAAATGGCGTTGCATTAACAGGCCAGATTTCACCAAACCCAACCATTTTTCCAAATGGAGGCTGTTGTGATTTAACGGTATCTTATGACAATGCTGCTGACCGATGGGTATTAACCTTTTTGGGAAGTGGTGCTCAAATAGCTGTTTCTGATGGACCAGATCCTATAAACGATGGATGGAATAACTATAACATTCCACAAATAAATGATTATCAAAAATTGTCTGTTTGGAGTGATGGGTATTACATAACCGACAACACAAACTCCACAAATAGAGTTTGGGCTTTAGAAAGAGATAAAATGTTATTGGGTCAAACCGCTCAAATATTAGGTTTTAACCTACCCGGTATTGTAACAAGCGGTTTTTACAGTCCACAAGCATTAAATGTAACAAACGGCAATATGCCCGCTCCAGGTGGTGCAACCTTTATTTATTTGCAAGATGATGCTTGGGGTGGCGTAGCAAATGACCACATTAAATTGTGGAATTTAAATGTAAATTGGGTTACTCCTGGCAGTTCTGTTATGTCTGCTGCTGTGCAAATACCTACTACTCCTTTTATTTCTGTTTTTGATGGAGGAAGTTTTTCAAATTTAACTCAACCAGGTGGTGGTGCTGCAATAGATGCGCTTCAAGCAACAGTAATGAATCAGGCACAATTTAGAAAATTTGGTACACACAACTCTGCTGTTTTTAATTTTGTAGTAGATACAGACGCATCAGCTGGTGAATTAGCAGGAATTCGTTGGTTTGAATTGCGTCAAACCGCAGACAATCAACCTTGGACGCTTTTTCAAGAAGGAACATATATAGCGCAAGATGGCAAACATGCTTGGCACGGTAGTTTAATGATGGATGCATCTGGAAACATTGGTATGGGATATACCTCAATGGCAGGGCCTACAACTCCAAATCCTACTAATTTTAGAGTTAGTTCCTATTATACTGGCCGTTTTGCAAGTGACCCATTGAACACAATGACTATTTCTGAAGAATTAATTGCTGCTGGTAATGCAAACATTCCAGGCAATAGATATGGTGATTATGACAAAATAGACATTGACCCTTCTGATGATAAAACCTTTTGGTTTATCAATGAATATATGAATAGTGGTCGTAAAGGGGTTGTTGGAGTATTTAAAATAGCACCCGATTTTAATAATGATATGGGTGTAATTAGTATAGATCAACCTAATAATGGTATTCTTACCGCTGCTGAACAAGTGGTTGTAACTGTATTTAATTTTGGTTTAGATACACAAACTAATATTCCTATTAGCTTAGTAGTTGATGGTGTAACTATAGCAAATGAAGTTGTACCAGGTCCTATAACCTCTGCTTCTTCTGTTCCTTATACTTTTTCTGCTACCGTAAATATGTCCACACAAGGACAAACTTATGAAATTGTTGCAGCAACAAACTTGGTAAGTGATGAAGATAACACAAATAACAGCGTAACTAAAAATGTAACACACATTTTTTCAAATGATATTGGTGTTGCTTCAATAACAAGTCCTGTTAGTGGTGAAGGTTTAGGAAATGAAACAGTAACTGTCGTAATTGAAAATTTTGGAACTTCAGCAGCTTCTAACTTTAATGTTTCTTATTCTATAAATGGAGGAACACCAGTAGTTGAAAATGTTCCAGGACCTGTTACTCCAGGGAACACAATCAATTATTCCTTTGCTGCCTTAGCAAATTTATCTGCACCTGGAACTTATCAATTTTCTGCCAGTACGCTTCTAGCAGGTGATTCTGATGCATCTAACGATACAGCAACTAAAACCGTAGTAAATTTGTCTTGCTCTTCTGAAACTGTAACTCCTAACCTTCCTATTGGCCCAGGCCAAGGTGTAATAACAAATTCTATAATCAATTTTACAGAAGATTTTATTGTAAATGATTTAAATGTAACTATTAATGCAACTCATACTTGGGTTGGGGATATAGATATTAAATTAATAGCACCAGATAATAGTCAAGTAATACTTTTTGATAGAAGAGGTGGTAGTGGTGATAATTTAACCAATACTACTTTTGATGACGAAGCTACCACCCCAATTGCAAGTGGAACTCCTCCTTTTACAGGATCTTTTCAACCTGAGGGCAATTTATCTGATTTCGACGGTTTAAATTCTGCAGGAAACTGGACTCTTCGTATTACAGACAATGCTGGTGGTGATGGTGGAACTTTATTAAATTGGACACTACAAATTTG
Organism: Bacteroidetes bacterium HGW-Bacteroidetes-2; assembly: GCA_002842575.1. GTDB lineage: Bacteria > Bacteroidota > Bacteroidia > Flavobacteriales > Flavobacteriaceae > Planktosalinus. The sequence continues at coordinate 29,233 of PHDJ01000011.1, forward strand.
TGGCGACCCAACGCTTACCATTGGAGAAAACTTTGCAGACAATAGCGAGTTGATGATTTTAGACAGAGGAGATAAAATGTTTAAAGTTTTATTAAATACTACCTCTATGCAAGATAAACTTACCTTTACCGTGCATAATATGTTAGGTCAAAAATTACTCAATAAAGTATTGAAAAATGAAAATGGCACAGGATATGAATATGATTTAGATATGTCCTATGCTTCTGCTGGCGTTTACCTTGTTAGAATTGGTAATAGAAAAAATGGTAGTGTGAAAAGAATTATAGTAAAATAATTTATTTTTAATCCTAAATTTTTAAAGGCTGTCTTTTTAAGGCAGCCTTTTTTTGTTTTAAGGAAAGGGTAGAGAGAAGTTAGAAGTTAGGAATATTTCTAATTATCAAGATTTTTCTTATCGCTTACAGCTGCCTTTGCGGCTCTGTTACTTTGCGTGAAATATATACTTGGGTTTGGAAAGAAAAAATAGAATAATGAATAATGCGAGTAACAAACGTGGTATTTGAATTTCTGAAGATATTTTTTAAATAAAATTTTTATTATGAATCTACACCAAATGTTTTTGAAGGATTGTTAGCTTTAGGATACTTTAACATACTTTCTCCATCTGCAATGATAGCAGATACTGTTGCGTCGCCTGTAACATTCACTACAGTTCTAAACATATCTAAAATTCGATCTACGGGAAAAATAATTGCTATCCAAGCCGGATTTAAACCTACAGAATCTAAAACAATAATTAGCATAACTAAACCAGCACTTGGCACAGCAGCAGAGCCAATGGAAGCTAAAGTAGCAGTAGCAACAACGACTAACTGTTGTCCTAATGTTAAATCAATCATATGCATTTGTGCCAAAAAAATTACAGCTATAGCTTGATACATACTTGTGCCATCCATATTTACAGTAGCTCCAATTGGAAGAACAAAGCCAGCAATTTTTTTATCAACTCCTAAATTATTTTCAACACACTCCATAGTTACAGGTAATGTGGCTGCACTACTAGATGTAGAAAACGCGAGTGCTTGTGCGGGACTCATTGCTTTAAAAAATCCTTTATAAGGTATTTTTTTTACAAATATTTTTAAAATTAAAGGATAGATTATAAAAATCATTAGTAATAGTCCAAACAATACCGTTAAAGAATACCAACTCAACCCTTTAAATATTTCCACAACTTTGCCAATGTCATCGCCTGCCATTTTACTTACTACACCTGCTAAAAGAGCAAAAACAAAGAAGGGAGCCGCTTGCATAACGAAGTCTACCATTTTCAGGAAAACCTCCATGATGCTATCCACAAGCTTTATTACTGGTTTTGCTTTGTCATTTGGTATAAACAATAAGCAAATTCCAAAAAATATCGCAAAAAAGATAATTTGCAGCATCAAACCATTATTTGATAAGGAATAAAAAAAATTATCAGGCACAATATCTACAAGTGGTTGTAAAGGAGTTATTTCCTTTCTTTTTTTTGCAACATCCAGTCTGTCGTTAAGAGAGACTTCTTTGAGCTCGGTTTTTGTTAAATCAGAAATTTTTTGAGCACGTTGCAAAAAAATAGGATCCTGAAGATAATTTATACCATCTTTCAATTCATATCCTTGCGAAGATGCCCAGATTTCATAACTAATTCTATTATCAATTCGGCTTTGCTCATCGATAAGTTTTCCGGGTTTAAAGGTGTTTACTAATACTAAACCTAATGATATAGCAGCTACTGTTGTAATTAGATAAATTAAAAGAGTCTTCCCTCCCATTCTTCCTAAACTAGCTGGATCACCAATATTTGCTACACCGCTGATAATGGAAAATAAAACCAAGGGTACCGCAATTAATTTTAAAAGATTAATAAAAATGATTCCAAAAGGATCTATCCAATTAATGGTAAAAGCACTCCAACCCAAAGTGCTCGATAAAAGAGCCCAAAGGATTCCGAAAATCATTCCAATAATTATTTTCCAATGCAGTGCTATATTTTTCATTTGTTTTTTATTTTTTTGAAACCTTTTGCAATAAATAATAATCCACTAAAACAAGGGCTGCCATTGCTTCTACAATAGGTACCGCTCTAGGAACAACACAGGGGTCGTGCCTACCTTTACCTTGAATTTCGGCTTTGTTTCCTTGAGAATCGATAGTGTCTTGTTTTTGCATAATAGTGGCAACGGGTTTAAAGGCTACTCTAAAGTATATGTCCATTCCATTACTTATTCCTCCTTGAATACCACCACTTAAATTGGTTTTAGTGGTTCCATCTTCTTGAAAAATATCATTATGCTCACTACCAAGCATTTTTGCTCCACAAAATCCACTACCAAATTCAAACCCCTTCACAGCGTTGATAGAGAGCATCGCTTTTCCTAGTTCTGCGTGAAGTTTATCAAATACGGGTTCTCCTAAACCAATAGGTACGTTTTGCAAAACACATGTAATAGTACCTCCTACTGTGTCTCCTTCTTTTTTAATTTTTTTAATAAGAGTTTCCATTTTTTTTGCAGTTGCTAAATCTGGACAACGAACAGCAGTACTTTCTGTTTTGGAAAAGTCTAATTCTTGGTAGGGTTTATCTATAAATACCTCTCCCACGGAAGATACAAAAGCATTAATTTTTATTTCAGGAAGGAGTTGTTTTGCTATAGCTCCTGCTACCACTCGGCAAGCAGTTTCTCTAGCAGAAGACCTTCCGCCACCTCTATAATCGCGAAAACCATATTTTTTGTCATACGTAAAATCGGCATGTGATGGTCGATAAATATCTTTGTTGTGTGAATAATCTTTAGATTTTTGGTCTGTATTTTTAATCGTAAAACCAATAGGATTTCCAGTGGTTTTTCCTTCAAAAATTCCACTTAAAAATACAACCTCATCTTCTTCTTTTCTTTGGGTTACTAGAGCAGATTGACCAGGTTTTCTGCGTTGCATTTCTAATGCGATAGATTCAAAATTAACAAAAAGACCCGAAGGACAACCATCAATTATACCACCAATGGCCTGACCATGGGATTCTCCAAAAGTGGTAAGCTTAAAAATGTTTCCAAAAGAATTACCCGCCATAAAATTGGTTTTCAACAAATGTAAATTTTATAATAGAGATTTAAAAATATTGTATTGCTTAATATAAAATTAAGGTAGATTTATTTGGGTTAATGCAATAATAACATTGTCTTAAGTAAGTGATAATCTGTATTTGTTGTCATAGAACTATAAAATATAGTCCTTTGTAAAAACCAAATCAATGTTGAAACGTAAAGTAGATATAGCTGTAATCTCTGATGTGCATTTAGGCACTTATGGTTGCCGTTCAAAGGAGTTGCTCCAGTATTTGAACAGCATCCATCCAAAAAAACTAATATTGAATGGTGATATTATTGATATCTGGCAATTTAGAAAAAGTTATTTCCCTAAAGCACATTTGCAAGTCATCAAAAAAATAATAGCCTTCGCTACAAAAGGCACTAAAGTCTATTATATTACTGGAAACCACGATGAAAAACTTCGCAAATTTAGCAACACAAAAATGGGAAATATTCAAATATTAGATAAGTTAGTGTTGAATCTTGACGGTAAAAAAGCGTGGTTTTTTCATGGGGATGTATTTGATGCTTCTGTGCAACATGCTAAATTTTTTGCTAAATTAGGGGGTTGGGGATATGATTTTCTTATTTTACTTAATCAGCTGATTAATTGGATTTTATTGAAGATGGGACGAGAAAAATATTCACTTTCAAAAAAAATTAAAGCTAGTGTAAAACAAGCTGTTAAATTTATAAGCAACTTTGAAAAAACAGCGTCTGATTTAGCTATTGAAAATGAATTTGATTATGTGGTTTGTGGTCATATTCACCAACCTCAGATAGAGAAAAAAACCAATACTAAAGGATCGTGTATGTATTTAAATAGTGGCGATTGGGTAGAAAATTTAACGGCATTAGAGTATAACAATGAATTATGGAATATTTACGTTCATAACCAAAATGGTTTTAAAAATACCCCATTAAATACGGTATTTGAAGAGGATAATGACGATGTCACTGATCTACTTTCGGCAATGTTGATGCACCAAAAAATCTAAGGATATTTCAACGCATTTCTTAAAATAGTAATGGGATGCAGCGCTATTCTATCTGTTCCATCCTTAATTTGATGCCTGCAGCTTGTTCCTGTTGCTGCTAAAATAGTATCTAACGGTGTTTTTCTTATTGACGGAAAAAGAGTCAGTTCGCCCATTTTCATACTGATGTAATAATGTTCTTTTTCATATCCAAAAGAACCTGCCATTCCACAACAACCTGATGGTATAACTGTTACTTTATAATTTTTGGGAAGGTTTACCACTTGAAAAGTTGCAGTTACACTAGATAAAGCCTTTTGATGACAATGTACATGCAGTTTAATAGTTTTTTCTTCTTCTGAAAAGGAATTGGCTGTAATATTTCCTTTTGCTATCTCTTTGGCCAAAAACTCCTCGATCGTAAAAGTATTAGTGGCCAATTTTTTTGCAGCTTCTTTATCTTTAGCGAGTCTTATATATTCATCTCTGAAAGTAAGTATTGCCGAAGGTTCTAGTCCAATTAGTGGGACATCCTCAGAAATTAGTTCTTTAAAAATAGCTATATTTTTATTAGCCACAACTTTGGCTTCTTCTAAAAATCCTTTAGATATAAAAGCTCTTCCGCTTTGGAAATGCTCAGTTATTTGTACATCGTATCCCAACTGAGATAATAAATGCAAGGCATCAATACCAATTTCGGTGTCTAATAATTCTGTAAATTCATCAAGAAAAAAATAAATTTTTGATTTATAGGTATTATTTTGTTTTTTAATACTTTGCAATTCTTTATTAAACTTAAAGGTTGAAAGTAATGGTAAACTTCTTTTTGGCGCAATACCTATTATTTTTTTTAAAATTAAAGAGGTGAAAGGATTTGAAAAAACAAAATTTGTTAGTTTTTTCATTTTGCTTCCAAGAAGGTTATACTGATGATTTTTTGCAAAAAGTTTTGTACGAAAACTACTTCCATTTGCTTTTTTAAATTGGAATTCAAATTCCGCTTTTAGTGAAGCCATATCTACATTTGAGGGACATTCACTTTTACATCCTTTGCAACTAATGCAAAGTTCAAACACTTCTTTTAACTCTTTATGATTAAATTTATTTGCTTTTTCGCTTTGGGTTAAAAATTCACGTAAGGCATTGGCTCGTCCACGAGTTGTATCTTTTTCATTATTTGTTACCCGATAACTTGGGCACATGCTACCCCCTGCACTCTCAGGTTTTCTGCAATCGCCACTTCCATTACATTTTTCAGCGCTTCTGAGAATACCTAAGGAATCTGAAAAATCTAAAAGTGTTTCTATTAAAGGTTCTTTTTGATTGGTTTTATAACGCAAATTTTTATCTATTGGTAGTGGTGCAACAATCTTTCCGGGATTAAAAATAGTATTTGGGTCAAATACGCATTTTATTTCTCTAATAATTTGAAAATTAGCTTCGCCTATCATTAATGGTAGGAATGAAGAACGCACGATACCATCACCATGCTCCCCACTCAAGGATCCTTTGTATTTTTTAACTAAGTGAGCAACGGCGTTTGTAATTTGCTTAAAAAGAGCTACATCTTTTTTATCTTTAAGATTTAAAATAGGACGCAAATGCAATTCACCGGCACCAGCATGGGCATAATACACAGCTTTTTGATTGAAAGACTGCATCAATTTTGTAAATTCTGATATATAATTTGAGAGGTCTTCTAAAGCTACCGCGGTGTCTTCTATACAGGCTACGGCTTTTTTATCACCATGGATATTACCCAGTAACCCAAGACCGGCTTTGCGAAGCTCTAAGGCTTTTTCAATGTCGTTACCAAGTAGAATTGGTAAGGCGTATGCCAGATTTGTTTCTTTTAAATGTGCAATAAGATTTTTAGACATTTGAAAAACTTCCTCTTGGGTATTTGCTTTAAGTTCCAATAATAAAATAGCCTCAGGATCACCTTCAATAAAAAACCGACTTTCTTTGTATTTTAGGTTTTCTTTTGTGCAATCTAGAATCACCTTATCCATCATTTCGCAAGTAAAAAGAGTGTGCGACATAGCGGGAACCACGCTTTTTAAACAATTTTCAATTGAGCGAAAATGTGCTGCAATCAGTATCGTTTCTGAAGGAGGAAGTATATCTAATTGTAATTTAATTTTTGTGGTAAACGCTAAAGTGCCTTCGCTTCCTGTGAGCAGTTTGCACATATTGAAAGGGGACCCATTTTTTGAAAATACTTCAGATTTAATTAGTTCATCGATGGCATAGCCAGTATTTCTTCGGTGGATTTTTGGGTTCGGAAAATTATCGCGTATTCTTTTTTGAACAATTTTATCTTTTAACTGATTGTATATTGTATGGTATATATTACCTTCTAAGGAGTTTTCTTTTGTTTTTTTTAAAAATTCATCAAATGAAACCTCTTTAAAAGTAACTAAAGAGCCATCCGATAAAATGGTTTCCATTTCTAAGACTTTATCTCTGGTAACACCATACGTTATGGAGGTGGTTCCGCTAGAGTTATTACCTACCATGCCGCCAAGCATACACCGGTTTGAAGTAGAAGTGTTTGGCCCAAAAAAAAGGCCTAATTTTTTTAGTTGCAAATTAAGAACGTCTCGGATAACTCCTGGTTCAATAATTACAGTTTTTTCTTTTTCATCTATTTGTAGAATGCGGGTAAAATATTTTGAAACATCTACAACTATTTCTTTTCCAACGCATTGTCCGGCAAGTGATGTGCCTGCTGTTCGTGGTATTAAACTTGTTTTATTGGTTGTTGCAAATGCAATTAGTTTTTGTAAGTCTGCTATGGTTTTTGGTAAAGCTATAGCATCAGGAAGAATTCTGTACACGGAAGCATCTGTGGCATATAGTGCTTTTGATAGTTCATCTACTAGTATTTCGCCATCTAAGGAAGCGGCTAATTTGTTTAAGGCTTTGTGGTTAGGTGTTTTCATTGCACTAAAAGTACAACTTCCTTTGAATTTACGTTAACACATTTTATATATTATTAACAAAAGATTGGGCTTGTATAAAGTGTAAACCTTCATAATTATCTTAATTTCGTGGATAATTAACAGTAAAACCAAAAATAAAATGAAAAATGTATTTTTTACAACAATTTTAATTGTCGGAGTAACTTTTGCAAGTCAGGCACAATCTCTTTCTGAAAATGCCATCGGACTAAGATTTGGAGGAGGTAATGGCTATGGAGCAGAGATTTCATATCAACATGCACTTGGTGATAACAACAGGCTTGAACTAGATCTAGGATGGAGAAATGATAGTGATTTTGACGCTTTTAAACTTGCAGCATTGTATCAATGGGTTTGGAATATTGAAGGTGGATTTAATTGGTATGCTGGTGTTGGTGGTGGTGTAGGAAGTATTTCAGACAATAGATTTAACAGAAATGATGATGGTGCTTTTGTATTTGCCGCAGGAGATATTGGAATTGAATACAATTTTGATATTCCACTATTAATTTCATTAGACTTTAGACCCGAAATAGGTTTTTATGGTGATGAATACCCATTAAATTCCTTTTCACCGGATATTGCATTAGGAATTAGATACCAATTTTAGTAGGTACATATTCCAAGTAAAAAATCGCAATTCAGAATATTCTGAATTGCGATTTTTTTTGTATTATTTTAATTAAAAATGACATTTTTATTTTTATCCATAATAACTAAAGTGTACGGATTTGTATGTGCCATAGTAACCATATCATCGGCAGCCGGACCGCTTTCCAATACAGTAACAAGTGTTGTATCTCCCTTTACTTCTACGCTTTTAACTAGAATGGCGTATCCTCCCGTATGTTTTAATCCGGAATGTAGAGAAATAATCATTTTTTTGTTAAAATCTATGGATGCTAATTTTGATTGGATTATATCATCAAATATCATGTTTTTAGTTTCATTTTCTAAATCGTACTTAGATTTTATTACTTCATAAGATTTTTCTTCTTTTCCACCATAAGCACTTTCTATAACAATATCAAAAGATGCATCTGAACTGTTAGGGGTATTTTTATTGGTGTTACACGAAAAAAAGAATATACCGACAAAACTTAAGGGAATAAGAAATTTCATAATTATTTAGTTAGGTTATTAGTAACAGAATTTTCAAGTGCTTGAAAGTATAACTTTTCATAAATAGGTACAATTCTATGTAAATCAAACTTTGATGCCGTTATTTTTGCATTCGATTTAAATTGATTTAAAGTCTTTTGATCTTTCAAAATATAAAGCGCTTTTTTTGTCATATCCTCAATATCACCCACATTACTCAAATAGCCACTAGCACCATCGATATTCACTTCTGAAAGTCCGCCAGTATTGCTTGAAATGACTGGAACGCCAGAAGCCATAGCTTCTAACGCGGCTAAACCAAAGCTTTCATTTTCAGAGGGAAGTAAAAACAAATCTGAAAAACATAGAATTTTGTCAACTTCATCGCTATTTCCGAGAAAGATAACTTTATCTTCAATACCCAATTCTATACACAAATTTTCTGCAGGCTCTTTTTCTGGCCCCTCACCTACCATCATTAATTTTGAGGGAATATTTTTTTGGATGTTATTAAAAATGTGAATAACATCCATTATCCTTTTCACTTTTCTAAAATTACTTACATGAGTAACAATAACCTCGTTTTTATCTGCCATTATATCCCTTTGGCAATCGGTATAAGCCTCTTTTTCGTGCTTTTGTAAGTCAATAAAGTTAGGAACAACATCAATAGGTGTTTTAATATCAAAAAGCCGAAGTGTATCGTCTTTTAAGCTTTGGGAAACAGAAGTTACAACGTCACTTTTATTAATACTAAAGGTTACTGCAGGTTTATAAAATGGGTGATTTCCCACTAAGGTTATGTCGGTTCCATGAAGCGTAGTTACCATTGGAATAAAAATTCCTTCTTCCTCTAACATTTTTTTTGCCATATAACCGGCATATGCATGTGGAATGGCGTAATGAACGTGCAAAAGTTCAATGCCATATAGTTTTACCATATCCACAAGTTTACTAGATAAAGCAAGCTCATAGGGTTGGTATTTAAAAAGCGGATATTCTGGAACGTTAACTTCGTGAAAATGGATTTTATTGGCAAGTAACTCTAATCTAACGGGCTGTTTGTAAGTGATAAAATGAATTTCATGCCCTCTTTTAGCGAGCTCTGTTCCTAATTCTGTGGCTACAACACCGCTACCTCCAAAGGTAGGATAACAAACTATGGCTATTTTCATTTGTATTTATAAATTTCAAGCATATTCAAATATTATTTCAAAAATACGATTATCTATTAACTTTAAGTGGAAATTTTAAAAATCTATAGCATCATAGATTGCTTGTTGTATTAAGGTACGGATGTTGGAACTTATTAATTTTCTATTTTTCACATCGGGATAGGTTCTGTTGGAAAGAAAAACATAAACTACTTCGTTTTCAGGATCTGCCCAAGTATAAGTGCCTGTAAATCCAGAATGGCCAAAACTAGTCATCGAAACACAGCCACAAGTAGGCCCTTCCACTCCAAGCTGTGGTTTGTCAAACCCGATGCCTCTTCGCACTTTTTTATCACAATAATAGCATCTGTTAAAAAGATCTAAAGATTCTGCATTAAAATATCGTTTTCCGCCATAGTATCCTTTCCATATATACATTTGCATGATTTTTGCCACATCATTTGCATTTGCAAAAACGCCGGCGTGACCACTTACACCATTCATCATTGCAGCTCCTTGGTCGTGAACATAACCGTGCACTTTTTGCATTCTGAAATCGGTATCCATTTCTGTGGGAACAATATTATCTAAAGAAATTCTTTCAGAAGGCAAATATCCCATAGTATATGCTCCAAGAGACTCATAATATTCTTCTTGTATGACCGTTTCCATTGGTTTTTTGTAGTGTTCTTCAATGTATTTTTTCAGCATATAATATGGCAAATCACTATAAAGATATTTTACTTGCTGGGCCACATCACTTTCTAAAATTGTTTTGTAGATGGTGTCTTCTAAATCGTTTCTGGCAAATAGATTTTCTGTAACTTTGTTTGTAAATCCAGGTGTTGAAGCAGTTTTATAATATATGGAAGATGGTTTTTTTGTTTCTTTGTCCATTGTATTTCGGTAAAATGGAATCCAAGCTTTTAAACCTGCATAATGGGATAGCATTTCTTTTAAAGTAATATGTGCTTTGTTTGTAAGTCGATATTCCGGAAGTAAGTCACTTAATGTTGATTCTAAATTTATATCGCCTTGGTCTGCTAGTTTGATTAATATAGGAACTGTAGCTAAAATTTTAGTTAGCGAAGCTACATCATATAGGTCTTCATCGGCTACTTTAATAATTTTTTCTTGGGTGTGGTATCCATAGTTTTTCTGAAAAATTACTTTTCCTTGTTTTGCAATTAGCACCTGAAGCCCTGGAGCCATGCCTTGAGAAACAACAAGTTTTGCCAGTGAATCTACTTTTTTTAATTTTTCAGAATTAAAACCAACACTTTCCGGATTTCCATAGCTTAATCGATTTAGCGATTTTGTTTCCAATTTTGAATTCAGGGGAAAGTTTTCGCCTGCGGTAACAGGAAGTTTTCCTTTGGCCTCTCTCGCTCCAAAAATTAGTTGTGCAGAAACTTCTTGAGCTATTTTGCTGTTTTGATAAGAAACAACAACACCTTCAAAATTTGCAGTAGCTTTTAAATCTAGCAAAGCATAAGGTCTTGTAAATAGGTTTAAAATAATCTGGTTTGTTCTTGCAATTTCATACATCCAAACTTGTTCTTTTTGTGTCATTTTATAGCCCTTCCACGGGGTTTCATTAGATTTATGAAAACCAACAATCACGCAATCGTATGCTTTTAATTTAGTGATTAATTCATCTAAAGTTGTTGCTTTTACCCAATCTACAGGAGCATATTTTTGTAATTGTTTTAAAAAATAGGTGCCGCTATCATCTCCAAAATTAACGTAGGCAAATTTTTTGTTTTTTAATTCTCTTATCGGTAAAATTCCGTCTTTATTTTTAACTACAGTTATGGCGTTATCTATCAACTCTTCATACAATTCGTCATTTAAAACACTATTCAATTCCTCATAAAGAAATTTGGTATTGATAGGTTTATATTTGTTTAAACCAACCTTATATTTTGCAAATAAAATTTTCTTTACTGAATGAGCTAATCGATCTTCGCTAATATCTCCTTTTTTATATGCTTCAACGATACGTTGGTGTGCTTTAGGGATGTCTTCTGAAATGAGCAATACATCATTTCCTGCTTGAAATGCTGCTAAATCTACTTCGCCTGGAATCGTGTACGTTGAAACTCCCTTCATGTTTAAAGCATCTGTAAAAATTAAACCTAGAAAACCGAGTTTGTTTTTAAGCAAGTCTGTAACAATAGGTTTTGAAAGCGATGAAGGAAAATTTTGCCTAGGTTCTAAACTAGGCACATTTAAATGAGCAATCATTACACTTGCTAACCCTTTAGTGAATAAATATTTATAGGGATAGAGTTCAACACTGTCAATTCTTTTTTCGGAAAAGGCGACCGTAGGAAGTGTTTTATGTGAATCGGCATCTGTATCGCCGTGACCGGGAAAGTGTTTACCGTTTGCAAGAACACCTACACTTTGTATGCCTTGCATAAATGCAGCAGCTTTTTTGGCTACATTTTCTCTATCTTCACCAAAAGAACGGTTGCCAATGATGGGGTTATCTGGATTAGTATTTATATCTAATACGGGTGCAAAATTCATATGAACTCCTAAGCGTTTGTTGTGTTCGCCAATGCGTTTGCCTACTTTAAAGATAAGAGAGAGGTCTTCAATGGCTCCTAAAGTCATATTCCAAGGAAAGGCATAGGTAGAGTCTAAGCGCATGGCGAGACCCCATTCTGCATCCATAGCAATCATTAATGGCACTTTTGCGGTTTTTTGAAAATCGTTAGTAATTTTAGCTTGCCTTCCTGGCCCTCCTTTAGAAAAGATAACACCCCCAATGTGTTGTTCTGTAATTAATCGCTTTATGCGATCTACTTTTGTTTTTGAATCGGAAGAAAATAAATCGGCCATAAAAAGTTGCCCCACTTTTTCTTCCAAGGTCATTTCTGTATAAATGCTATCTACCCATTTTTTCTGGTTTTCAAAATCATTAATTTTATGCAGTGGATGCAATTGCTGCCCAATAACAGTGCATCCAAAAGAAATAAATAGGAGTGTGAGGAAATTTTTATTCATAAATAGAAAGTGTACAAAAACGATGCTAAGAAAAATTTATATATTTCTGTAAAAATACCAAAATTAAAGGGGAACTAAATCATAAGAAAATCTTATTTTTGAAGGAAAAAACTGCATTCTTAGCTGTTATTTTTATTGTGAAATTCTACTAAAATCTAAAAGTAAGAAAAGGGTTAAACCCTATTTCAAAAAAATAAGTTTTCTTGTATATTTTCTAAAAAAATCTGCTGTGCCAGCTTTCTTCTGCAGGAACCTCCCAACTTTCTATATATTCAGCTTTGGTGTTGATTAGATTATTAAAAACAATGGTGTTTTTAGAAATGGATTTTGCTTTTGCCATTGTTTTAAATTCTGTTAATGGCTTGTGTGTTAAAAATTGTCCTGTATAAAATGTTACGTTCATTTTGTCTAAAAAATCCGTTTCATATTCTTTTTCTAACTGCTGAATAAAGTGCACTGAGGCATCAATAGAACAGCCAGAAGCGGAAGCATTTTCTTGATTGAGTCCAATAATGATAAATCGGTTGTATTTTATTTCAAAACCTGCTTCTAAATCTGCTCCATGTGCGGTCCATTGGGCAAGAAATTCCTGAAGTTTTGTTTCTATTTCGGCAACTTCAGCATCATTTAATTTTCTGTTTGATGGGTAAATCCAAATTCTGGAATCATCGGGTAAATTTTCAAATGGAATCAACATAATATATGATATGAGATGTTAGATTTTAGATTTTTTTTTGATATGAATTAGAAAGTTAGATTATAGGTCTTCTGCATTTGCAATCATTTCGGCGATATCCATGATTTGAATGTCCCCTTCTTTGTTTTTACCTTTTACACCGTCAGTTATCATGGTGTTGCAAAAAGGACACGCAGCGGCAATAATGCTAGGCAAGGTTTCTATAGCCTCTTCGGTACGTTCCATATTGATATCTTTTTTGCCAGCTTCTGGTTCTTTAAACATTTGTGCACCGCCGGCACCACAACAAAGTCCATTAGATTTACAACGCTTCATTTCGATTAACTCCACCTCCAGTTTTTCTAAAAGTTGGCGAGGGGCTTCATATTCACCATTGGCACGTCCTATATAACAAGGGTCGTGAAAAGTAATTCGTTTTCCTTTAAATTTTCCGCCTTCCACTTTTAATCGTCCTTCTTCTAAAAGTGATTTTAAAAATTGGGTGTGGTGAAGGACTTCATAATTTCCACCTAATTCTGGATATTCGTTTTTTATGGTATTAAAGCAGTGCGGACAAGCAGTTACAATTTTTTTAACTTGATAAGCATTAAGTACTTCAATATTTCCCATTGCTTGCATTTGGAAAAGAAATTCATTTCCAGCTCGTTTTGCGGGGTCGCCTGAACAACTTTCTTCGGTGCCTAAAACGGCAAAATCGACCTTAGCTTTGTTTAGAATACGCACAAAAGCTTTGGTTATTTTTTTTGCTCTATCGTCAAAACTTCCGGCGCAACCTACCCAAAATAAAACTTCTGGCTGTTTGCCTTGTGCGGCGTATTCTGCCATTGTAGGTACTTTTAATGCTTCGCTCATATTATTGAAATTTCTTAGTTTAGGGTTTAAATCTTTGTGAAATGATGCATTTCTACTCTTTAAAAACCTGAATGGTTACATCTTTGTTTACCAAATCTGTAAATTTTCCTTTATATCTTGTGGCTTTTACTAAATGGTTGTCAATCCAATGGTAATTTCCACCTCGTGGTTTTCCCATTAGCAAGCTGTGGTACTTAAAGCCGTGTTTGTTTAACCATACTTCTGTAAATGCTCTATGTGCTTCTGTTCGAGAGGTAAAAAAACAAATAATATGTCCTTGTTCATACCATTTATTAAGCGTTCTTAGTGCATCTGGATATACTTTTGCAGTTAACATTCTTTCTGGCTCTTCATTTGGAATATCGTCGCAAATAGTTCCGTCAATGTCTATTAAATAATTTTTAATATTTTCAGGAAGAATAGGACTGACATGCTGCCCGTTTTCAATCTTATCGTTTAATAATTTTTCTACGTCTGCATTCTTCATTTTACTAGCCTTTTCTTTTAAAAAATTTAATACTTTAATTATTCGTCTTTCCAGTTTAATCGATCCATTTGGTTGAATGGCCATGGAGCTCCGTTATTTTCGATATTGGTCATTGCGCCGTTTAACAATAAAGGAGCTGCAGATTGTTCCATTACAAGATATTGACGCATATCCATAATGATGGAAAGTGGGTCAATGCTCACCGGGCAGGCTTCTACACATGCATTGCAGGTGGTGCATGCCCAAAGTTCTTCTTTTAAAATATAATGGTCTAAAAGTTGTTTACCATCGGGAATAAACTCTCCGTTTTTATCGATATTTTTTCCAACTTCTTCCAGACGGTCTCTGGTATCCATCATAATTTTACGGGGAGATAATTTTTTCCCGGTTATATTAGCAGGGCATACGCTAGTGCATCGACCACATTCTGTACAAGTGTAGGCATTGAGTAATTGTACCCAATTTAAGTCCATTACATCGCTTGCTCCAAATTTTTCAGGAATTGTGTTGACATTAGTTTCGGCTGGTGTTGCAAAAGGATCGACATTTGGATCCATCATTAATTTTACTTCATTGGTTACGTTTGGGTTATTAGGAAACTTTCCGTAAATGGTTAGTTTACCAAAATAGGTGTTTGGAAAAGCAAGAAGGATGTGTAAATGTTTAGAAAAATATAAATAATTCAAGAAAAATAGAATTCCTAGAATATGAAACCACCAAGCAAAACGTTCTATTAAAATAACGCTTCCATCAGTCATAGAGTTAAAAATAGGTGTAATGTATTGGCTTATGGGAAACGAGCCAACTTGCGCATAATGGGAAACACCAGACTGTTGTAAATGATAGTCGGCCGCATTCATTGTTAAAAAAAGGGTCATTAAAACAACTTCTATATATAAAATAATGTTGGCATCGTTTTTTGGCCAGCCTTTCATTTCAGGATTCCAAAAACGTTTTATTTTTTTAAGGTTTCTCCTAATCCAGAAAACAATTACGCTAACTAAAACCAATAAGGCTAGTATTTCAAAAGCACCAATCAAGAAATCATAAAATGCTCCTAAAACAGAAAAAGCTCTGTGTGTGGCAAAAAGGCCGTCAAAAATTATTTCTAGAACTTCAATGTTTATAATAATAAATCCTAGATATACAATAAGATGTAGTAGTCCGGATACTGGTCTTTTTACTAATTTTGATTGTCCAAAAGCAATGAACAGGAGGTTTTTAAACCGCTCTTTTGGATTGTCAAAACGATTTATATCTTTACCAATAAGGATGTTCCTTTTTATTTTTTTAATGTTATTGATAAAATAACCTACCCCTATAAAAAGTGCAAGTAAAAAAATCATGTTAGGTAAGTAATTCATTTTAAATATTTTATAAAGAGATGCAAAAAAAATATTAATTATAAAAGTTTAATCTTTAGGCTGCTTTGGTTCTTGGTAGGATCCTGGTTTTTTTCCAAAAAGTGAAAAATGTACATAGCGTTTTGGGTTTAATTTCATATCCTCTAGCAGTTGTTCTAATTGTTTGGTGGAACCTTCCAAGTTTTTGTATAGTAATTCGTCATTTAGCAATTTACCAAGACTGCCTTCTCCATTATTTAATTTTGTGGTTATGGCATTAAAATCGGCTATTGTGTTTTCAATATTAGCTACTAGTTTTCCAACTTCTAGTTGCGATAGAGAGTCGGATAGAATTGCAAAGTTTTCAGAGGTTTTGTTTAAATTATCGAATGTTTGGTTAAATTTATCTTGATTTGTTTTTAAAATGGTTTCTAATGTTTTGGAAGATTCTTTGAAGGAAGCCGCAACTTCGCCTAGATCTTTTAAAGTCTTTTTTAAACTTTCTCTAACATCCTTATCTAAAACATCTGCAACCGCTGATAAAACACTGTCTGTGCTTACAACTGTATTTTCTATTTTATCTTGCAATGGACTTAATCTGTCATTCATAAATTCCATTATTCCTTCCTCTCTTTGTCCTATAAGGGTATCTCCACTTATTGCGACATCAGAAGATGTAAAATCAGGAATGATAGAAAGTGATTTACCACCTATAATTCCTCCTCCATAAATTTTTGCTATACTGGTTTTTGAAAATTGGAAATCCCCTACTACATTAAACCGGACTACTAATTCACCCGTTCTGCTAGAAATGGTTATGTGCTGTACTTTGCCTATTTTTAAACCATTTACCGTAACTACTGAGGATAAATCTAATCCTTCCACATTGGTATAAACCACATAATAAATCCTTTCTTTATTAAGTAAGTTTGTTCCTTTTAAATAGTTGTATCCAAAAATAAATGTTGCAATTGCAAATACTGCTAACAATCCGGTTTTTACTTCTTTTGAAAACTTCACACAGTTATTTTTTAGTTTACAACAAATTTAGAAATTAAAAGGATATCCTAGATACTAATTGGTGTTAGATTTTAAAATATTGGCTAACGGCACTTTTTTATCTTTTTTGTAAGCGACAATAAATGCAGAAGTATATCCTTTTTGTATTGCTACTTGCTGCATATTTTTTATTAGATTGTAATTGGAAGTTTCTCCATAATAATATTTAAAGAGTCCATCTTCTTTTATTCTGCTAATTTCTTTTAGTCCTTTAAAATTTTGTGGTTTTGGCTCTAATTTTTTTGAGCTTGCCGCTATTTGCACTTTAAACAAAACATCTTTGTATATCTCGTCCTTTGTAACAATATCTTCTTTTACTATTGGATCTGGATTGGAGTAGGTTTCCATATTTCTTAAAGAAATAGATTTGTGATATGCATTAATAGCCTTAGAAATAGCAATTGCCATTTCATGCTGTCCATTTTTTGAATTTAAATAGGAGCCTTCTTCTTTATTGGTTAAAAATCCGGTTTCAATTAATACACTAGGCATATAACTGCTCATTAAAACTAAAAATCCTGCTTGTTTAACACTTCTGTCGTTTCGGTGCAGCTGTTTGGTAAAATTATCTTGAATATAACTTGCTACTTCAATGCTTTGATCTAGATATTCTTCTTGCATTAAAATTAATCCAATAACGGATTCAGGTGAATTTGGGTCAAACCCACCGTAGGTTTCCTGATAATTATCTTCCAGATATATAACTTGATTTTCCTTTTTTGCTATTTCAAAATTTGCTTGACTTTTATGCAATCCTAAAACAAATGTTTCTGTGCCACTAGCTTCAGAATGGTGAGCATTGCAGTGAATAGATACAAATAAATCGGCATTTGCTCTATTAGCAATAGCAGAACGTTCTTGCAACTCTATAAAAACATCGGTTTTTCGTGTGTAAATAACTTTAACATTTTTGTTTTTTTCTAACTCCATCCCAACTGCTAATACTATATTTAGTGCGATATCTTTTTCAAAATATCCATTGCCTCTATTTCCTGGGTCTTTTCCGCCGTGTCCTGCATCTAAAACCACAATAAAAGGTTTATTTTGCGCAAAGGAATTATTGTAATAACTGGAAGTAAAAGAAAATAAAAATAATACGAAAATAGAAAAATACTGCGTTTTCATATAGCCTTGACGAATTATAGTTAGGATTATTTTAAAATTTATTGGGGTTTAAAAATATACCCAAAAAAATATGTTTAATTTTGACACTTCAACAACTAAGCCATAACTTTACAAAAATAGGATTTAAACCATTGCAAACAAATAAACTTCGTCTTCTTTTATTGCTTTGTTTCTCGCTGATGGGTTTAACTATTCTCCATGCTCAGGAACCAATAATTAGCTCTACTACCTCTATTCCTGCCGTAAAAGATTCTATTAAAATTCCAGTAAATGAAATTTTTCCTTCTGTTTCTGAAATAATTACAGATACGATTAAAACAGATTCTATAAAACCACAAAAAGAAACCTTGACTGATGTAGTAGATTATTTTGGTGAGGACTATGTGTTTATGCATAAAAAGGAAAATAGAGTGTATATGTACAATAAGGCATATATCATTTATGAAGATATGCGAATTGATGCTGGATTAATTATTCTGGACTACAATAAAAATGAGGTGTATGCCAAAGGAATTAAAGATTCATTAGGCAATTATACACAAAAACCCATATTTGTTCAAGGAAGTAATAAAGTGGAGCCCGATTCAATACGATTTAACTTTGATTCGCAACGTGCGTTAGTTTACAATTCCAGAACCGAACAAAACGGCTTTAAAGTAATAGGCGAAATTTCAAAAAAAGAAAATGATTCGGTTATTTTTATATATAATGTTAAGTTTACTACAGCAAAAGATATTGACAATCCAGAATATTACTTTTTTTCCAGAAAAGTGAAATTTGTTCCTAAAAAGAAAATCATCACCGGATTGACTAATATGTATATTGCCAATGTACCAACGCCAATTGGTTTACCATTTGGGTATTTTCCTTTAGAGGAAGACCGCGCCTCTGGATTTATTATTCCAACGATAGGCGAAAACAATAACCGTGGTTTCTTTTTTCAAAACGGAGGATATTATTTTGCACTAAGCGACTTTGCAGATTTAACCGTATTGGGCGATTATTATACCAATGGAAGTTATGGTTTGCGTTTTGAATCAAATTATGCATTGCGCTATCGTTTTCGGGGCAATTTAAGTTTACGCTTTGAAAATTTACTAAACAGCGAGCGTGGTTTTCCAGATTTTAGCGAATCCTCGGTTTATAATATTCGTTGGTCACATAGTCAGGACGCAAAAGCTAATCCCTCCTCCCGCTTTTCTGCTTCTGTAAATTTAGGAAGTAGTAGGTATTATCAACAATCTATAAATCAGTTAAATACCGCTAATTTTTTAAACAATACCCTAAGTTCTTCCATTTCTTATTCAAAAACTTTTGAAGGAGAGCCGCAAATAAATTTAAATATTGCTGGCACCCATTCGCAAAACACCAATACCGAAGAAATCAATCTTTCGTTGCCTAATTTAACAGCAAGCGTTTCTCGAATATTTCCTTTTGCTCCTAAAGTTGGTGTAAAAAAAGGAGCTATTCACAATATAAATTTTCAGTATGACGTAACTGCCGAAAACAGAATTCGTACCACAGATTCTTTATTTTTTAAGCCCGAAATGTTTAACCAAGCACAAATAGGAGCAAGACATACTATACCTCTTGCCACAAATTTCAAAGTTTTTAAATATTTAAGTGCATCTGCCGGAACAAGTTATCAGGAAACTTGGGTTCTAAAAACCACCCAAAGAAACTTTGATACAGAATTAAACCAAGTGGTTATTGATACCGTTAATGGATTTGACAGTTATAGAACCTACAATTTTTCTACCAGTTTAGGAACTACAGTTTATGGGATGTTTAATTTTGGTAGGGATAATAAAATTCAATCTATACGGCATGTAATGAGACCCTCAATTGGATATTCTTTAAATCCGGGTTTTAATCAATACTATGAAGAATTAAAATACACGCCAAATGTGGCAGGTGGTCTTACAGAGGAACAAATTTTAATCTATTCCCGATTTCAAAATACCTTATACGGTGCACCTAACCAAAATAAGTCCAGTAGTATTAGTTTTGGATTAAGTAACACTTTAGAAGCTAAAATTCGTAATAAAGACAGTACGGCAACTGAGTTAAAACGCATTTCATTATTAAATAATTTAAACTTTAATACAAATTACAGCATCACGAGCGATAGCTTAAAATGGAGCCCACTTAATGTTACTGGAAGCATTCCAATAGTTCCAAAATTAGATATAAATTTTAGTGCTATATTAGATCCCTATGCATTGGATAATAACAATCAAAAAATAAATACTTTCAATATAGATAATGGAGGAAGTTTGTTTCGTCTTACCAATGCTAATATGAGTTTTAACTATTCCTTTTCAAGTAAAGATTTTGATAAAAAAGACAAAAACAAAGGCAATGAAAATAATGAAACCTTCAGAAATGGTGGGCGTCCAGATGATTTATTTGGTAATTCAAATGATTTTTCAAACGATTCCTTCGGAAACAATAATTTAAATGATGAAGAGGAAAAAGATGTAAATATTGGAAGATATAATTACTCCATACCATGGGATTTTAGATTAGCATATACCATAACCTATTCAAACATTAGAAGAGAAAATGAAATATCGTCGCAATCGCTAATGTTTAGTGGGAATATGGATTTGTCTCCCAGATGGTCTGTGGGGGCATCTTCTGGATATGATTTTAAATTAAAAGGATTCACCTTTACTCAATTTAGATTTCAGAGAGATTTAGAAAGTTGGCAGATGAGTTTTAACTGGGTTCCCTTTAGTTCACAGAGTTCTTGGTATTTCTTTGTGGGCATTAAATCGTCTGTATTAAGCGATATCAAATATGATAAAAGGCGAGAACGTGATCAGCAATTATAACAGAAATTTTTAGTAAGTTTATCCACAAAATGCTATACAATATGTCGAAAAAAATAATTAAAACACCCCATGCCCCTGCTCCTATCGGTCCTTATAACCAAGCTGTTTTAGTTGGAAATATGTTATATACTTCTGGGCAAATCGCTATTCATCCAATTACAGGAGTGTTGGTTTTAGAAAACATTCAAGCAGAAACCAAGCTTGTAATGGAAAATTTAAAAGCCATTCTAACAGAAGCTCAAATGACCTTTGAAAACGTAGTGAAAACCTCTATTTTTATTAGTGATATGAACAATTTCACTAAAATAAATGAAGTGTATGCCACCTATTTTAACGAAGCAACTGCTCCCGCACGAGAAACGGTTGAGGTAGCTAATTTACCCAAGTTTGTGCATGTGGAAATTTCTTTGATTGCAATTAAATAAATAGAATTGAGTATCTTTCCTATTAAACAAATACAAGTAACTAATTAGCATAGACCTATGATTCTTTCTACCATTGATTACGTCATTTTAATTAGCTTTTTTATTGTTTCACTTACTATCGGTATTCTTGTTGCAAAACAAAGCGGTAAAAACACTGAATCTTTTTTTCTTTCTGGTAGGAATATGCCTTGGTGGTTATTGGGTTTTTCTATGGTGGCAACTACCTTTGCTGCAGATACACCAAATTTTGTAGCAGGCGTTATTAGAGAAGATGGCGTCTCCGGAAACTGGATTTGGTGGAGTTTTCTTCTTACGGGAATGGTAACGGTTTTCTTTTACGCAAAATTATGGCGAAAAAGCGGCGTCACCACCGATTTAGAATTTTATGAACTTCGCTACAGTGGTAAAAGTGCAGCATTTTTAAGGGGTTTTCGAGCTATTTATCTAGGGGTCTTTTTTAACATTGTTATCATGGCAAATGTATGTTTAGCTGCCATAAAAATTGGTCATGTAATGTTTGGCTTCACCGAATTTCAAAGCCTTTTTGTTGCATGTACAATAACTGTTTTTTATTCGATGCTAGGTGGGTTGAGAGGTGTTTTAATCACCGATTTTATTCAGTTTATCATTGCTATGGTGGGAAGTGTTTGGGCGGCTATTTATGTAGTAAACCATGAAGCTGTAGGCGGTTTAGATAAAATGCTGGCAGCACCACAACTTCAAGACAAACTATCCTTGTTTCCAGATTTTAGCAATTGGGAAATTTTAGTGCCAATGTTTATAATTCCGCTTGCAGTACAATGGTGGAGTGTGTGGTATCCTGGAGCAGAGCCAGGAGGTGGTGGTTATATTGCCCAAAGAATGCTTGCCGCAAAAGATGAAAAACACGCTACCTGGGCAACCTTATTTTTTAATTTTGCACATTATGCTTTACGTCCTTGGCCATGGATTATAATTGGTTTAGCCTCGTTAATTGTATATCCTGATTTGGCTAGTTTACAAACAGCTTTTCCAGACTTTAACCCAGATTATGTGAAAAATGATTTATCATATCCTGCGATGCTTAGATTATTGCCGGCTGGATTATTAGGTTTAGTCATTACTTCATTAGTAGCAGCCTTTATGAGTACAATTTCTACCCATTTAAACTGGGGATCCTCCTATGTTGTAAATGATTTTTACGCTCGTTTTATTAAAAAATCAGCTTCGGAAAAAGAAAAGGTGTTAGTTGGCAGACTTTCCACTTTTGTTATGATTATTTGTGCTGCATTTTTGGCGTTAATTTTAGAAGAAGCTAGAGAAGCATTTAATTTGTTATTGCAAATTGGTGCAGGAACAGGCTTGTTGTTTATTCTGCGCTGGTTTTGGCGAAGAATAAATCCGTACAGCGAAATTACAGCAATGGGAGTTTCCTTCCTAATCGCCGGGTTTTTCTTTATTAATGGAAAAATGGAAACTCCATTATTTACATTGGCATCACACTGGCAACTGGTTATTGGCGTAGTTTTTACCACCTTTTGTTGGGTATTTGTTACACTTGTTACAAAACCATCAAAATTATCTACTATAGAAACCTTTGAAGCATTAGTATTTGAAAAAGAAGGCAAATTTAAAAACTTTAGCTATAAATTCTTATCCCTGTTTATAGGAACCATAGGCATTTACTGTTTTTTGTTTGCAACTGGTTACTTTTTGTATGGCAATACCGTATTGGGAAGTATATTATCTGGATCGTCTGTTATTTGTGTGCTTGTGCTTATAAAAACTTGGAAGAAAGTTAGCTAGTGCTAATTTACTCTACCAAAATTTAATTAATTTTTTCTTGATTTCATTTTAATCCATTTCGTGGGTAAGCAATATTATATAACGCTACTAGTTATCTTTATATAAAAACTCTCAATTCCCTTAAATTAGTTATAAATAGAGATACTTTTTAAGAAGCCTTAATTTACTTTGCAGCGTGAAAAAAACCTTTCGTAACATTTTTAGAAACAAGTATTTTAGATGGATTTTTAGAATTATTCTGGCAATTTTTATTTTTTTATTCAGTTTCTATTTTAGTATCTATATTGGTTTATGGGGGCCAATTCCCACAAAGAAACAACTAGCCGAAATCAAACAAAGTGAAGCGTCTGAAGTGTATGCTAAAGACGGTGAATTAATGGGAAAATACTACCTTTTTGACAGACAATCTATCGTGTATGAAGATTTGCCTAAACACCTTATAGATGGTCTTGTAGCTACAGAAGACGTCCGCTTTTTTGAACACAATGGAATTGATGGACAAAGTCTATTTCGAGTATTTTTTAAAACCATTGTATTACAAAAGGCTTCTGCAGGAGGAGGCAGCACCATTACTTTACAATTAGCTAAAAATCTTTACGGTAGAAATGACAGAAGTAATGTGGGAATTGTGGTTACAAAAATTAGAGAATCTATAATTGCCAGACGCATGGAAACTCTTTATACAAAAGAAGAAATTCTTACCTTATATTTTAACACAGTTCCCTTTAGTGATAACACTTTTGGTATAGAAAGTGCAGCGATGAAATTTTTCAATAAACATACTGCAGAATTAAGTATTGTAGAAGCAGCAACCCTTATAGGAACTTTGAAAGCATCTAATTATTACAATCCAAGGGTACATCCTGAAAGAAGCTTAAAGCGCCGTAATGTGGTTTTGACTCAGATGGAGAAATACAAATACCTCCATCCTACAATAGCCGAAGTTGCTAAAAAGGATTCTATGCGCTTAAATTACCAATATTATAGCCATAATCAAGGCATTGCCACTTATTTTAGAGAACATTTGCGAAAAGAAGTTGTACAAATTTTAGATACCTTAAAAAAGAAAAATGGTGGGCATTATAATTTGTATCAAGATGGAATTAAAATCTATACCACAATCGATTATGAAATGCAACAATATGCTGAAAAAGCAATGTTGCAGCACATGGCAGCACTACAAAAAGACTTTGAAAAATCGTATGGAAACAAAGCCCCTTGGTTAGTGAATCAAAAATTAATCGAAGTGGAGATGGAAAAAACGACAATATACAAATCCTTAAAAAAACAAAATTATTCTAAAAAAGATATTGTAGATTCTTTAAATGTTTCCACCAATAGACAATTTTTTAATTATAATGAAACAATTGATTTACAGGCTAGTGTGATAGATAGTATTAAGCATTACTTAAAATTTTTAAACATGGGAATGCTCACTGTAGAGCCTGCCACAGGAGCCATAAAAACTTGGATTGGAGGGGTTGATTTTAGTAGTTTTCAATTTGATCATGTGTCACAAAGTAAACGGCAAGTGGGGTCTACATTTAAACCCATTGTATATGCTGCAGCTCTAGAAAATGGCATGAAATATTGCACGTATTTTCCAATTCAGGAAGTTACTTATGAAGGAGATTATACACCTTCAAATTCTTCAAATCCTGAAAATGAAGACCCTTTTTTAAACTATTCACTTAAATACGCATTGAGTAATTCTGTAAATACTATTGCTGTAAAAGTATTGATGGAAACTGGCATTGGCAATGTAATTACACAAGCTCAAAAAATGGGAATCACTACGGAACTGCCCGAAGTCACGTCCTTAGCCCTAGGTACTGCTGAGCTATCTATTTTAGAATTTGCAAAGGCATATTCAACCTTTACAAATAAAGGAATTCCCTCTAATCCTTATTTTATTACAAAAATTGAAGATAGAAATGGTAATATGCTGGCAGAATTTAAAACAAAAAAACACACAAAAGAAGCATATTCAGAAGAAACAAGGCATTATATGTTGGACATGCTAAAAGCTACCGTAAACGAAGGAACTGCAAGTAGGATAAGAAATACCTATGGTTTGAAAAATGATATAGCTGGTAAAACCGGAACCACTCAAAATAATAAGGATGGTTGGTTTGTTGGCATTACTCCAAAATTAACAACCATTACTTGGGTAGGTCATGATAACTATGCCATTGGCTTTAAAAACACTTTATTGGGGCAAGGTGCAAATTCTGCATTACCTATTTTTGCTACTTTTTATCAATTATTAAATAAAGATGCTGCATTTGACATCTTTACAAATGCTAAATTTGAACCTGTTCCAAAGGATATTAGAGAGAAATTTAATTGTGAACCCACGAAAAAAGATGGTTTTATAAAGCGATTGTTTTCGAGTTCGGAGAAAAAGAAAGCTGCAAAAAAAGAAAAAAAAGGTGGTTTTTTTTCCATTTTCAAAAAGAAAAATTAAATGCTTTTTCGTATTAGTGCACGAAGGCTTCTTTTATAATCCTCTTCTAGCCATTCCTGATAGTTTGCTGTAGATTTACTTATGCAGTAGGCATATTGTTGCACTCTAAAAGCAATTGACTCGTTTAAATGCTTTACAAGCTCAAGGGCATCATAAGCATCTTCACTGTTTTCTAAACAAATTTTAGCATGTTGTTCAATAGCCATGTCTAATGCTAATTTTGGTTTTAAACCTTTATTTTTGATTTCCTTAAAAGCTGCTTCTACGTCAAAATCAGGATTTTTTGATTTTTTAAATTTTTTACGTAATTCTTTAGGCATTTCATAAGTAAAATAGCGTTCAATATTTTCATCAGAAATCAAATTGTCAAAATAATAATCCGGGTTTTTAAAAATACTTTGCCAATCTACTTTTTCTTCCCAAAGCCCGAAACGTGCTAGATTATTTCCCATATCCACTACGGTAAATGTCTTTTTGTTTTCCAAAACCCTGGAGCCTCTTCCTATCATTTGGTGATATAATGTAAGCGATCTTGTGGCTCGGTTTAAAATAATGGCTTCTATATCTGGAACATCAAAACCTGTAGTAAGAATTCCAACCGAAGTTATTATGGCATCTGGAGTTTCTCTAAACCAGTCAATTATTTCTTTACGCTCCAATTCGGTATTTTTGTTGTCAAGATGTCTTATAGCATATCCTGCATTTCTAAAAGATTCATACACAAATTTAGAAGTGTTAATTCCGTTATTAAAGATTAGAGTTTTTTTGTTTTTGGCTCGTTCTTCATAAGCATAAATCAATTTTTCTTGCATGGCATAATCTATATAAACCACTTCAGAAGATTTTACGGTATAGTCACCATTTATTCCAATGCGCAAGGCTCCTAGACCAACATCATAGGAATAGGTTGTGGCTTTTGAAAGAAATCCTTTTTCAATCAATTCAGAAATAGAATGCCCTACAATTAATTCATTGTAGGTATTTTTCATTGGCAAATTGATGTTTGAACTAAGCGGGGTTGCAGTTACTCCAAGAATATCGCACTTATTAAAATATTTAAATAATTTTCGAAAAGAATTGTAATGTGCTTCATCTACAATCACCAAACCGATATTTTTCATATCTAGTTGCTTCTCTTTCAGCCGGTTATTTAGTGTCTCTACCATCGCTACGTAGCACATATAGTCTTCCTGATTGGGAATTTCTTTAACCGTGCTGTTAATTACTTTATTTTTAACTTTAATCTCTGATAAAGTAATGGAAGTTTGTTTACTTAACTCAATACGATGGGTTAAAATCAACACTTTTTTTTTGGTTTCCTGGATATACCGTTTAGCTATTTCAGAAAAAATAATTGTTTTTCCACCTCCGGTTGGTAGTTGGTAAAGTATGTTATAACTTTCAGGAAAGCTTTTGAAACGTTCAAATATGGTTTCTATAGCTTCCTTTTGATAGGTGTATAATTCTCTTTCAATATTTTTAACCTTTTCCTCTAAATTCAAAATTTGCTATTTTTTAATTCAATTCTTGCAAAAATAATACCTTTAAAAGGTTATCCCACAAATTAGCGTGATTTCTTTTAAATAAAATAGGCTACACTTGATATTCTTTATGAATATTATAACATTTGCTTTACTTGCAATTTACAAAACTAGCCCTATTTTTGTAAAGAGTGTTAGAATATAGAATTACCCAAAATGAAAAAGAAATCACGACTCCGACTATTACATCAATATTATAGCTATACAGGATTTTATGGGTTCATAGGAAGCAGTTTACTTAAAGCAATTCCTTTAATATTGCTTTTTATTGGAGGTTTACTTGCTATACATTTTTTTGTAATTGATGTTAATGTACTTTTAAACAAAATGACAGAAACTTTTCCTGCATTTGGTATATTATCGGTTTTCTTTATATCAGAATCCATTTTAGGTTTAATTCCGCCAGAAATTTTTATTGCTTGGTCCAGTAAGTCTGCAACCCCTATATTTCATTTATCGCTTTTGGCACTATTATCTTATGCTGGTGGTGTAGTTTCTTATTTTATAGGAAAAGCCATCACTAAAATTCCTTCAGTAACTGAATATTTAGAAGTGAAAATGGCAAAGCATATAAGAAACACAAGAAAATGGGGAGGGTTTCTTATCATTGTTGGTGCCCTTTTACCCATACCCTACTCGCTAACAACTATGACTGCGGGTATCATAAATTATCCATTAAAAAGTTTGTTGTTTTTTGGAACCTTGCGCTTATTGCGTTTCTATATTTATGCTTTGGCAATATTCAATATAGTTTCCTAAAAAATAGTCTTCTTCCCAATTTTTTAAACAACCATAGTTTTGTTAAATATTTGTTAAATAGTACTTTGTTAAACATAGTACTGTAACAAATATAATTTTGTGTCGTCTTCTTAGTAAATCAATCATAAATCAAAAAGCGATGACAACCATGAAAAGAATTTTCGAACCAGTTAGTGAAAAAAGGGATAACCAACTATTAAACAAACGTGTCTTTTTAGAATTCTGCAGCAAAAGAGATATTTGGAATGGGCGAAGAAGGTTTGGGTGCTAATTACAACCAATAACAAAACGCAAAAAAAAGATTTTGAATTAGCCTTTAAAAATCTTAAACCCAGTACAAATGTGTACTGGGTTTTCTTATTTAATTTGAAGGAGGAACCGAAGGTCTAACCTCTATTTTGCTAGGTAATGTTCTTGGGTTCATTCGCAATAAATCTACCACCATGGAACCTATGTCTTCTTTCTGAATTTTCCAATCATCGTTACTATCTGGTACATGATTATTAAAATTAGTAGCTACAGAACCAGGCATAATTGTGGTGACTTTTATTTCATACTTTCGCAAATCCAGCATTACAGCTTGTGTAAAACCGGTAACGCCAAACTTACTAGCATTATATGCTGCACCACCTGCAAAAAAGTTTGCTCCAGCAAGACTGGAAACAGTGATTACATATCCTTTGGTTTTTTTTAATTCTTCAACACTTGCTTTAATGCTGTAAAAAACACCAGTTAAATTGGTGTCTATCGTTTCATTCCATTGTTCAATGGTAAATTCATCTATTGGAGCAAAATACCCTAAACCGGCATTTGCAACTAAAATGTCTAATTTACCAAATTTTTCTACTACTTCTTTTACTGCATTTTCCTGACTTTTAAAATTTTTTACATCTGCTTTTATTCCAATAACTTTTGCTTTGCCTTTGCATAATTCTTTTAGTTTTTTTACTGCTTCGTTTACAGATTCTTTGGTTCTGCTTGTGATGGCTACATGAACACCTTGCCACATAAGTGCTTCGGCTATTCCAAAACCTATTCCTTTTGATCCTCCTGTAATTAAAGCCACTTTGTTTTCTAAAAATTGCATATCTATTTGTTTTTATTTAAAAATCTAAGCTAAGAAAAAGGAAACACTTTTAAAAGGGTTTCTATATAAATTAATGTTACTTTTTATTTCTTTAACTTTATCAAAAAAATATAATATATGCGAGGTTTTAAAAATTTTCTTCCTTATTTCATTTTTCTATTTTGCCTCACTTCTTTTTTAAAGAAATCCGAAAATTTAGTTGCTATAGACTCCTACTCTTCTACTTTTTTTTTGGATATAAGATATGCTACCACTAATAATTTTTTAAAAGAAAAACTATACGATTGTAGTCTTTGTTTATTGTTGCCTGAAGTTGCAGAAGCATTAAATAATGCTAACTATTATTTTTGTGATCGTGGCTATGTCATAACACTATTTGATTGTTACCGTCCGCTTTCGGTACAAAAAAAAATGTGGGCAAAAGTACCCAATCCTATTTATGTAGCAGATCCAGCAATTGGCTCTGTTCACAATCGGGGTGCTGCACTAGATTTGACTTTGCGAACTCTTAACGGAGAATACATAGATATGGGAACAGACCATGATTTTTTTGGCAGAGAAGCACATATTGATAACTTTAACCTAGCAGATGAGATTTTAACTAATAGAAAAATACTTCAGGATGGCATGAAAAGCTTTGGGTTTGCTACCATACAATCGGAATGGTGGCATTTTAATTTTATAAAGAAAAATGGAGCACCTGTTTTAAATATTCCTTTTCCATGTAATTAGGATAATAGAAATTTGGACAAAATCTTAATAAAAAATCAATAGCGTTATGTTTCGTATTTAACTCTCATTATATCTACCTTTGCAAAAATTTTACTATATATTAAGATGATAAAAACATTTAGAATTATTGCACTTTTAGAAGGAATTTCACTTTTAGTATTACTTTTTATTGCCATGCCTTTGAAATATATTTGGGATGCGCCGCAAATGGTAAGCACAGTAGGAATGGCCCACGGGGTTCTTTTTTTAATGTATATCGTGTTTGCAATAATGGTTTATTCCGAACTAAAATGGGTAATGAAAACACTAGCTATTGTAATGCTTGCTTCCATAATCCCTTTTGGAACTTTTTATGTTGAAAAAAAATATATAACTGTGTAAGCTATGTTTTTAAATGTAAATTTAAAAGAAATCAGTTGTTTGCTTGAAAATTATCTTTTAGAGCAAGGTATGCGTCCCTTTTGGGCTAGTAGCTTGAACTTAATGGTCAATATTTTTATTTTAGGAACAATTGCTTACTTCTTTGATAGGGTTTTAAGAAAAATTATTGTCGAGTCCTTTAAAGCATTTTCATTAAAAACAAAAACCACGTTTGATGATTTTCTAGTAGAAAGTAATTTCCCAAGATACATTGCTCATATAATTCCTCTACTCCTTTTAAAGAATATATTTCCAGTAGTTTTTGACGGTTTTCCAATGATTCTGAATGTATTCATGACCATAACCACCATTTATGGCATTATCCTTATTGTAAAAATTATTAGAAGTGTTTTACGCTCATCAAAAAAATATCTGCGCACTCTTGAAAGCTATAGCGATAAGCCTTTAGATAGTTATATGCAAGTAATGATGATTTTTTTATGGGGAATCGCCATATTTTTTGTGGTATATGAAATCACCGGTAAAGACATCTTAAGTTTTGCTACTCTTGGAGCTGCATCGGCTGTTATTCTTTTAATATTTAAAGATACCATCTTAGGTTTTGTGGCTTCTATTCAGGTTTCTGTAAATGATATTGTTCGAATTGGCGATTGGATAACGTTTAGCAAATATGGTGCTGATGGTTATGTAACCGACATAAATCTTGCCACAGTAAGAGTCCAAAATTGGGATAACACCTACACCACTATTCCCACCTACAGCTTAATTTCAGATTCTTTTCAAAACTGGCGGGGTATGCAGGAGTCTGCCGGCAGAAGAATTAAAAGAGCTATTTTTATCAAACAATCTTCCATCCAGTTTTTAACTCCCGAAATGATTGAAAAGTATAAAAAAATTGAATTAGTTAGGCCTTACATAGAACACCGTCAAAAAGAAATTACAAAACATAATGAAAAAATTAATGCCGATAAATCGGTTTTAATAAATGGAAGAAACCAAACCAATTTTGGCGTTTTTAGAAAGTTTGTTGACGCTTCAATTAATGAAAACTCAGCTATCAATAAAGAACTTTTTTTAATGGTTCGTCAACTCCATCCTACTTCAAAAGGAATTCCATTAGAAATATTTTGTTTTAGCAATGATAAAAGATGGCAAAATTATGAAGCTATCATGGCAGATATTTTTGATCACGTAATCGCTTCTGTTCCTTATTTTGATTTAGAATTATTTGAAGACCCAACCGGAAATGATATAAAAGCTTTAGTAAATTTAAATCAACCAAAAATAAGTACTACTACAAGCCCACCAAATTCTGCTTCATAAAATTTCATAAAAACAGCTTTAATTTGTTTTTATGTTTTTATTTCTGCCACCCTAATGCCATGTATTGCTTCTAAAAAAAGGTGGCCTAGAGGTTTTTTTACTTTCCATATATTACCGTTAACATTTTTAGCCTTGTTGCAATGGTTAATGTTCAACTACCCAATTTATCTTAGATAAAGTTATATTGTTTACATCTAATGCCTCCAAGTCTATCTGAAAATGAAAAATCTTTAGTCAGAGATGCAGAATTACTAACAGTTACCAAAAAAAATCGCTAATCTGGAGTATATGGTAATTGTTCTTGTTGATTTAAATAATGTATCTGGGTTGCATACCACAAGAATATTTTAAAGAATATGCTGGCTTATAGACCCGAGAATTGGAGGTGGATTTTTTTAATACTTTTCACGCTAAATATTTAATTTTTAGATGGCCGTTAAATCATTTGTTTGTAACAAATGACTTTCAAATTTCTGAATTAAAACGATTAAAAACTATCGGCTTTGACCATTTCCCCCATTTTTTTGTAGAAAAATGCCACAATTGCCATATAGAAAAAACAACGCTCCTGAAAATGATTCTATGGATACTAAAATGAAGGTACTTAATACTATAAATGATGGTTAAAATGAAAATGGGAAATCGCAAACGCTATAATATCATCGTGATCAAAAGCTAACTTTGGAAGTTTTTTTATATCAAACCACTTTGCTTCTTTAGCATCATCAGCCCCTTTAGGAATAGTATTTGCATCTGTAAACCCTGCAAAAGCCACTGAAATTGTCCTTCCTCTTGGGTCTCTTCCTAGTTTTCCAAATGCTTTTAATTGCATAAAATTTGAATAAATTATTCCAGTTTCTTCAAGCAATTCTCTTGCCACTGCGGTATCTAAATCTTCGCTATCTTCTACAAAACCACCAGGCAGTGCCCAATGATTTTGAAATGGTAGATTTTTTCGCTGAATTAATAAAAGGAACACCTTTTTTTCCACTTCTTGAAAAACTACGGCATCCACCGTGACAAAAATATTTTGTTTTCTCATTTTTTTATAAAGGTGTTAAAATTATTTGTAACTTTTCAGAGGTTTAACATACTAATTATTCATTAATTTAAAAATAAAATCATGAAAAAAATACAAACCTTTTTAACCGCATTTTTGTTTATTTCTGTCCTAACTCTTCAAGCTCAAACTGCCGATGAGGTGCTAGTCAACTATTTTGAAAATACTGGCGGTCTTGAAAAATGGAATGCTTTAGAAGGATTAAAAATGAGTGGCGTTGCCAATGCTCAAGGAATGGAAATTCCTTTAGAAATCATTCAATTAAAAAATGGTAGTCAAGCGGTAATTATTAATTTTCAAGGACAAACCATCACTCAATTTGCTTTTGATGGTGAACATATGTGGTCAACAAATTTTATGACAATGCAACCTGAAAAAAGCGATAGCGAAGCAACCGCAAATATGAAAAAAGCGGCTAAAGACTTTCCTTCACCTTTTTTAAATTACAAAGACAAAGGATATTCGGTAGAGTTTTTGGGTAAGGAAACCAAAGAAGGAACAGAAACATTTAAAATAAAACTTACGCAAGATCCTGTTTTAGTAAATGGCATTGAAGAGCCCAATGTTAGTTTTCATTATTTCGATTCCGAAAATTTTGCATTAATTGTATCCGAAACGCAAATCAAAGAAGGTCCTGCACAAGGGCAAACAATGACTTCTACAATGAGCGGATATCAAGAAGTGGATGGTTTATTCTTTCCTTTTGATATGAGCATGTTTGGACAAGGTATTTCCATAAAAACAATAGAATTAAATCCGAAAGTGGAAAATTCAATTTTTGCTTTTCCAGGTGAATAGTTTTTTATTGTTTCACTTTAAATCCCCTGCCAAAAGGGTTTTTTTAATACCAACAAACGTATGAAAAATAATTTATTAATTGGTTTAGCCCTATTACTCTCCTTACCTTCCTCTTTTTCACAAGAAATTCCAATAAAAGGCAAGGAACTTTTTGGGAATTTAAAAGCTAGACACATCGGACCAGCAGTAATGAGTGGCAGAATTTCTGACATTGAAATGCATCCTACAAATGCTAATATTGTTTATGCAGGAGCTGCAGGTGGAGGTGTGTGGAAATCAATTGACGGGGGCACTTTTTTTACTCCAGTTTTTGATGAACACGCACAATCTATAGGAAGTATAGCAATAGACCCTGCTGATCCGGATAACACTGTTTGGGTTGGTACAGGAGAAACTTGGGTGCGAAATAGTGTTTCAATTGGTGATGGAATATACAAAACTACCGATGGAGGTACCAACTGGAAAAAAATGGGATTGGAAAAATCGGAACGAATTTCAGGTATAAAAATAAATCCCAATAACAACAAGGAAGTCTTTGTAGGTGTTATGGGAGCCCTTTGGGGTTCCAGTAAAGATCGTGGTGTTTACAAAACTTTGGATGGCGGTGAAACCTGGGAAAACATACTTTATATCAATGAAACTACTGGTGTTGCTGACCTTGCAATGGACCCAACGGACCCAAACATACTTTATGCATCTTTATGGCAGTTCAGACGGTCTCCTTGGAGTTTTAGTTCGGGTGGTGAAAATAGCGGACTCTATAAAACCATAGATGGCGGAAAAACTTGGAATAAAATACACAACGGTTTTCCTACAGGAAAGTTAGGTAGAATAGGTTTAGCTATTGCTCCTTCACAACCACAAACTGTTTATATTGTTTTAGAAACTGAAGATTCTAAAAGTAATGGATTATACCGGTCTGATGATGGAGGAAATTCTTGGAACCATTTAAATAGTAACTTCGAACTTGTAGTTAGACCTTTCTATTTTTCGAGAATTACTATTGACCCAAAAAACCCAGATATTTTAGTAAAAGGAGGATTAAATGGTGCTATTAGTCGCGATGGTGGAAAAACATTCAAACCATTAGGTACAATGCACCCAGATATTCATGATATAGCTTTTCACATACAAAATTCAGACATCATGTTTGTTGGAACCGACGGCGGAGTTTATCGCTCTTGGAATGGCGGTGTCACTTTGGAAATTGTTGAAAATATCCCAGTATCTCAATATTATCATGTAAGTGTGGACAATGCGGAACCTTATAATGTTTATGGTGGTTTACAAGATAATGGTTCTTGGTATGGCCCCTCCTCTGCTCCCGGTGGCGTAAAAGCAAAACATTGGAATAGCGTTGGTTTTGGCGATGGTTTTAGAGTGCTAAAACATCCTACAAAAAACATTATTTATTCTGAAATGCAAGGTGCTGCTAATGTTTGGCGCTATGATGTGGACAGGATACAAACCAAAACCATACAACCAATGGCCGAAAAAGGAGATCCTAAGTTACGTTTCAATTGGAATACTCCTATGGCCTTAAGCAAGTTTTATCCGGATCGTTTTTATATAGGAAGTCAGTTTTTACACAAATCAAATGATATGGGAGATACTTGGGTAAAAATTTCACCAGATTTAACAACAAATGATTCAAAAAAACAAGACCAATCTCAATCAGGTGGTTTATCGGTAGATAATTCTGGTGCAGAAACACACACTACAATTTTTACCATAGCAGAATCTCCTTTAGACGAAAATATAATCTGGGTAGGTACAGACGATGGTAACG
The DNA here is from genome assembly GCA_002842575.1 of Bacteroidetes bacterium HGW-Bacteroidetes-2. Lineage (GTDB taxonomy): Bacteria > Bacteroidota > Bacteroidia > Flavobacteriales > Flavobacteriaceae > Planktosalinus. The sequence continues at coordinate 64,085 of PHDJ01000011.1, forward strand.
TTCAAGTAACCAAAGATGCAGGAAAAACTTGGACAAATACTATTGCCAATATTCCAAATTTACCTAAAAATACGTGGTGTTATAAAATATATGCTAGTAATTTCAATAAAGGAGCCGCATATGCAGTTTTTGAAGGACATGCCTCAGGCAATATGACACCTTATGCATATAAAACTACAGATTTTGGAAAAACTTGGAAAAGTATAATTTCAGAAGATGTTATTGGTTTTGCAAGAAGCATACACGAAGACTATAAAAATGAAAACCTATTATTTTTAGGAACTGAATTTGGTTTATTTATTACGGTTGATGGTGGTTTAAATTGGTCTCGTTTTACCAATAATATGCCTGCTGTAGCAGTAATGTACATCGCATTACAAGAAAAAACCAATGACTTAGTGTTAGCCACTCACGGAAGAGGCATTATCATTATTGATGATATTTCCCCACTCCGCGAAGTGACCCCAGAAATAATGGATAAAGAGGTGCACTTCTTTTCTTCAAAACCTATTGTAATGCCCGAAGAAGGTGGATTTTCTGAATTTTTTGGCACTGAAACCCAGTTCGTTGGTCAAAACCCTTCTGCCAATGCTCGTATTGTTTACTATTTAAACAAGCGGCATACCTTCGGAAAAATGGAAATGGAAGTACAAGATGTAGAAGGTAATAGCATTGCAAGTTTAAATCCGGGCAAATCCAAAGGATTGAATATTGTAGATTGGAGCTTTACTTCTAGAGCACCAAAAATAGCAGAAGCAAAAACCATCAGTTTTGGTGGCTTTGTGGCTCCAAGAGTGCCAGCTGGTAAATATAAGGTGGTAATGACTAAAGGAAAAAATACCTTTACCCACGAAATTGAACTTATTTATGACACTAATAGTTTGGTTACTTCTGAAAGTCGTGAATTAAGAATGAACATGGTAAAAATTCTTTTTGATATGAACGAGGAACTTGCCTACACGGTATATAAAATGAATACTACCATTAAAAAAGCAGAAGATTTGATATTGGAAGATACAAATGCTAAAAAAGTAGCACAAACAGTTATTAACGATTTAAATACGTTATTAAAAACAATGGTCGTTACCACAGGCGATAACTATGTAGCTAGTGCAGAGCCTGAATTGCGTGAAAAGCTTGCAGATTTATACAGCAGCGTTACAAACAATTTTGACAGACCTACGGGCGCTCATGTTGCAAATTTTGAAGCTATAAAAGAGCGATACGATGATGCAATGGCTAGCTATGAGGCTATACATAAAAAGCAAGTGGCTAGACTAGAAGATTATTTAAAGAAAAAAGACAAATTTCCTATAGAATTTAAAAGTTTTGACGAGTTTTTAAAATAAGAAATTAAAAACCTTAATAAAAATAAAGGAAAAATACATTCGTTATTTTTCCTTTATTTTTTTATATATACCGTTTTTATATTTATAAACTCCTGTATGCCTTTCTTGCTTAATTCTCTACCAAAACCTGAGGCTTTAATACCCCCAAATGGTAATCTAGGATCACTCTTTACTAATTCGTTGACAAAAACGGCCCCTTCCTCTAATTTTGGAATGAACTGTTCTATTTTTTCTAAATTTTCAGAAAATAAAGAAACTCCTAAACCAAATTTAGACCTATTAGAAAGTGAAATTGCTTCCTCCTCTGTTTTAAAAGTTGTTACAGAAAGTACAGGGCCAAAAGTTTCCTCTTGAAATACAGTCATCGTATCTTCCACATTTACAATAATTGTTGGTTCAAAATAAGTGCCTTGCCGCTTTCCGCCCAAAAGTATTTTTGCGCCTTGCTTAACAGATTTTTCAATCTGTTTTTCTAATTCAATTGCTAAGTCTTCTCTTGCCATGACGCCAATAAAGGTAGAAGCGTCCATAGGATTTCCACTTTTTAATTCGCGTACCTTCAATACAAGTTTTTCTATAAACTCTTCTGCAATTGAGGTATCAATTATTAATCGTTTGCCTGCAATGCAACTTTGACCGGTATTTTGAAATCTAGCCTGCACACAGAGGGTAATTGTTTTGTCAATATTTGCATCTTTAAAAATAATTAGCGCATTGCTGCCACCTAGTTCTAAAACGGTTTTTTTAATATACTTCCCTGCAATAGATGCTACCGCTGCACCTGCAGGTTCACTTCCGGTTAAGGTTACAGCTTTTACAATAGGATTTTTTATTATAGTTTCTATGGCATCGCTTCCCACTAGTAAGCTTGTAAAACACGCCTCAGGAAAACCAGCGCGCTCAAAAACTTTTTGTATAAGTAAAGCAGATCCAAAAACGTTTGAAGCGTGCTTTAAAACTGGAATATTTCCAGCCATCAAGGCTGGAGCGGCAAAACGAAAAACTTGCCAAAATGGATAATTCCATGGCATAATTGCTAAAATAACACCTAAAGGCTCATACGCAATGTAGCTTTTAAAAGCATCTGTTTTTATATTTTCTGTTGCTAATTGTTTTTCGGCATTTTCAGCATAAAAATCACAAACTAACGCACATTTTTCTACTTCTGAAATGGATTGTGATATGGGTTTTCCCATTTCGTTTGAAATCATTTCTGCATATTGTTGCTTATTTTTTAGTAACTCTTTGCCTGCATTCACCATAAATAACTTGCGCTCTGAAAAAGAGGTGTTTTTCCATATAGAAAATTGGTTATTTGCATTTTCTAAAATAGTATTAACTTCTTTGTTTGTGTGTTTTTTGTAGGTGTTTAATACTTTTCCTGAATACGGATTTATTGAGGTAACATTTGCCATTATTGGATGATTTTTTTTTAAAAACTAAAGTTAATTAATTGAAACTATAACTTGCCAATGTTTATCTCAATATTAACGAAACACTTGTTAATAACATAGTTTATAACTACAAGTCTCCGCCGTTTTTAGTTGCAAGAATATTGTCTATTTTTATTAAAACTTCTAATATGCTATCTCGAGATATAGAGCTCCTAGCTCTGCGACCCGAAATTTCCTCTGCTATTGTTCGAGCTGAAATGAGTTTGGATGAAAAGTTTCAAAACAAATCCCTTCGACCAATAATTAAATTACAAAATGATTTACTACTTGCCTCTTTTCGGAATTACATCAATAAGTATAAAAATGGTTTTTATACCCTTTCCATTGAAAAGCGAATGGATTTTATTGAAAATGCGATTCAAAAAGACATCAAGTTTAGAAATGCATTAAAAGGAATGATTATTGGCCAGTTTACTTTAGAGGAATTTGACCAATATATTCAAAATTCTTCAGCGTTAAACAAACGAATGATGCATTTAGTCATAGAACGTATTAAAAACAATATTCAGTTACTTGAATATGAATACAACCATTAACTCCAATTATTTTAGTATTTAAAACAGATAAAAAGTTTAAGAAATACCTAGAATTTGTAGCATAAGAAAGCCAATAATGATGGTTATAGAAAAACTCATCAAGGTGCCTATAAGGACGTATTCGGTTTGTTTTCTTCCTCCACTTTTACTTTTATCATTAAAGCGCAATATGGATTTTGCCGCAATTAAAAATCCAATAGCGGCAATGTTGTTCGTTAGTACAAAAGTGAGTACTAAAATTCGTTCAAAAACACCAATATAACGGCCTGCTTTTTGTAAACTATTTAACTCCCCGTCTTTAGCTATTTCAACCTGCCAGTTTTTAGTGGCCTTACCTATTATAAACCCAATAGGTGATAGCACAATTAAATAACCAACCAACAAAGTCATTGAGTTTTTTGATAATAAAAAACGATCAATAAAAGGCAGGATTTCATAAAAATTTGAAGTAAGATACAACCAAGCAAAAAACAAAACCAATAAGTGAAGAAATTGATCCAGAAGAAAATACTTTAAGTTATCATCTTTTTGATGTAATTTCCATAAATCAATAAAAAAATGGGTGATTATAATAAGAATTGGTATAAAAAACTGCTTCCATTGTTGTAAAAACAAGTAGGTTAATAAACCGGCAATGCATGCATGAATATATAAAAAAGGGGCTTTTGCCTTTTTTTCTCTTTTTTGCTGAATACCCTTAGCAGATTGCAGCACAAAATCTGTAAGTAAATGTGCTAAAAGAAGTTGTAGTGCTAGGAGTAAATTTTCATTCATCGGGTATAATTTTTAGCAATTACATGTTCAAAACGCTGAAGAAGCAATTGTATTTCTTCCCATCCTGCAGCTTTTTTGCGTAGGTTTATTGCCGCCTGACTTCGAGATATTATGTCTGCTATTTGTTGCTCTTTTAACCCTTTTAATAAATAATGCACCACCTCTGCAGATGCGGTTGACCATTTATCAGTGAGCATATCTAAAAATTTTAAACTTACTAAAAATTCCCCATTAATTTCTTCATTTGCGGTTTTTAAACAGAGTTTTTTATTTTCAAATTTCATGCTGTCTAGGGTTTTTCCTGAAAAATGAAAGGCCTCACCATTCGATTCTAGAATGGCATTTTCATTGTACTCTGCCTCTCCTATTCCTATGGCAATGCGTACATCGGCTAAAGGATTTGTTGTTTTTTTTAGTGAAGTGTTTTGCACTTTAAGTACAGAGGCTTTCAGTTGTAATGCAATTTGTAATGCCTCTTTTGGTTGCTTTACAATTCCTTGAAAGCTATCGCCTCTAAAAATAGTAAATATAGCTTCTTTTTGTAATGCTATTTCTTCAAATTCTTCTTTTAATAGAGCCAATACCTTTTGAAAAGTTTTCTTTTCATAGGCTGTAGAATTTATTAAATCGGCTGTTAAAACGGCTACCATTTTGGGGTTAAATTTCATCAAATATAAGTCATTTGACTTATAAAAACAAATTATAAGCTTTAAGACTTATAAATGCTTTTTATAAGTTTATAGACTTATAATATTGCCTAAAAAAATTTATTTATTAAAAACATAATGAATATGAAGTTAAATGAAACTATTTTTGCAAACTTAAAATTTCAACTAATGATAAAACGACAACTTTTTGTAAAATGTATGGAGATGCTAAATCTTCAAATGGAAAAATACAAAAAAGAAATTCAAACGGTTAAGGAGGCTTTAGAAAATGAAAGCTCAAAATCAGAAGATGATGATGGTGGAAAAAGTGAAATGTTAACCGAAATTGAAAAATATTCTAAATATTTAGAAAATACAGAAAATTTAAAAAATCAACTTAAGCGAATTGATATCACACAAGAGCATAACGTGGTAACTAATGGAAGTTTAGTAGAAACCGAAAATAATTTCTTTTTTATCACTGTAGCATTAGGAAAAATTGATATAGGGGATTCTAAAAATTATTATTCCATTTCAACGGATGCTCCTATTTATGCTCACTTAAAAGGAAAAGAAGCAGGAGATACTTTTAATTTTAATAACCATAATTATAAAATAATTCAGGTATATTAAACTAAGGATAAATTAAAGAAACGCCATTTAAATCGGTTGTCAACACATCACTCATATATTTAAAATAAGGCTGTACAAGTTGAAAATGATTTAAAATAGTTTTAATAAAATCTGCAGAAAGAACTTCTTTGTCTGGATAGTAATGTGCAACAAAGAAGTTTTTGTTTTTTATCAAATCAATGGCATTGTGATTTTTGTCAAAGCCTTTTGGGGCAGTTTTCACTTGGTTTGTGGTATCAAATCCTCTAAACACTTTTTTAAATTCTGGCTGATTAAGAATTTCTCTTATTTCTGTAGTATCTGTTTCAAATTCTTTTCGAATACGCAATAAATCTTCAGGATTAGGTTCAAAAAAACCACAGCCAATAAAAGAGTTTCCAGGCTCTAATTGCAAATAATAACTACCTCTTCGGTGCGCTCCTTCACGCATCCAGTTTGCACTTCTGTTTGTTTTATAAGGTAATTTATCTTTACTGAAACGAACGTCACGATAGATGCGAAAAATTTTTAATTTTTCTATAGTATCAAAGGTGTTCAAACCATTAGTTATTTCGTTAAAAAATATTTTAAGAAATGTCTCCTCCTGCTGAAATCTATATTTGTTTTCAGAAAACCAGTTGCGGTTGTTGTTCGTTTTTAATTCCTCTAAAAGAGGAAAAAGAGTGTCTGATAGTTTCATAAACAGATTGTTAAAGCCATTTTTTCTTTTTAAAATAAAATAACATACCTACAATAAGTAAAAGCATTATAATCCAAACAATATAATACCCATATTTATAATTAAGCTCTGGCATGTTTTCAAAATTCATCCCGTAAACACCTGCAATAAAAGTTAGTGGAATAAAAATAGATGCCATAATGGTCAGCACCTTCATTATTTCATTCATTTTATTAGAAACACTGTTCATATACAAGTCAAGTAAACCTGAAGCCATGTCCCGAAACACTTCTATGGTTTCAATAACTTGAATGGTGTGATCATATAAATCTCGAATAAATACTTTAATTTCTGGATTTATAAAAGGCTCCTCCATTTTTTCAAACCTGCTTACCACTTCTCTTAACGGATAAATAGAGCGTCGTAAGTTTAGCGTTTCTCTGCGTAGTAAATGTAATTTGTTCAAGGTGTTTTTATCGGGGTTTTCTAAAAGTGCGGTTTCCACTTGTTCTAGTTTTTCTCCAAATGTTTCTAAAATAATGAAATAATTATCCACAACAGAGTCTAAAAGGGCATACAATAAATAATCTGTGCCTCGTTTTCTAATAAAGCCTTTACCTTCTTTTAACCGCTTTCTTACACTGTCAAAAACATCACCTGTACGCTCTTGAAAAGTAATAAGTATATTTCCTTTTAAAATAAAACTCAATTGTTCCTCTTCAATAGTGTCATCTGTAGGGTCTAACATAAACATTTTTAAAACGATATGAAGATATCCTGAATGTTCCTCAATTTTAGGCCGTTGTCCAACACTTAAAATATCTTCCATGGTAAGTTTGTGAATTCCCAAATAGGTACACACTTCCTCTATAGTGTTTTCATCGTGAAGCCCATCGATATTTACCCAGCTAATACCTGAAAAAGATTTCTGTATTTGTATTATTTCTGAAATACTTTTTGGAAATATTTCTTCATAGTGGTCTTCAGAATAATGAATCAAATTAAGATCTACTTGAGACATTTTTTGTACCCCAGTAAATAGTAAAGTACCTGGTGCTAAACCTGATTTTGATTTTCGTTTGTATTTTTTTCTTGCCATTTTATGGGTGTATTTTAGAATGGATGCCGCTTAAATTGTTTTTTAAAATTAAGATAAATTTTATAATAAAAAGACGGCATACTAAAATCTTTATTTTTTTATAAATAAAAGTGCTATGATGAGCAGTTTTAAATAAAAAATGAAATTGTGTTTCTATCTACCTGAAATTAAAATTGAAGTTTTCTTGTGTAAAACAAGTTAATAAACATTTTTTTATATTTATTGAAAACAGTTTCTTTTTAGTAGATTTGAAATCAGAATAGTAACCGTATTCAATATTTTTAAAAATGCGTAATTTTTTTCTTGCTTTCCTTGTATTTTTAGCATGGAGTATCCTTGCCATTTGGTATATGACCTCTGATGCTACTTCTACATTAGCCTCGTTTTTTAAAGTAGATGAAAATGAAATAAACGTAACTATTGACTCTCTTATCATTAAAAAGAAACAAGATTCTATTGCTTATAGAGAATTAGCTGTTTTAGACTCTATTTCAAGAGAAAAAAATCCAGAAATAAATACAGCCCGTTTGTATGCTTTTAATGAAAAAAATGAGGTGTTATTTGTTTTTGATACCATTTATTTAAAAAAAAATAAGGATTCGGTTTTTTATAATCTTGATGAAAAGGATTTTATAAATTGGTTAGTTCTTTATTTAAAAGAAAATAAAAATAAAACCTTACTAATTCTTTCCGATTATAGTGCTGGCGAAGATTTTACAATTCCTAATTTAGGACAAAAAAGAGGGCAATTTATTCAAAATGAACTAATACAAGCCGGTGCCGACAGAAAATATATTTCTATAAAAAGTTTTATAAAAGAATTGACTTTTGATAAAAAAAACGAATTCTTAGGGGGTATTTCTTTCCGTATAGAAACGCTTACAAAGGAAAAGTTAGTAGATTTAGAAAAAAATAGAATGATTTCTAGAACAATCTACCCAACTTTTACTTTTTCTAGCATTTTTGCAAATAAAGAATTAAAGGATTTTGCTATAGAACTTCGATCTATTTTAGAAGATTATCCAGATAAAAAAGTTCAAATTATTGGCCATACAGACAATATAGGAAGTAGCATAGACAATTATGAAATGGGTTTGAAATATGCACAACAAGTAAGAAGGTATTTAATTAATAGTGAAAACCTAGATAAAGACAGACTTAAAGCAAGTTCTATGGGACAGGAAAATCCTATTGACATTAACACCACCGCCGAGGGTAGAAATAAAAACAGACGAATTGAATTTATAATAGAATAACTTTTGGAAAATTTTATAGACATAGCTAACTGGAAGAGTAGTATTGAACTTTTTGTAATGATGCTTGTGGCATTTCTCATTGGTTATGGTTTTGGAAAAAGAAATACGAAAACAGTTAGCAAAAAACGACCACAAGAAATCAATGATATAGAAACTATTTTTACAGAAATTAGACCCGAAATCCTTAAAATAATTGAAAATCATAAAAAAACAACCGAAGATAGTTATATTGAAAATCCAAAACCCGTTAAGGAATATGCCTTAAATTTTGATCGCATAGGACGTGCAAAAGAAGATGAAAACGACGATTTGACATTAATAACAGGAGTTGGTCCTTTTGTGGAAGAAAAACTCAATAATATTGGCATTTATACCTACGACCAAATTAGTCGATTTACCGAGGACGATATAAAAACAGTAACCAAACTAATAGAATTTTTTCCAGGGAGAATGGAAAGGGATGATTGGGTGGGCCAAGCAAAAAATCTGAGATAAAAAAAAGACTGTCTATTAGAACAGTCTTTTTTTATGCCACAATTTATTTTTTAGTTATTGCCTAAAATTAAAGGCATTCCATCACTTCCTCCTATTACAACTACTTTTGAATTTGGCGATTTTGACAATTCTAGGGTTGCTTGGATTCCTTTTTCTTTTAATACTTTATCGGTAAGTGATGCACTTAAAATTTGGTTTGCAATTGCTTTACCTTCTGCATCTATACGTTGTCTTTCTGCTTCTTGAACGGCTTTGGTAAGGCGAAATTCATACTCTAAGGATTCTTGTTCTTGTCCTAGTTTTTTCTCAATGGCAATTTTAATTGTTTCAGGAAGTGATACATCACGAACTAAAACTTCATTCAGTTGTACAAATTGTCCTTCTAAGAGTTTGTTTGTTTCTACAAAAATTTCAGTTTGTATAGCATCTCTCTTGCTAGAATATAATTGTTCTGGGGTATAACGCCCTACAACGCTCCTTGCCGCAGAACGGATAGCTGGTTGTAATACTCTTTGTACGTACATTTCTCCTTTTTGTTGGTGTAGGTCTCCTAAATTTGACAATAAAGGTTGGTACCAAATGGACGCATCAATGCGTATGTCCAAACCATTTGAGGATAATGCTTGAATTTTTTCTGACAATTCTTGTTGTCTTACTTCATACACCACAACGCTATTCCATGGAGCAACTACGTGAAAACCTTCTCCTAAAGCAGGTTTATTTGTCACAACACCATTATCAAAAGGTTTGTAAAGTACTCCCGCTGAGCCAGCTCCGATGGTGACTACTGATTTTGAAAGTAAAATAATCATCAAGATGACACCAATGATTATGGGTAAGCCGATTTTAGGTAATTTTTCCATTGTATTTTTTTTTAAAATATTGATATTTAATTATATAAGACCGTTATATTTTCGAATAAACCATTCTATAGCTAGTAATGCAGCCAGAATGAATAGAAGAATTTTCCATTCTAGCAAAGGTACAATTTTTTGTTCACTTTTTTGGACTGAAATAAATCTACTGTCATTTGTTATATCTGAAATCATGGTATTTATTTGATCCAGAAAATACAGCTTCCCATCTGTGGCTGCAGATACGCGATCTAATTTTGCCACATCGGCATTAATAAATTGATTTTCCACGTTAAAATCGATAATACTAAAACTTCCTGATGAGGAAAGAGCTTCTCCTTCAACAGAAATAGTATAGATATAATCTCCGGCAGGCAAACTGTTTAAATTAACATCATAGTAATTATTTTTTAACAACAATGGAAAAGTATTTTGTGTTTCTGTAGTTGTGTTTTTTATTTGAATGATTAGGGAAGCCCGGTTATCAAAAATATAGTTTTTATCAAAATATTGAGCGCTTATAGTTACATTAGCACTTTGATAATAAAACGATTCTGCGTTTACTTCTAATCTATTTTTTTGTTTGTTTGAAGCTAAATATTGAATTAAACTCCCCATAAAATTATCAAAAGATTGAAAATTATTTTCTTTAAGGTAAGAGTTGGCCCGCCACTTCCAAATGCCCTCACCATCTAAAATTGCATGTCGAGTAGTACCAACTTCAAAAGTTACTAGTAATGGACTTTCGGTAGTCATACCCATTATGCGTTGTTGCAATAATACCTCGTGAGCAACCGTAATTTGTAAATCGCCTAAAGAGCTTTTCAAAGGTGGAAAGTTAGAAAACCCTATGTCTTTTGCTGCAAATGCGCCATAATTGCTATTGAGGACGCCTTGCACATCTTCTTGTTGAAAACTATTTTTTGAATAGTTTTTTTGATAGGAATTTAAAAAACTCCAATTGGTGTGAACTCCTGTAATAATAAAAGTGTTTACTTTTAAAGTAGCAATTTTATCCATTACTGATTTAAAAGCAGCATTAGGCTGATACAGAATTATAAGTTGATAGTCCTCAAGAATTGACATCGCTTCTGTTGGTTTTCTTACACTTACTTTTCGTTGTTCATTACTGCTGATGGACTGGTCTAAACCACCAATATCTGGATGTACTATCTCACTAACAATAAGTACATTTGTAGCTTGGTCTATAACTTCAACGGCAAACTGTTTTTTGTTATTTTCTTTGTTTTTTTCAGTTTCTATGGGTTTGATTTCTGCCGTATATTGCCTTACACCTACTTTGTTTGCAGGCAAAGTGACATTTATTAGGATAGAGTTGTTTTCTGATGTAAAAGATACGTGTTGTTGATGCACAGTTGTATTTCCATCTTGAAGGAAAAAAATCGAGGAGACAGGACTATTGCCAGTATAATCTAAAAATATCTCTATTGGAAACTCATTTTTTAAATACGCATACCTATTTACATTTAATTGTGAAATGCGCAAGTCAGTATAGCGAATAGTATCTCCAACAACCATCGAAAAAATAGGCTGTTTGTAGGTGTTTGCCGCAAATTCATAGTCGGATCCTATGGTTTGATTTCCATCGGTAAGTAGAATTGTGGGGGCTACTTCATTCTTATGAATTTCATTTAAAGAAGAAAGTGCATTTGAAATATTTGTTTGCTTTTCAAAAAAAGTAAGCGAATCTAATCGGTTTAAAGCATTGCCAAAAGTATAGAATTGTACATCAAACCTAGAATTTAAATCAGGATTATTTTTTAATAGCTCAACCGTTTCTATTAGAGTATTATTTTTTTTTAAATAACTAACAGATTGTGTATTATCTATTGCAACTGCAAGTGTAGGTTTTATGTTTTTATAGCTAATATTTTTAAATTTAGGGTTGATTACAAGAAGCAATAAAATAAAAACACTCAAAAATCGGAGTATTCCAAAAGTCCATTGAAGTTTGGGTTTGTATTTTGATTTGTACCCATACATATAAAAAGCCAAAGCCACAGCAATAACTGCGGCTAAAACTATGATGAGTAGTGCGTTTTCAACCATGTAATGTGTTTTAAAAGAGCCTAATCGGCTGTGAAAATTTTTAAAAGGTTGCTTTCTGTTACGTTAACATTCCGCCGTCCACATTTATTACTTGCCCGGTAACATAAGCTGAAAGATCGCTCGCTAAAAAAACACAAACATTTGCAATGTCTTCTGGAGTACCACCGCGTTTTAATGGAATGGCATCTCTCCAGTTTTGTACGGTAGCGGCATCCAGTTTACCTGTCATTTCTGTTTCGATAAAACCTGGTGCAATGGCGTTACAACGAATATCGCGCGAGCCTAATTCTAATGCTACCGATTTTGTGAAACCAATAATTCCTGCTTTTGATGCTGCATAATTGGTTTGCCCGGCATTTCCTTTCACCCCAACGATGGAACTCATGTTAATAATGGAGCCTTTTCGTTGTTTTAACATAGTGCGTTGCACGGCTTTGGTCATATTAAAAACAGATTTTAAATTAACTTCTATCACTTTATCAAAATCATCCTCAGACATTCGCATTAGTAAGTTATCTTTTGTGATACCTGCATTGTTTATTAATATATCGATGCTTCCAAAATCTTTAAAAATTTCTTCCGCCAGGGTTTGAGCTTCTTGATAGTTAGCAGCATCACTTTTATAGGATTTGGCTTTTACACCTTCTCTTGTAAGTTGATTTTCTAATTCTAGAGCAGCTTCTGCAGAAGAACTATAGGTAAATGCTACATTGGCTCCTTGTTTTGCGAAAACCTCTGCAATTCCTTTCCCAATACCTCTACTTCCACCAGTAATAATAGCGGTTTTTCCTTCGAGTAGTTTCATAGATGTTTTTGTTTAATGTTGTGTTCAAATATAAGCATTTGCAATAGGAACAAACAAAAAAACCTTCCGAAAAACGAAAGGTTTATTATTTTACTTTTTAAATAAAATTAAGCCATTACTTCTGCCACTTTTTTTCCTATTTCCGCAGGAGAATCTACCACATGAATACCGTGTTCTCTCATAATTTTCTTTTTTGCAGCGGCCGTATCTTCACTTCCACCCACGATTGCGCCAGCGTGACCCATTGTTCTTCCTACTGGAGCGGTTTCACCGGCTATAAAGCCAACAATTGGTTTTTTACTTCCACTTTCTTTATACCATCTTGCAGCATCTACTTCTAGTTGACCTCCTATTTCACCTATCATCACCACGCATTTTGTTTCTTCGTCATTAATTAGAAGTTGTAAAGCCTGTTTTGTAGTGGTCCCAATAATAGGATCTCCACCTATTCCTATGGCGGTGGTTATGCCTAAACCTTGTTTTACAACTTGGTCGGCGGCTTCGTAGGTAAGTGTGCCTGATTTTGAAATTAAACCAACATTTCCTTTTTTGAATACAAAACCAGGCATAATACCCACTTTTGCTTCACCGGGAGTTATTACTCCTGGGCAATTCGGACCGATTAATGTGCAATCTCTATTTTTAATATAATTACTAACTTTTATCATATCTGCAACAGGAATACCTTCTGTTATGGTAATGATTACTTTAATTCCCGAATCTGCAGCTTCCATAATGGCATCTGCTGCAAATGCCGGTGGAACAAAGATTATGGTTGTATCGGCACCTGTTTTAGCTACAGCTTCTAAAACGGTATTAAAAACTGGCTTATCTAGGTGGGTTTGACCTCCTTTTCCTGGAGTAACGCCACCTACAACGTTTGTTCCGTATTCAATCATTTGTTCGGCGTGAAAAGTTCCTTCACTTCCGGTAAATCCTTGTACAATAATTTTGGAATCTTTGTTTACTAAAACGCTCATGAAATATGTTTTTATGAATTTATGTGCAAAATTAAACTATTAAAACGACTATAAAAATTATACTTTCACTCTATGATAGGATTTTTTTGTTTCGTCTTTTTTTGTTACAGGTTGGCTTACCTGATATCCTTTGTATAATTTGTTGTCTTTTATCTCCCAAATGGCTATAAAATGAGCAATGCCTAATTCTTCATCTGGGTTTTCTAAAGCTCTTATGTAGTATTTATAGCGAATGGTTACAAAAGTATCGTCTTCTAAAATATGACTAATTTCAACACGCATATCTGCATAGGATTTTCTGATTTCCTCAAAAAACAAGGAAATATCTTCATAATTCATAATAGACATGCCGTCAGCACTATTCCATATTAGCGTTAATTCTGGATGGAAGTGGTTTTTAATTATATTTTCATCTTTAAGCAAATCTGAGTTGTAAAAGCTTTTTACTATATCTTTGGCAGATTTCTTCATTTTTTATTTTCTGTTTTTAGGATTTTTTATCCTTTTTCAATTGTTCTAAAATAGAAGGAATTAATTTAATGGATGCCAGCTCTTTATATTTTTTTCTAAAATCTTCTGCGGGTGTTCCAAAATAGCTTTTTCCACCTTCTAAGGTTTTGCTTACGCCAGATTGTGCCGAAATTACTGCTTTTTTTCCTATGGTAATTCCGCTAGTAACACCCACTTGCCCCCACAGAGTGACTTCATCTTCTAGGATTACGCAACCTGCTATTCCTGTTTGGGAGGCGATTAAACATTTTTTACCAATAATTGTATCATGACCAACATGGACTTGATTGTCAATTTTTGTTCCTTCTCCTATGGTGGTATCGCCGGTTACTCCTTTATCAATGGTGCATAATGCTCCTAAATCTACATTATCTTGAATAACTACCCTACCGCCGCTGATGAGTTTATCAAAACCTTCTGGCCGGTTTTTATAATAAAAGGCGTCGCCACCTAAAATAGTACCGGAATGTATTGTGACGTTGTTTCCAATTATTGTATTATCGTAAATAGAAACATTGGCGTGAATAAGGCAATTGTTTCCTATCTTCACGTTATTTCCAACAAAAACATTAGGTTGGATAATGGTATTTTTTCCTATTATAGCAGTAGGTGCAATGGATTGTTTGCTGGCAATAAAAGGGTTAAAATAATTTGTAAGGGTGTTGAAATCGCGAAAAGGATCGGTTGAAATCAACAATGCTTTTCCTTCGGGACAATCTACTTGTTTGTTAATTAATATGGTTGTAGCAGCACTATTTAATGCTTTATCATAATATTTTGGGTGGTCAACAAAAACAATATCTCCTGGCGTCACTACATGAATTTCATTCATTCCTAATACTGGAAATTCTGCGTGTCCAACATAATCACAGTTTAAAATTTTAGCAATATCTTCTAAAGTTTGGGGTTTGGCGAATTTCATGGTTGACTAAATTTTAACAGATGCTGAAAAATTATTCTTTCACTCGTTCTTTGTAGGTTCCTTTGTCTGTTTCTACTCTTATTTTATCTCCTTCATTAATAAAAAGGGGCACATTAATTTCTGCTCCGGTTTCTAATTTTGCTGGTTTGGTGGCATTGGTAGCGGTGTTTCCTTTAACACCAGGCTCTGTTGAAACGACTTGTAGAACGACACTTGCCGGCATTTCAACAGAAAGTGGCATATTGTCTTCGGTATTAATCATTATCATTACAAATTCACCTTCTTTTAAAAGTCCTGGATTGTCTAAAGCACTTTCTTTTAATTGAATTTGCGTAAAATCTTCCACATCCATAAAGTGGTAATAATCCCCATCATTATATAAGAATTGAAATTTACTGGTAACCACTTTTACTTCATCAATTTTATGCCCTGCAGAGAAGGTATTGTCTATTACTTTGCCTGAGGTTACACTTTTTAATTTAGTCCTAACAAAAGCGGGACCTTTTCCGGGTTTAACGTGTTGAAATTCAATTACTTTAAAAATATCAAAATTGTACTTAATGCACAAACCATTACGTATATCTGCTGTAGTTGCCATATTTTTTTCTTATTTTTTTTTATTTTTTAAATTGAACTTATATAGCCCTTCATAATTCCTCGCTGCGAATTTTTTATGAACTGAAGTATTTCATCCCTTTCTGGGGTTGCTTCCATTTCAGCTTCAATAATTTCAGTGGCTTGTGTGTTATTATAATTTTTTTGGTAAAGGATGCGATAAATATTTTGAATTTCTCTAATTTTTTCTGTACTAAATCCTCTTCTTCTAAGTCCGATGGAATTAATTCCAACATAGGAAAGAGGTTCTCTACCTGCTTTTACAAATGGAGGTACATCTTTTCGCACTAAGGAGCCTCCAGTTACAAAGGCATGACTGCCTATCATACAAAATTGTTGAATAGCTGCCATTCCGGCTAAAACCACATGGTCACCCACTGTAATATGACCTGCAAGAGTGCTATTGTTTGAAAAAACGCAGTTATCGCCCACAATACAATCGTGTGCAATATGACAATAAGCCATTATCCAGCAATTTTTACCAATTACGGTTTTCATTCTGTCTAATGTGCCTCTATTAATGGTAACAAATTCTCTTAGGGTGGTTCCATCTCCTATTTCTACCGTTGTTTCTTCATCTTGAAATTTTAAGTCTTGTGGTATGGCAGAAATTACGGCACCCGGAAAAATATTACAATTTTTCCCTATTCTAGCACCTTCCATAATGGTTACGTTGGAGCCTATCCAAGTTCCATCACCTATAACTACATTAT
The DNA here is from genome assembly GCA_002842575.1 of Bacteroidetes bacterium HGW-Bacteroidetes-2. Taxonomy (GTDB): domain Bacteria; phylum Bacteroidota; class Bacteroidia; order Flavobacteriales; family Flavobacteriaceae; genus Planktosalinus. The sequence continues at coordinate 80,455 of PHDJ01000011.1, forward strand.
TATGTATGGTTGTAAAGGGTTCTATAACAACATTTTTGGCAATTTTTGCACCCGGATGCACATATGCTAATGGTTGATTCATTTTTAAAGTTTATTTTGTTTTTACAATTTGTGCCATTAACTCAGCTTCTGTTACCAGTCGGTCATTTGCATACGCGTTTCCTTGCATATGAACAATTCCTCTTCGTATGGGGGTAATCAAGTGCAGTTTAAATATAAGAGTGTCCCCAGGTACAACTTGGTGCTTAAATTTTACATTGTTTATTTTTATAAAAAATGTTAAATAGTTTTCAGGATCTGGCACGGTACTTAATGCTAAAATACCGCCGGTTTGTGCCATTGCTTCAACTATTAGAACCCCTGGCATTACCGGTGCTCCCGGAAAATGTCCAACAAAAAAGGGTTCATTCATGGTTACATTTTTAAGTCCAACGACATGGGTGTCTGATAGTTCAAATATTTTATCTACAAGTAAAAATGGTGGTCGGTGGGGTAACATATTCATAATTTGATTTACGTCCATCAATGGCGTTTGATTCAAATCATATTTAGGAATTTTATTGCGTTTTTCTATTTTTATAATTTTAGAGAGTTTTTTTGCAAATTGTGTGTTTACATGGTGCCCGGGTTTGTTAGCTATTACCTTTCCTCGAATTCGTGTTCCTACTAATGCCAAATCACCCATTACGTCTAGTAGTTTATGTCTTGCAGCTTCGTTGGGATGGTGCAAGGTTAGGTTGTCTAAAATACCATTAGGCTTTACCGAAATAGAGTCTTTTCCAAAAGCGATCTTTAACTTTTTCATGCTTTCTTCAGACAATTCTTTATCTACATAAACGATAGCATTGTTTAAATCACCTCCTTTTATTAGATTGTTTTCTAAAAGCATTTCAATTTCATGAAGAAAACTAAAGGTTCTTGCATTTGAAATTTCTTCTTTAAAATCAGAGAGTGTTTTTAATGTGGCATTTTGGGTGCCTAAAACCTTGGTGCCAAAATCTACCATGGTAGTTATTTGATATTCTTCGGAAGGCATAATGATGATTTCGCTTCCACTTTCTTCGTCAAGGTAAGAAATAACATCTTTAACAATATATTCCTCTCTGAAAGCCTCTTGTTCAACAATTCCTGCTTTTTCGATGGCTTCAACAAAGTATTTAGAAGAACCATCCATTATAGGAGGTTCAGAAGCATTAAGCTCTAAGATACAATTATCAACGTTCATCCCTACCAAAGCTGCAAGTACATGTTCTGAGGTTTGTATTTTAACTCCTCTTTTTTCTAAATTGGTGCCTCGTTGCGTATTGGTGACATAGTTTGCATCAGCTTCTATCACAGGGCTTCCTTCTAAATCAATGCGCACAAAAGCAAAACCGTAGTTTATGGGTGCTGGTTTTAGGGTTAGGGTTACTTCTTTACCAGTGTGCAATCCAACTCCCGTAAGACTAACTTCTTTACTTAACGTATGCTGTTTTTCAGAAAATTCAGTCATTGTTAATTTTTTTTTCAAGATTGTTTAATGAATTTATAATTTTTGGTAAGTTTTTGAAATGGACGTAGCTCTTGTTAAAATCTCCATAATTTAAGGCTGGGGATCCTTGAAGTGCTTCATTGTCTTTCACATTTCTTCCTATACCGCTTTGCGCTTGGATTCTAACACCATTCCCGATGCTTAAATGTCCTGCAATACCTACTTGCCCGCCAATAATACAATTTTTGCCAATTTTAGTGGAGCCCGCAATTCCCGATTGTGCTGCAATTACAGTATTTTCACCAATTTCAACATTGTGTGCTATTTGAATTTGGTTGTCTAATTTAACGCCTCTTCGTATAATTGTTGAGCCTAATGTGGCTCTGTCAATGGTTGTGGCGGCACCAATATCCACAAAATCTTCAATGACTACATTTCCTATTTGTGGTACTTTGTTGTACTCGCCATTTTCATTTGGGGTAAACCCAAAACCATCTGCTCCTAAAACCACATTACTGTTTATGATACAATTGTTTCCAATTTCTGTTTCTGAATAAATTTTTGCGCCTGCAAAAAGGATTACATTGTTTCCTATCTTGACATTATCGCCAATATAAACTCCTGGAAATATTTTAACATTATCGCCTAAGATAACATTATTGCCTAAATATGAAAAGGCTCCTAAATAGGCATTAGCTCCTATTACTGCTGTGTCTGATTTATATACCGGTTCTTCAATGCCAATTTTATTTAATTTTACCATGTTATAATATTCTAGTAACTTTGAAAATGCTTTATAGGCGTTTTCTACTCTAATTAATGTGGTTTTAATCTCTTTATCTGGCAAAAAAGTTTTGTCTACAATTGTAATCGAAGCCTCTGTAGAATATATAAAATGGGTGTATTTTGGGTTAGAAAGAAAGGTTAAACTACCTATTTCTCCTTCTTCTATTTTAGCAAGTTTAGATACTTCGATGTGAGGATTTCCATCTACATCGCCTTCTAGTATTGCCGCTATTTGTGTTGCTGTAAATTTCATTGTTGCAAAAATAGGAAAAATGTGTTAATCTTTACTCTTTGGATAGCATAGATAATGCTTAGTTTCCATTTTAGATAATGCATTTGTGATTAATGGATCACTTACTTGCATCAAATCAATAATTTTTCCTTTGTTAGTTAATAGGTTAATATTTTGTTTGGTTTCGTTATATGCTTGGTTTGATACCTTGCCTTCAAATATGAAATACTGTGCTTCTTGGTCTGTTACTTTGTGGTCTTTTTTAAATTGTGTAATTTTAGTTGCAAGCAACTCTTTTGAAAAAGGTTTGTTTTTTAATTTAATTTTTAAAAGTTTTCTATTCAAAAACATGTTACTTAATGTGCTTAATACAAAATCCTTTGCGTTTTTCCAACATTTAATTGCTGCTATTATATCAAAATCATCTAGTTGTGCAAATATTTCTAAGGTATCAAATGTAAACTCTTTTTTTGTTACTTCCTTGGTTAAAAAATAGTTTAATGGTTTACTTATGTTAAAAATCTCGCCATCAGCAATACGTTCTTTCGCCCGACTTAATATACGAATTAATATTTGCTCTGCTGCAACACTTGTTTTATGCAAATATACTTGCCAGTACATGAAACGTCTGGCTACAATAAATTTTTCAATAGAGTAAACTCCTTTTTCTTCAACCACCAAGACGTCTTCTACTACATTTAGCATCGTGATAAGGCGTTCTGAATTTATATTTCCTTCTGGTGTGCCGGCATAAAAACTGTCTCTTTTTAAATAATCTAACCGATCCATATCTAATTGGCCAGAAATTAACTGACACAGGAATTTTCTGTCATACTCTCCTTTAAATATTTGAATGGCCAGCGTTAATCTTCCGTTAAAATTATTGTTGAGAAGATCCATAAAAAGGATTGAAATTTCTTCATGTGAAATCCCTTTAACAATGCTGTGCTCCATAGCGTGCGAGAAAGGTCCGTGCCCAATGTCGTGTAAAACAATGGCAATATAAACTGCTTCCTCTTCTTCTTCTGAAATGACAACTCCTTTAAAGCGTAGAACTTGGACTGCTTTTTGCATCAAGAAAAAACAACCCAATGCGTGATGAAAACGAGTATGGTGCGCACCAGGATATACAAGATAAGAAAGTCCCATTTGAGAAATGCGCCGCAGTCTTTGAAAATAAGGATGTTCTATTAATTCAAATAGAATCGTGTCCGGTATTGTAATAAAACCGTAAATTGGGTCGTTTAGAATTTTGAGCTTTTTAGATATTTGCAATTGCTTAAATTAAGAAAGAGTTTTAATAATTTTTTACAAATATAAAGATATATAGCTTACAAAAACTTTACATTAAAAACTATGAACAACATAAAAATACTTTGGGTTGACGACGAAATCGAATTATTAAAACCACACATCCTTTTTTTAGAAGGAAAAAATTACAGTGTTACCAAGGCAAAAAGCGGTACAGAAGCACTTGAAGAAATTGAAAAAGAGAACTTCGATATTGTTTTTCTCGATGAAAACATGCCTGGTTTAACCGGCATAGAAACTCTTCACGAAATTAAAGAACGCCAATCCAACCTCCCCGTAGTGATGATTACAAAAAGCGAAGAAGAATACATTATGGAAGAGGCTATTGGTTCAAAAATTGCCGATTATTTAATAAAACCGGTAAATCCTAACCAAATATTGTTGAGTTTAAAAAAGAATTTAGACCATTCTAGATTGGTTTCTGAAAAAACAACCTCTAATTACCAGCAAGAATTTAGAAAAATTGCAATGGATTTGTCCATGGTCAATTCCTATGAAGAGTGGGCTGAGTTATACCAAAAATTAATGTACTGGGAAATGCGTCTTGAAGATATTGAAGATTCTGGCATGTTTGAAATTTTAGAGTCGCAAAAAGCAGAAGCCAATAATCAATTTTGCAAATTTATAGACAAAAATTATCCCAAATGGTTTCTTAAGGATGGTGATGCACCAGTTATGTCGCACACTTTATTTCGAGAAAAAATAGCTCCGGAAATAAGCAAACAACTACCAACCCTTTTAGTAGTTGTGGATAACCTTCGTTTTGACCAATGGAAAACCTTTGAACCTATAATTACTAATGTCTATAAAAAGACCAAAGAGTCTGCTTTTTTTAGCATCCTCCCCACTGCAACACAATATGCTCGAAATGCTATTTTTTCTGGCTTGACACCAAGCGATATGGAAAAATTACATCCCAATTTATGGTTGAACGATACCGATGAAGGTGGAAAAAATATGCACGAAAAAGAATTTCTTGAAGCCCAATTAAAACGCCTAGGAATGAATATTAACTGGGATTATTTTAAAATAACTAGTCTAAAAAAAGGCAAGCAATTATCTGAAAACTTTAGAGCACAAAAGGATAAGGATTTAACGGTTTTAGTATATAACTTTGTAGATATGATTTCGCACGCCAAAACCGAAATGGAAGTGATTAAAGAACTAGCTTCTAACGATAAATCGTATAGGTCATTAACCCAAAGTTGGTTTAAAAACTCCCCTTTATTAGAAATTATTCAACAAGCAGCACAAATGGGCTTTAAACTAATAATTACTACTGACCACGGTACCATTAATGTAAAAAACCCATCTAAGGTAATAGGCGATAAAAATACCAGCCTTAATTTAAGGTATAAAACCGGTAAAAGCCTAACCTATGAAGAAAAAGACGTTTTAGCGGCTAAAGACCCAAAAACAATATGTTTGCCCAGTATTAACATGAGCAGTTCGTTTATCTTTGCTAAAGGCGACTTGTTTTTTGCCTATCCCAATAATTACAACTACTATGTAAGTTATTTTAGAAACAGCTACCAGCACGGAGGGGTTTCTTTAGAAGAAATGATTATACCTTTTGCAGTATTGCTACCAAGGTAATGTTTTTTTTACTATATTTGATACCGTAACCCCAAGTTATGAATTATACCTATTCCATATCAAGCTTATCTCAAGCTGCTGATGCTGTACTTGCAACACTTACTAGCAAGACACTTCTCTTTTATGGAGAGATGGGATCTGGTAAAACAACTTTAATAAAAGAATTGGTAAAAAAACTAGGCTATAATGCACTTGTATCTAGCCCTACCTTTTCTTTAGTGAATGAATACCAAGGGCAAGAAGACAAAATATTTCACTTTGATTTTTATCGTATTGAAAAGGAAGAAGAAGCCTTAGATATGGGTGTAGAAGAATACTTAGATAGTGATCATTGGAATTTTATTGAATGGCCAGAAAAAATAATAAATTTAGTACCGGCTACTAAAAATGAAATTTTTATAAAAATTAATAACGACGGAACAAGAACCTTAAATGTACATGCCAATGGATAAATAGCTTGCTGTTTACATATTGAGTTTTGCGATAACAAACACACCGTATCGCCCATATTTTTTAGTAAAAGACCCCAAATCGAAATTACTTTAAGAGATGGATTTTTATTGTAAAAAAATAACTTACTAAGATACGGCGATAATTTTTAAAATACTTTAGTTTTTTGTGCATAGGTTTGTACTATTAACCTCACAAAAACTAATATTATGAAAATGTCAAAAACTCTTTTAATTGTAGCTATTTTTGGATTAGGATTATTTGTATCTTGTACTCCAGAAAGTATAGACTCTAATGAACAACAAATCGAC
>PHDJ01000086.1 GCA_002842575.1 Bacteroidetes bacterium HGW-Bacteroidetes-2
ATTACATTTATCTTTAGAATTCAAAACACCAAATATGGTATATTTAAAAACAGCGTAAATCAATTTTTAACCTGTAGCCATATTTCAGGACAAGACATATTCACTAAAAAAATAAAAAATAGAAACTAAAATAGAAAAATGAAAAAAATAACATTATTTATTCTGCTCATAATTACAACTAAAAGTATTTCGCAAACGAAAACTTTTATCGATTTGCCTTACATCGAAACTTCGGCTAAAGTTGATACTTTAGTAATTCCCGACAGAATTTATCTGAATATCTCAATAACCGAAAAAGATACCAAAGGAAAAGTATCAGTTGAAGAATTAGAAAGCAAAATGAACGAAAAATTCAAATCAATGGGAATAAATGTTGAAACTCAATTATCTCTAAATGATTTGGGTAGTAATTATAAAAAGTATTTTTTCAAACAACAAGATATTTTAAAGAACAAAAATTATACTTTACTACTTTATGATGCGAAAATTTCTGGAAAAGTTTTGATTGCACTTGAAGAATTGGAAATTTCAAATGTAGTTTTGGAAAAAACTGAATATTCAAAAGTTGACAAAATGCTTTTAACTTTAAAAACAAAAGCAATAGAAAAAGCGAAAAGTCAAGCAATTGCAATGACAAAACCATTGAATCAAAAAGTTGGAAATGCAATATTTATTTCAGATTTCAATACCGAAATTGGAAGAGCACTCGCAGGTTCTGCTTCAGGAATAAGAATAAGAGGAAACAGTAGTATAAATATAAATAAAGGATTTATTGCTGCCGATATTGAATTTGAAAAAATCAAAATAGAAACAGAATTGAATGTTAAATTCAAACTTGAATAAATAAAAATACGATCGCACAACAGCAGTTTGCAGAAATGGCGGGTTTTGGGCTTAATTTAAAGTTGGTTTTGTACTTGCAAAGTCAGTGTTTAACCGAAAGTTTAAGCTTCCCTAATCCGCCACTTCCGCAAGCTGCAAAACGTTACCACACATTTGAGAAAACCGAATTGGATAAAATGAACAGATTACTATTTTTAATTTTTATTTCTTTTCCAATATTCGGGTTTGGACAAATTGAAAATAAATGGCAACCTGACAGTGTAAGCTTCCCCTAAAACCGAACTGTTTAAAAGTATAAAATTATTATTAACTTTAAACAGTAATTATGAGAAAGAGTAAATTTTCACCACAGCAAAT
>PHDJ01000012.1 GCA_002842575.1 Bacteroidetes bacterium HGW-Bacteroidetes-2
CTTTCCATTAATATATCCAAAGGACTTTTTAAAGTTTTACTGTTTATGCTTAAAACACGGGTATAAACTTCTGTGGTTTTGGCGCTGCTGTGCCCTAGTACTGCTTGTATAAAAAGTATGCCGGTTCTTTTTACTTTTAGGATCTTTGGTGTTTTTATTAAACTTAATTTTAAAACTATTTTTTAAAAAAACTAAATACAGACCCACCATATCTTCTTGCTTCGCTAAAGTTTTCTACATCTGATAAATCGGTATGTTTTGAATGTTCAATAATTAACACGCCATCTTCAAGGAGCAGGTTATTTGTATAAACCAAGGTTGCTATTTGTGTAAACTGTTCTTTGCTGAAGCTATAAGGTGGGTCTGCAAAAATAATATCGGCAGTTTGTTTGCTTTTTTCTAAGTAAGCATAAACATCACTTTTTATGGCAGAAATATTAAAATCTAGTTCAGTATTTATTTTATGAATAAATTGTACACAACCATAATCTGCATCTACAGCGATTATTTTTTGCGTACCACGGGAAGCAAATTCAAAGCTTATGTTTCCAGTACCGGCAAATAAATCCATAAAAGTTAGTTCAGAAAAGGTGTATAGGTTGTTTAAAATATTAAACAATGCCTCTTTAGCAAAATCGGTTGTGGGTCTTACGGGTAACTTTTTTGGGGCTACAAGAATTTTTCCTTTAAATCTACCTGAAATGATTCGCATTAGTTTGGAAATAGTAAATAATGGGTTTGAATACTAGTTTTTGGATGGAGTTCGTTCCATTTTATGGGGGTAATTATTTCAGGAAAATAAATATTTCTAATGTAGGTATATGCAATGTTGTAAAGGGCATCTCCTTCTTTAATTTTTCCGTAAAGGTTTAAAGCAAATGTTTCAGGATTCATTTTTAATTGCTCAGCAACGAATAAAACATAATACATAAAATCTTCGGGCGAACTAAATGTAAAGCTGTTGTATAGTTGTACACTTTTATTTTTAGTAACCAAAATATCATGCCTTTGTTCAAAAACCTGTATGTGCATTTTTAATATAGCTTCATTTTTTTCTTCGGCTAAAATTTTTTGGATAAAAAGGGTTGTGGTGTGGTAAAAATCAAAAGCACCATAGCGTTCAAAAAAATAATTATTTATGTTTGTAAATGGCACATACACAGTTATTATATCATAAATATCTAAGGTGTCAAATGTAAAATAGTCGTTAGGAAGTACTTTGGTGTTAAACTTTAAATAATCAGATATTGCTTCTTCTTGAAAAATAGATTTTGGAACAAGCGCATATAGATTATTTTCATGTAAAATGGAAATGTTTTTAATGTTCACAGAAAGTTCAGGATGCGTTTTATATGCTTTTTTTATTTCAAATAAAACTTCCTCAGGCGTATAGGTGCCTGAAAAGTGAATTTCCTTAAAAAATACAATTTCTAGGGTTTCCGAATTTAGGATTAAAAAAGAAAGTCCATTCAAGCTTACCTGAACGGACAATCTATTTAAAGGTTGAAAATTATTATTGTTGTTCTTGAGGGCTATCATATTTTTTAGGCCAGTTTCCGTTGGTGTTTACATCGTTCATAGAGCCAACACTTATGAAAGAACCATTGATACCATCTACAGAAACTGTTTGTTTTTCTTGAATAACCAAATCTCTAGATAAATCGTGTAAAACTTCATCTTTATTGATTTTTGCTTCAAAAACGGCAATTTTTCTGTCGTTTTTAATTACAAAACCTGCTTTTAAATCAATAGTAGCTTCTTTTTTTGCTATGTTTATTTTTTCTAAATTTTTATAACGGTCTGAATTTTTGAAAAGGGAATCTTTTACACTTACAAAACCTAAGGTATCAATAAGCACTTTTTCAATATAATATCCATCTTTTATACCGAAGGCTTTATTTTTAGCCACATCAGCAAAACTAGTATCTCTACGTTGGGTGATGGCAAAATGCGAAGTATCTACAAAACGGGCTAATGAATCAAAATTTCCATTAAATTTTCCAGTAATTTCTAAATGTGCTAACTCTGCAGTACGAATATCTTTAAGACGTTCAATGACTTGGGCATAGCGCTCATCTTTTATCTCGTTAAATTTAGTAGGTTCATAAACAGATTGGAATAGTAAATAACCTAGTATTGCAATTATTATCCAAAGGGCTAATTGAATTAAAATTTTCATTATAGATATCGTTTTTTCGTTTAACGTAAAAGGTACATCGCAAATCTACAATTTTTTTTCAATCACAAAAGTATAATCTTTAAAAATCCTTCTGCTTAGGAATAATTAAATAGGATACCGTAACTTAGCAAGAAAAATTTTTCATAAAACCATTCTTTATGGACGCTGTGGCTTTCTACAAAAAAATTAAAAAGGAATTTCCTTACATACCCACACTTAAGCAAGACCTTGTTTTACAAAATATTTCAAAATTCATCACCAATTCAAAAACAAATGAGGTTTTTTTATTGAAAGGGTATGCCGGCACCGGAAAAACCACCATCATTGGAACGGTAGTCAAGCATTTATGGGAATCAAAGAAAAAAGCAGTACTTCTTGCTCCCACCGGTCGTGCTGCAAAAGTGATCAGTAATTATTCCAATACCGAAGCTTTTACTATTCATAAAAAAATTTATTTCCCGAAAGCACAAAAAGGGGGAGGCGTTTCTTTTACACTACAGCCCAATAAACACCGAAATACTTTGTTTATCGTTGATGAAGCTTCTATGATTTCAGATACCACTTCCGATTCTAAATTGTTTGAAAATGGTTCTTTGCTCGACGATTTAATACAATATGTGTATAGTGGGCATCTGTGTAAATTAATTTTAATTGGTGATACCGCACAATTACCTCCTGTAAAACTAGAGGTTAGTCCCGCTTTAAACGAAGATACTCTTCGCAATTTTTACAACAAAGAGGTTATAAGTTTTGAACTTGACGAAGTAGTCCGGCAGCAGGAAGGTAGTGGCATTCTTTCTAATGCTACAACGCTAAGAGAAACTTTGGACAGCGGGTTTTTTGAAGATTTTAAATTTGATATTCGTGGATGTAAAGACATTATCAAGCCACAGGACGGTCAAGAATTAATGGACGCTATAAACGATTCATATTCTAATTTAGGAAAAGAAGAAACCGTTATTGTACTTCGCTCAAACAAACGCGCTAATCTGTATAATGAGCATATTCGATCGCGAATTCTTTTTCAGGAAAGCGAACTCGAACCTGGCGATTTCTTAATGGTAGTGAAAAATAATTATTTTTGGGTACAACCCACTAGCGAAGCAGGTTTTATAGCCAATGGCGATATCATTGAAGTTCTAGAAATTTATAATTTTAAAGAGTTATATGGTTTTCGCTTCGCCGAAGTTTCTGTGCGAATGGTAGATTATCCTAAAATGAAACCTTTTGAAACGGTATTGTTATTAGATACCATCAAAGCAGAAACACCTTCATTATCCTATGAAGAATCTAACCGGTTGTATCAGGAAATAATGAAAGATTATGAGGATGTTAGCTCAAAGTATAAAAAATTTCTTAAAATTAAGGCAAATAAGTATTTTAACGCATTGCAGGTAAAATTTTCGTATGCTATCACCTGCCACAAATCGCAAGGAGGGCAATGGCACACTGTTTTTGTAGAGCAGCCGTATTTGCCTAATGGTATGGACAAAGATTACTTAAGATGGTTATATACAGCAATTACGAGAGCGAAGGAAAAATTATATTTAATTGGGTTTAAAGACGATTTATTTATAGAATGAGCCCACTCCGAAAAGACTGAGTTCATTGATTTTCAACTCTTTTACCCCTGACCCCTATAGGGAAACTCGCTAAAAACCAATGAACTCTTCAAAGTCCCCTTTAGGGGATTTAGGGGTTTTAGACTTTTGCGAGTAGGCTCAAGAATAGAAAAATAATATTCCCGTATAGCAGCAATTAATAAAATACAATTCATAATATCATCTCATTATTATAATCCACTTAAAAATCTTAATTTTGATTTTTAAACTAAAATAAATTTCCTTTGAAAAAACAAGATTTAAAAATTATAGCAATGATACCCGCCAGATATGGTGCCACCCGTTTTCCGGGTAAAATGATGGAAAAACTTGGAGGTAAAAGTGTTATTTTAACTACATATCTGGCAACTGTACACACAAACCTTTTTGATGAAGTATATGTAGTAACCGATAGCGATGTAATATATGATGAAATTAAAAATAATGGAGGAAAAGTACTAAGGAGTACTAAAGAGCATGAATGTGGTACCGACAGAATAGCAGAGGCAGTAGCTGCTTTAGATATTGATATTGTGGTTAATGTTCAGGGCGATGAACCCTTTACTAACCGAAGAGATTTAGAAAAATTACTACAGGTTTTTTATGAAGAAGATGCTGCTAAAATTGATTTAGCATCTTTAATGACAGAAATCACCAATTGGAAAGAAATTAATGACCCAAATACCGTAAAAGTTATTGTAGATAAAAACAATTTTGCACTCTATTTTTCTAGATCAACAATGCCATATCCTCGGGATAAAAATATTAAAATATCCTATTTTAAGCACAAAGGTATTTATGCATTTCGGAAACAAGCAATTTTAGATTTCTATAACTTGCCAATGGGAACTTTAGAAGCGGTTGAAAAAATTGAGTGTATTCGGTTTTTAGAAAACGGTAAACGTATCAAAATGGCTATTTCAACCTCCAAAAGTGTTGAAATTGACACTCCAGAAGATTTAAGACGCGCAAACTTGCTTTTTAAAAAAAAAGAACGAAACATAAACAATAAGCACCGTAATTTTCCTATGGTGCCTAAAGTGGTTTTTGGGTCTGGAAGCCTTAATCAGCTAAGCACTATTTTAGAGGAAAAACGAAAAGAAAATGCGCCCTTTATATTCTTGGTAGATACTGTATTTAAAGAAAAAATTTCTTTTTTAAACAGAATTCCATTACTTGAAAAAGATAAGATTATTTTTGTTTCTGCCGATGAAGAACCCAAAACTAGCCAAGTAGATGCGCTTGTTTTAGAAATTAAATCTGAATTTTCTAAGTTACCATCTGGAATCATCGGAATAGGAGGAGGAAGCATCTTGGATATGGCTAAAGCGGTTTCTATACTCCTTAAAAATCCTGGTAGTGCTGCCGATTATCAAGGTTGGGATTTAGTACACAACAAAGCCATTTACCATGTGGGTATTCCAACGTTGTCAGGAACAGGAGCTGAAGTTTCTAGAACAACCGTTTTATGCGGTCCTGAACGTAAATTAGGTATTAATAGTGATTATACCCCTTTTGACCAGGTAGTTTTAGATCCTGATTTAACTGTTGATGTGCCAAAAAACCAATGGTTTTATACCGGAATGGATTGTTATATTCATTGTGTAGAGTCCTTAAATGGTACTTTTTTAAATGCTTTTAGCCAGAGTTATGGCGAAAAGGCATTTGACCTTTGTAAAGAAATATTCCTAACAGATTTCTTAACAGCCGATGAAGCAAGAGCTAAACTCATGATGGCTTCTTGGCACGGCGGAATGAGTATTGCCTATTCACAAGTTGGCGTAGCGCATGCTATGAGTTATGGGCTATCTTATGTATTAGGCACTAAACACGGTATTGGTAATTGCATTGTTTTTAATCACTTAGAAGAGTTTTATCCCGAAGGTGTTGCTTTGTTTAAAGAAATGGTTAAAAAGCACAATATATATATTCCCGAAAATGTTTGTTCTGCACTTACAAATAAGCAAATAGACACGATGATAGATGTAGCTTTAAATTTAGAACCACTTTGGGAAAACGCAATAGGGAAAGAGTGGAAAAGTAAAATTACCCGAGAGAAACTCAGAGCATTATATTTAAAACTTTAAAAAAATGCGTTGGTTAGCATCTTTGCTCTATTTCAAAATATTAGGTTGGAAAGTTGAAGGACTCTTTTCTTCAGAAGTTAAGAAATGTGTTATTATTGTTGTTCCTCATACTAGTTGGCATGATTTTTATATGGGTGCATTTATCCGAAAAATAATTGGATTGGAAATTAATTTTATTGCTAAAAAAGAATTGTTTGATTCTCCTTTTGGCTGGTATTTTAGATGGATGGGAGGTTCACCAATAAACCGTACTTCAAAACAAAACAAAGTTGAAGAAGTTGTAAAAATATTTAATAGCAAAGAAACTTTTCGATTAGCTCTTGCGCCTGAAGGAACACGGAAAAAAGTGGACTCTTGGAAAACTGGTTTTTATTATATAGCATTATCCGCTAAAGTGCCTATCATTTGCATCGCATTTGATTATGGTAAAAAAACCATAAAAATTGCTTCCTCATTTTATCCTTCTAGTAACATAAATTCAGACCTTCCAAAACTTAAAGAATTTTATAAAGGGGTTATAGGGAAAATTCCAGAAAATACGTAAAATTATAGAAGTCTAACCACAAAAATATAATAGGTATTGCATCTTGATGATATAACCTTATTCTTCCATGGTATGATATACATTTTGTACATCATCATCTTCTTCAATTTTTTCTAGAAGTTTTTCTACATCGGCTGCTTCTTCTTCGGTTAATTTTTTTGTTACTTGCGGAATGCGTTCAAAACCGGAAGATAGAATTTCTATGTTTTTTCCTTCTAAAAAACTTTGAATAGCACCAAAACTTTCAAAAGGGGCATAAATATGTACACCGTCTTCATCTTCAAATACTTCATCAACACCACAATCAATTACTTCTAACTCAAGTTCTTCTATGTCGATTCCTACGGGTGAAATTCTAAAATTACAGGTGTGATCAAACATAAAAGAAACGGAGCCACTTGTGCCTAAACTTCCATCGCATTTATTAAAATAGGAACGAACGTTTGCTACGGTTCGTGTATTATTATCTGTAGCAGTTTCTACAAGAATGGCAATACCGTGAGGGGCATACCCTTCAAAAAGCACTTCTTTGAAATCTCCTAAGCTTTTGTCTGAAGCGCGTTTAATAGCGCGTTCTACATTTTCTTTAGGCATATTTACTGCCTTTGAATTTTGGATTACTGCACGAAGTCTGGAATTGGCATCTGGATCTGGACCTCCTTCTTTTACAGCCATTACAATGTCTTTTCCTATCCGGGTGAATGCTTTAGACATTGCTGACCAGCGTTTCATTTTTCGTGCTTTTCTAAATTCAAATGCTCTTCCCATGTTAAAATTTATTAGGTATTAAATATTTGTTGTTATCGGTTATTTCTCTTAATTTAATTTTTTTTTGAAGTTTTTGCTGCGTTTTTTTTTTAAAGTTTTTACTAGTAAAGGTTTCTAAATCGCAAAAATAAAAAAATCTTCACTAAAAAAAGGTAAAATCATTTTATAAAATTAGCTTACTAAATCATCAATAATTGCAGCAAATTCAAAATCTTTTTCAGTAACTCCTCCTGCATCATGGGTGGTAAGCGAAATGCTTAAGGTATTATAAACGTTACTCCAGTCTGGGTGATGGTTAAGTCTTTCGGCTTCAAATGCAATGCGAGTCATTACTGAAAAGGCGTCTTTAAAGTCAGAAAACTCTAAGGAGGTATGAATGGCGTTTTCACCATAATCCCAACCTTCAAAAGATTTCATTTTATCATCAATTTGAGCTTTAGTTAATTTTTTCATATTAATTTTTCTTTTAATGTGATTAAACTTTCGTTACAAGTAATTTCTTTAATGACTTCATTTACTGTTATTTGATGTTGTAAAGGAAGTTTGTTTTCTTTAGGTAAAACTGCTAAAAAATGGTCTTCATTGCTGGTAAAAGTATTGGTAAAAATGGGTAAATTTCCGCCTAATTTTTCTGCTATTTCAAGAAATAAATCGCTATGGTGCACTAAGTCTGTACTTCCTAAATGAAAAATGCCAAACTTATTTTGATTTATAATATAGTGAATTTGTTGTGACAACTTTGTGTCGGAAGTAATATTAATTACTAGGTTAGGAAAAACTTCAAATTTGCATTTGTTTTTAATACTTTCTTTCAATAAAATAACGCGAGGGGCATTTACGCCTAAAACCATCGGGAGTCTTAATATTGCATATTTATGTGATGGCAATGGGGAAAGTAATTTCTCAATCGCAATTTTATTTTTGCCATAAGAAGTGTTAGCTAAGGTTTTGTTGTTTTCGTAGGATGCATTTGTTTTTATACCATCAAAAACCCTCACTGAGGATAAAAATAAAAGTTTGCAAAAAGGAGTTGCCATAACATAGGTAAACAATTGTTGGTGCAAGGCATATAAAGCGGTATAATTTCCGCGCAAGGCTGAAATTATGATGTGAGGACGAATGTCATTTAAAATAAGTTCTACATCGTCTTTTTCTAAATCAAAATGATAAAAAATTTGGTTTTGTTTAAAAAAATTATTGGTTGAAAAATAGGTGCCATAAACGTCAAAGTAGGGAAGTAGCTCTTTGTAAATAGCATTGCCAACAAAACCGCTGGCACCTAGTATTAATATTTTGTTTTCCATTTACCCTTTGTAAAAAGGAAGTTTTACTACCGTTGCAGGAATGCTGTTTTTTCTTATTTGAATGTGAATGGTAGAACCTAATTTTGACAATTCAGCAGGAACATATCCTAAGCCAATTCCTTTGTTTAAAGATGGTGCCATAGTGCCACTTGTTACTACGCCTATTTTATTTCCTTGTTCATCAACGATGTCATAATCGTGACGAGGCACTCCTCTTTCATTCAGTTCAAAAGCAACTAATTTTTTAGCTACTCCATCTTCTTTTTGTTTTTTTAATGCTTCTGAATTTGTAAATTCTTTAGTAAATTTAGTAATCCATCCTAAGCCTGCTTCCAGGGGTGATGTTTGGTCGTTTATATCGTTTCCATAAAGACAATATCCCATTTCTAGTCGTAAGGTATCTCTAGCGGCTAGACCTATTGGTTTAATGCCAAATTTCTTTCCTGCTTCCATCACTTTATTCCAAACGTGTTCTACTTCTTCATTTTTGCAATAAATTTCAAAACCTCCACTGCCTGTATAGCCAGTTGCTGAAATTATTACATGTTCAATTCCTGCAAAATCTGCAACTACAAAACTATAATTAGGAATTTTACTTAAATCTACACTGCTTAAAGGTTGCATCGCCTCCACAGCTTTAGGTCCTTGAATGGCTAAAAGTGAAAATTTATCTGAAATATTACGCATTTCTGCTCCCATCGTATTGTGTTTGGATATCCAATTCCAATCTTTTTCAATGTTTGAAGCATTTACTACAAGCAACCATTTTTCATCCTCTAGTCGATATACAATTAAATCATCTACAATACCTCCAGTTTCATTAGGCAAACAGCTGTATTGCGCTTTGCCATTTTTTAAAATAGAGGCATCATTAGAGCATACTTTTTGAATCAAGTCTATAGCTTTGTTTCCAAGAATTAAAAATTCACCCATATGCGATACATCAAAAACCCCAACGGCATTTCTTACTGTAAGATGTTCTGCGCTAACGCCTTCATATTGTATAGGCATGTTATACCCCGCAAAAGGTGCCATTTTTGCTCCAAGAGCTTCATGAATGTGTGATAATACTGTGTTTTTCATAGTCAACCCCTCTACATCGGTAGAGGTCTCCATTTTAATAGTTACTAATCTAATTTTGTACGTTTTTCAATCGCAAGCAAATTTATTTAAAATAAAATACTTAATGCCTAAAATGTTTGAATGTTTTGAACAATGGTTGTATTTTAGAGTGGTAATTTGTTTATAGTAGGATAGTTTAAATTTAGAAAGTTTTATTGTAAATCAAAAAGCGTAAATGAATATTTTTAGGTTTAGTCTAGTTATTAATATCTTAAAATTAAATAATGAAAATATATACAGCAAAACAACTGTACAAAGCAGACGAAATAACTTTATATAGACAGCAAATAAGTTCGATTGATTTGATGGAACGCGCTGCTGAACAAGTTTTTATATGGTTAGATAATCTGCTTCAAGGTGCTTCTGTGCCCATTCATATTTTTTGTGGCATAGGAAATAATGGAGGAGATGGCTTGGCTGTAGGAAGAATGCTTTTGCATAAGAAATATAATGTAAAGTGCTATGTGGTTAATTATAGCGATCAACGTTCACCTTGTTTTTTGACAAACTATAATCGAATTAAAAATATGGCTTCATTATGGCCTTCATTGTTGAAAAAAGAAGCTGATTTTCCAGAAATACAAAAAGAAGACATCCTTATCGACGCCATTTTTGGCATTGGACTTAATCGTCCTTTAGAGGGTTGGGTAAAAAATCTTATTCAATATTTGAATATTTCCAATGCTTTTATCCTTTCCATAGATATTCCTAGTGGTTTGTTTGTTGATGTTCCAACTCCCGATAAAGATGCGGTGATAAAAGCGAATATTACCCTAACTTTTCAAGCACCTAAATTGGTTTTTTTCCTTCCGGAAACCGGAGTTTTTTCAAAATCTATGGAAATTTTGCCTATAGGTTTGGACGCAGCATATCTTACAAAAACCCCAACCGAAGCACTATTAATTCAAAAACAAGAGATACTAACGATGTATGTGCCAAGAGAAAAATTTGGACACAAGGGCACCTATGGGCATAGTTTACTTATTGGAGGAAGTTACGGAAAAATGGGAGCGGTGACACTTGCAGCCCTTTCCTGTTTGCGAGTGGGAGCCGGAAAAGTTACTGCAGGCATACCTACTTGTGGGTACACCATCTTACAAACCGCTGTTCCTGAAGTTATGGTCCTGACCGATACAGATGAAAATGAAATAACCAATTTTTCATTTCCAATACATCCGGAGGTTATTGGAATTGGAATAGGATTGGGCACTTCTGCCGGAACTGAAAAAGGGTTTTTAAAATTTCTAAAAACACAAAAAAATCCTATGGTGATAGATGCCGATGCGCTCAATATACTTGCAAAAAACCCAAAGGCACTCAAAGATGTTCCTAAAATGTCGGTTTTGACTCCGCATCCGGGGGAGTTGGAACGATTGATTGGTACATGGACAGATGATTTTGATAAATTAAAAAAAACAAAAGCACTTTCAAAAAAGCACAATTGGATTATTGCTATAAAAGGAGCTCATACCATAACCGTGTATCAAGACAAATTGTATGTAAATACCACAGGAAATCCAGGAATGGCAACTGCAGGCTCTGGAGATGTGCTAACCGGAATAATCACTGGATTGATTTCACAAGGATATGAAACACTTGATGCCGCTATCTTCGGTGTTTATTTACACGGAAGTGCAGGAGATATCGCTGTGGAAAAAACAGGTTTTGCATCGCTTATCGCTAGTGATATTGTATCCCATATTGGCGATGCTTATTTGGAGCTATTTCAAAGGGAAGAACCCGTGAATAAGGGCAACTTAAAAATATTTGTCAAATAGAGCATTCTAGACATAGTAGCTTTGGAAATTTCCTCTCAAATCTAATCTCTGAGCTAATTGCTTATAGTTTCTTGCTTAAAAAACCTTCAATAAAATACCAAACTGTAGATTCTAATCAAATTTGTCTGTTTTAATAATCGAACTCAGGTTGTAAATAAAAGCATTACATAAGTTTGTCCTTTAAATATGCTCCGGTAATGGATGCCTTAATTTTTATGATTTCTTCAGGAGTGCAGGCAGCAAGTAAATTGCCTCCATTTTCGCCTCCTTCAGGACCTAAATCAATAATGTAATCGGCACATTTTATCAGGTCTAAATTATGTTCTACTACAATTATAGAGTGCCCTTTTTCTATAAGTGCCTCAAAGGACTTTAATAATTTTTTAATGTCGTGAAAATGAAGTCCGGTGGTGGGTTCATCAAAAATAAATAAGGTTTTGTCCTTGGTATCGCCTTTTACTAAAAAGGAAGCCAGTTTGATACGTTGCGCTTCACCGCCGGAAAGAGTAGAAGAACTTTGCCCCAATTGTACATAGCCTAAACCTACGTCTTGAAGAGGTTTAAGTTTGCTATATACTTTCTTTTCCTCGTGGGTTTTGAAAAAGGCAATGGCATCGTCAATAGTCAAGTTTAAAACATCATCAATATTTTTTCCTTCAAAAGTTACCTCTAGGACTTCTTTTTTAAAGCGTTTACCATTGCAGGTTTCGCATTCCAGATGTACATCGGCCATAAATTGCATTTCAATGGTTACTTCTCCTTCGCCTTTGCAGGTTTCACATCTGCCTCCATCCACATTGAAAGAGAAATGTTTAGGTTGGTAATTTCTTATTTTAGCAAGTTTTTGTTTGGTAAATAAAGCCCTGATTTCATCATAGGCTTTTATATAGGTTACAGGATTAGACCGACTGGACCTTCCTATAGGATTTTGATCAATAAACTCGATGTTTTTCAGATTTTCATATTTTCCCTCCAGTTTGGTGTACTGCCCAGGTTTTTCCCCGGCTCCTGTAAGTTGTCTTTGTAAAGCAGGAAATAAAATTTTCTTTACCAGGGTGCTTTTCCCACTACCCGAAACTCCTGTTATAGCTACAAAGGAGGCTAATGGAAATGTTACATCTATATTTTTTAAATTGTTTTGTCTGGCTCCAATTACTTTTATAAAGTACTGCGATTTTCTTCGTTTTTTGGGAACTTCAATTTGCATGCTATGATTGAGGTATTGCGAAGTGAGCGAATTTTGTCTTAAAATTTCTTTATAGGTGCCGTGCGCAACTATTTCGCCACCATAACTTCCTGCTTCTGGACCCACGTCAATTATGGTGTTTGCAGCTTTCATAATGTCTTCATCGTGTTCTACTACAATAACAGTATTTCCCAAATCCCGAAGATTTTGTAATACGCCGATTAACCGCTCTGTATCTTTTGGGTGTAATCCAATACTTGGCTCATCTAAAATATACATGGAGCCAACTAAGCTACTTCCCAATGATGTTGCTAAATTAATACGTTGTGACTCGCCTCCAGAAAGGGTATTTGATTTTCGGTTTAAGGTGAGGTAATTTAAGCCGACATTTTGTAAAAAAGAAAGACGGTTGTTAATTTCGGTGAGCAATCGTTTTGCAATTTCTTTATCTGAAGTGTGGAGTTCAATTTCTTTAAAAAAGAGTGCTAGTTTGTCTATAGGTATTTCTACTAGTTCAGAAATGGATTTGCCCGCTACTTTTACATAATTAGCTTCCTGACGCAATCGTTTTCCTTTACAGGTATTGCATTTCGTCTTGCCTCGATACCTAGACAGCATAACACGATTTTGAATTTTATAACTTTTTTCCTCTAAAAATTTAAAAAAGGAATGTAAGCCTTCAAAGTACTTGTTTCCATCCCAAACCAGTTGTTTTTGTTCCTCCGAAAGTTCAAACCAAGGTTTATGGATGGGAAAATCAAATTTGTAAGCGTTATTAACCAATTGGTCACGATACCAACTCATACTTTCGCCGCGCCATGGGTAGATACAATTTTCAAAAACGGAAAGCGAAGTGTTAGGAATGACTAATTCTTCATCAACACCTATAACGTCACCATAACCCTCGCAGTCAGGACAAGCTCCATAAGGATTATTGAAGCTGAATAAATGGATGTTAGGTTCTAAAAACACCATGCCATCTGCTTCAAAACGGTTATTAAATTCTCGGATATGATTATTTTCAATATTTTCCAAAAACAAAACCCCTTTTCCCTCAAAAAAAGCAATCTCAAGAGCATCTGCAAGGCGATTGTAAAAATCTTCTTCGTTTTTTGTTATAATTCTATCTACAACAAGTTGAACGACTTCAGTCGTCATTTTTTTAGACTCTAAAAGAAAATCTTCAATTCTTAAAATGGAGTTTTTATGTTTAATTCGGGCGTACCCTTGTTGAGCGAGTGTCTTTAGTTTATTAGTTAATGTTCTTCCTTCTTCTAAAAGAATAGGAACTAAAAGCAAAATTTTTTTTCCTTCTTCTAAGGTTTTTATATAGTCAATTACATTTTGGGTGTTGTCTTTCTTTACTTCAACTCCCGAAATAGGCGAGTAGGTTCTTCCTATTCTGGCATAAAGTAGTTTGAGGTAATCGTAAATTTCAGTAGAAGTGCCAACCGTAGATCGAGGGTTCGTTGTGTTTACTTTTTGTTCAATGGCAATGGCTGGAGCAATGCCTTTTATAAAATCTACTTTAGGTTTGTTAAGTTTGCCTAGAAATTGTCTTGCATAAGAAGATAGGCTTTCTACATATCGACGTTGTCCTTCAGCATACAAGGTGTCAAATGCCAAGGTAGATTTTCCGGATCCGGAGAGTCCTGTGATTACAATTAATTTATTTCGGGGAATAACAACATCTATATTTTTTAAATTATGAAGCTTGGCGCCCTTTATAAGAATGTTATGTTTTGGATCTACAGCGTCTATTTTCAATGCAGTCAGTATATTTTGAGGTTACAAAGGTACTATTTTGGAAGCGTGTTTGTATGTGTAAATTTATTAATATTTTTAAAAATAAAGTGGTAGGGTAATGTAAAATGCAACTGTTATTAATGAAAAGTATTGTTTTTTATAAAAATAAATTATGTTAAAAAAATTAACTTATTTGCATTTGTAAATTCTTTGTTGTTATATTTACGTCAAGTTAACAATAACTAACAAAAACGTAGCCTATAGCATAGCATTACTTTTTAAACTAAATAATTTAAATCCTTAAGGGGTTTATGCCATTTTTAAAATCTAATGATATGAATACTTCACCTACAGATGCATTCCTAGTTAGTGCATATATAAGCGGAAACGAAAAAGCTTTATCAGATCTTATTGAACGACATAAACAACGTGTATATAGTTTTATTTACTCAAAAGTTTACGATCGTGATGTTACGGAAGATATTTTTCAGGACACTTTTATCAAAGTAATTAAAACATTAAAGCGCGGTGCGTATAATGAGGAGGGAAAGTTTCTTCCTTGGG
This sequence comes from Bacteroidetes bacterium HGW-Bacteroidetes-2, assembly GCA_002842575.1. Lineage (GTDB taxonomy): Bacteria > Bacteroidota > Bacteroidia > Flavobacteriales > Flavobacteriaceae > Planktosalinus. The sequence continues at coordinate 14,880 of PHDJ01000012.1, forward strand.
TAATGCGTATCTCACATAATTTAATCATTGATCACTTCCGAAAAAACAACAGAATGCCTAAGTTTGAAAACAATGGCGATTTTAATATTTTTTCTGTTTTGTGTGACGATGATTTAAATATAGAGCGTAAAATTATTAAAGGTCAAGTGGAAGATGACCTCAGAAGAATTATTCAGGAGTTACCTGAGGATCAAAAAGAAGTTCTAATTATGCGTTTGTATAAGGATATGAGTTTTAAAGAAATATCAGAACAAACAGGAGTGAGTATTAATACTGCATTGGGGAGAATGCGGTATGCGCTAATTAATTTACGTAAAGTAATTGATAAGCATAATATTGTTCTAGTAAATTAATACAATAAAAGATTTTTTGATGCGTTATTCATTAACACTAACATCAAAATTGGCATTAATGGAAAAAACTTACTCTAAAATCTCACCGGAAACGATGAGTAATTTATCCCCAAAGGCAGAAACTGTAAAATTTTTGCTTGATTATTCGAAGGCTTTAAGTGTTATAGATTGTTATAAATGGAAGTTTGAAGCGCTTCTAAACTAAACTTTGGAAAAGTCCCGTTACACACGGGACTTTTTTTTGTTGTATGCTTCAAGTATTGATTTTCTTCCTATTGTTTTGGTAATAATATCTTTGTCTAAAGCCCATCCTCTTGCAGGAGAATATTGCCTGCCATACCAAATTATTTGTAAATGCAACGTATTCCATAGGCTTTTTGGAAATAATCGTTTTGCGTCTTTTTCTGTTTGTACTACATTTTTCCCATTAGAAAAACCCCATCGGTACATTAATCGATGTATATGGGTGTCTACAGGAAAAGCCGGAATATGAAATGCTTGCGACATCACTACGCTTGCAGTTTTATGACCTACTGCCGGCAATGCCTCTAAATCTTCAAAACTAGCAGGTACTTTACCGTTGTGTTTGTCTATGAGAATGTGTGATAAGTAATAAATTCCCTTTGCTTTCATAGGCGAAAGACCAACAGGTTTTATGATTTCACGGATTTCCTCTACCGAAAGTTTTATCATATCATAAGGATTATCGGCTTTTGCAAATAAAATTGGGGTGATTAAATTTACACGCACATCGGTGCTTTGCGCAGAAAGTAAAACGGCAATTAGTAGGGTATATGGGTCTTTGTGGTCTAAAGGAAGGAGAACATCTGGATATATTTTATTTAACGTTTCAATAACAAAATTTACCTTTTCTTGCTTGGTCATTTTATTTATATTTAGAAAGCTAAAAATACAAGAATTCTAAAGGGAATACAATTTAAATTTTAAGGTAAATTTATGAATAAACAAATACATTATACGTATGAAAACACTACAAGTAGGGGACAAAGTACCAAATTTTATTTCTAAAGATCAGGATGGAAATCTGGTTTCTCTTTCTGATTACAAAGGAAAAAAGCTGGTGGTTTTTTTCTATCCAAAAGCCAATACTCCAGGATGTACGGATGAAGCCTGTAATTTAAGAGATAATTATAACGTATTGCAAAAACAAGGATATGAGTTAGTAGGTGTTAGTGCTGATAGTGAAAAACAGCAAAAGAATTTTAAAGAAAAATTTAAATTCCCTTTTCCACTATTAGCAGATGAAGATAAATCGATAATTTCCACTTTTGGGGTATGGGGTCCTAAAAAGTTTATGGGAAAGGAGTATGAAGGCATTCACCGAATGACATTTGTTATTAACCAAAAAGGTGAGGTAGAAAAAGTAATTGAAAAGGTAAAAACAAAAGACCATGCTGCGCAGTTACTAGCTTAGTTTTTACCAATTAAAAATAGAGCAAAAAAGCATCCGTTATTTGGATGCTTCTTGTTTTATGGCATGATGGCTAAATAAGTTTTTCTCTTTTATAATTTTAGAAACTCCAATTGGAAGCATTTCTTCCCAACCATCATCTCCATCAGAAATCATTTGCAAAACTTCTCTGGAAAAAATATTTAAAACTTCAGGATTATAATCTTCAATATCTACTACTTTACCATTGTATTTAAAGAATTTATACAATTCTTTCATCCGTGGATGCACTTTTAAATTATCACTTGTGGTAATTTTACCAGTAACAACATCTTGCATCGGGTAAAGATATACTTTAAGGTCTTTAAAGAATAGTTTTCCAAAGGCTTCTAAAATACCACCACTTAAATGTCTGTAATATTTTTCGTCAAATATATCGATTAAATTATTGACACCCATGGTAAGGCCCATTCGAGCTTTAGTATATCTTGAAAAGTATTCTACAAGTTTATAATATTCCTGAAAATTTGAAATTAAAACAGTATGCCCAAGGGAACAAAGCAATCGTGCTCTGTCCATAAAATCTTCTTCATCAATTTCTCCTTCCGCGCGTAAATTAGATAGGGTGATTTCAAAAAGGCAAATGGTGTTTTCTTTTTCTACTTTATTTTCATGGACAAAAATATCATAGGAACGTTCATACATGTCAATATTTACTTTAGTAACCGGCCTAAAACTTCCGCGAAGTGCTAAGATATTTTTTTTATAAAGAACGGCAGCTGGCAACATATTGTTCCCGTCTGGACCAAACATTACGGCTTCGGTCATCCCGTTTTTAATAAGTTGTAAACTCATTAAACGGTTATCTACTTTTTCAAATCTAGGGCCTGAAAAATTAACCATATCTATTTCAATTTGGTCTTTGTCAATATGGTCATACAAATAGCGGAGTAATTTTCTAGGCTCATCATGTTTATAATAAGCACCATATATTAAATTAACGCCTAGGGTTCCTAAAGTAATTTGTTGCAGTTTTGCATCATTTTCAAGGAATCTTACATGTAAAATAATTTCATTATAATCCTCGTTAGGATCCATTTGAAATTTGATGCCAATCCATCCATGTCCTTTAAATTTTTTAGCAAAATCTATAGTTGCAACCGTATTTGCATATGCAAAGAAAAGTTTGTTAGGATGTTTTTCTCGAGAAATACGATCTTCCATAAGTTTCATTTCATGGAAAAGCATTTTTTTTAGACGTGCTTCTGTAACATATCGTCCATCTTCCTCTACACCGTAGATTGCGTCACTAAAATCTTTGTCATAGGCAGACATGGCTTTAGCAATAGTACCAGAGGCTCCGCCAGCTCTAAAAAAATTACGAGCGGTTTCTTGACCTGCTCCAATTTCAGCGAAAGTTCCGTAGATGTTTTCATTAAGATTGATTCGAAGAGATTTACTTTTTATCGACGGAATTTGTTCAAATTCTTTATCTCCATTAATTGTTTCCGGCATAGCATTACTGTTAAGTATTAATTTCGCCATAAAGGTACTAATTTAGACAGCTAAACAAAAAAATATCTTTAGTTTTGTATATATGTTAACACCTTTAAATATTACTTTTTTAGGCACAGGAACCTCACAAGGCATTCCAGTAATTGGAAGCAACCATCCCGTATGTAAAAGCAAGGATTTTAAGGATAAAAGATTGCGAGTTTCTGCTTTAATTTCTTGGGAAAATTATAATTATGTCATTGATTGCGGTCCCGATTTTAGAATGCAAATGCTAGAAGCAAATTGTACAAAATTAGATGGCGTTTTATTTACACATGAACATAACGACCACATTGCTGGTCTGGATGACATACGGCCCTACTTTTTTCGTCAAGGAGATATCCCTATTTACGCTCATAAAAGAGTTATTTCAGCGCTTAAAAAACGATTTGATTATGTTTTTGCTAAAGAAGATAAATATCCAGGAGCCCCAACGGTTATTGAAAATGAAATTAATAAAAGCACACCGTTTAAAATTGCCAATCAATTGGTTATTCCAATTGAGGTTATGCATAATAGGTTGCCAGTTTTGGGGTTTAGAATAAAAAACTTTACCTATATTACCGATGCAAAATCCATTGCTCCCGAAGAGGTAGCAAAAATAAAAGGGACAGAAGTTTTAGTTATTAATGCCTTGCGTTTAGAAGCCCACCATTCTCATTTTAACCTAAGTGAAGCTTTGGCTTTTATCGCAGAAATTCAACCAAAAAGAGCCTATTTGATTCATGTTAGTCATATGCTAGGTTTTCATGAAGAAGTGCAAAAAACACTTCCAGAACATGTGTTTTTAGCATACGATGGTTTAAAAATTACCGTTTAAATTTCCCCCAAAAATTTAATGTTCTAAATAAAAAATTATGCGAAATAAAATATTTATGTATCTGTTTATTTTTTCGGTTTTAATGTTACTTTTTATGTACGTGAATCAGAAAAAAATATATGAAAATCAGGAAGAAAAAATGGAAAGTTTGAAGGTAAAATTAGCAAATTCTGAATCTGAAATCAAGATATTAGATACAAAAAACTCAGATTTAAATTATTTTACTTTAGAGGGTAATGAAAATGCGATGTCCTATTTTGAAGCCTTAGGCTATGAAGCAAATCAAATTGAAAATTTGGTTACAGATGAAATTTACAAACAAAATACCACAGAAGGAAATAACCCGTTAGTGCCTTATGAAGGAATCGTAGCTTCTATGAAAATTAACAAAGTGCGATTTTTAAACCACAAATGGCTAATTGCAGATTTTACAGATGGTACTTATTGGGGCGAAATGCTCCTTCAATTTGATTTGAATGAAAAAAAGGAATTAACCTTAAATACAATTGGTTCGTTCTTATATCCGGCAAATTAATTTTAATTAGAGGGCTAATTTTTATATTCTTTTTTCTAGCCACGCCTTCAATTCAAAAAAGTTCTGTGGTGCTACACCATGTCCTACCGGAAATTCACTATATTGGTTTTTAATACCTAAGTGGTCTAAAAATGGTTTTGTATTTCTTGCCCAAGCAACCGGAATTACTTGATCTACACTTCCGTGAGAACAATAAAAATCTAAATGCAAATAATTTTTTGTTTGAATATCTTTTGGCAAAAGGTCTTCTTGTATATAACCGCTTAAGGCAACCACATTTTTTATTTTTTCCGGAAAATTTAAGGCAACAGCATAGCTTAATATGCTGCCCTGACTAAAGCCTAGTAATGAAACATTGTTTTTATCAATAGGGTAATTTGTTATAAGTTCATCTATAAAATTTGCAATAAGCGCAACTGATTTTTTTGCTTGCTCGGTATCGCTGAATTTTTCGGTAGTTGTATTCCAATGTATTGCATACCAAGCATTACCAACAGGTTCTATAACAAAAGGAGCTCTTGCTGAAACAATGAATACATCTTCAGGCAATTCCTGAGCAAAGGAAAATAAATCTTTTTCATCACTTCCATAGCCATGTAGCATAAGCAATAGAGGTGCTTTTTTATTTGTGTTTTTAGGAGCTTTGATTAGATATTGTAAGCTTAATGTATGGTTCTTCATGTTTTTTGTTTTAAAAAAATTTGCCGCTTTCTTTTAGAATAGCGGCAAATTTTAGAATTTTAATTTTTAGTTATCCAATATTTTTAAACCAGACTTGAAATTGCATTCCCAAAACAGGTATTGGTTTTTGGTCGCCTTGAATAGCACTTAGGAGACCTAAAACCCATAATACTAAAATTGCAATAGAAAAAATCCAACCTAGCAAGGATATACTTAGTATAGCAAGTGCTAAATTTAACATCCAAACGAGTATTCCAAGAATCATAATGCCAAGCGATTGGCGTACATGAAATGCACCGAATGTAGTTTTATTTCCATTGTGTAATAATAAAGCAATAACCCATCCTATCAACCAAAGATAGGCGATAATAGCAACTGTTTTTCCGTCGTTGACGCTTGTATTTTCCATGATTAGAAAAATTAATGGTTAGTTAGTTTAAAAGTAAGAAATTTTAATCTAAAAAAGTAAACCATTCTTGAAACTTTTCACTAAAGTAAGGAAAGACTACTTTTTTTCCTTGCATGGCATGAAAAATAGCAATAGCCCATAAAATAAAGGAAATTAAAAGTATAATTTCACCCGTAAATAAATGGATTTCAGCTTGTGTCACCACCGAAATAAATAATAGAATAACAAGCCCAAACATCGTTTTTATGTGGTAAGTGGCATAAGCTGACCGTACATCTTTATTCATAAAATAAGCAATAATGATGCCTATGAAAGTTAGATAACTTATTAATGCAATTGTCTTTTCTTGTTGGTTAGGCATTATTTTTTTTGTGTAAAATTAATTTTTTATTGGCATAAATGCCATACACTTTTCCTTTTAAATTACAACCAAGTAAAGCTGCATTTTTAGAAGTAGAAAGGATGTCATTTTTTTTAAAAATCCATTCTTTTTCTGGGTTAAATAAGGTTATGTTTGCGGTTTCTCCTTCTTTTATTGGAGTAAATGGCACAGAAAAACGCCCTTTTAATCGGTTTAAAAATGTGACTGTTTCTTCTGTGGTGAAAATACTGTTTAAGGCACCAAAACAACTCTCTAATCCAATGCTTCCAAACATGGCATGATCAAATTCAATTTTCTTGTGCTCAATGTCTATGGGGTTATGGTCGCTTGTTACGGCGTCAATAGTACCGTCTTTTAATCCGTTTATTAATGCTTTTATATCTTCTTTTGTGCGAAGTGGTGGCAATACTTTTAAATTTGAATTAAAATCTAGTAAAGCATCATCTGTAAGTATTAAATTGTTTATAGAAACACTGCACGTAATATCAAGACCTTTGCTTTTTGCTTCTCGCAGTAAGGATACACTTTTTTTTGTAGAAATAGTAGGGATGTGCAATTTACCGCCTGTGTATTCAACTATAAAAATATTTCTGTTGATATCGATTTCCTCCGCTAGTGCTGCGATGCCTTTTAATCCTAATTTTGTGCTGCTTTCTTCTTCATTAATTACCCCGTTGGTAGCAATATCATTTTCCTGTGAAAAAGCAATTACTAGTGCATCAAAATCTTGAGCATATTGAAGTGCAATTTTTAAAAGATTTGGATTTTTAATTTGTTTTTGGTAATCATAAAAGGCTACGGCTCCTGCATTTTTCATATCAAAAAGTTCTGCCAAATCTACGCCATTTCCATTGCTAGTTAATGCGCCAATTGGATAAAGAGAAACCGCATTATTACTGGCTTTAGAGGTGATATATTGGATATCTGCTTTACTATCAATTACCGGATTGGTATTTGCATTTACAGCAACTGCAGTAAAACCACCCCATGCAGCGGTTTTTAATCCGTTTTGTATGGTTTCTCTTTCTTCAAAACCTGGTTCGCCAAAACTTACACTGCTATCAAACCACCCTTGTGAAATATGCAGGTTGTCTAAATTAATTTCTTTTCTATGGTTTGGATTTTCGATTTTTGGTGCAATTTTTTCAAAAATGCCGTTGGTTATTAAAATATCTCGTTTTTTTGTATGGTGTGGACTCATCGTGTCCACAATGGTAACCGATTTTAGTAGTATATTCATTTAAGTAGTTTTAAAAGAAACATTTCAATAACTAAAAATAATAATGCAAAAATAACAAACCATTTCCAAAAATTATGAATGCTATCGTCTTGTGCCACTTTTTCAAAAAGAGAATCTACAGAGTTGTAATTTTCAGTACCCAGCCATTTTGTGGCATCTAAATATCGTAAATCACTTTCTTTTCGAGAATAGTTATAACTTACATTTTCTATTTCTAGGGCCTTATCATAAACACTATATATACCTGCTTTTGATGGCATATCGGTAGTGGTGATTGTTACTTTATTAGAAGTGTTTTTCTGTAAGGGAATGAATTCTACTTCTTTATTTTTCAGTTTTAAAATAGGATCTTGTGGAAGTTGAATAGCTACTGCAAAATGGTTTTCTTCGCCTATGTTGAAATATAAATCAGGTAAGGGTAAACTATTTTTTGCTATGCTATAAAGTGTGGGTACCACTAGTGGTGAATTTTTAAAATTGGAATTTTCTGTTCGGATAGAACTTGTAAATACATAACTCGTTTTATGTTGCAGTAAAAATCCATTACCATCTTGGTAGGAAAGGACTTTGATAGTGTTTCCAGAAACGGGGTAAAAGGAATTTACTTTCGGATATTGAAAATTTGTTACTTGGCTGTCAAACACATTTTGATAAATAGGATGTGAAAAATGTATGGTGGTTATTTGTTTTTCTTGTTCTACTTTTTTTGAAAATACACCTAAATTTAATACTTTAAAAAGCTGGTTATAGGAATTAATCTCTGCTTTTTCAGAAGGGATAATTACTAAAGTGCCACCGTTATCCACAAAGGAAATTAATACGGTTTGTAAGGAGTTTGGAATGTTTTCCAATTCGTTTAAAAGTATTGTATTTTGCTGTAAAATAAGGTTAAAGTCTAACTGATTAATGAGTTGTGATACAAAATCGAATTCGCCTTGGGTATATATTTTTTGTAAATATGTTGCATCTGCTTCATTAATGGAAAGCACTTTAATTTTATTTTTTTTGTTGATATTAAAATATAATTCATTATCAAAAAGTAATACTTGGTCTGTAATGGAAACTATACCCTTAAATTCAGAAGTATTATTTAATTCAAACGTGGCATTTACAGTAGAGGAGGAAGAAAAATCAACCGATGTTTTTGCTACTAATATTTCTTCGTTAAAAAGAGAAACTGGTATATTTTCTAGTTCGCTTCCATAATTGGTTAATTGAGCGGTTAAGAAAATGGCATCCGAAGATACTGAGGAAATAAAAATACTGTCTATAGATATGTTGTTTTTGTTGATTGGTTTTAATTGCACTGTGGAAATTTTCAGATTCTTGCCAAGTGCATCCGGAAATTTTTCTTGCCCTTGAAAATCTGAAATCCAAATTAGGTTTTTTTCCGAGGTTTCCTTTTTTGAAAATAAATTTTCAGCTTTTAACAGGATTTGTTCTAAAGGAATTTGATTTGCGCTATACTCGGTTTCTAAAATTTCACTCTTAAAATTTTCTTTTTTGGAGTTGGAGTAGGAAGAAGTATTTGTAAACCAGCTAACCATTTCCGGAATATTGGTATTTTCAAAAAGTTCTTGAGTAGCTCTTTTAAGCAACTCACCTTTTTCTCCTTTGGCCTGCATGCTAAAAGAATTGTCTAAATAAATAACGGTTTCTTTATCTGTTTTTAAAGCAGATTCTGATGCAATAAAGGGTTGCGCAAAAGCAAATATAATGCATGCTAGTGCTAAAAGCCTGCTAATTAGAACCAACCATTTTTTTAACTGTGAACTCTTTCTGGTTTGGAGGGTTACCTCTTTTAAAAATTTTACATTAGTAAAGGGCGTTTTTTGAAACTTACGCAACTGAAATAAATGAATAAGAACAGGTATTATTAGTAAAAATAAGGCGAAGAGTAACTCTGGGTGTTTAAATTGCATTTCAAAAATGATTTTTCAAAGATAAAAAATGCCGCGTTACTTTTTTACTATTTATGGAGAAACTTGATATTCCTTTTCAAAATTTTTCAAAAACCCCTAATCCAAACAATGCAAAATCATATTTTACAGGGTCCTTTGCATCCAGTTTTCGCAAGGAAGTGTCCAACTCTAAAAGCGCTTTCCCATCGTTCTGCTTGCGTTTTAACAATCCAAGTTTTCTAGCAACATTGCCGCTATGAACATCTAAAGGGCAGGAGAGTTGTGAAGGCTGAAGGCTTTTCCAAATACCAAAATCCACTCCGGTTGCATCGTTTCTAACCATCCACCGTAAAAACATATTGATGCGTTTTGCGGCCGAATTGTTTGAAGGGTCCGAAATATGCTTTGTTGTTCGTGCCGGATGATGTAAACTAAAAAACACTTTTTTAAACTCATGTATGGCTTTTTGGGTGGAAATTGGTTCTGAGTGCGAAGCGAAAACAGCTTCTAAACCTTCATGGTTTTTATAAATGTTTTGTAATGCTTGTATAAAGTACTCTAAATCGATACTGTTGAAGGTTCGGTGTACAAAAGGATACAGTTTATCTAGATCTTTTTTAGTGTGGTTTTTAACAAAGTCATAAGGCGAATTTCCCATCCTATTGATGAGCTTGTTGCCATTAGTGATGATGCTTTTTCTATTTCCCCAAGAAATGGTGGCAACTAAAAATCCTGCTATTTCAATATCTTCTTTTAGCGAAAATTGATGTGGAATTTGGATGGGATCACTATCAATAAAGGCGGTGGAATTGTATTGTATAACTTTTTGGTCAAGAAAGTCTTTTAGGTCATTAACATCACAATTTTTCAAGTGTACACTTAGTTTATTAATTTAAAAGGAAAGGATGTTTCCGTCACTCATCACTAACTTTCGGTCTGCCATATCTGCCAGTTCTTCATTATGAGTAACAATAACAAAGGTTTGACCAAATTCCTTCCGAAGCTGAAAAAATAAATTATGTAAATTCTCTGCCGATGCACTATCTAAATTTCCGCTTGGCTCATCAGCAAAGATAATTAATGGGTCATTAACTAATGCTCTTGCCACAGCAACACGCTGTTGTTCACCTCCAGAAAGTTCATTAGGTTTATGTTTTGTGCGGTGTGAAAGCCCTAAAAAATGCAGCAGTTCTTTTGCTTTTTTTTCTGCCTCAGGTTTTCTCGTTCTTTTAATAAATGCAGGAATACAAACATTTTCTAGTGCCGTGAATTCAGGCAGAAGTTGATGAAATTGAAAAATAAATCCAATATTTTCATTTCTAAATTTTGCTAATTCTTTTCGGTTTAAACGGTTTATAGACGTATCATTTATGATAAGATCACCAGAATCTTTTGAAGCTGTGTCTAAAGTGCCTAAAATGTGTAAAAGGGTCGTTTTACCGGCTCCTGATGCACCAACAATAGACACTATTTCACTTTTAGTAACCGCCAAGGAAACACCTTTTAAAACGTGTAAGTCAGCATAGTATTTATGAATATTTGTTGCTTTTATCATCATTTTATTTTACGTGGTGAAAGTACTTATTTGTTTGTACAAAAACAATAGAAAATCTTTCAAAACAGATGGTCATAAAAGGATTTTTAAAAGAGGAATAGACTAAAACTAAAATATGGCATCTTGTAATTGTACTAACAAAACGTTAAATAGAACTTATTTTGTTTAGATATATTATACATTTGTTAAACATTTTATTCTATGGTTTTTAATACTAAAGAGGTTGCCACTTTTGCAGGAGGATGTTTTTGGTGTACCGAAGCAGTTTTTCAACGTATTGATGGCGTTGAAAAAGTAGTTTCTGGCTATACAGGAGGCACTATCAAAAATCCTACTTACCGCGAAATTTGTACAGGAAAGACAGGTCATGCAGAAGCCATTGAAATACATTTTCAAAACGGTAAAGTTACTTTTGAAGAATTGCTGTCTATTTTTTTTGCCACGCACAATCCTACTACGTTAAACCAACAGGGAAATGACAAAGGCACACAATACCGGAGTGCTATATTTTATCATTCAGAAATACAAAAAAAGAAAGCGTTTGAATATATAGACGCTTTAGATAAAAGGCAGGTTTTTGAAAACAAACTGGTTACTGAAGTTACACCCTTTACTGTTTTTTATGATGCAGAGCCAGAACATATAAATTATTTCAACGAAAATTCTGCTCAACGGTATTGCCAATATGTTATAGTACCAAAGTTAGAAAAACTTAAAAAGCAATTTACCGACAAATTAAAAAGCAATTTATGAATTTATATTCAAGTATAGAAGAGTATAGTAACCCTATTACCGAGGAATTAAGCAGAAATTATTATGAAATTATTCAATCTTTGGGAGAAGATTCCCAGAGAGAAGGTCTTTTAAAAACACCCGAGCGTGCTTCAAAAGCCATGCAGTTTTTAACACAAGGGTATCATCAGAATGCTGCACAAATATTAGAAAGTGCCATGTTTAAGGAAGATTATGACAATATGGTTATCCTAAAAGATATTGAATTGTATTCGTTATGTGAACATCATTTGTTACCATTTTTTGGAAAAACACATATCGCCTATATTCCTAATGGACATATTGTTGGGCTGAGTAAAATACCAAGAGTTGTAGATGTTTTTGCTAGGCGATTGCAAGTACAAGAACGACTTACAAAGGAAATTTTAGATTGCATTCAGGATACTTTAAAACCGAAAGGTGTAGCAGTTGTTATAGAGGCTTCGCACATGTGTATGATGATGCGTGGTGTGCAAAAGCAGAATTCGTCCACTACAACCTCAGCATTTACTGGTGAATTTAAAAAAAGCGAAACCAGAAATGAATTTTTAAAACTTATAGAAAAGTAAAATAATTTTGAAACATTTATTGCGTTATGAAGTGGTAAGCAAAATACTGAAAACTCACGTAATGAATACAAAATATAAACTTTTAAGAAAAGGTGTTTTATACGATCTAATTGGGATGATAAGTTATTTTATTCCTGTGGTTGGACCCTTTTTAGACCTTATTTGGGCTCCTATTGCTGCTTCGCAAATGACTAAAATGTATTCTGGAACAAAAGGTAAAGTTGCCTCTGTACTTGTTTTTCTTGAAGAATTATCCCCCGGTTTAGATCTTATACCTACGTTTACACTAACTTGGTTATATGTATTTGTGTGGAAGGGTAAAAAAAGTATTTTTTCCGAACCAGTAGAAGTAGAAATTTTAAAATAAGAGAAGCCTTAATTTAAGGCTTCTCTATTTTAAGTATAAAAACTATTGAATTCCCAATGGAAAAGTAACGCTAATATCGGTGTCTCCACCTGCATTTGTTAGGATTCCATTGCTAACACCTTGGGCAAATTTATCCAAATCATGACGCAAGGTGATGGTCATATTTCCAACACTAGGCTCCCCTGTTTGAAAGCTAAATTCTAGACCAAGAGGGTTTCCATTTTCATCTTGGTCCAAATAGGTGATGTTTGAAATATTCAAACCGCTATCCACTTGATAAAAGAATTGGTGTGCAATGTCTTCCTCTTTTATTTCTAAAGTAATATCAACGGCGGGGCTTTCTGTTTCATTTAATATTACCATAGATGCAATATAGGTAGCGTTTGCTAATAGATCGCTACTGCTTGTAATTATAGGCGCATTTGGTCCATCGCCATCTAAATCGCGGTATTCTAAAACAACATTAGGACCTTGGTTTGTAACTAAAGTAATTCTAATGGTGGTGATTAGTTCTTCTTCATTTATTGGGTTTCCACCATTGTCGTTATTTGAACAGGAGTTTAAAAAAAGTGTAACGGTAAAGAATAGTGCTATTATTTTTAAAATTTTCATATGGGTTTGTTTTTAAAGATTAATAATTCATTTTTAATCGTACTATAATGTTTCTTCCTAAGTCATCTGCATAATAACGAAGTCGGTTAAGATAATCTCTGTATTCTGTATCTAGAATATTGTTTATGGTAAGACCTATATTGATTACTGATTTATCCAATACTTTAAAATCTGCATCGGCATTAAAATGAAATAAATGGTAAGCATCAGGAGGGGTGCTTAAATCTACAATAACAAAAGAGTTTGTACTAGGCAAAAACAATTCAAAATTAGTTTCTGGATACTCGTTTTGCCGGAACACATAATTACTTTCTAAAGATATATTTAAGTTTTTCCATTTCTCATTTTTATAGTGAAAAAAGGTTGCCAGATTAGCTGGAGGCATTTGTATCAAGGCTTCATTAGTTTTTGTGTCGTTTCCTTTCACTAAAGAAAATTTTGTGTTTACTGAAAAATGATTATCTAGTTTTACAAACGCATCTATATCTATTCCAAAAAGGGTAGCATCTGTTTGCCTAAACGCCCATACTTGAAAATTTCCACGTATGGTTTGTTCAATTCCAATGGGTTCTAACAAAATAAAATTTTGGATATTGTTTAAATAAGGATTTAGGGTAAAGCTAAAATTATCTTCTTTCTTTTCTAAGGCTACTGAAAATTTATTAGCAATTTCTTGTGTAAATCGAATATCTCCTAATTCAATTCTGGAAGCCGAATGGTGTAAACCTTCACTGAACAATTCCGAAGGATTTGGTGCTCGGGTAGCTAGAGAATAATTGGCAAGAAGTTTGTAGTTTTTCAAAAACGAATAACTAAAGCCAGCAGTTCCTGAAAAGTTATGGTAATTAAATACCGGATTGGTAAGTATTTGGTTTCCAAAATCTTCCACCACAATTTCGGAAAATTCTATGTCATAACCTCTGCTTAGCCATAGCGATTTTCTATAAAATTTATTGGCGTCAATATGGTTATAATCATAACGAAACCCGGCTTCTAGTGTCCAAAAATCATTTACTTGATATTTTCCTAAGGCATAAATTGCGGCATCTAGTTTATCATAATCAGGTATGAGTCTGCGTACGCCAGTTTCTGGGTTGGCATAATTGTTTTGGTAGCGCAATAAAACACCTGTATTTCCTTTCAGTTTAGGATGCGCATCAAAGCTGAGGTCTGAAGTAAAGGAGTGGGTGGTAAGTTCTAAATCAACCGCCGGTTTATCGCCTCTGCCACCTCGACGAACATCAAACTCTAATCGGTTGTTAAACTGAAAATCGTATTGGGCTTCTAGTTTTCCAAAATTAGTAATTCTGCGAAAAATTTTTACTTTTGCTAAATGATGTGTAACTTCCTGTTTTGGATTGTCAATGGCATACGTAAAATCATTAATAACCAAAGGTCGATTACTTGTTATTGCCCTGAATTGATCATCGGCTCCACCAATATGGGATGCTCTTAGAATTCCTAATTCATTTTGAAAAAAGGAATAATAGCCTTCAAAACCATAGGTAAATTTATTTACGCCAAAACGAAAAGAGGCGTCTTTTTCAAACATTGCGGTATTGCTTAGCACATAGTTAGGTGTTTCAAAATCGCCAAATCGTTTTAATGTGCCTTGAGCGCCTGCATACCAACCATTTTTATAGGTTTTAGTAATGGAAGAGGTTAGCGTTCCACCGCGGCCATTTGTGGCTCCCGTAAGAATTGTTTTTCCAAACAACGAGTCTTTTTTAATTATTCTTTCAGGTTCCACTAAAACAATTCCGCCTACTGCATCACCTCCATATTGCAAAGCCGATGCTCCTTTAATTACAGAGATGCTTCCTGCACTATTTAAATCAACATTTGGTGCATGCTCTGCTCCCCATTCTTGATCTTGCATACGTACACCATTATTCATAATTACCACCCGACTGCTATGTAAACCTTGAATAACAGGTTTTACAACAGTGCTTCCAGTATTTAATGAGGAAACACCACTCAGTAATTTTAAAGCGTCACCGAGATTTACAAAACTTAAACTTTCTAATTGGTCTCTACCTATTTTGTTTTCCAGTTGGGTAGTGACGTGGTCAATTCCTGCGCTACCTTTAACAGTAACTTGGTCTAATTCTTCAAGATGATGCTCTAACTTTATCGTGAGTTTTCCATTATATGGTACTGTTATCTGAACTATCTTGGTTGAACATTCAGGATGAGAAACCTGCAAGGTGTAGGTGCCAAGACAAATATTTTCTAATCGAAAGTTTCCGTTTAAATCGGTTTGTGTGAATTTTTCAATTCCAACAACGACTATGGTGGCTCCAATGAGTTTACTGCCGTCATGAAAATCCTCAACACTTCCTTCTATAATTTCTGAACATATTTGAGGGAATGCATGAGAAGTAAAAAATAATAATAGAAATAATAATCGCATTTTTAATTAATTATTTAGTGAATACTCCTGTTTTTCAACCATAAAAATTGGTTAAAAAAAAATAAAACCGGTTTTTATGAAATAGCCGGAGGTCCACGTAAATTATAATGCAGTTGGTCATAATTGCTAAAAAGCAATATATAGGAAGAAAAAGAAATACTAAAGAGTTGTGTTATTATAGCAGTTTCTTCAGAAAAAGAAAGGAGTATGGTAGGAGTAAGGTGAAAATCGCAAAGCTGACAGTCTAAGTCTTTTTTATGAAAATGCAGGGTGCCCATTTCGGTGCAATGCTGGTGTTTGTCATGACTATAGGCATGTACAAAATTGATGATGGAAGGAAAAAGCAAAGCAATAGCAAGAATTGCAGGAAGTATTTTTTTTGCTATCGTGTTTTTTTGTTCCTTCATAAAATTTAATTGAGATTTTTAAAACCAAATCTTTTAAGCATTTTCTTTTCAAAGGCCCAAAAGAATGCAATTTCACCATATAACCAACCCACTATCAATAAAATTATTTGATAGGTTGGAAATAGAAGTAAAATTCTAATAGGCCAAAATAACCAAAAGTCTTTAGAAATTCCTAAAAGTAATGTTAAAGGTTCACCCAATTTAGCCGCTGTGCTTCCTGTGATACTAAATACAATAAGTATAGTAAGTAACTGCCAATTGGAAGAAATGCCCCAACGTGCTTTTAATTTTTTCATCGAAGTTTTTGCTTGTAGGTGACCTCAAAATAGTTGAAGTAATTAAATAAAAGGTAATTCACTTCCAGTCCATAACGAACATTTGGGTCATAATTAATTTCTTGTTCGTATAATCGTTTAGAAAATCCAGGTGAATATACCCTTCGGTTGTATTCCGAAACATAAATTTGATTTCTGGTTTCTAAATAATCGATGCCATAAAACGTTTTAGGAGGTTGTGAGATAAGCCAAGAATTAAAACCTGGTTCTATGATGATGATTTCATATTCTATGCTGTCATTTGCTATGCGTAGTGTATCAGATGCGGCAATAGAAAGCAAATCTCCATTGGATTTTACTGTATTTTTTGTAGAATCGCAGCTAAAGAGTAAGAAAAAAATAACAAGTATAGATACAGAATATTTCATATCATTCAAAGATACTGATTTTGGAAAGAAAAGGGAACTATTTTGAAAGTTTAAAAAAATGAAAACACAGTTTTAGATAAAGTGTTTTCGTTTTATTTTTATTTTTTTAAAAATCTTCCTAAAAGTCCGCCTAAACCAGATTGTTTTTTGTCAGATTTTCCATTGAAAACCATGCCAGCAATATCATCAACTACACTTCCGTCTCCGTTTGCATCTAAAAGGGATTCAAGAAAGCTTTGTTGTGTATTTTTCTTACCATCAAGTAATCCACCTAAAACATTGGCTAAACCATTTTGATTGTTAACTTTTGCTTCATTAGCTTGTTTTCCTATCATGCCCAATACAATTGGTGCGGCAATTTGTAATATTTGTGCAACGCTACTTGCATCTAATCCAGATTTTTGGCTGAGAGCGTTTTCTATTTGTGGTTGCTTCCCACCAAGAACGTGTTTTAAAATTCCAGCACCATCTTTTAGGGCACTATCCTCAACACCTCCCTGAAAAAATGTACCTAAATTATTAACTAAGCTTCCATCATGTTTTGTTTGTATTGCATTAAGAAGCCCTTTAGCGCCTTCTGGTGTGGATGCGTTTTTTTTCATCGCTGCAAGCAACAAGGGCATTGCCATACTCATTACTTGGTTTGTTTTGTTTTCAGAAGCTGAGGTTTGTGCACTTGCTCCTTGCACAATTTGTTTTCCTAAATCACTGTTTAAGATATCTAAAATCGAATTCATGGCTTTGTTATTTAAGGATTTCTATAATTTGATTTGCTAATTCTGTGCCTATTCTGTCTTGTGCTTCATTCGTAGCCGCTCCTATATGCGGTGTTAATGAAATTTTAGGGTTCATCAATATTTTTATTTCTGGAATAGGTTCCTTTTCAAAGGTGTCTAATCCTGCAAAGGATAATTTATTACTGTCTAAAGCCTCAACTAATGCTACTTCATCTAGTACACCACCACGTGCCGCATTGATAATAGCAGCACCATCTTTCATTAGTGCAATTTGATCTTTGCCAATAACATATTCCTTTTGTGCAGGTACGTGTATGGTAACAAAATCACTTTCTTTGAGAAGATCGTTTAAAGGGATGGTATTGATGTTTACTTTCAAACTTTGTCCATCAAATAATTCTACTTTAATGGTTTCATTTTCTATAAAACTATCGGAAGCTATAACTTTCATTCCACATCCTAGTGCTATTTTAGCCACTTCTTTGCCTATGCGTCCTATGCCTATAATTCCAAGTGTTTTTCCTCTTAATTCCACCCCTTTGGCATAGGCTTTTTTAAGATCGTTGAATTTTGTATCTCCATCTAAAGGCATATTTCTGTTGGCATCGTGTAAAAAGCGAATGCCAGTAAAAAGATGTGCAAATACTAATTCAGCAACAGATGCCGAAGAAGAAGCCGGAGTATTGATTACTTTAATTCCTTTTTCACGAGCATATGCCACGTCAATATTGTCCATGCCAACGCCGCCACGACCTATTACTTTAATAGATGGGCAGACGTCAATAACTTCTTTTCTAACTGTGGTGGCACTTCGCACCAAAACTACATCAATAGAGTGTTGGTTTACATAATTTGCCAGTTGTTCTTGAGCAACTTTGGTGGTTATTACTTCAAATCCTGCTTGTTGTAGCGCTTCAATGCCACTTTTTGAAATTCCGTCGTTTGCTAATACTTTCATTTTCTTGTCTCGCGAAGGCGATTGTATTTTAATGGTTTAATGATGTTGTGTTTACTTATACTTTGCTTTTTAAGTGTTGCATTACTTCTACTAAAACCTGAACGCTTTCTAGTGGCAATGCATTGTACATAGAGGCACGGTAACCACCTACACTTCGGTGACCATTTAAGCCGTTTATACCTGCTTCTTTTACTAGCCCTTCAAAGGTATCTTTCATAGATTCGTCCACTAAATTAAAGGTAGCATTCATAGTAGATCGGTCTTCTTTATTGGCGACATATCCTTTGAATAGTTTGTTACTGTCAATTTCTGCATATAAAAGTGCCGCTTTTTTATCATTTATTTTTTCAATTGTGGCTATGCCTCCATTATCTTTCAGCCATTCTAAAGTTAGCATGGAAACATATACTGGAAAAACTGCCGGTGTGTTAAACATGCTTTCTTTTTCTATTTGAATTTTGTAATTCAGCATAGAAGGAATATGGCGGGTTACTTTTCCTAACATTTCTTCTTTAATAACCACTAGGGTGGTGCCTGCTGGACCCATGTTTTTTTGAGCACCGGCATAAATTAAATCAAACATCGAAAAGTCGATTACTCTTGAAAATATATCACTGCTCATATCACAGATCATCGGTACTTTTGTGGCAGGAAAACTTTTCATTTGTGTGCCAACAATTGTATTGTTACTGGTACAATGAAAATAATCAACGTCTGTTGGAATGTTATACTCTTTTGGAATATAATTAAAGCCTGCCTCTTTTGAGGTGGCAACTTCTATTACCTCGCCGAATGCTTTTGCTTCTTTTAAGGCATTATTTGCCCAAGTACCTGTGTTGAGGTATGCTGCTTTTTTTTCCAAAAGATTGTATGCAACCATTAAAAACTGTAAACTAGCACCCCCTTGTAGAAAAAGTGCTTGGTATCCTTTCGCTTCTAAACCTAAATGCTCTAAGGCAAGACTTCTTGCGCGATCCATCACGGCAACAAAATCTTTACTTCGATGCGAAATTTCTAATAACGAAAGATCAGAATTGTTAAAATTAAGAACGGCTTTTGATGCCATTTCAAAAACGGATTGTGGTAAAATACAAGGGCCAGCACTATAGTTGTGTTTTTTCATAAGTACATATTCCCGCAAAGGAATCTCAAAATTTAACGGTTATTAAAGGTATTTCAACCTATTCATTTTATGCCAGAATTGGTGTTGAAATATCAGACTGCTAAATTACTGACTTAAAGATTAAAACTAGAAAAATTAGGATTAAATTTTCAACAAGAAACTAACAGTATCTGTATTATCTGCATAGTCCCATAAATTAGGATATTGTGTTTTGCCAAAAGCGACTTCGGAATCCATAAAACCTGAGGCTACAACGCATTGAATGTTTGCGGTCTCTTGTTGAATTTTGGGTTTTAAATTTTCAAAAGAAGTGTAGTATTCATAAAAAACGGTAGCAATGGGAGAGGAGTAGGCGCTATCTTCTTTTAACATCAAAAAACCATTGTCTAATAGAGGAAATAAACTCATTAAATAAACCGCTTTGTTGTAATCATAATTGTTGGCATATTTTTGTTTGTTTACTAGAAAATTCCAAGGAAAAATGGCATTAAAAAAAGCATCAAAATTGTAGCCCTCTGGCACAAAAAGCTTTGAAACATTTCTACAGCCTAAACCGTAATATCTGAAAATATCTTCTGCCAAACCCTTTAATTGTTCAGGAGTTTCCTTTCCAGTAAGGACGGCAACAGAATTTCTGTTTTTTCTAATAATATGCGGATACTTGCTAAAGTAATAATCAAAATAACGAGCTGTATTGTTGCTGCCGGTTGCAATGATAGCATCAAAATTTTCAAGTCGTTCTTCGGTAAAATGTATTTTTCCTATAAATTTTGGTTCTACTTTTTCAAGATACTTTGCTAAATAGGGCAAAAGTTGCTTGTCTTTGGACGATTGCTTAACTAAAACTTGATGTCCACAGAGTAAAACAGAAATAAAATCGTGAAAACCTACTAAAGGAATATTACCAGCCATGATGATTGCTACTCTTTTTTGCTGAATACCTTCAAGGTTGTATGCTTGTAGCCAGCAAATTAGTGAGTTTTCTTGTAAAGCCTCTGCCCAGCTTTTTAATGCAAACCGTATGTTTTCATTGGTAAACCATGCGTTATGATGTTCTGCTACCATTATTGTTTCAAGCATGCCTTCATAAAAAGAATCATTGTATGGAAGATCTCTTTTTTTTACCGGAGTTTCTGAGGTAAATTGGCTTATAAATTTTGCTAAAGCGATAAAAGCGTTCTTTCGTTCTGTTAATGTCATCATGCAATTTGGTTAAGAAATGTTTTGGCGTTATTTTTGCGCAAATTTACACAAAGAAATAGAAAAAGCTATGGCAATTATCATAACAGATGAATGTATAAACTGTGGAGCTTGCGAACCCGAGTGCCCAAATACCGCAATTTATGAAGGTGCAGACGATTGGCGTTATAAAGACGGTACAGATTTAAATGGAAAAGTAGTACTAACGAATGGAGAAGAAGTAGATGCTGATGCGGCTCAAACTCCTTTAAGCGATGAAGTATATTATATTGTGCCTAATAAATGCACTGAGTGTGTTGGCTTTCACGATGAACCACAATGTGCTGCAGTATGTCCTGTAGATTGTTGTATTCCAGATGAAAACCATGTGGAAACCAAGGAACAATTGTTAGCTAAACAACGTTTTATGCATCCTAAATAAAACGTATTGCCTTTATATAATTTGAAAAACGAAAACCAATAAAGTTTTCGTTTTTTTTTGTTTAAGAGAATTAGCTATTTTTCTTTAACTTTATTGTTAACTTTTTTAAAGAAACTAAAACTAAACCGTATGAAAACACTTTTACTTTTTATAGTTCTGTTTTTTACTGGAAATGTAATGTCTGCGCAATGTAGTTTTGATAGTACCATCACTTCAATTCCTGATTTAAGTGGCGGAAACCAAGTACAATGTTCAGATCAAGTTATTGTTTTTACAGCTCCCGCCGGCTTTGATGCCTACCAGTGGAAATACAAATTTAATACCTCAGGTACTCCCACAAATTTTCCAGGTGAAACCAATAATACACTTAGCATTGTAGCAGGCGATTTAGGTTTTGCCTACATTTTTGTTACCATAACGGATAACGGTTGTACAGAAAATTCTAACGATATCATGTTTGATACTTGGGTGTTTTTATCACCTGCCATATCCCATAGTCCAGATACCAATTTATGTTTTGGGGAAACTTCCATAATTTCTAATGCTTTTGGTGGCCCCCAAAATTTTAGATGGTACAAAGACGGGGTTATTGTGCAGGAAGGCACACAGGATTTTTATGAAGTATCAGAGGCTGGGTCCTATATTCTGGAAGTTTCGTATCCCCAATGTCCTAATCAATGGTTATCCAGTGGTGTTCCTGTATCTTTTACCATAACAGGAGATGCGGTATCTATTGTGGAAACGGACGGCACCTTATTCACTACAGAAAATGGAACAAATTATCAATGGTTTTTAGAAGGTACCGAAATTGCCGGAGCAAATACATTTTTCTATTCTCCTATAACCGCAGGCAATTATACCGTAGAAGTTACATTTCAAGGAGTAGAAACCTGCATTCTAATTTCAGACATTTATTTTTTTGATATACTTTCCGTAGCAGATGACTTATTTAATACAATTGTTTATTTTGAAAACACCGTTGCAAAAAACGCAAAATTTCTGCTTCACAACAAAACAAATCTAACCATTAGGTATAGCGTTTTTGATCTTTACGGCAAAGAAGTTATTTCTTCTACTTCTAACGCTTCAGCAATTGTTATAGTTGTTGATTCATGGAAAAATGGAATTTATATCTGTAAAATCACTTCTGTATCTGGGAATATGCAAATAAAACTGGTCAAATAATTTATTTTGTGGGGTATTTATAGGTTTGAAATAACATTATGTTAATATAGATTTTGAAGTTTGTCTTTTCAAAAAGATTTTTTTGTACTTTGGTCTATCTGCAATCAACCTTATGCCTTATTGCTTATACATATTTATACTTATTCTAGTAGTTTACTTGAGTATTAGTCTTGTGCTTTACTATGTGCAAGATTACTTTTTATTTAAGCCCGAAAAACTTTCCAAAGATTTTCAATTTTATTATGAAAACCAGCGGGTAGAGGAATATAATTTAGAAACCGAAGATGGTGCTGTTATCAACGGGTTACATTTTAAGGTGGACCACCCAAAAGGGATTGTTTTCTACTTGAAGGGAAATTCTAAAAGTATCAAAGGTTGGGGAAAATTTGCAGTAGATTTTACCCGTCATGGTTTTGAAGTTATTATGCTCGATTACCGGGGTTTTGGTAAAAGTACTGGAAGACGCTCTCAAAAAGCCATTCAAAAGGATTTGCAAATCGTTTATGATAAAATAAAGGAAAAGGTTTTAGAACGCTATATTATACTTTACGGAAGGTCTTTAGGATCTGGGTTTGCTACAAAACTTGCCTCCCAAAACCATCCACGTATGCTTATACTAGATGCCCCTTATTATAGTTTAACCAAAGTAACTGCCCGTTATATGCCTTTTATGCCGCTTTCGCTTTTGATGAAATATCCATTACCTACCTACAAATGGATAAAATATGTAAAATGCCCTATTCATATTATTCACGGTACAAAAGATGGCTTGATTCCTTTTAAAAGCAGTATCAAACTTTCGCAACTAAATCCTAAAAACACAAGACTTTATGCAGTTATAGGCGGTGGACATAAAAATTTAAACAACTTTGAATCCTATCATAAAATGCTGGGGGAAATTATTCATTCCATTAAAGAAAAAGTGAATTTAGAAGGAAGCAGTTTTTCTGTAGTACACAGCGCAAAAAAATCTAAATTTAATGGTTAAAAAAATTATTTTTGCGGTGCTCTTAATTTACTCTATGCTTTTAGCTTCTATTACCATTTTTCAAGAAAAACTAATCTTTTTACCAACCGATTTACCACAGGAATATGCGTATTCCTTTACCCAACCTTTTGAAGAAATAAATCTTACGGCTAAAGATGGTGCGATTCTAAACGCCATTCATTTTAAAACAGAACATCCTAAAGGGGTCATTCTTTATTTTCACGGTAATTCTGGCAATTTATCTCGTTGGGGTGAAATAACTTCCTATTTTATTCAGTACAACTACGATGTATTAGTAATGGACTATCGCACGTATGGAAAAAGTACAGGCAAATTAAGTGAAGAAGCACTTTATGAAGATGCCCAACTATTTTATACCTATTTGCTTGAAAACTATGCAGAATCGTCTATAATCGTTTATGGACGTTCTTTAGGAACAACGTTTGCAACAGCTGTTGCAGCATCCAATCGACCGAAAATGCTTATTTTAGAAACGCCTTTTTACAATTTGCATTCGGTGGCTAAAAAACGATTTCCTATTTTTCCGATAGATTATTTGTTGAAATATTCGTTTGAAACCAACCAATTAATGCAACAAGTTGATTGTGATTTAGTAGTGTTTCATGGCACAGAAGATAAAGTTGTGCCTTTTGCCTCCGGAAAACGATTGTTTGATAGTGCGCCTTCTAAACAGAAAGAGTTTATCGAAATTTCAGGAGCAGAACATAATAATTTAATCGATTTTGAACTGTATCATACGGTTATAAAAAGAATATTACCATAAAAATTAGTCCATCTCCTTGGAGACATCGTTGCAATTGGTTTTTGTGATTTCTGTTGTAGTTTCTTTGCCACTATCTCTGTCAAACATTTCGCCATTTATTTCCACTTGACCGGGTCGTTTTATTTGAATTTTGTCTTTTAATAGGGTTAACTCTATTTCTTCCATCTGATTTTGTCCTTCTATCCAATAGTCAAAAGTTGCTTTTATGACGTTGTCTTTTAGGTTTCCAAAAAAATCACCTTCGGTTTTGTCTTTTCCGATACTTTCAATAATGTAGGTGCCTAGCACTTCCTTTCCTTCTATTTCTAGTGCAATAACCGAGGTTATTCCTTTTTCAGAAGAAGCAAAACACATTCTGCCATCTTGTATTTTATCTTTTGTTTCGCTTTTACATGCGCCAAGAAGCAATATCACAAAAAAGAAGAAAATGTTTATACTGGTTTTCATAAGGAGCGTGGGTGTAATTTAATTTTAAAAATAAGCAATAAAAAAATAGAAAAGAAATGTTTGTTGGGCAAGTGCTTAGATAAATTTAATGCCATAGTATATGTAACTAAATTAATTGTTATACGGATAGATATAACCCCGAAGGCCTTTGTTTGTGTAAACGGGATAGATAAAGGGCATAGAAACATCCTGATAAACAGTGTTTTTTACCCGATCTCCATCAGAATAGTTGGGTGTTCTTACTTGAAATTGTATGCTTGGTTCTTTGGCAGCAGGTCTTGCAAATCCCAAACTTTCTGCGGTATATTCTTTTTGCACTGAGTTTTTTCGGTTGAGGTAAGCATCTTGATTGCTAAGAGCATCCATCATGCTTACAGGATTCCAATAATTTGATGCGGTAACTTGTAGTTTTTTTGAAAACTTTGCTTTTTTAGTAAGTTGCAGAAAGTTACTGTTTTCAACAACAAAAACAGCGGGTAGCGTTTCCTCAGAAAAGGTGAGAAACTTTGCTCCAAATTCCTGAGAAAAAGAAGTAAAGCCGCTACTGAAAATAAAGAAAATAAATAGTTTTTTCACCTTTTTATTTTTTACAAATATAGAAAACGTTTTTGAATTTAAAAGGGAGCAATGTTTATGCCAAGATTAAAAATAAAAACTGTAGTTGTATATAAATAAAAAACCCGAAGTTTTGCTTCGGGTTTTTAAATAATTTAAAGTAGGTTTTATTCGTCCACTAGCACCCATTCTCCTTTATCTAGAAGTGGTATCGCTTGTTTAAATTTCATCGATTTGTTTTCACCACTCATCACGTGTTTAATGGTTACTTTATCGTTTCTTCCTATCTTAGGTTTGTCTCTCACAATAGTTTCGGTGACTTGCTGTCTTTGTTGTGTGTTTCCGGCCGCCCTAGATTGCGCTGCACGTTCATCCATATTGGGTATTTCGTCTTTTTGCGTTTTTAGATTTTCTTTGCTTCTGCGTTGTCTTGCTTCCTGTATTTGTGTTTGTTCTTGATTAGGAAGTTCTCCTTTAAACAAGAAAGAAACCACATCTTTATTTACTTTTTCAATCATAGCTTTAAACAATTCAAATGCTTCAAATTTGTAAATTAGCAATGGGTCTTTTTGTTCGTGTACCGCTAATTGCACCGATTGTTTTAACTCATCCATTTTGCGAAGGTGGGTTTTCCAAGCGTCGTCAATAATGGCAAGGGTGATGTTTTTTTCGAAATCGTTTATAAGTTGTTTTCCTTTTGTTTCATACGCTTTTTCCAAGTCGGTAGCCACATTTAATGTTTTTACGCCATCGGTAAAAGGCACAAGGATGCGTTTGTACAAGTCTTTTTGTTGTTCATACACATTTTTAATCACCGGAAATGCCAGCTCTGCATTGCGAATCATTTTATCGTGGTAATGTTGATACACACTTTTATACACAATACCAGCAATTTCAATATAGTCTTTTTTCTCAAATTCGATTTCTGTAATAGGCGAGCTCATGGAGAAGAAACGAATCAGTTCAAACTCAAAATTCTTGTAATCTTGCGAAACTTTATTGAATTGGGCTATCACTTCGGAAGTGTCGTAAATCATGTTAGCGATATCCACACGAAGGCGTTCTCCAAATAAAGCATTGTAACGGCGTTTGTAAACCACTTCCCTTTGGGCATTCATCACGTCATCATATTCTAATAATCGTTTACGAATACCAAAGTTGTTTTCTTCCACTTTTTTCTGTGCACGTTCAATGGATTTTGAAATCATAGAGTGCTGAATTACATCGCCTTCTTTTAATCCCATTCTGTCCATAAGTTTTGCGATACGTTCGCTTCCAAACAAACGCATCAAATTGTCTTCTAAAGACACATAAAATTGAGAACTTCCCGGGTCACCTTGACGACCGCTACGACCTCTAAGCTGTCTGTCCACACGTCTTGAGTCGTGACGTTCAGTACCCACAATTGCCAATCCACCGGCTTTTTTTACTTCGTCGGTAAGCTTGATATCGGTACCACGACCTGCCATATTGGTGGCGATGGTCACTACTCCGGAGTGTCCTGCTTCTTCTACAATTTGCGCTTCTTTTTTATGAAGTTTGGCATTAAGGACATTGTGTTTTATATTTCTGATGGTAAGCATGCGGCTTAACAATTCTGAAATTTCTACCGATGTTGTTCCTATAAGTACCGGTCTTCCGGCATTGGAAAGTTCTACTACCTCTTCAATAACGGCGTTGTATTTTTCTCTTTTGGTTTTGTAAATTTTGTCTTCTCTGTCGTGGCGGGTTACGGGTCTGTTGGTTGGTATTTCTACCACATCCAATTTGTATATTTCCCAAAGTTCGCCTGCTTCTGTAACAGCAGTACCGGTCATACCGGCAAGTTTGCGGTACATTCTAAAGTAGTTTTGCAAGGTAACAGTGGCGAAGGTTTGCGTCATCGCCTCAATTTTCACATTTTCTTTTGCTTCAATGGCTTGATGAAGTCCGTCGCTATATCGGCGTCCGTCCATAATACGACCTGTTTGCTCATCTACAATCATCACTTTGTTATCCATTACCACATATTGGCTGTCTTTTTCAAAGAGGGCGTAGGCTTTTAATAATTGGCTCATCGTGTGAATGCGTTCGCTTTTTACGCCAAACTCTCTAAACAATTCTTCTTTTTCTTCTGCTTCTTTTTCTTTGGTAAGTTCTTTATTTTCAATTTTGGCAATTTCTAAACCTATTTCTGGCATCACAAAGAAATTTGGGTCATCTTCTCCAGAAAGGTAATCTACGCCTTTATCGCTTAATTCTATTTGGTTATTTTTTTCATCAATCACAAAATACAACTCTTTATCTACTAAAGGCATTTCTTTGTTGTTGTCCTGCATATAATGATTTTCGGTTTTTTGTAGAATTTGTTTTATTCCCTCCTCTGAAAGGTATTTAATCAGGGGTTTGTTTTTAGGAAGTCCTCTAAAAACACGTAATAAAAGTAAACCTCCTTCTTTGGTATTGCCTTGTGCAATTAGTTTTTTTGATTCCGCCAAAACTCCGGTAAGGTATTGCCGTTGGATGCTTACCAAATCGCTTATTTTAGGTTTTAGTTCATTAAATTCGTGACGGTCACCTTCGGGCACAGGTCCTGAAATAATTAATGGTGTTCTGGCATCATCAATTAAAACGGAATCGACCTCATCTACAATGGCGAAATGGTGCGGACGTTGTACTAGATCATCTGGCGCGTTTGCCATATTGTCTCTTAGATAATCAAAACCAAATTCGTTATTGGTGCCAAAAGTAATATCCGCATTATATGCTCTTCTTCTTTCTATAGAGTTGGGTTGGTGATAATCAATACAGTCTACAGAAAGGCCGTGAAATTGATAAATAGGTGCCATCCACGCACTATCTCTTTTTGCCAAGTAGTCATTTACGGTTACTAAGTGTACACCATTTCCTGCAAGGGCATTAAGATAAACAGGTAAGGTAGCTACTAAGGTTTTTCCTTCTCCTGTTTGCATTTCTGCTACTTTGCCTTGGTGTAAAGCAATACCACCTATAAGCTGTACGTCATAGTGCACCATATCCCAAGTAATTTCTTTACCTGCGGCATCCCAAGAGTTGGACCAAATGGCTTTATCGCCATCTAGGGTAACATAATTTTTTTCTGCAGAAAGTTGGCGGTCAAAAGCCGTGGAAGTAACTTCTAGTGTTTTGTTCTCTACAAATCGTTTTGTAGTTTCTTTTAAAACGGCAAAAGCTTCCGGAAGGATTTCATCTAATGTTTTTCTCTCGATAGCATAGATGTCGTCTTTTATTTTGTCAATCTGCACATAGATTTCTTCTTTACGATTGATGTCTTCTGTGGTATTTGCTTCTTCTGAAAGTTTTATAGTTTCGGCATCTAGCTCTTTGTGTGCTTCTTTAATTTTTTTACGGAAATCATCCGATTTTGCTCGAAGCTCATCTAAAGAAAGGTTTGCAATTTGAGCTTCATGTTTTTTTATTTGAAGGACAATTGGCATGATTTCGCCAATATCTTTTTTGGATTTATCGCCTATAAAAACTTTTAATACTTTATCTAAAAAAGTCATATGTTTAATTTGGTATTTATTGCTTCAAAATTAAGCAAAAAAAAAGCCTCCAAAGAGACTTTTAATATGTTTTCGTTATTAATTAATATTCGTCCTCGTTCCAAAGGTAATCTTCGTCGGTAGGATAATCGGGCCAGATTTCATCAATCGAGTCGTAAGAATCACCTTCATCTTCGATTGCTTGTAAATTTTCTACCACTTCTAAAGGAGCTCCAGTTCTAATTGCATAATCAATTAGTTCGTCCTTTGATGCAGGCCAAGGCGCATCACTTAAATAAGATGCTAATTCTAATGTCCAATACATAACACTTTGGTTTAATTTTCTGCAAAAATAATTTTTTAGATTAAAAAGTCAAGAAAAATCGTAATTATTTCTACATTATTTTTAAGAACGTTACTCTTTTTTTTATAAGAGTTTGAATATGAACTTTTTATACTTTTAGAAATAATGGTTAAATGGTTTTCTTAGGTAGCCATTTAATTTCTTCTGCATTTACATCTTTTGACAATTTTCGTGCCAGTACAAAGAGATAGTCAGAAAGGCGGTTTAAGTAGATTAAAACGTGTTCTTCTACGGGTTCATTTTCATGTAAAAAACTGGTTTGTCGCTCTGCTCTGCGACATACACAACGGGCAATGTGACAGAATGACACGGTAGTGTGTCCTCCGGGTAAAACAAAATTTGTCAGGGCAGGAAGGGTGTCATTCATTCGGTCTATTTCATGTTCAAGTTGTGTAATATCTTCTTCTTCAATTTTAGGAATAGTAAGACGTTCTTTACCATTTTTTAAAATAGCTTTTTTAGGTTCGGTAGCTAATATGGCACCCGCAGTAAATAGTTTGTCTTGAATTTGGGTTAGAATTTCTTTCGATTTGGCATCTATATCCTGATCGCGAAGCAGGCCTATATATGAATTAAGTTCGTCAATAGTGCCGTAGCTTTCAATGCGGATGTGATGTTTAGGAACTCTAGTTCCACCAAAGAGTGAAGTGGTTCCTTTATCGCCAGTTTTTGTATATATTTTCATTAATTAGAGGTAAGATATTGGCTTTCTATTCTTTTTCTTTTTCTTTTTTTCTTTCAATATAGCCTTTTCTAAAATTTCTATTTTTTTGCTGTGTTCGATTTTTTTTTAGTCTGTTGCTGTTCCAAAGAAAAAAAAACAGAAAAACCACGATAAGTACTATATATAAAAGCGTGTCTTTGTCCATGTTTGTTTCTGGTATTGTTTTTTTAAATAAGGCAACACATTTTTACACCATGGGCTGCCTTAAACTTTCTATATTCTATTCTGCTGGCACAGGAAAACCTCTATCGCGCATTAAAGCGTCTATTTTAGCATCTCTGCCTCTAAACAATTTATAAGCATCTGCAGGATCCATTGCGTTGCGAGGGGCAAATAGGTATTTTACTAGTCTTACGGAAAGGTCTTTATCATAAAATCCACCCGGTGCTTCTTGAAAGGCTTCAGCAGCATCGGAGGTAAGCACGTCTGCCCACAAATAGCCATAATAAGCAGTGGCATAACCTTCGCTTGAAAACACGTGTCCAAAATGTGGTGTGCGATGGCGCATCACTATTTCTTTAGGCATTTTTAGTTTTGCTAGGGTTTCTTTTTCAAATTCTTTAGGATTTATATTTGTTGGGTCGGTTGTATGGTATTTCATATCCATTAATGCAGAGGCTAAAAATTCGGTAGTGGCAAAGCCCTGATTGAAAGTGGATGCGTTTTTAATTTTTTCAACCAAAGCTGGCGGAATTACCTCGCCTGTTTTGTGGTGTTTTAAAAATTTATTTATTACTTCATCGGTGTACAACCAACGTTCTAACAATTGCGATTGAAATTCAGTATAATCCCGAACACCACCATTAAGGGTGGGATACCTTACTTCGGAAGAAAGAAAATGCAGAGCATGTCCAAATTCGTGGAAAAAAGTTTCTGCATCATCCCAAGAGATTAGAACAGATTCACTAGGAGCTGCCTTTACAAAATTAGAATTGTTTGAGGCTAAAACGGTTTTTTTTCCATCAAAACTAGAGAAGCTTCGGTATTGTGTAGCCCAAGCACCGGAACGTTTTCCCTGACGGGCAAAAGGGTCTAAATAGTACACACCAATGTGTTCGCCGGTGGTTAAATCGTTTACTTCCCAAACTTTTACATCCTCATGAAAAACAGGTACGCTGCCATCGGTGATGGGGGTAAATTTAAAATTAAATAACCTTCCTGCGGTGTAAAAAATAGCGTCGGTGAGGTTGTTTAATTCTAGGTATTGTTTTACTTCGTCTGAGTCTAAATCGTATTTGTCTTTACGTACTTTTTCAGCATAAAAACGATAGTCCCAAGGCTCTATCGTTATATTACTTCCTTCTGTGTTTGCGATGGCTTGCATGTCTGCTACTTCTTCTTCCACACGAGCTAGGGCAGCGGGCCAAACGGCTTCCATTAAATCCATTGCGTTTTTAGGGGTTTTTGCCATACGATCTTGCAAGCGCCATTCGGCAAAATTGGCATAACCTAAAAGTTGCACGCGCTCGTGGCGTAGTTTTAATATTTGGGCTACGAGGTCATTATTGTCGTATTGATCGTTATTATCTCCACGAGAATAATAGGTTTTCCAAACTTTTTCGCGCAAATCTCTTTCTTCAGAATACGTTAAAAAAGGATCCATGGACGAACGGGTATTGGTTATAGCATATTCGCCATCTTTACCTTTATCGGTTGCGGTTTTTGCAGCGGCACTTACAAACGATTGTGGAAGTCCTTTGAGTTGGTCTTTGTTTATGTAGGTTATATAGTTTTCTTCATCGGCAAGAACGTTGTTAGAGAAGTTAGTATATAAGGTAGATAGTTCGCTGTTAATTTCGGCATACCGTTTTTTATCCACTTCGTTTAAATTAGCGCCATTCATTTCAAACTCTTTGTAAGTTAGTTCCACCAATCGTTGTTGGTCAGCATCTAAGGGGTTTTTCAAGGAATTTTCATAAACGGTTTTGATTCGCTCAAACAGAGGTTTGTTTTGTGATATAGCAGAACGATAGTCGGCAATTTTAGGTGCTAATTCGTTTTGAATTTCCCTGAATTCCGGGGTAGACATATTACTGGTCCAAATACCATAATAAGAAAAGGCTCTGTTTAGCGGTTCTCCGGCACGTTCCATGGCTGCTATGGTGTTTTCAAAGGTAGGAGTTTTGGTATTTGCTGTAATAGCGTCTATTTCTTGTAAATGCAAAGTTATGCCCTCTTCTATAGCGGGTTTTACAAGGGTAATATCCATTTTGTCAAATGCGGGAGTGCCCTCATAAGGACCTGTCCACGGTGCTAAAAGTAAATTGTCAGTCATTGCTAAGGAAATAGGTTTTTTGTTTTCGTCTTTACCGCAACTTACGATGAGTAGTAGGGTACTGAAGACTATTATAATTTTTGAAGAAGTAAGCGTTTTGTAGTTTTTCATGACTTATACATTTCAATTCATACTAAAGAAGCAGCAATTTACGGATTTTTTTCATTGTTGTTCGGCGAAAATTAAAACAATTGTTTTGAATCTCTATAATTGCTTGGCTTATATGATATTTCGTCCCTATGAGATTGAAATAGAATTTACATAGCGAAATATGACCCCAGCGGGGTCAAATGTTTGTAGACAAAAGTTTGTAGACCCCAGCGGGGTCAAATGTTTGTAGACAAAAGTTTGTAGACCCCATCAGGATCAAATGTTTGTAGACAAAAGTTTGTAGACCCCAGCGGGGTCAAAAGTTTGTAGACAAAAGTTTGTAGACCCCAGCGGGGTCAAATGTTTGTAGGATGTCTGATGGTTTAATGGAAATATAAACAAATTCAATATGGAATATAAAAACAAATATTTATTTCATTAGAAAGGATTGCAAATATTTACACATACAGGTTCTTTGGGTTTCAATTAATATATTATTTTATTACATAAAACATTGAAAACCTTTGTTTTAAAAGGGTATTAAGAAAACAATTTTTTCTTTCGAAGCTCAAAGTTTTGCCCTAGGTACACTTTTCTAACCATTTCATCTTCCGCTAATTCTTCGGGAATACCATGTTTAAGGATGCTACCTTCAAACATCAAGTAGGTTCTATCTGTTATGGCAAGGGTTTCTTGCACATTATGGTCGGTAATGAGAATGCCGATGTTTTTGTTTTTTAATTGTGCTACAATGCGCTGAATATCTTCTACTGCTACAGGATCCACACCCGCAAAGGGTTCGTCAAGAAGTATAAAATTGGGGCTAGTAGCTAAAGCTCGAGCAATTTCTGTTCGTCTTCTTTCACCTCCAGACAATAAATCGCCGCGGTGTTTTCTGATGTGGCTCAAACCGAATTCTTCAATTAAGGATTCCATTTTTGCCAGTTGTTCTTTTTTTGAAAGTTTGGTAAGTTGCAAAACGCTTAAAATATTTTCTTCGATACTTAGTTTTCTAAAAACAGAAGCTTCTTGTGCCAGATAGCCAATACCATTTTGGGCTCTTTTATACATTGGGTATTTGGTGATTTCGGTGTTGTCAAGAAAAATTCTGCCATTGTTTGGTTTTATTAAACCAACAATCATATAGAATGAAGTTGTTTTTCCAGCACCGTTAGGACCAAGAAGACCTACAATTTCTCCCCGATTTACCTCTAAATGGATGCCTTTAACAACTTCTAGACCTTTATATGATTTTACTAAATTTTCAGCTCTTAATTTCATGGTAATGGAATTTAAAATGCAAGGTTTTGGGCACTAAATTTTTAGTTAAATCTACTAAAAAAAATAGGATTTAACTTTGATTTTCCAACGCTTCCCAAAATTCATAGGCTCTGCGCAAATGTGGTACAACTATGGTGCCACCAACTAGGGTTGCGATACCAAGTGCTTCCATCACTTCTTCTTTTGAAACCCCATTTTTATGGGAAGTTTCTAAATGGTATTTCACACAATCGTCACAACGCAAAACGGCAGATGCCACTAAGCCAAGTAATTCTTTTGTTTTTACATCGAGAGCACCTTCCATATAGGCATTGGTATCGAGGTTAAAGATACGTTTTATCAATTTATTGGAATCGGCGAGAAGTTTTTCGTTCATCTTTTCGCGATAGGCGTTGAATTCTTCTACTGGATTATTTGGCATTTGCTTTTAGTTTTCTTTTTTGGTTACGCACAACTATTTTAGAAATCAGGATGCTCACTTCATATAGTATTAAAATAGGAATTGCCACAATAATTTGGCTTACAATATCTGGTGGGGTAATAATGGCAGAAAGGATGAGCACCACCACTAAACTCATTTTACGATATTTTTTGAGAATTTCAGGAGTAACAATCCCAATTTTAGTAAGGAAATAAATAATGATGGGCAGTTCAAAAATCAATCCAGAGGCTATAACAGAAGAGCGAACTAATCCTATATAGCTGCTTAAATCGAAGTCATTAAATACTTCGCCACTCACTTGATAACTACCTAAAAAATTGATAGAAAGAGGTGTAATGACATAGTATCCAAAAAGGACACCTGTAAAAAACAGCAGCGAGGATATAAAGATAAATCCTCTAGCGGTACTGCGTTCATTTTCCATCATACCGGGACTTATAAATTTCCAAAATTCATAAATAACATAGGGAAAAGAAACCACAAAACCTGCGGTAATAGATGTCCAAATATGAGCAGAAAATTGACCTGCCATCAACCTGCTTTGCACCCTAAATGGGAGTTCCTCAAAACAAAAGCTATCTTGCAACCCGATATAATGTGCAATATCACAAAGTATGCGGTAAGTAATAAAGTTGCCTTTTTTTGGACCAAAGATGATGGTGTCAAAGATAAAATCTTTTGCAAAAAATGCTGCGGTACCCACGATAACAACACTTAATGTAGCACGTATAAGGTGCCAGCGCAAGTCTTCTAAGTGGTCTAAGAAAGACATTTCTTTATTGAGGTCTTTTTTTTTTCCTAACATTAGATAATGCCTTCTTTAATAAGGTTATGTAAATGGATAACGCCTTCATAGGTATGGTTATTTTCAACCAGTAGTTGTGTTATTCCGTTAGCGTCCATCATTTCCATAGCCTGAATTGCCATAGCGTCACCCGCTATGCGTTTCGGATTTTTTGTCATAATATCTTTGGCTTTTAAACCTGCTATGGTATTGGTTTTAGTAAGCATCCTTCGCAAATCGCCATCGGTAATAATTCCAATTATTTTATGGTTTTCCACAACCGCAGTTACCCCAAGCATTTTTTCAGATATTTCAATAATAACATTTTTAATATCTGCATCGG
Source organism: Bacteroidetes bacterium HGW-Bacteroidetes-2 (assembly GCA_002842575.1). Taxonomy (GTDB): domain Bacteria; phylum Bacteroidota; class Bacteroidia; order Flavobacteriales; family Flavobacteriaceae; genus Planktosalinus. The sequence goes on from PHDJ01000012.1 coordinate 49,767, forward strand.
GCGGTACCATTGGTTTTAAGTTGGTACTGCTTAAATCGCTTACGCGAAGGTATAGTTGTTTGCCAAGAGAGCCACCTGGATGAAACCTAGCAAAATCTTTACTTGAAAAGCCTCTTAAATCCAATAAACATACCGCAAAGGCATCGCCTATAACTAATTGTGCTGTGGTACTTGTTGTGGGTGCTAGGTTGTTTGGGCAGGCTTCTTTTTCTACAAAGGCATTTAAAACATAATCGGCATGTATACCAAGGAAGGATTCTATGTTAGAGGTGATGGCGATTAGTTTATTACCCATGGATTTTATCAAAGGCACTAGCACTTTTATTTCTGGAGTATTTCCGCTTTTTGAAATGCAGATTACCACATCTTCGGGTTGGATTGTTCCTAAATCGCCATGAATTGCGTCAGCTGCATGCATAAAACCCGCAGGCGTTCCGGTTGAATTTAATGTAGCGACGATTTTTGTGGCAATATTTGCACTTTTTCCGATGCCTGTAATAATTACCCTACCTTTTGAGTGAAACACAAAATTCACCGCATTAGCAAACTCATCGTCCACTAAACTAGCAAGATAGCCTATGGCTTTACTCTCTATTTCTATGGTTTGTTTAGCAAGAGAAATTATTTTTTGATTGTTTTGCAAAACTTAACATTATTTTTGGTTTGTACGTTCTTTTTTAATCACTATATTTAGACTGCAAATGTATATAAAATAATTATAGTATAGTGAGCGAAATTGACATACACGCAGCCCTTAAAAAGCATTTTGGGTTTAGTAAATTTATAGGACTGCAAGAAGAGGTAATTCGTAGCGTTGTTCAAAGACAAAACACCTTCGTTATCATGCCTACAGGCGGCGGAAAATCATTGTGCTACCAGCTACCAGCACTAATCACAGAAGGCACAGCTATTGTTGTTTCTCCCCTAATTGCATTGATGAAAAATCAAGTAGATGCCCTAAGGGGTATATCTTCAGAACATGGTATTGCCCATGTATTGAATTCTTCTTTGAATAAAACAGAAGTGAAACAGGTGAAAAGCGATATAATGAGTGGCATTACCAAGCTGCTTTATGTAGCACCAGAATCGCTTACCAAAGAAGAGAATGTTGCGTTTCTGCGCAGTGTTCCTGTTTCTTTTATGGCAATTGATGAGGCGCATTGTATTAGTGAATGGGGTCATGATTTCCGTCCAGAATACCGAAATTTAAAATCCATTATCCATCGTATAGGCGAAGACATTCCTATTATAGGATTGACGGCAACGGCTACCCCAAAAGTGCAGGAAGATATTCTTAAAAACCTGAATATGCAGAATGCAAACACCTTTAAGGCATCGTTTAACCGGCCCAATTTATATTATGAAATACGCCCAAAAACCAAAAATGTAGATGCTGATATCATTCGCTTTATCAAGCAGAATGATGGCAAAAGTGGCATTGTTTATTGTTTAAGCAGAAAGCGAGTAGAAGAACTTTCGCAAACGCTTCAGGTAAATGGTATTAATGCGGTACCTTATCATGCAGGATTAGATCCAAAAACCAGAGTGCGGCATCAAGATATGTTTTTAATGGAAGATGCTGATGTGGTTGTGGCAACCATCGCTTTTGGAATGGGAATTGACAAACCCGATGTTCGATTTGTCATACACCATGATATTCCCAAAAGTATCGAAAGTTATTATCAGGAAACCGGACGAGCGGGAAGAGATGGTGGTGAAGGGCATTGTTTGGCATTTTATTCCTATAAAGATATAGAAAAATTAGAAAAATTTATGAGTGGCAAGCCTGTGGCTGAACAAGAAATTGGTCAGGCACTCTTGCAAGAAGTAGTCGCCTTTGCTGAAACTTCTATTTCGCGCCGAAAGTTTATCCTGCATTATTTTGGAGAGGAATTTGACAACGCCACTGGCGAGGGTGGTGACATGGATGATAATATGCGCAATCCCAAAAAGCAACACGAAGCGCAAAATGAAGTGATCACCCTTTTAAAAGTAATTAAAGAAAGTAACCAACAGTACAAATCCAAGACCATTGTACAAATCCTAATCGGAAAGATAAATGCTTTAATTACCTCGCATCGCATTGATACGCAAACTTTTTTTGGCAGTGGTAAAGGAAAAGATGCCGCCTATTGGATGGCATTGTTGCGTCAAGTATTGGTTACCGGAATGCTTTCCAAAGATATAGAAACCTATGGGGTAATAAAACTCACCAAAATGGGAGAAGCATTTTTAAAGAAACCGGTTTCATTTATGATGACCGAAGATCATTCCTATAAAGATGCCAATGACGATGTGCTGGAAACTGCACAAAAAGGAGGTGCAGTAGCCGATGAACACCTCTTTAAATTATTAAAAGAAGAGCGAAAAAAAGTGGCACATAAACTTAGTTTGCCACCATTTGTGATTTTTCAAGACCCTTCCTTGGAAGATATGTCGCTTAAATATCCTTCTTCACTGGAGGAACTTGCCAATGTACATGGCGTAGGTGAAGGGAAAGCCAAAAAATACGGCAAAAGTTTTATCGACCTTATTAATAGGTTTGTAGAAGAAAATGACATTGAGCGTCCCGATGATTTGATTGTAAAAACCACAGGTACTAACAGTGCCTTAAAACTATACATCATTCAAAATGTAGATAGAAAATTACCATTAGATGATATTGCTTCCGCAAAAGGGCTTTCTATGGACGAGTTTATCAAAGAAATGGAAGCCATTGTTTTTAGTGGCACCAAACTAAATATAGACTATTGGCTAGACGAAATTCTGGATGAAGAACAGCAAGAAGAAATTTATGATTATTTTTTAGAAGCCCAAACCGATAAAATCGAACAAGCTATGGACGATTTTGATGGCGAATATGAAGAAGAAGAACTCCGGTTGTACCGTATCAAGTTTATAAGTGAAGTAGGTAATTAGATACATTTGCCCAGCACCGACGGCCTAGAATACACTCAGCCGCTGGGCAAATGTACAATTTTCTTTCTATCCAATTTTCTTTCTAGTTTTCTTATCAATTTAACATTTTTTTATATTCGTTTAGTTTTGTTTGTTCCGAACTAACTGTATATTTGCGCACTTGTTTTAAAGAAAATAATTTTGGCAACCTATACAAAAGAAGAATTAATAGAAGAGTTGGGCATTCATTTTGAAAACCTTTACCATTTGCCTCCACTGGCAACTCGCATACATGCAGCACTTATTTTAAATGGAGATAAGGGGTTCACTTTTGATGAAATTATAGGCTTTACCGATGCTAGTAAAAGTTCGGTATCTACAAGTTTAAATTTATTATTAAAGACCGATAAAATTGAATATTTTACCAAGTCTGGCGATAGAAAACGCTATTTCAGAAAAAAGAGAGACTATCTAAAAGCGCGATTGAATAATTATAAAGCCTTGATTGATAAAGAAATTTCCATATTTGAAAAGACCCTTGTCTTTCTTCAAGAAAGTGAACCGGAAGCCTATAAAAACCATTTGTGTTTTACCACGGTGTATACCAATTATCTTAAAGATTCTAAACAACTATTAGAATCCACTTTGCTCCAACTAGAAAACGTCACTTAAAAAATCATACTTATACATATATTCAAAGCCAATAAACCTTATGAAACAGTTTCCTATTTTTATAGTTTTTGCTTTAATTTCCTTTGTTTTATTGCAGTCTTGTAATGACAAAAATCAGCAAGCAGCACCTACGGCTATGCCATTTCCAGTGATTTCTATATCTTCAAAAACAGTTACCGCATATCGCAGCTATCCAGTAAGAATAGAAGGTACTAATAACAGTGCAGTTCGCGCTAAAGTGGGTGGTTATATCACCAAAGTATTGGTAGATGAAGGGCAAAAAGTTAAAAAGGGGCAATTGCTTTTTACCCTAGAAACCCAAACCTTATCCCAAGATGCAGAAGCTGCTCTCGCTAATGTAAACGCTGCTCAAGTAGAAGTAAACAAACTAAAACCTTTGGTAGATAAAAACATTATTAGCAATGTACAACTTGAAACAGCAAAAGCACGTTTGGCACAAGCTAAAAGCAGTTATAATAGTATTTCAGCAGCCATTGGCTATGCTAATATTCAGAGTCCAATAGATGGTTATGTGGGTTCTATACCCTATCGAGAGGGTGCATTAGTGAACCCAGCAGACCCTCAGCCGCTTACTACGGTTTCTACCACGGATGAAGTATATGTTTTTTTTGCATTAAATGAAAAGGACTATTTAGATTTTTTAAGGAACACAGAAGGTGCCACCCGAGAGGATAAAATCAACAACTTTCCAGAAGTAGAATTGCAGTTAGCCACTTCAAAGATTTATGAAGAAAAAGGAGTAATTGAAACAGTAACCGGACAAATAAATCCCTCTACAGGTACCGTAACGTTTCGAGCAAAGTTTGCCAATCCGAATGGGTATTTAGCAAATGGAGGTAGTGGTCAAATAAGAATTCCAACGGTATATAAAGATGCAGTGGTTATTCCGGAGTCTGCTTCGTATGAGCGACAAGGTAAAATATATGCATATAAAGTACAAGGCGATACTTTAGCAATTAGCACAGCTGTTGAGGTTACCGCTCGTGTGGATTCTTATATACTTGTAATGAGCGGTTTGCAAATAGGCGATAAAATTGTAACCCAAGGGGTTGGTAAATTGCGAAACAACACACCTATTGTTCCACAAATGGTAGATTTTGATAGTATAACTAGCGGTTTAAAACCAGTATTTAAATAAGAATAAATCATGATAAAATTATTTATTGAGCGTCCGGTACTTTCGTCGGTAGTTTCTATTATTATTGTACTCCTAGGGGTTTTAGGCATCAACGTTTTACCTACTACACAATATCCTGAAATTGCACCACCTACCGTTCAGGTTAACGCCAATTATCCCGGTGCCAATGCACAAACGGTATTAGAAAGCGTAGTCATTCCTATAGAAGAACAAATTAATGGGGTAGAAGGCATGACCTACATTACTTCTACAGCCAGTAACAATGGTAGTGCACAGATACAGGTGTTTTTTGAACAAGGAGTAGATCCAGATATCGCCGCTATTAATGTTCAAAATCGTGTGGCACGAGCCAATCCGTTGCTTCCCAGAGAGGTGACCCAATCGGGAGTAATCACCCAAAAGCAACAAACTAGTGCGTTGATGTTTTTAACGGTATTTTCTGAAAATGAAGATTATAATGCCACATACATTCAAAATTATTTGAATATTAATGTATTGCCAGCTTTAAAACGAATCTATGGGGTAGGAAACGTAAATGTATTTGGTTCTAAAAATTATGCCATGCGCATTTGGTTACAACCTGAAAAATTAGCAGCCTATAGTTTAGTGCCAGACGATATTACCGCAGCGATTAATGAGCAAAGTAGAGAGGCCGCCGCAGGGTCTTTAGGACAAAATAATGCAGAAGCGTTTGAATATGTATTAACCTATAGTGGACGTTATAAAGAAGAATCGCAGTATGAAAACATTGTGATTAAAGCATTAGAAGGAGGGGAATTTTTATATTTAAAAGATGTTGCCACGGTAGAGCTGGATGCGGAAGCTTATAGTGTTATTTCCTTTACCAATGGAAATCCAGGGGTGAGCATGGGTATTTATCAAACGCCAGGCTCCAATGCACAAGAAATTATTGAGAAAGTTCATGAAACTATGAAAGGTTTGTCCCTCGACTTTCCTAAGGGTCTTACCTATATTATTAATTTTGATACCAATGAATTTTTAACGGCGTCCATTAATAAAGTTTTAGTGACCCTTTTAGAAGCCTTTTTATTAGTCTTTCTGGTGGTATTTCTTTTTTTACAAGATTTTAGATCCACATTAATTCCTGCAATTGCGGTACCAGTATCTATTATAGGAACCTTTTTCTTTCTCAATCTTTTTGGATATTCCATCAATTTATTGACATTATTTGCCCTAGTATTAGCAATAGGTATTGTAGTAGATGATGCTATTGTGGTGGTGGAAGCTGTGCATGCCAAGTTGGAAAAGGGGGCAACATCGGCTTTAGAAGCATCTAAGCAGGCGATGGATGAAATCACCGGTGCCATTATTTCCATTACCTTAGTGATGGGTGCTGTGTTTATTCCCGTTACGTTTATTGAGGGACCTACCGGCGTGTTTTATAAACAATTTGGAGTAACGCTTATTGTAGCCATAGGCATTTCTGCTATTAATGCACTTACTTTAAGTCCGGCGTTAAGCGCTTTGTTTTTAAAACCCCATATCGGCAAAGAGCGCAAGAAAAATATTTTGGGTCGCTTCTTTGTAGGTTTTAATACGGTTTTTACGGTATCCACAAAAAAATATATCCAATCGCTTCATTTTTTATACCGTCATAAATGGGTTACAGTACTTATCCTTCTAGTTTCAGTAGCAGGAATTTTATGGGCATCGTCAGTAACCCCAAAAGGGTTTGTTCCCGATGAAGACAGGGGGTTAATCTTTGTTAATGTAGAATTACCAGCAGGTGCTACTTTAGACCGTACCGTACAAATAACAGATGAAATAGGTAAAAAAGCACGTAATATTCCCGGAGTAAGTGATATCTCGCTTGTTAATGGTTTTAGCATAATTGGCGGTTCGGGCAGTAATTTTGGTTTAGGGTTTATTAAATTAGATTCTTGGGAAGATCGAAAAGACCCAAGCAAATCAGTAGAAGCCATCACAGGTCAGCTTTTTGGTTTTGCAGCGGGAATTCCAGGAGCTACTATTTTATTTTTTGCACCACCTAGTGTTCCCGGTTTTGGTATTTCATCGGGTTTTGAAATGAAAATTTTAGATCCATTTGGAGGCAGCTTTACCGATTTGAATGAGGTTACACAAAACTACTTAAAAGCGTTAAATGCTCGTCCTGAAATTTTATATGCACAAAGTTCGTTTAATACAAACTATGCACAATATGAAATAGAGGTTAATATTGCCAAAACCAAAGAAGCCGGAATTACGGTAAATTCTATTTTATCCGCTTTACAAGGGTACATTGGTAGTGTTTATGCGGCAGATTTTTCCCGTTTTGGAAAACAATATCGTGTTTTTGTACAAGCATTGCCTGAGGATAGGACTTCGGTAGAAAGTTTAAATAGTTTGTTTGTTAGAAATGCGCAAGGTGAAATGGCTCCCATTACTGAATTTATAGAATTGAAAAGGGTATATGGCCCTCAATCGGTTACTCGATTTAATTTGTTTAATTCGGCTAGCATCAATGGCGCTGCAGCACCGGGGTATTCTACCGGCGATGCCATTGCCGCTGTACAAGAAGTTACCGCTTCCGATTTATCAAAAGATTACAATATTGGTTTTTCTGGTTTGACTAGAGAAGAAATTTCATCGGGAAACCAAACCACCACTATATTTTTACTCAGCATTCTGTTTGTCTATTTTATTTTAGCGGCACAATATGAAAGTTATTTATTGCCATTAGCAGTTATTCTTTCACTACCTGTAGGGGTTATGGGTGCTTATGTAGTGACCATGCTTTCTGGCCTAGAAAACAATATTTATTTTCAAATAGCCTTAATCATGCTATTAGGCCTTTTAGCTAAAAATGCCATTCTAATTGTAGAATTTGCCAGACAACGGCGTCAAGCGGGACATAGCATCGCCGAGGCGGCATTTGAAGGTGCCAAAGCGCGACTTCGTCCTATTTTAATGACCTCCTTTGCTTTTATCATTGGGCTATTGCCGTTGGTTTTTTCTTCCGGAATAGGAGCACGTGGCAACAACGCCATAGGTACAGGTGCAGTAGGCGGTTTGTTTATAGGAACGGTATTGGGCATTTTTATTATCCCAATCCTTTACATCTTCTTTCAATGGTTGCAGGAAAAAATAAACAAAAAATCACCACACATTCAAATTAAAGAAACTCATGTTTAAAAAAAATATATCTCGCATTGTTTTCTTATTGGTTGCTACTAACACACTGCAAAGTTGTTTTGTGGCTAAAGATTACAAGCGACATGAAGCCTTAAGCGAAGCAAATTTCCGAAGTGACCAATTGCCTAAAGACAGTATAAGTCTAGGCGATGTTTCATGGCGCGAATTATTTACTGATGCTGCTTTGGTATCTTATATAGAAGAAGGCTTACAAAATAACCTTGATATTCGGATGGCGATGCAACACATAACCACAGCCAATGCATATTACCAACAAGGAAAAGCCGGTTATTTGCCAACACTAGGAATACAAGGGCAAGTTACACATCAAGAACTTTCTAGCAACAGTCAATTTGGATCCGTTTTTGATGGCAGTATTACCCAATATGAACTCACAGGCAACCTTTCTTGGGAAGCCGATATTTGGGGAAAAATACGCAGTAGCAAGCGCGCCTCTGAAGCCGCTTATTTGCAAACCGTAGCTGCACATCAAGCGGTGAAAACCCAATTAATAGCAGATATTGCAACGGTATATTACCAATTGCTTACCCTAGACGCACAAATGCAAATTGTAGAAAAAACCATCACCAACCGCAGTAATGGATTAGAAACAACAGTGGCATTAAAGGAAGCAGGAATCCTAACCGAAGTTGCCGTAAAACAAACCGAGGCACAGTTGTATACCGCTAAATCTTTACGCATAGATATCCAGCGTGACATTGCTTTAGCTGAAAACAGGCTTTCCATTTTGTTGGGCACCACACCCAAACCTATAGAAAGAGGCACTTTAGAAGCACAAGACCTTGCACCTCAATTAAAAACTGGTTATCCCTCGGGTTTGTTGCGCAACCGACCAGATGTCATCGCAGCAGAATACCAATTGGTTGAAGCTTTTGAATTGACCAATATTGCCCGAAGCAATTTCTATCCTTCTTTAAGAATTACCGCAAACGGGGGTTTTCAAAGTGTGGAATTAGATCAATTATTAAGCGCCAATTCGCTTTTTGCTACTTTTGTGGGTTCGTTAGTACAGCCTTTACTGAATGGTAGAAAAATAAAAACCAATTACGAAGTAGCACAAAGCCAACAAGAAATTGCCTATTTGCAATTCAAACAAACGCTATTGAACGCCAGCAGAGAAGTTTCAGATGCATTGTACACCTTCACCGCAGCCGATAAAAAAATTGGTTTTACCACCAAAGAATTTGAAGCCTATGACCTAGCTACAAGCTATTCCGAAGAATTGCTGGATAACGGTATTGCTAATTATTTAGAAGTGCTTAATGCCCGTGAAAATGCATTGAGCTCAGAAGTGCGAATAACCACTACTCGATTTGCACAACTACAAGCCGTAGTAGCATTGTATCGTGCTCTTGGAGGTGGCGTGGAATAGGATTATTTATAACCCATGCAGTTCGTTATAATTTTATTGAAAAGGATAATAGACAATCTACATAGTGTTAGACAAATAGGTTGCGCCGAGGATATTTGTTTCTGTAGATAACCTATATCCAAAACATTTGATTCTACAAACATACGACCCCTTTGGGGTCAGGAATGAAAACGGATTATTTGTTACAAACATACGACCCCGCCGGGGTCAACACATATCAGACCCCAGAGGGGTCGTATGTTTGTAGAAAGACAATAAAAGCAACAATTGACCCCAGCGGGGTCAAATATTTGATGCATATTGTATTGTTTTTTACACAAATTTGAACCTACAAACATACGACCCCTCTGGGGTCATGGATAAAAAACGAATTATTTGTTACAAACATACGACCCCTCTGGGGCTCGCCAGTATGAATTTAATATCCTAAAAATCAATTCTTTATCAGAATGTCAAGGAAATAGGTAACCGAATTGTATGCCTTTTATAATATTTTCTCCTTTGAGAAAGTATAAATTTAATGATATTTTGTTGTAAGGAGAAAGGTTTTGCTTTAAATAGTTTAATCCCTTCCAATAAAGAAAAATAGCTAACTAACTATCAATAAAAACTTTGTAAAGTTGTCAACTTTTTATTGAAATCAATGTATGTGGTTTATTTATTTGTGCGGGAAATCTATCCATCAATATATTAGAGATTATACCTGCGATTGTAATTAAAATTTCATAGATGTATACTTTAGTTTTGGAAATATTCCATAATTTTGGAATATGTCAACAGGAATTTCATTTATAAACGATGACTTTAAGGAAGTCTCCAAGGTGCTTAAATCTATTAAGCCTGAAAAGTTATACTATGAGTGTCAAAAAAGAGGTTTGCCATACCCTGTTGATTCTAATAAATTTTTAATATCATTCAACAAAAAAGGAATTAATCTTTGTTATAAATATTTTGAAAATCCCTCAGAGATAATGGAATTATTGCCAAATGAATTACCTTCTAAAGGTTGGATATTTTCCATTAAAAAAGTTAATTAATCTATTTAAAAATTATTTGTATTTTAGTGCTATGTGTTACGAAGTATCCTCTACAAAAGAAATTCCCGAAATAATTGAGTATTCAAATGCTGAGTTTGAAATACCTTTTGAATATGAGCCATTCTATCATAGAAGCGCTTTTGGCTATCCAAACCTTCAGATAATTAAAATGGATGCCCCCGATGAAATATATCCTGCTACTTGGGGATTTGTTCCAGAATGGGCAATGGAAAATATTGAAGGATTTAGAAAAAAGTATCCCACATTTAATGCCCGGAGTGAAACTTTATTTTCCTCCAATACCTATAAGCAAAGTGCTAGGGATAAAAGGTGTTTAATTATTGCGGATGGATTTTTTGAACCCCACAAAGAAAATAAAATATCTATCCCAAATTTTTGTTATATACCTTCTAAAAAATATAAAGATGGAAGGGATTTATTTGTTTTTGCTGGTCTCTATTCTGAAATGGATGAATTTGCATATACCTGCACAATAATAACTAAAGAAGCAAATGACTTCTTTGCTGAAATTCATAACGAAAAGAAAAGAATGCCATTGGTTTTGGATGATGATTTAAAGACAGAATGGTTTAATGATAGTTTAAGTGAAAAGAATATTAAAGAACTTATGCTAAATGGTTTTACCAGTAAAGAGTTTATAGCACATCCGGTAAGTAGGGATTTATATAATTAAAATACATATTTTTACAAAAAGCCAACTTATAAAAAAAGTGTAGTAACAAAACATATTTTAAATTCTAATTAATCCCTAATCTAATTATGAGTTTTTCATTAAAACCCATTGCAATAGCAATGCTGTTAGCAGTATTCTATTCCTTTACAATATTTGCACAAACCCCTGAGCAATCTAGAAAAATTACTTCCAACTACAACACCAATTATTTAAAACTACTGTCTGCCGACTTTTTAGAGAAGTCGCAGAGCGAAAAGGCAAGTGCCGTGGCGTATGCAAAAGCCTATAACCTTCCTATTACCAAAACCTTGGAAGATGGAGGTTTTGCCGAAGTACAACGCGTATTGCCCGACGGCACCCTTATTTATTACCGTACTAATAACGTGAATGCTGCAAAATCAACCCGTGTAAACCACCTAAATATAGGAGGCTCCACAGGTCTAAATTTAGACGGTCAGAATATGATAGCCTATGTTTGGGATGGTGGTCATGCACGAATTACGCATCAAGAATTTGATGGTCCAGGTGGAAACAACCGAGTAAGTGTAGAAGATGCAGTTTCAGAAGGAGGTATAGACCTTAATTTTCATGCGGCGCATGTTTCTGGTACAATTGCTGCATCGGGTGTATTTGCACCAGCCAAAGGAATGGCGCCCCAAGCAAAAGTGCGCGGTTATAAGTGGAATAACGATGTATCAGAAGCCACCACAGCAGCAGCTAATGGCATGTTACTTTCTAATCATTCGTATGGATTTGATGCATCGGCTATTCCAGACCAATGGTTTGGGGCGTATCAATCTACCGCACGTGGTTGGGATGTTGTACAATACAATGCTCCTTTTTATTTGATGGTGAATTCTGCCGGAAATGATGGGGAGGATGCTACTTCCAATGGATTACCTCTTTTAGGGAATGCTAATTATGATAAACTAAACGGGATTTCTACCGCTAAAAATAATTTAGTAGTGGCAGCAGCAAATGATGCAAACATAGATGTTAATGGGAATTTACTTTCAGTAAGCATAGCTAGTTTTAGCAGCCAAGGGCCCACAGACGATTTTAGAATAAAACCAGATATTACTGGAAATGGCGTAGGTTTAACCTCAAGCTTTGAAACAAGTAATACAGCTTATGGAACCATTTCTGGAACGTCCATGTCCTCTCCAAATGTCACTGGATCTTTACTTTTACTACAACAGCATGCCAATAACGTAAATGGCAATTTTATGCGAGCAGCAACCTTAAAAGGACTTGTGCTCCACACCGCAGACGATGGTGGGCCAAATGGACCGGATGCTCTATGGGGTTGGGGGTTACTCAACGCCAAACGCGCAGCAGAAGTTATTACCAATAACGGTACTGCTACCTTATTAAATGAGTTAACTCTATTGCCGGGCCAAACCTTTACGATAAATGTAGAGTCTGATGGCATTAATAATTTGCTAGCAAGTATTTCCTGGACAGACCCTGCAGGCGCCATCAATAATGTTTTAAACTCCTCCGTACCTGCTTTGGTAAACGATTTAGATATTCGGGTAATCCAAGGAGGAAATACCTACTATCCGTGGCGATTAACGGGATTAACCACTAATAGCAATGGCGGTGACAATACCGTAGATCCTTTTGAGCGAGTAGATGTAAGTGGCGCATCAGGATCCTATACCATAACGGTAACTCATAAAGGTACGTTAACTGGAGGAAGTCAAAATTTTAGTTTGGTCGTGAGTGGACTTTTAGTTACCTGTACTTCCGCTACTATACCCCAAAACATCACTGTAAATAGTGTTACTGGAACCACAGCGGGGGCTTCATGGCAAGCTGTAGCAGGAACTTTGTATGACATACAGTATAGAAAGATTGGTACACCTAATTGGGTTTTAGTAGAAAACCTATCTTCCAATGATTATCTAATGACAGGCTTAAGCCCAACCACCAATTATGAAATGCAAGTGCGTAGCAAATGTCTAGAAGGAGTTCCTTCGGCATTTTCAGCATCGGTTAATTTTACGACCATTGGTTTGACTTATTGTGATTCCTCTTCGCAATTTCCTACGGCTGATTTGTATATAAGTAATGTGACCTTGAACACTATAAACAATAGTTCCTCTTTCAACGGATATAGTAATTTTACCAATATAAGCACCACTTTGGAACAAGGGCAAAACTACACTATTTCTATAACTGCCGGAGCAAGTAATCCTGGATTTTTTGCCAATTATTCTGTGTGGATTGATTATAATGGTAATGAAAGCTTTAATGATGCTGGGGAGCAGGTTTTTACTCTAGAAACTACTGCAGGTGTTACAGCAACAGGGTCATTTACGGTTCCTGTTGGTATAAATCCAGTCACTACCCGTATGCGGGTTTCTATGAATAATGCAGGGATTCCAACCTCTTGTGAAACTTTTAATTTTGGCGAGGTTGAGGATTATTCTATAGTGATTCAACCAGAAGGTTATTTTTATCAGGACGGTATTTGGCTCCCATCAGACCCAAGTGGTATTGCAACTGCTCTCGATAATATTTCTGTGATGAATGGAACTACTTCACTGAATGCAGATACAGAAGCTAAAAACCTTTTAATTCAACAAGGAGCTTCTTTATCTATACCGCATTCTTTGAAAGTTAATGGAAATATAACAAATGAGGGTCTATTAATCTTTGTTAGCAATGCCACAACCACAGGACAATTAGACACGTTTACAGGGACCATTACTGGCAATGTAGTTATACAACGCTACCTCCCTGCACGTCGTGCGTTCCGTTTCTTATCCTCTGCAGTAACCACAACAGGAAGCATCAACGCAAACTGGCAG
>PHDJ01000013.1 GCA_002842575.1 Bacteroidetes bacterium HGW-Bacteroidetes-2
ATCGGACACCACTGCTAAAGAAGTATAATCCGCTACCGAACCTTGACAAGACGCATCCCCATTTACGGTTTGGTCCGCAATAGCATTTATAGTAGGGTTTGTAGTATCTTCAATAATTACATCGAATGTAGTCGTATTAAAATTTCCAGAGGCATCTGTTGCTGTAAGCGTTATGGTAGTTGTTCCTGTTATCAGGGTACCGGCTAAAGGGTTTTGAGTAATTGTTGGGGTGCCGCAATTATCTGTTGCAGAAATTAGGGAAGTATAATTTGCAAGAGTAGCTTGGCAATTTATATTTCCTGTGATGGTTTGGTTGCTTAATGTGCCTATAGATGGCATAATATTATCAAGAACCGTAACATTTGCCTGAGCAGTATTTATATTTCCTTGAGTATCTGTAACGGTAAGTGTTACAACTTGATTTCCTATTGCAGCACAATTAAAGAAATTTGGACTCACAGCCATAGAAGCGATACCACAATTATCAGAAGATCCATTGTTTATATTGCTTGATGAAACAGTAGCTTGTCCATTTGTATCAAGAAAAACTGTAAAATCTTGTGCAATTGCAATGGGAGGGACATTATCTGCCATAGCAGTAGCTTCAGCTCTAAGACCAGTGCAAGGATTAGAAACAAATCCTTCACCTATAATATTCATAACATAATGAATATTAGGGAAACCTATAGAAGCAAGAGAAGAAGGTTGATTTATAGAACAATCTACGGCGGAAATATATGAGGAACTTGTTTCCCCGTTTGGATTGGATCCCATCATAAAGAGCCTTCCTGATTGTGCAGGTGTAAATACTTCCATGACCACTATAGTTCCTGCAGGAATTGCAACAGAAATGGGTACAGAAACAACGGTTCCATTATTTGAAGGTGTAATTAAGACTGTTTGCGAGGCAAGAAGTGTTAAATTGGATGTATTTAATGCTCCAGAAAGAGAATGTAGTCTAACGGTAGCCGTAAAATTTGCAGAAATAGATTGTAAACCAAATTGGACTTGAAGGATGTTAAAATCGTCTGTTATTCCAAAATCCCCGGAAAGGTTAAATACTCTCCAGTAACTACTTGTAGTATGAGCGCCATTACCAGCACCACAAGCAACACTGCCATTTCCAATGTCTTGAGAATTGGAATGAGATACAGTAACGGAAACGGGGATGGGGCTTAATACTTCTTCTGCATAAACGCTAGTTGTTCCGGAAGGCGAAAAGGTATATGAATTTCCAGTAAATAAAAGATTTCCACCATTAGCTGTGTCATACCATTCGATAGTATTATTGGTGTCATTTGGCGTTGCGGTTAATGTAACAGAATCACCAGCGCAAAAAGAATCATTAGTTATGGCTGGAGCGGCTGGAGCTGCAGTTACTAGGGTGCTATCTGAAGCAGATCCACCACAATTACTAATATATATTATAGTATGAGAACCTTCGCCAGCGGTGAAAGGATCAAATGAATATGTAGAACCGTTACCATCATCTGTGACGCCTGGACCTGAGTATACTCCACCAGCAGGCATACCTCCAGATAAACCTGTTTGTATTGTTTCAGTTACACAAAAAGATGTAGGAGCAGAAAAACTTGTAGGAGGTAAGTCAAAAGCTTGAATGTTGTCAGCATTGCTATTTGTACTTCCTTGTGTTGCACTAAATCCTAAACCTCTTTTAGCAAAGGCATCCCAAATTATACATTGGTTTGCTCCATTGTATAAAGCAATGTCAGCGGCTAAAATAGCATCTCTTCCACTAACAAATCCTGGGGAACAAGGTTGTAATTTTAACGCTTCAGTAACCAAGGAAAGGGAAATATTATTTCCACCTGTGCCATTATAAATATCGGTATCAAAACCATATTGATCAATTAAACCCCAAGTCATTTCCCAAAGCATCATTGCCCATACCGAGCCAACTCCATGAGGAGCAACGGCTGTTTGTGTTCTTATGTAGGTATGTGAGTTTATGGCCATATTAGTACTATATGGAAACTCTCTGATTCCTGGGCCGTTTCCGGCTTGACCAACTAACCAAGTGCCTATACCTCTTGATGCTGGACCAGTATCTCCAGTTTTCATAGTAAGCAAAAGCCCATAGTAGTCGCTCCATCCTTCTCCCATTTGTTCTAAATTTGACAAACATCCAGAATTTAATCTTCCGCCAGTTAATCTAGTAGAAATACCATGTCCATATTCATGAACAATTACAGCATTGTCTAAATCGCCATCTCTACTGTTACAAACAAACATTTGCATTCTTGGTAAAGAACCATCTGCTGGGGTTGCAAAATTAGCATTACAAGTTCCAACACCATCTTGTGCTTCGGCTCTTACATAATCATTTTGAGAGCCACCTTTACCATAATTGTTTTGTTGGAAATTTCCGCTAGCTTCATCAAATCCATATTGATAAACAACGTCATGGATGATATTACTCCAATAAAAAAGATTGGTTATTGCTGCCGGCAATGATCTATTTCCAGCGCTCCAAGTAGTATTTATTGGAAAGTCAAAATTTAAACTACCGCCACCATTTGCTGTTGAACCTGGGTTATTGGTATTTGCAATATCATCATAAGCATACACATTGTTTCCTCTTGAAAAAGTATACTCAACGCCTGGAGATCCATTTGTATCATGCCACCCGAAGGGAGAAGCGGTAAGGTTTTCAACACCAGTAACTAATGTTCTACTACCGTGATTTGGGCTTTCCACAGGCATGGCATACACTCTATAACTACCGCCTAAGAGCGCATAATATTCCTCAAGAGATTTTTCCATGGTTACAACTTCATACACTTTGGAGGGTACACTAGTTGAATTTTCAGTTTCATGATTGTGGTCGTGATTATCACCAAGATTACAGTTAACTTGCCAATCTATTTTGTCAACCAGTTCACCTGTAGTTGCATTAATTCTATAGCTAAACCAGTTTTGTCCTTGTAAATCATCAATAGATAAATTCCAAACAAGAACCACTTCACCCTTTTTGTTTTGTTGATACATAAGTTTTACAGGAATTTCAGAGCTTGAGATTCCTCCTTTGCTTACGATAAACTCGTGGTTTTTAGTGTCAACAACATCTAAAATTTTTAAACTTTCAGAAATTTTGTATTTAGAAATACTTGCTGCAGCCATAACGGCATTTAATGGATTTAAGGAAGGAGTTTTTCCTCCCACAATTTTTTCTTCAAGCGATGAAATAAAACCATTATTTTTGCTAATGACATTTCCATTGGGTGCAATGTGTATACTTGCTTCTGCACCATAAATTTCAATGCCATTATAAGTTTGTCGGTAGTAAAGATGGTGTACACCACTTGTGCTACTAATATGTTCACTAGTAATAACCCAATTTTTTAAGTCGTTTTCTGTAAAATTTTTAGAATTCTGTTTTTGAAACGAATTGGATAATTCTTTGTGATAGGCATCAATTTTAGAGATTGCCTTTTTTAAATCTTGTGTGTAGGTTATTTGATTAACAAATAAAAAGCACATTACATAGGGTATAATGTATTTGTATTTCATAATATAGGTTTGTTTTTATGCGGTTATAGAGATTTTATATATATAGTTTGGGAAATATATTTAGAAAATGAATATAATTATTAGCGATGTACTATGACTTGAAATCTGTCATGAGCTGTTTGGCCGAAAATTATTTGATAACCAAATCCTCCACCGTCACCAGCAAAAGTAAGACCCCTTAGTTGAAGTGTATGTGTGCCAGCTGCAAGTTGAATATATCCACTTCCGGAGAGATAATAATAGCCAGCAGCATAAGTACCTGCTGCGGTTGTTGGATTGTTTGTATAGGTTCCAGAATCATAGCCAATGTGTGTTGCAGTACCATTAACTTCTACCCAAGATCTATATAATCTGGATGCACCATCAACCACCGGGGATGTTCCATCATTCATGGTTATTTGCACACTCATTTGATAATTTACTTGAACTAAGGATTCTTGGGATAGCGTAACGGATGTTGTATATAAGTTTGTAACAATGCCGGCACCTGTTGCTGATGTGGCTGAAATTCCTGGATTTGGAATGAAATCTAATACATTTATAGGCATAAAATTTTGTATAAGAGAAGGTTGTAATACTAAATCGCCGCTGTTATTTACATAAACAGGAACGGGGTCTGCTACAATATTTAAAGCATTATGGGTTGTATTTAATTCATCAATTCTAATGGTATTGTTGTTTCCGGCAATATGTAATGTGGTTTCCGGGCTATTTGTTTTAATACCGATTCTATTGGTGCCTGCATTTACAAAGAACATATTTTGTTCGGTATTACTTTCTATACGGGCATTAATATCCATTCCTTCTTCATTAATAACAAATTCATCTGTTCCACCTTCTATCAACCTTAAAAATTCAACACCTCCTGCACTTAGTGCAAGTTGGTCTGCACTAGGATTCCACAAACCAGTATTTGTATCATTTGACCAACTGTAAAATGGGGCGTTATTTGTGCCATTAGCCATAGCTTGAATTTGATTGGCATTTCCTGGAATCCGTAATCTATTCATATTATTTGTTTTGAAGTCTAAGACACTATTGTTTGTTGTGCCTAAAAAATGAACCCCATCCGTGGTATTATTGTTACCATCAAGACTCCAGTAGTTATCATTAGTTTGCAAACGCACCCATAGTGAACCATTCCAGTAATAAAATCCTTCTGAAACAGAATAAATTCCTAAGTCAACGATGTTTGTGTTATAAATAAGAAGACCTACAGTAGCTGCCGGAGTGATGGTAGCAGCATCGTTTGTTCCAGATAAGGAAATCCTTGGAATAAGAATTCCTTTGTCATTACTATCAATATCGAGCAAAGATCCTGATGCCGGATTAATTGTACCAATTCCTACTTGAGAAATGGATATATTTGTGAAATATACAAAAAGACCAAAAGTAACAAGTAAACTGAAAGTAGTTTTTATTTTCATAATATTATTGTTTGGACGGTGTAAATATATTGTTAAAAAAGTTTAATAAAAGATGAAATACATATATTTTCGATTAAACGTAATAATAAGTAAGAAAAATCGTATAAAAAGTTAAAATTGCATATATTTTATGTCTATAGAAATGATTTTTAATTCATTAACAAATTTTAAATCTGTTAAAAAACTAGCTGTTTTTTTAGAAAAATGGACTTCTTTCGACATAGAATTTGTTGTGAAAAGAGAAGATTTAATCCATTCTGAAATCTCTGGAAATAAGTTTCGAAAATTAAAATACAATATTGAAGAAGCTAAAAAAAGCAACCAAAACACGTTACTCACTTTTGGAGGGGCATTTTCTAACCATATCGCCGCCACTGCTGCTGCTGGAAAATACTGTGGTTTTAAAACTATCGGAATTATTAGAGGAGAGGAATTAGAAGATAAAATAGAACAAAATCCCACACTTCTTTATGCCAAATCCTGTGGAATGACACTTCATTTTATTTCCAGAGAAGCATACAAACAAAAAGACAATTTAGACTTTATTACGCAATTACATTCTTTATATGGAGCGTTTTACGCTCTACCCGAAGGCGGAACAAATTTATTAGCAATAAAAGGTTGTGAAGAAATTTTAAATAAAGAAGATACTATTTATGATTATGTGTGCGTTTCTGTGGGAACAGGAGGTACTATGGCTGGGATTATCAATACCACAATACCTCACCAAAAAGTCATCGGCTTTTCGGCCTTAAAAGGCAATTTTTTAAAGGAAGAAGTTAGCAAGTGGACGAATAAAACCAATTGGGAGATTACCGATGCATACTGTTTTGGCGGATATGCAAAGGTTAATACAGAACTTATCGAATTTATTAATACCTTTAAAAAAGAAACTGGCATTCCTTTAGATCCAATCTACACCGGAAAAATGATGTATGGCATTATAGCAATGATTAAGGAAGGAAAAATTCCAAAAAAATCTCGTATTTTAGCCATTCATACTGGAGGTTTGCAAGGAATTATCGGAATGAATGAAAAATTAAATAAAAAAAATCTACCCCTTATTGAAATCTAATATGCGAATTACTTTATTTTTTTTATTGGTATTTTCGGCTTTAATGATAACATCCTGTGGTGCTAAAAAGAAATCATCAAAGAAAGTTGTTGACAGAAAGGAAATGATTAGAAAAATTCCTAAAAAAGTTGTCTTTGAACCCATAAAAGAAGAGGGGTCTTCTAAAACGGTGGTTAAGGAACCCTCTCCTAATGCCTCTTATGCAGAAATTGTTGCACTTTATATAAATAATTATAAAGAAATAGCCAAAGAAGAAATGGTTTTGTACGGCATTCCAGCAAGTATCAAAATGGCACAAGGAATCCTAGAATCTGGTGCTGGTAGAGGTGATTTATCATTAAAATCGAACAACCATTTTGGTATAAAATGCCATACCGGTTGGACTGGTGATAAGGTACATCATGATGATGATGCGTCGCAGGAGTGCTTCCGAAAGTACAATGATCCAAAATATTCTTTTAGAGATCATTCACTTTTTTTAACTACCAGGTCAAGATATAATGATTTATTCAAATTAAAAAAAGACGATTACAAAGGTTGGGCAATTGGGCTTCGCAAAGCTGGTTATGCCACTGATCCTAAATATCCCGAAAAAAGAAGCAATGGGAAAAGAAGTTACGGTTATACGTACAGATTCCGATAAAGTAAATACATATACTGTTAGGTCTGGAGATACTCTTTATTCTATTGGAAGGCGATTTAACATTCCTGTTGAAACCCTCAAAAAATATAATGGACTTTTAACCAATGATATTAGCATAGGTCAAATTCTTTATATGAACCCCAAAAATTAATTTTCATGATGAGATATCAAAGAAGTAGTGCCTTATTTAAAGAGGCTGAAAAAGTAATTCCCGGAGGGGTCAACTCACCGGTGAGGGCTTTTAAAGCAGTAGGAGGAACGCCTATTTTTGTAGAAAGTGCAAAAGGCGCCTATTTATATGATGCAGATGGTAATGATTTTCTAGATTATATAAATTCCTGGGGTCCAATGATTCTGGGTCACGCTTACCCACCAGTAGTAAATGCAGTTATTGAAAAAGCAAAAAAAGGAACTTCCTTTGGGATGCCTACCGAAATAGAAACCAAAATTGCAGAATTAGCAATTCAAATGGTGCCAAATATTGATAAAATTAGATTTGTAAACAGTGGTACTGAAGCTTGTATGAGTGCTGTTAGACTTGCTAGAGGGTTTACCAAAAAAGATAAAATCATCAAGTTTGCAGGTTGTTATCACGGACATAGTGATTCGTTTTTAATTCAGGCGGGAAGTGGTGCTATTACCTTTGGTTCGCCAAACAGTCCGGGAGTAACTAAAGGAACCGCAAAAGACACTTTACTGGCTACGTATAATGATTTAGGTAATGTGGAAGAACTTCTTCTTGCTAATAAAAATGAAATAGCCTGCATTATTATTGAACCTGTTGCGGGAAATATGGGATGTATTCCTCCTAAAACTGAATTTTTAGAAGGGCTTAGACACCTTTGTAAAGCACATAATGTATTGCTCATTTTTGATGAAGTGATGACAGGGTTTCGTTTAGCTAGAGGTGGCGCTCAAGAACTTTTTAAAGTTCAGGCAGATATTGTTTGTTATGGAAAAGTTATTGGAGGGGGACTTCCTGTAGGTGCTTTTGCTGCTCGCGAGGAAATAATGAATTTTTTGGCTCCTATTGGACCCGTGTATCAGGCAGGCACTTTAAGTGGAAACCCTTTAGCAATGGCTGCGGGTTTTGCTATGTTAACCGAGTTAAACAATAACCCATCTATATTTACCTCACTAAAAGAAAAAACAGCCTATTTACATAAAGGACTAAGCGAAGTTCTTCATAAAAACCAAATAATTCACACCATAAATCGAATAGGATCTATGTTGTCTGTTCACTTTTTTGAGGATGAAGTTATTGATTTTGACTCTGCTGTAAAAGGAAATAATGAAACGTTTAAAAAGTTTTTTCATGGTATGCTAAACGAAGGAATTTATATTGCGCCCAGTGCTTTTGAAACTTGGTTTATTACTGACGCACTTAACTATGCCGATCTGGATAAAACCATTGCTGCTTGTAATAGGGTGGCAAAATCTTTATAAAAATGGCATAAAAAAGGAGCAAATTTTGCTCCTTTTTTAATTCTTTATACATAAAGCTATTGCTTAATCGTTTGATACTTTTTAAATTGATCTGCAGTAAGTACTGCTTTTAATTCTTTTTCAAAAGTGGCATCAATGGCTGTTTTTGCATTAGCTACATCGGGATTATTCAGGTCTTTTCCTTTAATCTGTTTTGCATAACCAGATTCTTTGGCAACATACACTCGAAATAAAGTTCTTTGTTGATCACCAGTAAGTTGAACGGCTTCACTCAATTTAGCTACCTCTAATTTAGCAACATCTTCAACACGTTCTTGAGCGGAAATAGATTGTGTACTAAAGAATAAAGCTATAGCAAAAAATCCAAGATTAATTATTTTTTTCATGTTCCTCTAATTTAAAATTTCAGATTACTAAAATAGTAATATTTCTATTACAATTACAATAATTAAGCCAAAAATAAAAGTTTAATTTTAAACAACTATTCTTGGCTTAAAAAACAAGTGGCTAATTTTTATTGTTTTCCTTTTTTTGACTTTTCAGCTTTCTCTCTATTTTTTTTACCCATATTTTCTTTCCATAGGTCATATTGTTTTTCAGAAAGGATGGCTTTCATTTTTTCTTGATGTGCCATTTGGTTGTCTAAATGTGTATTTGCATGGTTGTAGAAATCTTTTTTATCCGTAGTTGCTTTTCGGTCGCTTATTTTAATTTCTCGGTCTTTAACCATTTCTAATTGCACTTGGTACACACTTTTTTGTTGTGCTTCGGTTAAATCTAATAGTAAGGCTAATTTTTTTGTGCTTAGTTCTGCTTTTTGCTCAGCGGAAAGATTTTGTCTTTCTTGCATCATTGTTTTTTGCGTTTCACTTTTATGTTCCCTTTTTTGACTAAAACCGAAAGTTGTTGCAAAAACAACAACTAGAATCATTATTTTTTTCATAATGGTAAATTTTAAAGTTATTTGTCTTTTGGACATCAAAACGAGAATTTAGTTTAATTTGACTTAAGAAATTATAATAAATTTAATCTAAAAATAAAATCCTTAGCATGTAAAAGGGAACACCAGCAATGGTGTTCCCTTTTATATATTTTTGGTAAAGACTTCTTTTATTTTAGCTCCACAAATAGACCTTCTTCTGTTTTTTCTACTTGAGCCATTTTTTTTGACGCTAGGCCTTTTATAGCGGTATCCCATTTTTTGTTTGATAAATCTGCTTGTGTTTTTAGGTCTTCGAGTTTCATTTTCTTTATTGGTTTTAGAATATGCAAAATCATTTTTTCTTCATCTGTTAATTCTACTTTGCGTTCGGGGCGCATTTGCGGAAAGAAAAGCACTTCTTGTATGGAAGGATTGTTGGTTAAAAACATAACTAATCGGTCCATTCCTATTCCTAGCCCTGAAGTTGGTGGCATACCATATTCTAAAGCGCGAACAAAATCTCGGTCGATAAACATAGCTTCATCATCGCCCTTTTCGCTTAATTTTACTTGCTCTTCAAAACGTTGTAATTGGTCTATAGGGTCGTTTAACTCGGTATAAGCATTTGCGATTTCTTTTCCACAAACCATCAGTTCAAAGCGTTCTGTAAGTTCTGGATTGTCTCGATGTTCTTTGCAAAGTGGGCTCATTTCTTTTGGATAATCTGTAATGAAGGTGGGTTGGATAAAGTTGCCTTCGCATTTTTCGCCAAAAATCTCATCAATTAATTTTCCTTTACCCATAGTTTCATCAACAGAAACTCCCATTTTTCTTGCGGCATTGCGAAGTTCCTCTTCGTTTTTTCCGCTGATGTCAAAACCGGTAAACTGCTTAATTGCATCGGTCATAGTTACCCTAGGGTAAGGTGCTTTAAAGTCGATTTCATGTTTGGTAAACGTGGCTTTTGATGTTCCGTTTACTGCTATTGCACAATGTTCTAATAGTTGTTCTGTAAATTCCATCATCCAGTGGTAATCTTTATAGGCCACATAGATTTCCATAGCAGTAAATTCTGGGTTGTGGGTTCGGTCCATTCCTTCATTACGAAAGTTTTTAGAGAACTCATACACTCCATCAAAACCGCCAACAATGAGTCTTTTTAAGTACAATTCATTGGCAATTCGCAGGTATAAAGGAATGTCTAATGCATTGTGGTGTGTTATAAAAGGTTTAGCAGCAGCACCACCCGGAATGGATTGTAATATAGGGGTTTCAACCTCCATATAGTTTCTGTCATTAAAGAAATTTCGCATTGCCGTAAAAAGCTTGGTGCGTTTTATAAATACTTCTTTTACGTGTGGGTTGACTACTAAGTCTGCATAACGCTGTCTGTAGCGCATTTCCGGATCGTTAAATTCGTCGTAGGTTTTTCCTTCACTATCTGTTTTTGGTAAAGGAAGTGGCTTTAACGATTTGCTTAGTAAGGTAAACTCTTTTACCATTACTGTTTTTTCTCCTACCTGTGTAGTAAACAGTACTCCTTCAATTCCAATAAAATCGCCTATATCCAGTAATTTTTTGTAAACCTCGTTATATTTAGTAGGATCATCGCTTTTGCAAATTTCATCTCGGTTAAAATATACTTGTATTCGACCTTCACTATCTTGCAGCTCTGCAAAAGAGGCTTTTCCTTGAATGCGTCTGGACATTAATCTTCCAGCAATTATCACCTTTTTTCCTTCTTCAAAAGTGGATTTTATCTGTTTTGTAGTATGGTTTACCGGAAATAAAGCCGCAGGATAGGGGTTTATATTTAATGCTCTAAGCTGTGAGAGTTTCTCTCTTCTTACAAGTTCTTGTTCGGATAGTTGCATGCTTTTTTATTTAATCTTTGCCTTTTTTGGCAGACAGATGCAAAATTACATTATTTGTTAAAAATATTGGGTTTTCTTTTCGATTGGTTTGCCTAAAAATTTTGGCTGCTTTTATTTATGTTAAAAAAAAATTGCGCGGCTGAATTTTTCAATCTAAAATGGTAGGAATTTTCAATCTTTTTCTTCGGAGGTATTCCTTTTAATAAAAACCCAAAATACTATATTTCCTATGAGTGAAGCAAGGATAAGAAAATACATTAGATACTCCCAAAAGGTGGTTTTCCTTTCAATTTTACCTGTTTGCATAAAGGTATCACCTAGAAGTTCTCCTTGATATTGTTTTGTGTAGGAAGAATTTGGATAGGTATTTACTAATCTTTTTTGAAGTTTTTTATAGTAAGAATTTGTTTTTAAATCTTGTAAATAATAAGAATGGAAGTTATTTTCCCTGTCAGATAAGAAGGTGTAAATATATATTTCTATAAGTGGTTCTTGCGATTTTGATCCTATTTCTTGAATGGTTTTAAACCATTTTTCATTATTTTCTTTTCTGTTTTCTTCCGTTGTAAATTCGTTATAAACAAACTTCATTTCTTCTTTTAAAGAATCGACCCTCATTATAGATAAGGATTTAGGGTTGTTTGTCTCTATTTTACAAAAGGTTTGGCTATCAAAAGAAAGAGGAAAGAAAAGAGAGTCTTTGTTTTTAGCAATAAATAATACTTGCTTTATGGTTTTACAACTTACATCATAAGGGTTTTCTTTTTGAATTTCACTTTTGCATTTGCTAACATGGATTCTATAAATTTTATTTTCGTTTGCTAGTTCATTACCTGTAAACGAAAAATAGCCTGTTGAATCTGCTTTAATTTCGCATAAAATTTGATCTTCATAAACCGCATTCATTTTTCGGTAATCTTCTACCACAGATAAATAAACATGGTCTTGCCATTCTTCTAAGTTTACATATCCCGAAAACGAATATTGTGCTGTACCGCTGAAAAAAGATGACAGAACTACAAGAATTATTAAGGTTTCACGCATACCACTAAATTAGTGTTATTTTTTCAATAAAAAAATAGATAAAATCCAGTATATTGCGTTGTAACAAAACGCCTTTAATTAGTACCTATTTGAATATATAATTTAATCTACTAGTATGAGTATATGGAGAGTAATTTTAGCCATTGTTTTTCCGCCATTATCTGTTATTGATAAGGGTTGTGGTTCTATTTTAATTGTATTAATTCTCACACTTTTGGGTTGGATTCCAGGAGTTATAGCTGCACTTATCATTTTAAACAACCCTAAAAATTGAAGTTATGAAAAGCTATTCTTTTTTCTTATCCTTGGTTTTCTTGTTGGTATTAATGGGTTGTAGTTTTACAGAAACATTAGTGCTTCAAGAAGATGGCTCGGGAAGGATGTCCATACTTTTAGACGTATCAGAATCCATGTCTTTTGGTGGTGATTTGCCTAAGGAAGAGAATAATCAGGAATTAGACACTATTATTTCCTTTAAAGAATTATTTAATGAAAAAAGAGATAGCATTGCTTTACTTTCAAAGGAAGAACAGGAAAGACTTCAAAAATTAGAGAATTTTAATTTACGAATACTAATGAGTTTTGAAAAACAACAATTTCTATATGATGTTTTTGTAGATTTTAAAAAGGTAAGTGAAGCAAACAATTTATTTCAAGGGCTAGAACAATCTGGCGCTTTATCAAGTAGTTCCACAACCCAAAAGGAGGAAATCATAAAGGTTGCTTTTTCTTTTGAAAACAATATTTTTAAACGAGATGCTTATATTGTTGACCCAACATTGCATCAAATAAAATTAGACAGTTTAAAAGAAATGGAAATGATGCTTGGTGAGATGATGTATGCTTTAAAGTATACTTTTCCAAGACCAATTAAAACCTGTTCTCAACAAACCGCAATATTTAGTTTAGATCGAAAAACCTTACATTATAAAACGGCATTTTTAGAGTATATGAAAAATCCGGATTTGCTAAATATTGAAGTGTCGCTTGAAGAGTAGTTTATTTAAAAGAAGTCTATAATTTATCTACAGTCTAACCCTTAAAAATCTAATATCTATCTTATCTTTGCCGTCTATGAATAAAAGAGTAGAACTTCAGGATTTAGGCACAAAAGATTACAAAGAAACTTGGGATTATCAAGAATCTTTGTTTGAATCAGTTATTGAAACTAAAATAAAAAATCGACGCGAAGACGCCGGTTTAGAAACAGACAATTATTTTCTTTTTGTTGAGCATCCACACGTTTATACCTTAGGAAAAAGTGGAAGTATTGATAATCTTTTAATTAATGAAGAACAATTAGCAGCAAAAAACGCCACTTTTTACAAAATTAATCGCGGAGGAGATATTACCTATCACGGTCCAGGGCAAATTGTAGGCTATCCAATTTTAGATTTAGAAAATTTCTTTTCAGACATTCATAAATACCTTCGTTTTTTAGAAGAAATGGTTATTCTTACTTTAGCAGAATATGGTATAAAATCGGAGCGATCTAAAGGAGAAACTGGAGTTTGGCTGGATGTTGGAACTCCATTTGCCAGAAAAATTTGTGCCTTAGGAGTGCGCTCTAGTCGATGGGTAACCATGCACGGTTTTGCATTTAATGTGAATACAAATCTTGGATATTTTGATAATATTATACCTTGTGGAATTAAAGAGAAAGCAGTAACATCCTTAAATGTCGAGCTTGGCATCAAAGAAGTTTCTGCCAAGGAGGTAAAAGAAAAATTGCTCAAACATTTTGCATCGCTTTTTGAAGCTGAAATTTTTCAAAAGGTAGAAGTACAAGATTCATAAAATGGATTAAAATGTCAAAATCACCATTTTTCATTAGGTAGCATCTAGCTCTAATTTAGTTCATAAAGTACCACCCCATTATTTTCACCTTTTACCACACCATTGGGTCTTGCGTTGTTTGTGGCGTCGCCTAAATCCATTATAGAAGTGCCATAAACCGGGAAGTTAGGTAGTAATTCGGCCAATGAATTATAAACATATGTGCGTTGTTGTTGTATGTCGGTTATTGAAATCAAAACCCGTTGGTTGCTCACAGAAATTTTTGGATGGGTATATACACCAAAAGGAAGCTCCAAGCGATTGTCATTAATGCGTAATATATTATCCTCAAGGGTTACTTTGGTTTTTCCTATAATTTCCCAAACCATTTTTGACGGGATATTAAGCTTTTGACTACTTACTTTTCCGTTTGTATCAATAGTAACCTTTGCGTTTTCAGAAGTGATAAACACAAACTGACCGTCTTCATTATAAATTTCGTTTTGGCCAAAGTCAAATGTAGTGTTTATGTTAATTCTTGCAGCACCAGACCGGTGTAGTATGTGGAGTTTTCCGTTTTCTTCGGCTATTAAAACATAATCCTTATTTGCAATCCTAAGGTGCTTGGGCGGAAATACAATCTTTGAATTTGCTTTATTAAAGGTAAATCCATTTACCGTTTTTGCTTTGTTGTCATACATTATTACAGTACTTCCTTGAGTAATAATAAAACGATAATCTCTATTATTATCATAATCAAAAACAGCTAAAGGTTGTGTGATGTTGTCTTTGAATTTTATGGGAAATGGTGCTACATCCTTGCCATTTCTGTCTAAAACATAAAAAGTTTTTTCCGTTGAAAAAGCCATTTGTAATTTACCGTTTTTTAACAAGTCCACCTGATGTATTTTTCCTAAAATAGGAGCGTCTAATGGTTTGTTCCAAAGCACTCTTCCGCTTGAAGAAATTAAATACAATTTATTTGTAACATCTTGTACCACAATATCTTTTCCTTTTGAAAGGTGGTTTGTAACTAATTGTGGATTTGTCAATAAATCATGTTCTAAAGTAATGGCAAATAGTTGAGTAATTCCACTATTGGATAGACCTTCTTGGCTTTCTTTTACAATGCCATTAATGTGTGCAAAATGACTGTCATACACAAATTGTATTGCCAACATAGGATGTTTATTGAACTTTAACTCTTGGATTGTTTGAGCATTTTTAGTAGAAGTCATAGTGCTAACTTCTTTTTTTAAATTTTCATTTATGCTTACTAAGAGTATAGAAGATGCGTTGCTTAATTTTGCTGTGTGTGTTTCATAATATGGCTGATAGGCTAAAGTGCTATTGTTTAAAAAATCAGTAATGATTTCTTGTAAAGTGATTTCGGTTTCTGTGAAAACAAAAAAGTCGTCAAGTTGTGCAAAAAAAGTTGGTTTTGTATCTGTAATAAGAGGCTCAAAAGCTCGATTGAAAAGCAATGAATCTGTAATTTTATTAATAGAAATGTTCCGAAAATCAGAATCTTCAGTTTGAAGTTTCAATAAGGCTTCGTTTGTTATATTTCCGTCGATAGCATGTAGGGCTACAATTTTTTCATTTCCTTTAAATAGAATTCCTATTTCATTTAAAGATTGAAAAAAAGGGTCATTAGGCAATGTGTCTTGTTCTTTCTGAAAAGGTTTTAAATTTTCAGAAAGGACTTCAAAATCATCAAAAGTATAAGAAACAAAACCAGAAACTGAACTAGGGGTTACCCTTGCTAATTCATTTTTTTGTGGAATAGTACCTTTAAAAATATCCAGTAATTGAGGTGCCCTATCTTGTGATATAGCAATTCCATTTAGTTGAATTTCATCAGGATATATATTAGTGTCAAATGCCATCCAGGTAGTAAAATTTTGAATTTTAGGGGCTGAATTTGAAAATAAATGAGAAAACAAATAAGGAAATTCCTTTCCATTTATAAAAACAGTAAGTGCGTTTTTAATGCCTGAAGCATATATTTTCTCAAAAGGATTTTTTCCTTTTTTCTTTTTTTCTGAAAGGTTTTGTGTAAGGATGTTTTTCAACAAAGGTTCCGATGAACTGGCTATAAACACACTATCTGTAATGTTGCTAAATAAAACACCCTTTTCCGTAGTTATTTTTTGAATAGAAAATGTGCTATAGTTTAAGGTTTCTACTTTTTTATTTTTTAAGGAATCTAATAAAAATAATTTAGGGTGCTGCTTAGTAATAACCGTATAGTTAAAACCACTATCTATGTCTCTGCTAAAAGCTAATAAAACTTCTGAGATGGGGTTTATATATTGAGTGTGTAAGATACTATCAGACAGATATGTATATAGAGAAGTGTTTATAAATTTTTGTAAAAATGTATTGTTTTTTAAATCCGTTTCTAGTGTTTTTATGCTGTTGCTGCGCACAATTACAGCGGTATTTTCTGGTATAAAATCGATGAGATTGCCAGTTTTAACCTTGTTAGTTGAACAAGAAAACAGAAAGGAAAATAGAAAAAGAAAGAGAAAATTTTTCATGAAGAGTAAAAGTTAAAAAACAAAGATAAATATTAGATGTTAGAAGTGCGAAGGTCAAAGCATATTTTATATTTACAAAACTTTGGCCCATCAACTATTTTTAATAAAATGTATTTCCAACGGTTCAGGCAGAAGTCTAAAACTTTTTCTATGGTATTTAGTAATGCCAAATTTTCTAATGGCTTCGCGATGTTCTAAAGTGGGATAGCCTTTGTTTTTTTTCCAGTTGTACATCGGGTATTCTTCGTGAATTTTTTCCATAAAAGCATCACGATAAGTTTTTGCTAAAACAGACGCAGCCGCAATATGTAAAAATTTAGCATCGCCTTTTACAATACATTGATGTGGAATTTCCTTATAATTTTTAAATCGGTTACCATCCACCAAGATAAACTCAGGGATGGTTTTTAATTGGGCAATGGAGAGATGCATTGCTTTTATAGAAGCATTAAGAATGTTTATTTTATCAATTTCATTCATAAAAACATGAGACACACCAAAACAAATTGCTTCTTTTTCTAGTAGTGGTTTAAGCTGGTTGCGCCTTAATTCGGTAAGTTGTTTACTGTCGGTAAGCAAAAAATTTACAAAATTATCTGGCAGTAAAACGGCGGCAGCGGTTACTGGACCAGCAAGGCAGCCTCGCCCGGCTTCGTCAGTGCCACATTCTAATAATTTGGTATGTAGTTTTAATTGTAACATTTAAAAAATTAAAAGTACCATTTTGCATTAAAATAAATAACTTTGCGGTTTAAAAATTATAATAAAAAAATAATCGGTAACCGTTACAAAGCTTCGCAAATATATATATGAAAAAATCACTTGCTATTTTACTGTTTTTTTTTAGTGCAGTAAGTATATTTTCACAAGAAATACTGCTAAAAGAAACAAAAGGAGCTCCTGTAAATATAGGAAATGAAAAACCTCCTAAGACTAAAGATACCAATGTACAATTAGAAGGCGAAAAACCACCAATTACCGATTACAAAATAATATCTTACGAAAGAGATACCACCTATCTGGATACAACGCTTTCTATTGCCAAAGAGTATAAATACAATTACCTTAGAAGCGATGACTATGCATTAATGCCTTTTTCAAATGTGGGGCAGACCTATAACACGTTAGTTCATGATTTTAATGAGGTTCGATTAAAACCACTTTTTGGAGCAAGAGCGCGTCATTTTAATTTTATGGAAGTGGAAGATATTTATTATTACCGTGTTCCAACACCTTTAACCGAATTGTATTTTAAAACAGCTTTTGAGCAAGGGCAGCAATTAGATGCTTTTTTTACTCTAAACACTTCTGAAAGGCTTAACTTTTCTATAGCATATAAAGGGGTACGCTCATTAGGAAACTATCAACATATACTTACTAGTACAGGAAACTTTCGTTTCACTACAAATTATCAAACTAAGAATAAACGATATAACGCAAGGGCGCATATTGTTTTTCAGGATTTATTAAACGAAGAAAACGGTGGTGTAAAGGAAGATTTTTTACCGTTTTTTATAAATGATGACCCAGATTTTAGTGATCGCGGTAGGCTTGAAGTTAATTTTGAAAATGCCGAAAACACCTTAGAAGGAAAACGTTTTTATCTTGAGCACGATTATGCTCTTATAAATGTAAGTGATTCTACTTCCTATACATCCTTAAAATTAGGGAATATCCTTAATTTTGAAGACAAGTTTTATCAATACAACCAAACAACGCCTTTTGCAGAATTTGGACCTTCTTATGTTTTAACTAATTTACAGGATCGAGTAAACCTTCAGGATTTTAATTCGCAAGTTTATGCTGAATTTAATAATAATCTTTTAGGCCATTTAAGAATTTTTGCAGGTTTTACAGATTATAATTATGGGTATGATTCTGTTTTAATTCTAGAGGAACAACGCATCACTAATAGATTAAAAGGCACTTTGGTAGAGGCAGGAGCAGAATATAAAAAAGAGTATCATGGTTTTGAATTGTATGGTAAGGCTGCCATTAATGTATCTGGAGATTTTGAAGGAAATTACATTCTGGGCACGGCTTCTTATCGTTTAAATGAAAACAATAAGGCAAAAGCAACTGTGCTTATTAACTCTGTAGCTCCAAACTACAATTTTTTGCTATATCAAAGTGATTATGTTAATTATAACTGGCAAAATTCGTTTAAAAATATAAAAACACAGCATTTGCAGTTTGATTTAGAATCTAAAAAATTACTTAATGCTACGGTTAGCTATACTGGTATGGAAGATTACACCTATTTTTCCCGAAACCTAACCGATACTACTACCACCCCTTTTCAGCATAACGAAAGGGTAAATTACTTAAAAGTGCAAGTTAATAAAGAAATTACCTATGGTAAATTTGCTTGGAACAATACCTTGACTTATCAAGAAGTATTAAGCGGAGAGAAAGTGTTTAATGTGCCACAATTGCTAGGCCGAAGCAGTATTTATTTTTCAGATCATTTTTTTAAACGCGCCATGTTTTTACAAACAGGTATCACAGCAAAATATTTTACAGAATACTATATGGATGCCTACGACCCTGTTTTAGCTGAATTTTATGTACAAAATGACCAAAAGTTAGGCAACTTCCCGATGGCGGACTTTTTTGTGAATGCAAAAGTAAGTCAAACTCGTATATTTTTAAAGTTAGAACATATAAACTCAATTTTTGGCGAGAAAAATTATTTTTCTGCTCCCGGATATCCCTATCGCGATTGGAAGATTCGATTTGGTTTAGTTTGGAATTTCTTTATGTAGTTTTTGTGTCTAATTTTTTTAGGCTTTTTAAATTCTAAAAGGGTTAAAAATTAGTGATTTATTATTTAAATTTTTCTATTTCTATAAAAAAAACCAAGAAACAATTATCAAAATAGAGAACAGTAACTTGGAATTTATTTTATTTTCTAAAAAAAATTAATCTTTCAATAGTGCTCTAGAAATTACGATTTTCTGTATTTCGCTCGTGCCTTCATAGATTTGAGTTATTTTAGCATCTCGCATAAATCGTTCTACGTGGTATTCTTTTACATAACCGTTACCACCGTGTACTTGAACAGCTTCTATTGCAACATTCATTGCCACTTGAGAAGCTTTTAGTTTTGCCATAGCACCGCTAAGGTCATAATCATTTCCGTTGTCTTTATCCCAGGCCGCCTTCATTACTAAGTATCGGGCGCATTCAATTTCTACTAACATATCAGCTAGTTTGAAAGCAATTGCTTGGTGGTTGCAAATTTCGGTGCCAAAGGCTTTACGTACTTTGGAATATTCTCTTGCAAGGTCATACGCGCCACTAGCTATTCCTAAAGCTTGTGCGGCTATGCCTATTCGTCCACCTGCTAGGGTTTTCATTGCAAATTTAAATCCAAATCCATCCTCGCCAATGCGATTTTCTTTTGGCACCTTTACGTCGTTAAAAATTAAGGAGTGAGTGTCACTTCCTCTAATTCCCATTTTATCTTCTTTAGGGCCAATTTCAAAACCTGCCCAACCTTTTTCTACTATAAAAGCATTGATTCCGTGGTGTTTTTTTTCTTTATGCGTCTGTGCAATTACTAAATAATAATCTGCATTTCCGCCGTTTGTAATCCAGTTTTTTGTTCCGTTAAGGATATAATGATCTCCTTTGTCTATAGCAGTGGTTTTTTGCGAGGTGGCGTCACTACCCGCTTCGGGTTCAGAAAGGCAAAAAGCACCTAATTTTTTCCCAGAGGCAAGCGGGATTAAATATTTTTGTTTTTGAGCCTCATTGCCGTATGCATAAATGCCATAACATACCAAAGAGTTGTTAACTGACATCACCACAGACGCCGATGCATCTACTTTTGAGATTTCTTCCATAGCTAGGACATAAGCCACAGTATCCATACCACCACCACCATATTCAGGGGGAACCATCATGCCCATAAAGCCCAATTCACCCATTTTTTTAATTTGTTCCGCCGGAAATTTTTGAAGATTATCGCGTTCTATAACGCCAGGAAGTAATTCAGTTTTTGCAAAGTTGCGAGCAGCATCGCGAATCATTATATGCTCTTCAGAAAGGTTAAAATTCATAACAGTTTTGTGCTAATTATATTTCTAAAATAAGGAGTACAAAGATACTTTTAAAAAAGCGAATATTCAATTTTAGTTAATAATTTTAACGAGTGCGTTTTTGGATATCTTTTGCTTAAGATGGTTTATAATTTCATTTCCTATTTTTTTTGCAAAACTTTACTTTTCTTTGTTTAAATTTATGGAAAGAGTCTAATTTAATTAAATGATAAAAAATACCTATTCTATTATTGGTGTGATGTCTGGCACTTCACTAGACGGAATGGATTTGGTTCTTGTTACTTTATATAAAGGAAAAACTTGGAATTTTATTTTACACTATTCAGAAACTGTTCCTTATTCTAAAGTATGGAAAAAACGATTAAAAAATGGATTTCAATTAACTTCTAAGGATTTAAAAACGCTAGATTTTGAGTACACTTTGTATGTAGCAAAAGTCATTTCATCTTTTATACAAAGGCATCAAATAAAAAACATTGACGCTGTTTGTTCGCACGGTCATACTATTTTACACCAGCCTGAAAAGGGCTTAACCCTTCAAATAGGAAATCTCCCTGAACTGTCTGATTTAATTGGATTAAAAGTGGTTTGTGATTTTAGAAAGCAAGACGTTGCTTTAGGTGGGCAAGGAGCTCCCTTAGTTCCTGTGGGCGATGCTTTGCTTTTTAGCCAATACGATTATTGCTTAAATCTAGGTGGATTTGCTAACGCATCCACAAAAAATGGCGAAAATAGAATAGCCTATGACATTTGTCCTGTAAATATTGTCATGAATCCATTAGCCGAAAAATTAGGATTTTCCTATGATGACCAAGGTAAAATTGCTTCAAAAGGGAATTTGCTTCCACAGCTTTTAAAACAATTGAATGCTTTGCCATTTTATCAAAGAGCACCCCCAAAATCATTAGGTTTAGAATGGGTAATACAAGAAGTGTTTCCTTTGATGAACTCCGAAATCCATTCTGTTCCAGATTTACTTCGAACCTTTTCAGAACATGTTGCGATGCAATTAGCAGCAAATTTTTCAGAAGGCGCAACAATTTTTGTTACCGGTGGTGGTGCATTTAATTTGTATTTACTTAAACGACTAAAATATCATAAAAAATTAAAAATTATAATTCCTGAAAATGAAATAATAGAATATAAAGAGGCACTTATTTTTGGGTTGTTAGGCGTTTTAAAATTGCGCGGAGAAAACAATTGTTTAGCAAGTGTTACCGGCGCAAAGAAAGACCATTCATCAGGAGTGATTTTTCAAAAAAATAAGCCTATAAAAAAAGATTTTACCCTCTTTTAGTTTCTTATCTTTGCGCTGTTATTTAAAGATATTACATGAAAGAATTACTTAAAAAATACGAGGAAAAAGTGCCTGAAATAGTTTTCCACTGGAACGATCCTGAAACCGAAGCAGAAGGTTGGACAGTCATAAATTCTCTTCGCGGAGGTGCTGCCGGTGGTGGAACAAGAATGCGTATAGGTTTAGATAAAAACGAAGTGCTTTCACTAGCAAAAACGATGGAAGTGAAATTCACCGTATCTGGGCCAGCAATTGGCGGTGCAAAATCTGGAATCAATTTTGATCCAAATGACCCAAGAAAAAAAGGGGTTTTAGAACGATGGTATAAAGCGGTATCCCCACTTTTAAAATCGTATTATGGCACAGGAGGCGATTTGAATGTAGATGAAATTCATGAAGTAATTCCTATTACTGAAAATTGCGGAGTTTGGCATCCGCAAGAAGGTGTTTTTACGGGGCATTTTCACCCTACAGAAGCAGATAAAATAAACCGAATTGGCCAATTGCGTCAAGGGGTAATCAAAGTATTAGAAAATGCAAATTACTCACCAGATGTCACCAGAAAATACACAGTTGCTGACATGATAACTGGTTACGGAGTAGCCGAAGCAGCCCGTCATTACTATGCTGTTTATGGCGGAAGTATTCAAGGAAAACGTGCTATTGTTCAGGGTTTTGGCAATGTAGGATCATCGGCAGCATATTATTTAGCGCAAATGGGCGCAAAAATTGTTGGAATTATTGACAAAGAAGGTGGTGTTATTCATGAAAATGGCTTCAGTTTTGAGGAAATTAAAGCGCTTTTCTTAAATAAAAAAGGCAATTCATTAGTTTCCAAAAACATGATGCCTTTTAAAGAAATTAATGAAAAAATATGGCATTTGAAAGCAGAAGTTTTTGCTCCTTGTGCTGCTTCAAGATTAGTAACTCAACCACAAATTGATGCCTTGTTAAACTCTGGTTTAGAGGTGATAACCTGCGGAGCAAATGTACCTTTTGCTGATAAAGAAATTTTCTTTGGCACCACTATGGAATATGCAGATGCTAAAGTTAGTGTGATACCAGATTTTATTGCAAACTGTGGAATGGCAAGAGTTTTTGCCTATTTTATGGAGCGAAGAGTTCAAATGACCGATGAAGCAATTTTTAATGATACTTCCACCACTATAAAAAATGCTATTGAAAACACCTATCACAGTAACAATGACAAAAATCATATAAGTAAAACCGCATTTGAACTAGCTTTGAAAATTCTAGTCTAATACCATAAAAAAAAATGAGTTTACTAATAATTTCACTATTTATAATAGGATATATTTCCATTACCCTAGAGCATCCTTTAAAATTAGATAAAACCGTTTCAGCATTGCTTATGGCAACAGTACTTTGGGCCATTATTGCTCTAGGTTTTAATCAAGGATGGCTCTCTATAATTGACTATCACGGCGATGTATTTAATATGTTGCAAGGCGATGAAGAAGTTCAAAAACTAGGATTTCAAAATAATTTAATGCATCACTTTAGCAAAGCTGGAGAAATTTTATTTTTCTTAATTGGAGCGATGACCATTGTGGAAATAATCGATTTACATCGCGGTTTTGATATCATAAAAGGTGCTATAAAAACAACGAGTAAAGTAAAACTTCTTTGGACTTTGGGAATTTTAGCATTCTTTTTATCAGCAGTCATTGATAATTTAACTACCATAATAATTTTAGTAACCTTATTAACTAAACTCATCCCAAAACATGAATACAGAGTTTGGTACGCTTCATTGCTAATTATAGCCGCAAACGCCGGTGGAGCATGGTCGCCAATTGGCGATGTTACTACTACAATGCTTTGGATTGATCAAAAAGTTACGGCAGTGGGCTTATCGGAATATGTTATTATACCCTCTGTCTTATGTTTTGTTGTGCCATTTATAATAGCTTCAAGGATGAAAGCATTTAAGGGTGAAACTATTCGAAAAGTTAATGTAGTAGATTCGGTATCTGAAAGGTTACTAAGCAGTAAAAAAATGCTATATGTAGGCTTATTAGCAATTCTTTTTGTTCCTATTTTTAAAGGAGTAACCGGGTTGCCTCCCTATATTGGTATGCTATTCAGTTTAGCCATAGTTTGGTTGGTTTCCGAATATGTAAAACCTGAAAAAAATTTCAATAAAAGAGTCAACCATCAATATTCAACCCATAAAGCATTGTCCAGAGTGGAATTTGCAAGTGTACTTTTCTTTTTAGGAATATTACTTGCTGTTTCTGCTTTAGAAAGTTTACAATTTGGCAGTATTAATGGAGAAAGTGTGGGTACATTGCGTTATGCAGCAGAGTCCTTATCCGTATTTTTGCCTAACATGGATATTGTTATTGTTTCACTAGGAATGCTCTCTGCCATATTAGACAATGTACCTTTGGTAGCTGCTTCTATGGCAATGTATGACTTTCCTAGAGATGCCTCAGCTTGGCATTTTATAGCCTATTGTGCTGGCACTGGGGGTAGTTTGTTGGTAATTGGCTCAGCCGCAGGAGTTGCCGCTATGGGAATGGAAAAAATAGATTTTATGTGGTATCTAAAAAATATTACTTGGTTGGCTTTTGCAGGATTTACTGCTGGAGCGATAACATTTATTTTAATGGAACACTTCGTTAGATAAGCAATTTTTATATCTTCACACCGTTATTAAACAAACTCATTAATCGTTAAAAATACTATGCTTATAACTTTTTTGCAAGATGGCGCTCAAGAGGCCTTAAAAGAATTAGAACCGGAATCTGTTGAAAAAACACTTTCTGTAATCGATTTAGTTTTAAGTGGTGGCACAGGCGGCATCATTATTATAGCAATACTTTTTGTGTTGCTTTTTATTGCGGTATATATCTATTTTGAAAGAATATTTGCCATTAGAGCAGCTTCAAAAGTCGATAAAAATTTTATGCATCAAATTCGTGAAAATGTAGCATCAGGCAATCTTCAAGCCGCAAAAATTCTTTGTGCTCAAAATAATTCACCTGTAGCAAGATTAACCGCAAAAGGTATTTCCAGAATAGGAAGCCCGCTGGAAGATATTAATACAGCAATTGAAAATGCAGGAAGACTCGAAGTATATGAATTAGAAAAAAATGTAAGCATTCTAGCAACCATCTCTGGTGCTGCTCCAATGATTGGATTTTTAGGCACAGTAATAGGAATGGTACTCGCATTTCACGCTCTTGCCACAAGCAGTGGTCAAGCAGAAATGGGTGTTTTAGCAGAAGGCATTTATACCGCTATGACAACAACGGTGGCTGGGCTTATAGTAGGGATTATAGCCTACATAGGGTATAATCATATAGTAGTGCGCACCGATAAAGTGGTACATAGCATGGAAGCAAATGCAGTGGATTTCTTAGACCTATTAAACGAGCCTTCTTAATATGAATTTACGAGGAAGAAATAAAATTGATCCTAATTTTAGTATGAGCTCCATGACAGATATTGTCTTTCTGTTGTTGGTGTTTTTTTTACTTACCTCACCGGTAATAACTCCTGATGCTTTGGATTTAATTTTACCAAAAGCAAAAGGAAAAACTTCTAACCAGCAAAATCTTTCTGTTAGTATCACTAATGATTTAGATTATTATGTAAACAAAGAGCGAATTGCAGAAAGTGCGGTGGAAAATATTATTAAAACACAATTACGTGGCGTTGAAAATCCAACGATTATTTTAAGAGCAGAAGAAGGCGTGCCAATAGAAAGTGCCGTTAAAATTATGGATATTGCTAACAGAAATAAATACAAAATTGTTCTTGCAGTAAGACCAAATTAGAGTAGAGAATAAAGAATAAAGAAAAGAGTAGGTGATTTTTTTTTAGCTGTACAATCCTATTTTACTTCAAATAATATTTAATAAATAACCAAGGTGAGCTTCTTAAAAACAAAACACGAAAAAAAAAGTTTTGCTATAACTGTGGTAATCCATGTGGTTGTTTTATTGTTGCTTTTTATGTTTGGACTTAAATATTTAGATCCTCCTTTGGAGCAAGGAATTGCCATAAACTTTGGTGCTACAGATTTTGGTAGTGGTGAAGTACAACCTTTAGAACAAGTGCAAACCTCTCCTGCTCAAACAACACCTCAAACCGAATCGCAACCCGAAACAGAAGTTAAAGAAGAAGTGGTAACCCAAGAAACCGAAGAAGCTCCGGTTATTAAAAAAGAAGAAAAACTAAAGGAAGTAACCAAGCCCGTTGTGGAGAAACCCAAAGAACAAGTTAAAGCAGAACCAAAACCTGACAAATCCACAACCGATGCCTTATCCAGTTTAATGAATGGCCCTAAACAAGACGGAACTGCGAAAAGCGGTGAAGGTAATGACAATAAAGCAGGCGATAAAGGAAGTCCAGATGGCGATCCTAATGCAAGCAGTTACTATGGCATAGGAAAAGGATTAGATGGTGATGGAAACTATTTGTTAGGTGGTAGAAAAGCTATAAATAAAAAAATCTTTTTTCAAGATTGTAACCAAGAAGGAATAGTAGTTGTAGATATTGATGTGGATAGAAATGGGAATGTTACTAAAGCCATTCCAGGTGTTAAAGGAACAACCAATAACTCTAAATGTTTACTAGATCCTGCAAAAAGGGCAGCCTTAGAAACAAAATTTAACAGCGATGCTAATGCGCCAGCACGTCAAGTAGGTCGTATCATCTATCGTTTCAGTCTTTCTGAATAGTTTTCCTTTCCGCTCCATTTTCTGTAATTATTCTTTATCTTTAGCTCCAAAATCTAAAGATTATGGTTAGGCTTATTTTACTTTTTATCAGTATTTTTTTCTTTAGTTGTGCAGAAAAATCTGAAGTTTTCTCTTTAGAAACAAAACCTGCAAAACTCCCAAAAGACATATTTTTCATCCAGCGTGCATATCCTATTGGTGAAATTAAACCCAATGCAAACGCCAATGCTTTGCAATGGAAAAAACAACGAGCACAAAATAATAATTCAGGACTTCTATGGGATTTTGCCGGACCAATAAATATAGGAGGACGAATTACCGATATTGAAATTCCAACTAACCAACCCAATACCTATTTTGTTGGTGCAGCAAGCGGTGGCATCTTTAAATCCATCAATTCTGGTATAAGTTGGTTTCCTATTTTTGATGACCAACCTATGCTTTCCATTGGCGATATTGAAATATCAGCACTTAATAATAATTTAGTTTGGGTAGGAACTGGAGAACCCAATGCCGGTGGAGGTTCCTTAGCCTATGATGGCGACGGAGTTTATAAAAGTGATGACGGTGGTAATACATGGCAAGCAAAAGGATTAACAGCAGCGGGAAGCATAGGAAAAGTGAAAATAGATCCAAATAATGATAATATAATATTTGTAGCTGCAATGGGACCACTTTTCAGAAAAGACACGAATAGAGGAGTATATAAAACCACAAATGCAGGGGATACTTGGGAACAAGTTCTTTTTGTTAGCGATTCCACAGGAATAATTGATATGGCTATCCATCCCACAAATGGAAACATAGTGTATGCCACAAGTTGGGAACGCACAAGAAGACCGAATGCCAGACAATATGGCGGCGAAACATCCCGAATTTATCGAACCACTAATGGTGGCACAACTTGGACGGAACTCACTAATGGATTACCCACACTTGCCTCGCAAAAAGGAAGAATAAGCATAGATATTTCAAAATCAAACCCAAATGTACTTTATGCTATGTATGCAGATGCAATCGGAAATGTACAAGGAGTATATCGCACAAATGATTCAGGAAATAGCTGGAATTCGGTAAATTCAAGTTCGTTAATTAATGTTGGTTTTCATTGGTGGTTTGAAGGCATTTTTGTAGATCCCTCTGACGAAGATATCATTTATTACTTAGGATTAAATGTTCAAAAATCTACTAATGGCGGTACAAGTTGGTTTAATTCCTTTCAAAATGCCCATGTAGATCAACATGCTTTAGCTTTTAATCCTACTATTTCAGGAGAAATTCTTTTAGGTAATGATGGCGGATTATACAAAAGCAGTAATGAGGGTGCAACTTTTGTTAAAGATATAACACTGCCAATAACACAGTTTCATCGTTTTCACGTTGATGCACAAAATGTAAATAAAGTATATGGAGGCGCGCAAGATAACAGTACTATTCGTACCGTTACTGGCGGTTTAAATAATTGGGCAATAATAAACGGCGGTGATGGTTTTCAGCCTTTGGTGGACCCTACAAACACAAATGTTATTTATGCACTTTCCCAAAATGGAAATCTAGGAAAATCAATAAATAATGGGGTTACATTTTCCTCAGCGATGAATGGAATAGCCTCTGGAGATAGAAAAAATTGGGATACCCCTATTGCTTTTGATCCTAACAATTCACAAGTTCTTTTTTTTGGAGCAAATAGATTGTACAAAACCACTAATGCAGCAGGAAACTGGACGGCAATAAGCCCAGATTTAACCAACGGCCCTCACACGGGTAATTTAGTTTTTGGAACTATTATTTCTATAAGTGTATCGCCCTTAGATAGTAATATAATTTATGTTGGTACCGATGATGGAAATGTATGGATAACCCAAAATGGAGGTGGAACTTGGACAAATATTTCAGCTGATTTACCAAATAGATGGGTGACTAAAGTTTTAGCATCCAGAGCAAATGTGAATGAAGTATATGTTACTTTTTCAGGATATCGCTATGGCGAAGATTTTGGACATATCTATAAAAGTTCTAATCTAGGAAGTAATTGGGTAGATATCTCTTCCAATGTTCCGGATATTCCAATCAACGATATTGAAAAAGACAGCTACGGAAATCTTTATATAGGGACAGACATTGGTGTTTTAGCATCCAATAATGAAGGAGTACAATGGGAAATTTTAGGTCTAAATTTACCTTCAGTTGTAGTTACTGATCTTCATATTCATGAACAAACAGAAACTTTGTTTGCGGCAACCTATGGAAGATCTAGCTATAAAATGGATATTTCTGGAAATATTCTAAGCACTACAAATTTCTTAGCGGAAACTAATGCTCTTATTTTCCCAAACCCCACAACAAATTTTGTTACCATTTCTATAAAAGATATTTCTAAAAACTATACTATTTCAATTTTTGATGCCTTGGGTAGAGAAGTGTTGAAAAAGGAATTTTTATCAGGAAAACAAAACCTAAAACTTTCTGTAAGTGAATTTAGCCCAGGTACATATTTTATAAAAATTTCAAGTAAGAATGAAAGCATTACTAAAAAAC
This sequence comes from Bacteroidetes bacterium HGW-Bacteroidetes-2, assembly GCA_002842575.1. GTDB lineage: Bacteria > Bacteroidota > Bacteroidia > Flavobacteriales > Flavobacteriaceae > Planktosalinus. Next base: position 28,893 of record PHDJ01000013.1, read on the forward strand.
TGATTATTAAATAAACACTTTTTCACCATCAAATATTCAGAAACCATTGCGTGGCTTTTTTCTCAATTACCTATGTACCAACGTGTAGGCGCTATTGCTTTTAAAAAAGATTTAAATAATACCATCGCTCTAACTAATTATTTAGGTAATCCAGAGAAGGATTTTAAAAGTATCCACGTAGCAGGAACAAATGGAAAGGGCTCTGTATCGCATATGCTAGCATCTGTGCTACAAGATGCAGGATACCAAGTTGGTTTATACACTTCCCCTCATTTAAAAGATTTTAGAGAGCGTATTCGAATTAATGGAAAACCAATCTCCCAAAGAGAAGTTATTAATTTCGTAAAAGAACACAAGCCTTTTTTTGAAACACATGCCCTTTCTTTTTTTGAAATGACCGTAGGTTTAGCTTTTCAATCCTTCAGTAATCATAAAGTAGATATTGCCATCATAGAAGTTGGTTTAGGTGGAAGATTAGACAGCACGAATGTAATTACTCCTGAAATTTCAGTAATTACAAACATAGGAAAAGACCACACACAATTTTTAGGCACCACCCTAGCAGAAATTGCATGGGAAAAAGCTGGAATTATAAAAACGAATATTCCTGTAGTAATAGGAGAATCACAAATAGAAACAAAACCTGTTTTCGAAAAAATAGCAGAAGAAAAATTTGCACCTATCATTTTTGCGGAAAATATACCAGTAAAAAAATATGTTTTAGATTTATTAGGAAGCTACCAAGAAAAAAATTACAAAACTGCCGTTGTAGCCATAAACACATTAACGCAATATAGTAACTTTACAATAGCAGAGAGCAATATTGAAAATGGGTTAAAACGTGTAGCAAAAAATACAGGATTACAAGGAAGATGGCAAATATTAAACAAATTCCCAAAAGTAATTTGTGATACAGCACACAATGCCGAAGGTTTGCAATATGTATCAAAACAGCTGCAAGAAGAGTGGTATATAAAACTTCATATGGTATTAGGAGTGGTAGCCGATAAAGATTTAGAAGCCATTTTACCAATGTTTCCCAAAAAAGCAATTTATTATTTTTGCAAACCAAACATACCAAGAGGTTTAGATGCTTCTGTTTTAATGCAAAAAGCTATGCCATTTGGGTTGAAGGGAAATTTTTATCCCTCCGTTCAAGACGCTTTTAGTGCGGCTTTAAAAGCTGCAAAAGTTCCGGATGTAATTTTTATAGGAGGCAGTACCTTTGTTGTAGCAGAAATAATTTAATTTTTATTCATCTTTTTTTTGTTCTTAAAGAAAAAGTCCTCTATATTTGCATCCGCTTAATCAAAGAGCGGGCGATTAGCTCAGCTGGTTCAGAGCACCTCGTTTACACCGAGGGGGTCGGGGGTTCGAACCCCTCATCGCCCACAAAAAAAATCCCCAAAGAAATTTTCTTTGGGGATTTTTATATTTAGAAATAGATGTATTTTTTCACTTACATAATTTATTCAAAGACTTTAGATGGGTATTATATTGGCTCAACAAAGGATGTTCCTCAACGAGTAGAGGAGCATATTTATTCTACACAAGGATTTACCTCAAAGGCAAAAGATTGAGAGATAAAAAAGGTTGAATCTTATTTTAGCCATAAAAAGAGAGATGTTTTTACATTAAACTTTAAAGAATTACAAAATCTCTAATAAACGTTCTAATGCCATTCCTCGAGAACCTTTTATTAAAATAGAACAATTGCTAAATTTTTGAGAAAACAAGGCGTTTTTAGCGTCTTCAAAACTTTCAACTTTTGTTGCAATCGTTTTGTTAATAATCGTTTTGAAAAAGTTTTTTCCAATAAAATAAACTACATCAAAGTTTTTGCTTGAAATTAAATCTACGATATTTTGGTGTTCTTTTTCAGCATCTTTACCCAACTCAAACATATCGCCTATGAGGAGCACTTTTTTTGTAGCTACCAATTGTTCAAAATTTTCTATAGCTGCCTTCATGCTACTCGGATTGGCATTGTAGGCATCTAAAAGTATGGTGTTGCCATTTTTGTTTATAATTTGTGATCTGTTGTTATTTGGGGTGTAGTTTTCTATTCCTCTTTTAATAGCTTCCTTAGGCACTTTAAAATAGGTGCCAATAGCAATTGCTGCAGCGATATTTGAAAAATTATAGGTGCCAATTAGATAACTTTCTATTTTTAATTCTGAAAATTTTAATTTTACAAAAGGATTAGCTCCAATAAATTCTACTAATACATTACTATTTGCGTCTTTATTTCCAAAGGAAAAGCATTGGATAGATTTTGATTTTTCTAGTTGTATAGGATCATTAGCATTAATAAATACAATTTTATGGTCTGCTTTTATATAGCGATAAAGTTCCGTTTTTGCTTCAATAACTCTTTCTATACTTCCAAACCCTTCTAAATGTGCTTTGCCAAAGTTTGTGATATATCCAAAATCAGGATTTGCAATATGGCATAAAAAGTTAATTTCGGTGGGATGATTTGCGCCCATTTCCACAATGCCAATTTCTGTTTCAGAATTCATTGTCAACAAAGTAAGTGGCACACCAATGTGGTTGTTTAGATTTCCTAAGGTTGCTATTGTGTTGTATTTTTCTGAAAGCACAGAATGTATTAATTCTTTTGTGGTTGTTTTTCCATTGCTGCCTGTTAATGCAATAATGGGAATACCTAAATAGTTTCTATGAAATTTTGCTAATTCTTGTAATGTTTTCAAGGTATCTTTAACAAGAATAGTTTTTTTGTTGTTTAGATCAAATTCAGCGTTATCGATTATTGCGAACGAAGCACCCTGCTCTAATGCTTTTGAAGCAAAGGTATTGCCGTCAAATGTATCTCCTTTTAGGGCGAAAAAAATATCGCCTTTTTTTACTTTTCTGGTGTCGCTGCAAATTTTTGGATGTTTTAAAAAAAGCGCGTGTAGCTGTTTTATTGTCATAAAATAAAGGTATAAAAAAAGCCCCAATTTTTTGGAGCTTTTTTTATATCAAAAATCAATAAATTAGTTTCTAGGTCTTTTTCCGGTTTGTGATTTAGAACCTACTCTAGACATTGCATTTCTAAACCCAATATAGTCTGTAGCCATATCTTGAGGAAAATAACGTCTTTGTGCAGGGTCTAGCCAATAATTCCTATCTCTCCAAGAGCCTCCTTTAAAAACTCTAACTTGATCGTTTATTAGAGTTGTTCTGTTGTTTGCTTGGTCATACTGACGGTCTAAATTTCCTATACTATCTGTTTCTACAGAATGTTTAGGTGAATTATACATTTTACTTGTAGTAGATGCTTCTTCGTCCTCAAACTCATTAAAAGATTGAAATGTTCTTGTAGATCTTTTATCTCCATCTCTGTAGTTTCTATTGTCACTATCAGAAAAATTAGTTCTTAAATAAGTGTCTTTGTCGTCAACTGGGACTTGAAGAATTTCTCCTGGCAGGTTTCTTGCTACAATTTTACCATTACTTAAGGTGTCATAAACGATGTTTTCAGAGGTTACAATTTGTACTTTACCATCTTCGCCTATTGCGTTTTTAGTGTACACATTTCCACGGAAATAGTTAAAATCATTGAATTGGTCGTCTATTATTGGTCTATAGACATCTGCAACCCATTCCGCTACATTACCTGCCATATCGTATAAACCAAAATCGTTTGGTTCATAGGATTTTACTTCTGCGGTAATATCAGCACCATCATCGCTCCATCCTGCAATTCCTCCATAATCTCCTTTTCCTTGTTTAAAGTTGGCCAATTGATCTCCTCTGCTTCTTCGTTTTCCAGATCGGGTGTATTGACCATCCCAAGGATATTTTTTCTTACCTCTATATACATTATAACTTCGTAAACTTCCAAGACCAAGAGCAGCATATTCCCACTCGGCTTCTGTGGGAAGGCGATAATCAGGAAGTAAAAGACCATCTTTTAATTGTACATATAATCCGGTGCTATCACGGCCAACCTTTCTTTCTGAGGTTTTTCCGCCTTGTGTAATTTCAGAATTACCACCGTAAGCATTTTCAGGAGTATTTAAATAGGTATAGGTATTAAAGGTTGTGTTTGCATCTACATCGGTAATGCGAGCACCTCTTTTTGTAAAACCTTCTGTTTCAAGGATAATTTCATTTACTCTGTCTGTTCTCCATTTAGAAAATTCAACGGCTTGAATCCAGCTAACACCTACTACAGGGTATAGTGCATATGCAGGATGACGAAGGTAATTGTTTGTCATAACCTCATTAAAGCCTAATCGATTTCTCCAAACAAGGGTGTCTGGAAGGACGCCTTCGTATATTTTTCGATAGTTTTCATTTTCAACAGGGAAAACTTTTTTTGTCCAATCTAAGTATTCTAAATACATTAGATTAGTAACTTCTGTTTCATCCATGTAAAAGGATTGAACGTGTTGTTGTGTTGGGGTATTATTCCAATCGTGCATAGGGTCGTCTTGAACGCGTCCCATAGTGAAGGTTCCTCCCTCTACAAAAACAAGACCTGGCCCGGTTTCTTGTTCTTTTGCTTTAGGATTGTACTGAAATCCACCATCTTTGTCGTTTAGTTTCCATCCGGTGGCTCTAGAACTATCTTTGTAGTCTCTAGTTTTATTACAACTAAAAAAAGAAGTGCTTATTATAGCAACTACTAGTAATTTTATTACTAAGGTTTTTTTCATATTCATGGCTTCTGTTAAGAAAATGTTGGGCTTGCAATATAGTAATTAACGATAAAATTGCAATAATATTTTAACTATTAAATATAACGTTAGAAGATTGCCTTCAAACTTTTGCAAATTAACGTAAAATTTATTTTATTATTACAAAAAATTTTTTTTACTAAAGTGAAATGATTTTTATAATAAGTGTACTAATGACACGTTAAGACTAAACAATGATGAGAAATCTTTTACTTTGCGTTTTTTTATTTTCCTTTTTGTTTGTTTCGGGTCAAACAAGGCGTGTACAATTGGATTGGGGGAAATCTTCACAAAAATTATCCACTTTAGTTTCTTCTCAAAAACCTAAAGCGCTGGAAACCAATCTATTTTTTATCCTAGAGGAAAACAAATATGTAGAACAATGGGTAGATAATAGTTTTGCAAATCCTTCATCCATAAAGCTTTCTAATATAGTTTTTGAAACAGTTTCTGCAAATGACCTAATAGGAATGGAGGTTTCTTTAATACCTAAAGAAGTTAAATACTCTATTTCAAGTAATCTAGGAAGAGATATTATTTATACATCGCTTACTTTTACTCCTGTAATTTCCCAAAATGGAATTTACAAAAAAGTGATGTCGTTTGATGTTGCTTACACAAAAAATCTTCAAAATAATAATAGAAGCATTGGTCTTTCTAATTCTGTTTTAGCAACTGGAAGTTGGTTTCGTTTTAAAGTAGAAAAAACGGGCATTCACCGAATAGATAGAAATTTTTTAAACAGTTTAGGGATAAATTCTGGGAATATAGACCCCCGAAAAATTAAAATTTATGGAAACGGAGGTAATATGCTTTTGCTTAGAAATAGTGAAAACACAGAATTTGACCTTACAGAAAATGCAATACAAGTAATAGGCGAGCAAGATGGGTCTTTCGATCCAGGCGATTTTATACTTTTTTATGGTGAAACCCAGCAATTTAATAAAGACAGTAACACGCATATTAACTTATATGATGATAATGCATATTATTATATTACTGCTGATGGTGAAAACGGAAAACGTATTTCGCTTTACAATGAACCTTCGGGCGCAGCAACTACCATAATAACACAATTTAATGACTACCAATATCATGAAATTGACGATGCAAATCCTGCACTAGTTGGCAGAAGGTGGTTTGGAAATCGATTTGATATAAATAACGAACAAAGTTTTGAATTTTCCTTTCCAAACATTATTTCTGGACAACCAATGCAATTTAAGCTTTTTGCAATTGCAGCTTCTGAAATATTAACCTCTATGACAGTATCTGTTAATGGACAGCTGCAAATTCTACCTAATTTTGGTGCTACTAGTAATATTAATTTAGCCTCAGGCAGAAGTATAGTGAGTGAAATTAATGCTACTTCAGAAACAGTTACTGTTGATTTAAACTATAATAATGGAGGTAATCCATCAGGCATTGCTTTTTTAGATTATATAAGTATTAATGCATTAAGACAGCTTTCGGGTACAGATGGTCAATTGCCATTTAAATATGATGCTTCAGCTACTCTTAGTGGCATTGGGGAATATCAAATAAATAATGCAGCACAATTTTCAGAGGTTTGGGATGTTACAAATTCTGGTACAATTACAACTGTTCTTAATGAAAATGCTTCAAACATAATTGCATTTAAAGCTCAACTAGGAGATCTTAGAAAGTATGTTGCTTTAAATCCATCTGATTTTTATCAGCCAATAAAAACAAACCAGTCTCGTATTACAAATCAAAATTTAAAAGGAACTATTTTTTTAAATGAGCAAGGCAATTTTCAAGACATTGACTATTTAATTATTACACCACCTTTTTTATTACAAGCCGCATTGCGTTTAGCAAACCATCATAAAAATTCTTCTGGTATGCGGGTAAAAGTTGTAACTACAGATAAAATTTATACTGAGTTTAGCACTGGTAAACAAGATATTGCTGCAATACGAAATTTTGTCAAATATATTTATGACAATGCTTCCTCAGAGAGTAACAAACTAAAATACCTATGCCTTTTTGGTGACACCTCAGTAGATTATAAAAATAGAATTCAAGGAAATAATAACATAGTACCAACCTACCATCAATACAGTGATATTGTTCTTTCTAGTTTAAACACCTATATGTCTGATGATTTTTACGGTATGATGGATGCTAATGAAGGTGCAATGGGCTCTTCTGACAGACTTGATATTGCTATAGGTCGTATAATTACAGACAAAGTTACTCAAGCAAATGCCTTGGTAGATAAGGTAATTAATTATTTATCACCAGTGTCTTTTGGAAACTGGAGAAATAATTTTGTACTCATTTCAGATGATGCCGATAATTTAAGTGATTCTAATTTACAATTTAAGTTAGATCAATTAGGAGATGAAATCGGCGCACAAAAACCCTCAGTAAACATCATAAAAATACATTCTGATGCATTCCAACAAGAAACTTCTTCAGGAGGTAATCGGTATCCAAAAGCTACCGAAGCTATCAATGACGCCATAGAAGTAGGAGCATTAGTAATGAATTATTTTGGACACGGAGGTGAAGATGGTCTTGCAAAAGAATTTATTGTAACAAAAGGTAGCGTACAAAGCTTAAAAAATAAAAATAGATACCCCCTTTTTGTAACCGTTACTTGTGAGTATAGTCGTTTTGACAATCCATTACGCCCAACAGCGGGTGAATTTACTTATTGGAATAAAGAAGGTGGCGCTATTGCATTAATTTCTACAACCAGGTCTATAGGAGTAACTTTGGGAAGAGAGTTTAACGACACACTTGCCTCTAATTTGTATGCCTTTGGATCCTCTAACTTCATCCCACCAGCAGAAGCAGTAAGAAGAACTAAAAACATTATTAATAATGAAATACGAAGAGTTATCTTTTATATAGGTGACCCAGCAATGCCTCTAGGCTTCCCTAAACAAGAAGTTCGATTAACTACCTTAAATGGTGTGCCAATAGGTCAAGCCACAGATACATTAAAAGCCTTAAGCAAAGTAAAATTCGGAGGAGAAGTAGTAAATCAAAATGGCAATATTATCTCTGGTTATAATGGCATTTTAGAAGCAAAAGTATTTGATAAACGTGTGCAGAGGCAAACTCTTGGTAATGATGATGTTAGAGATGTTGACAATAATTTGATTATAATGAATTTTGAAACCCTAGGGGAAGGGCTATTTAATGGACAAGCATCTGTAACAAATGGCCTTTTTGAATTTGAATTTGTGGTGCCAAGAGATATAGCTATACCTGTAGGAACAGGAAGAGTAAGCCTTTATTCTAAAAAAAATCAAGCACTGGAAGATCATGCAGGTGCTAATGAAACCATACTTATAGGAGGATTAAATGAAAATGCCCCCGAAGATAATATTGGCCCACAAATACGTCTGTTTTTGAATGACGAAAGTTTTGTTTCTGGAGGCATTACAAATAATTCACCCATATTAATAGCAAAATTGGAAGACGACAATGGTATTAATACAGCTAGCGGAATAGGGCATGATATTGTAGCAATTATAGATGGCGATGAAGCAAATCCTTTTGTTTTAAACGATTATTACTTGGCTGAAGTTGATGATTTTACCAAAGGCTCTTTAAATTACCGTTTAAGAGATTTAGAAGTTGGATTACACACCCTAACACTAAAAGCTTGGGACGTATATAACAATTCAGCAACTACCGACATTCAATTTGTAGTAGCAGGCAGTGATGAAATAAAAATAGAAAGAGTTTTAAATTACCCCAACCCATTTGTAAATTATACCGAATTTTGGTTTAACCATAACCGCCCTTTTGAGCCACTGGAAGTACAAGTTCAGGTTTTTACCGTTACTGGAAAAATTGTCTGGACAAAAAATCAAATCATCCTTACGGAAGGATTTTTATCTCGCGACATCGTTTGGGATGGGAAAGACGATTTTGGTGATCGCATAGGAAAAGGGGTATATGTATATAAGTTAACCGTAAAATCAACGTTAACAAACAAGAAAGTTGAAAAATTTGAAAAATTAGTTATCCTATAAAAATTAAATTTATATTTGTCCAAAATTAATATTTTATGAAGAGAATCATAATTTCCGCATTATTAGTAATGATAGCTATTAATAGTAAAGCTCAAGAAGAGGGTGAAAGAAGAGTAATTACAACCGCTGTGCCATTTGTGCTTATAGCTGCAGATGCAAGAGCAGCGGGTATGGGAGACATGGGAGTTGCCACTTCTGTGGATGCTTTTTCACAACAGTGGAATCCCGCTAAATACGCCTTTTCTGAAACCAAACAAGGTATAGGGGTTACTTATACACCTTATTTAAGTCAGTTAGTAAACGATATTTTTTTAGGAAATGTAACCTACTTTAACCGAATTAACGAGCGTAGCGCTATAGGCGCAAGTTTTAAATATTTTAGTTTAGGCGATATAGAATTAAGAGACACTGCTGAACAAATACCACTTATACAAAGCCCAAATGAATTAACAGTGGATGTTTCATATTCACTTAGGCTAAGTGAGCGTTTTTCTATGGCAATTGCTGGCCGCTATTTACGTTCTGATTTAAAGCTACAAGTATCTGATGAAGATGCAACCGCAGGAAACTCTTTTGCAGTAGATATTGCAGGATATTACCAAAGTGAAGAAGTTACCTACAATGATTTTGACGGAAGATGGCGTGGTGGTTTTAATATTTCTAACATTGGTCCAAAAATTAAATACGATGAAGTAGGTCAGGAAAACTTTCTTCCCACAAACCTTCGGCTTGGTGGCGGATTTGATTTTCTTTTAGATGCTTATAATAGAGTAGGAGTAACAGCTGAGGTGAATAAACTTTTAGTGCCAACACCACCCGTAAGAGATCAGGATGGAAATATCATTAGAGGAGAAGATGACGATGTAACCTTCTTTAAGGGTATATTTCAATCTTTTGGCGATGCTCCCGATGGTTTTAAAGAGGAACTAAAAGAGTTTACTTGGGCCTTAGGAGTAGAATATGTATATCAGGATTCATTTTCACTTAGAACAGGATATTTTAATGAAAGTGATTTAAAAGGTTCCAGAAAATTTGCATCTCTTGGTGCTGGATTTAAATATACTTCTATCAACATTGATATTTCCTATTTATTTTCAACATCAAAAGTTAGAAGTCCTTTAGAAGGTACTTTAAGATTTGGATTAACCTTCAACTTTGGAGACGAAGCATACTCTGAATATTAGTACAAAATAAAATACCAATAAAAAATCCTGTCCCAATACGTTATTCGGATGGGATTTTTTATCTAATTTAAGTTTATCTTTATGGTATTGTAAAACCCAAAGCATTAATAGTTTACATACATTTTTAAAAAATAATAATACCCATGGAGCAAATAGATATTATTTCAACATTGCAAGTGTATGACAATCTTGAAGAACTTTCGGATGACATACAAAACCTAATGAAAACCGCTATTGAAGCCAGAGAAAATGCCTATGCACCTTATTCAAAATTTAAAGTTGGCGCAGCAATTCTTCTAGAAGACAATCAAATAGTAACAGGCAACAATCAAGAAAATGCGGCTTACCCATCCGGTCTTTGTGCTGAGCGTATAGCCATATTTCATGCTAGTGCCATGCATCCTAATAAAAATGTTATTACCATAGCAATTACTGCTAAATCTGAAAATAAAATACTCCGCATACCCACACCTCCTTGTGGAGCCTGTAGGCAAGTAATGGTCGAATATGAAATAAAACAAGACCAACCTATTGCCATTTATTTTATGGCAGAAAAAGGAAAAGTAATTAAAGTAGATTCCATAAAAGCATTACTTCCATTAGTTTTTGACCCTAGTTTTCTATAAAAGTTTGAGAAAAACATTTCTAATGAAAACATAAACCTTAAAACCTTAAAGCCAAAGAGGCGTTTTATCTTAAAGTTCTACTACTAATTTTTTACTTCACACTTTTTTAATACAATGCACTTTCTTATTCCTAACTAAAGTAGTATTTTTGCTAGCTGCTATTTCTATAATAGTAAAAGCCTATTGTTTATCTAAAATTGATTTTCGCTTTCGCGGAAAAGGAATATGAAAAAAATAACAAAGCAAACCTACCTAAATTGGTATGAAGAGATGCTCTTTTGGCGCAAGTTTGAAGACAAATTAGCCCAAGTTTATATCCAACAAAAAGTACGCGGATTTTTACATCTGTACAATGGTCAAGAAGCCATTCTTGCAGGATCTCTACACGCAATGGATTTAACTAAAGACAAAATGATTACGGCATATAGAAACCATGTTCAACCCATTGGGATGGGCGTAGACCCAAAACGTGTAATGGCAGAATTGTATGGTAAAGCTACAGGCACCTCTCAAGGGCTTGGTGGTTCCATGCATATTTTTTCTAAAGAACATCGTTTTTTTGGTGGTCACGGAATAGTAGGGGGACAAATTCCTCTAGGAGCAGGCATTGCTTTTGCTGATAAATATTTTAAAAGAGATGCTGTAACCCTAACCTTTTTGGGTGATGGCGCTGCAAGACAAGGTTCTTTACACGAAACTTTCAATATGGCAATGTTGTGGAAACTACCAGTGGTTTTCTGCGTTGAAAACAATGGATATGCCATGGGTACTTCTGTAGCAAGAACAGCTAACCACACAGATATATGGAAGCTAGGTTTGGGCTATGACATGCCCTGCGGCCCTGTTGACGCAATGAACCCTGTGAAAGTAGCTGAAGCTATGGACATTGCCATAAAACGAGCAAGAAAAGGAGATGGGCCTACCTTTTTAGAATTAAAAACCTACCGATACCGAGGTCATTCCATGAGCGATGCACAATTATATCGCACAAAAGAAGAAGTGAGTGAATACATGAAAATAGATCCGATAACCCAAGTGCTTGATGTTATAAATGAAAAAAAATACGCCACACAAAAAGAAATTGATACGATAGATAAACGTGTAAAAGAACGCGTGGCAGAATGTGAAAAATTTGCCGAAGAATCTCCATTTCCTGATAAAAATGTAATGTATGACGTGGTATATGAACAAGAAAATTATCCATTTATAGCACATAAACCAGAATAATTATGGCAGAAATAATAAATATGCCGAGACTTAGCGACACGATGGAAGAAGGCGTGGTTGCAAAATGGCTTAAAAAAGTTGGCGATAAAGTTTCTGAAGGCGATATCCTTGCAGAAATAGAAACAGATAAAGCGACTATGGAATTTGAATCCTTTTCTGAAGGAATATTACTCTATATTGGTCTTGAAGAAGGTGAAACCGCTCCAGTAGATACCCTTTTAGCTATTATTGGCGAAAAAGGAGAAGATATTTCAAAACTGATTAAAGGTAATAAAATGGCTGACAATAAAAACGATGTCGTGAAAGAGAAAGCTGTTGAAGAGAAAATCGCTGATGCTGAAAATACCTCTAATAAAAAGCAAGAAATCACCGATAAAGAATCCTCTAAAAAAGCAACTATACCAGAAGGAATTGAGATTATTAAAATGCCCCGACTAAGTGATACCATGACAGAAGGCACCGTAGCATCGTGGTTAAAAAAAGAAGGTGATACAGTAAAAGAAGGCGATATTTTAGCTGAAATAGAAACCGACAAAGCCACTATGGAATTTGAATCTTTCAGTAACGGCACACTTTTAAAAATAGGAATTCAAGAAGGTGTATCAGCACCCGTAGAATCCGTTTTAGCCATTATTGGTCCAAAAGGAACCGATATTTCTGGAGTATTTGAAAGTTTAAGTGCATCAGAAGCAGATGTAAAAAAAGAATCCTCTGAAACAGAAACACAAAAAATAATAAAATCAGAATTAATTGAAAAACCAAAAGTTTCTCCTGAAAAAGCAGCTTCACCTTCATTATCTACAAAAACCCCCGGAGGAAGAATATTTGCCTCACCCTTAGCTAAAAAATTAGCTGAAGAAAAAGGAATTCAATTACAATACGTTCAAGGCTCAGGAGATCATGGTAGAATTGTAAAGAAAGATATTGAAACCTATCAGCCATTATCTTCGGGCGCACAAGCATATACTCCTTTAGGTGTAGAGCATTTTGAAGAAGTGAAAAATTCGCAAATGCGAAAAGCAATAGCTAAACGCTTGGGCGAATCTAAATTCACTGCTCCCCACTACTATTTAACCATGGAAATGGATATGGATATAGCCATTGCATCTAGGGTGGCCATTAATGCAACTTCAGACAATAAAATATCTTTTAACGATATGATTGTTAAAGCGTCTGCTATGGCATTGCGCAAGCACCCAAGGGTAAATACTCAATGGACTGCTGAAACAACTCGTATCGCCCAACATATTCATATTGGGGTAGCCGTAGCCGTGGAAGACGGACTTTTAGTGCCGGTACTTAAATTTGCCGATCAAATGAGTTTTTCGCAAATTGGAGCAAGCGTTAAAGAACTTGCCGGAAGAGCAAGAGACAAAAAACTAAAACCAGAGGAAATGGAAGGAAGTACTTTTACCGTTTCTAATCTTGGCATGTTTGGCATACGAGAGTTTACCTCTATTATCAACCAGCCCAATTCTGCCATTTTATCAGTAGGAGCTATTGTAGAAAAACCAGTAGTTAAAAATGGTAACATCGTTGTTGGAAATACCATGACCGTAACTTTAGCCTGCGATCATCGAACCGTGGACGGAGCAACGGGAGCCGCTTTTTTACAAACCCTAAAACAATATATTGAAAATCCAGTAGCTATGTTTGTATAAACGAAATCAAATAAATTTTAAAACCCCGTTTTTTACATCATTTTTGCTGTAATTAGTGGGTTTTTTTTATCTTTAAATTCTATGAAAAAAAACATTATCATTACAGGCACAAGTAGAGGCATAGGGTTAGAATTGGTAAAACAATTTGCCACAGCTGGGCATAATGTTTTGGCTTTATCCAGAAATGAAAAGCCTTGCTTGGCACTACAATTAGAAAATGTCACCACTATTTCGTGCGACATTACTCTTTCAGAAAACGTAAAGAATGCAGTTAATTATGTAAAAAATAAATGGAAAGCGGTAGACATACTAATTAATAATTCGGGTAAGTTAGTAAACCAACCCTTTGAAAAAATTACTTTAGAAATGTGGCAGGAGGTCTATAATGTAAACGTTTTTGGGGTAGTAAATTTAACCAAAGCAATACTGCCATTTATGCAAAAAAATAGTCATGTGGTTAACATAAGCAGTATGGGAGGCGTGCAAGGAAGTGTAAAATTTGCCGGTTTAAGTGCCTATAGCTCTAGTAAAGGTGCACTAATTACCTTGACAGAACTTTTAGCAGAAGAATATAAAGAAACAGGACCATCATTTAATGTTTTAACATTAGGAGCTGTACAAACTGAAATGTTAGCAGAAGCTTTTCCTGGCTATCAAGCATCAATTACCGCAGAAGAAATGGCCAGCTATATTATGGATTTTTCTTTGAATGGAAATAAATTTTATAACGGAAAAATTATGCAAGTTTCTAATTCAACACCATAAGTTAAATTAAAAAAAAGAAAATACAGCCTTTGAAGGAATTAAAAAATGAAAGAAATCCTCGCTGAATATATTCCAGAAACTACTGTTGAGCGTGCTTTTGATCTGATAAAAAAGAACAAAGTATATTTGCAGATTGTAAATCAGAGAGTTACTCGTCACGGCGATTATCGTATTTTACAAAATGGGCAACACAAAATAACCATAAACGCATCAGGTAATAAATATAGATTTTTTATAACCTTGATCCACGAAATGGCGCATTTAGAAGCCTTTGAAATATATGGAAGAAGAATTAAACCGCACGGTTTAGAGTGGAAAATTACCTTTCAAAAACTTATGTTGCCTTTTATTCATCCCGAAGTATTTCCTAACACAATACTACCCTTAGTAGCAAGACATTTTAGAAATCCAAAAGCAAGTAGTGATACCGATGCAAAACTTGCATTAGCTTTAAAGCACTATGACCTCCCCAACGATAAAAACTATATCTTTGAAATTCCGCACGGAGCATTATTTAAAATGTATAATGGGAAAGTATTTAAACGTGGAGCAAAAAGAGTAAAACGTTTTGAGTGTTTAGAAATAAGTTCTGGCAAAACCTATCTTTTTAATCCTAATGCAGAAGTTCAACTTTTAAAACAATAGGAATGCATACAAATTATTACGCAGTAATTATGGCAGGAGGCATTGGGTCACGATTTTGGCCAGTGAGTACAGAGGACTTTCCGAAACAATTTCATGATTTATTGGGTAGTGGACAATCCTTAATTCAAAAAACATATAGTAGGTTACTAAAAATTATTCCAAAAAATAATATTCTTATTCTTACTAATGAACGCTATAAAAAGTTAGTTCTTGAACAACTTCCTGAGGTTTCAGAAACCCAATTAGTTTTAGAACCCGCAATGCGAAATACTGCACCTTGTATTTTACTTTCTGCCTTAAAAATTCAGAAAAAAAACCCAAATGCAATTATGCTAGTAGCCCCCAGCGATCACTGGATTGAAGATGAAAACGCATTTAAAAAAAATATAATTACTGCTTTTGACGCTTGTGAAAAGGAAGATATTTTAATGACTTTAGGCATTCCACCCACTTTTCCAAATACTGGGTATGGATACATAAAATTTGATAAACAAGAACCCTCTACTAGAAAAAAAGTACTTCAATTTACCGAAAAACCAAATTATGCCACTGCAAAAGGGTTTTTAAATGAAGGCAATTACCTTTGGAATGCTGGAATTTTTATTTGGAACACAAAGAGCATTATCGATTGTTTTTCTTCACATTTACCAGATATGTTTGCTCTGTTTTCTAAGGGAATAACTACTTTAAATACAGCAGAAGAAATGGATTTTATAAATAAAAATTATACCACTTCTGAAAATATTTCTATTGACTACGGTATTTTAGAAAAGGCCACAAATGTATTCACTCTAACTGCAGATTTTGATTGGAATGATTTAGGTACTTGGGGTTCTTTGTATGAAAAACTTTCAAAAGACCAAAACAATAATGCAGTAGTTCGTGCTAAAACATTGCTTATTAATGCAGAAAATAATATTATACAAACAAATTCTGGTAAAACAGTTGTTGTAAGTGATTTGTCCAATTATATAATAGTGGATACTGAAAAAACACTCCTTATAGTTCCAAAAGAAAAAGAACAAGATATAAAGCAAATTCAAGAAATTGCAAAACAACATTTCAAAACATAATAGAATTACCATGGAAACAAACTCTCAAAATAATTCTGAAAATAAAAGTGCAGAAAATCTTAAAAATAGTGCGCAAAATACTTTTGGAAGTATAAAAATATTTTTTACAGAATTATTGGATATTCGTCACGATACAGATACAGAAAATACCGTTGAAGCCATTAAAAAAGAAATATCTTTTAAAGCCCATAATGCTTGGATTCTTATTTTTTCCATTTTTGTTGCATCTATAGGTCTAAATGTTAGTAGTGCGGCAGTAGTCATTGGAGCGATGTTAATCTCTCCATTAATGGGGCCAATTGTTGGCATAGGTATGTCAGTGGCTATTAATGATGTTGATACATTAAGACGATCTTTAATAAATCTTGGTGTGATGATTTTGTTAAGTGTTTTAACCGCTTATTTGTATTTTTTACTTTCACCATTAACAAAATTAACTCCAGAACTAGAGGCAAGAACTTACCCCACCATATTAGATGTTCTTGTTGCTATTTTTGGTGGTTTAGCACTTATTGTAGCCAAAACTAAAAAGGGTACTATTGCCAGTGTTATTTTTGGTGTGGCAATAGCAACGGCATTAATGCCGCCACTTTGTACTGCTGGTTATGGACTGGCAGTTGGAAATATGGAATATTTTTTCGGCGCATTTTATTTATTTACCATAAACTCTATTTTCATTGCACTTTCCACTTTCTTAGTTGCAAAATTACTTGGTTTTCCTTTGGTTAGATATGCAAATTCACAGCGCAGAAGACGCATTGCTCAAATAGCAACCACCATAGCCATTGTAGTTATGATACCTAGTGCATTACTCTTTTGGGAATTATTGAATAAAGAAATATTTATCACAAATACCACATCGTTTGTGGATGAAACCGTGCATCATGAAGGCACTGAAATGCTTAAAGTAGCTTCAGATTATGATACTAAGATGATTGAAATTTATTTAATAGGGAGACCTGTTTCTTTAGATGTTATTTCATCGTGGCAAAGTAAATTAGAAAATACAGATAAATTAAAAGAAGTTAAACTAAAAGTATATCAAGGTGCTGATCAAAGTTCAGAAATTTCAGAAAGGCTTTCTACTGAGGTTAGAGCAGGTATTTTAAGCGATTTATATACTAAAAATCAAGAGGTTTTACAGAGTAAGGAAAGCCAAATTCAATTTTTAGAAAACCAATTGGCTAGAATGACAACCGCAGGAATCCCTTTTGATGAACTTAGTAAAGAAATTAAAATTAACTATCAGAATTTAACCTCTATTTCCTATGCAAACACCTTAAAATCTAATTTTTCAAAAGTGGATACCATTCCTCAATTTATGGTGAGTTGGGATGAATCTCTTTCAGAAACTCAAAAGGAGGAAAATCAAAAAAAGTTAAAACAGTGGCTTATTTTTAGATTAAAAATGGATAACATTGTGATGAAAGAGTTATAGTGAAATAAAAATATAGAAATATTTTAGTTTATCCCTCTTTTTTTTGAACGGCTCTTATTTTTTTAAATAAATCTGACGAGTAAACAAAGTCAGTAACCACCTCGTTATCAGTTTTAAAAATTTCAGTTTTATCGCCTTTCCAAACTAATATTCCTTCTTTTAGAAAGATAATAGTTTCCCCTATTTCCATTACAGAATTCATGTCATGGGTGTTTATTACAGTGGTAATATTATATTCGTGAGTGATTTCTTGAATTAAAGTGTCAATAACGGTTGCCGTTCTAGGGTCTAATCCGGAATTAGGTTCATCGCAAAATAAATATTTAGGTTTGTTGACAATAGCTCTAGCTATAGCAACTCTTTTTTGCATTCCACCTGAAATTTCGGCTGGTAATTTTTTGTTGACATTTTCTAAATTCACACGTTTTAATACTTCATTCACTCGATCTAGCATTTCCTTTTTATTACTTTTGCTAAACATTCTAAGCGGAAACATCACGTTTTCTTCAATGTTCATAGAGTCAAATAAAGCGCCACCTTGAAAAAGCATTCCCATTTGTTTACGCAAATCACTTTTTTGATCTTTATTCATATCTTGAATAGCAGTATCTTCAAAAATAATTTTTCCTTTTTCAGGAGTAAATAATCCTAAAAGACATTTTAAGAAAACAGTTTTGCCACTACCACTTTGCCCAATAATTAAATTGGTTTTTCCTTTCTCAAAAACAGTTGAAATGCCTTTTAACACTTCTTCTTCGCCAAAGCTTTTGTATATGTTTTCTACTTTTATCATTAGCCTAACAGCATTTGAGTTATAATGAAATTTGCAAGAATAATTAATACACTCGTCCAAACAAAGGAGTTTGTACTTGCTTTACCTACTTCTAAAGCACCACCTTTCATATAATATCCTTGCCAGGAAGGAACCGTAGCTAAAATAAAGGCAAACACAAAGGTTTTTATAAATGCATATGTAATATGAAAGGGGATAAAGGTTTCTTGAAGGCCGGTTGCGTAATCTGCAGAGCTAACAAAACCACCGTAAACACCTGCAATCCACCCACCAGCAATGCCTAATGTCATGGCAAATATGATTAAAAATGGATAAAAAAGTAATGCAATAATTTTAGGAAAAACTAAATAGTTTAAAGAATTGATTCCCATGACTTCTAATGCATCTATTTGTTCGGTTACTCGCATGGAGCCTAAACTGGAAGTAATAAAGGATCCTACCTTTCCTGCCATAATTATAGAAATAAAAGTTGGTGCAAATTCTAGTAAAATAGATTGCCTTGTGGCAAACCCAATAAGACTTTTAGGAATTAATGGATTTTCCATATTTAACGCCGTTTGGATAGCAATTACCCCTCCAACAAAAAAAGAAATAAAAGCCACAATGCCTAACGAGCTTATTATGAGGTCGTTAATTTCTTTAAATATAAGATGCTTTAAAACAGACGTTTTTGTTGGTCTGCTGAACACTAGCCGCAACATGGAAAAATAGGAGCCAATATCCCTTATATATTTCATACACTTTTTTTCTAAGGCTAAAGTAGCAAAAAAAATTGGTGCTTAATTAACCTTAAAGTAAAGTTTAAGACATTTAAGTTGCTTATTTTTGTTTTAATAAATAATAGTCCTAATGAAGTTATTTTTTTTATCTGTAATATTTATTTTAACTACCCTATTTCTTTTTTCACAATCTTCAGAAATTAAAACTCTTGATGATCCTCTTGCTAAACAACCAAAACTTGTTATAGGTATTGTGGTAGATCAAATGCGATATGATTATTTGACAAGATTTTACACTAAATATAGCGATGGAGGTTTTAAAAGAATGATGCAAGAAGGATTTACTTTTAAAAATCATCATTTTAACTACATTCCTACTTACACAGGTCCTGGACATGCTTCTGTTTATACCGGAACATCACCCAGTGTTCATGGCATTATTGCTAATGATTGGTATGACAAAACCCATCTAAAAAGTGTTTATTGTGTTGAAGATGATTCCGTAACAGCTATAGGCACACAAAGTAAAGCGGGTAAAATGTCGCCCCATAGAATGAAAACAACCACCATTACAGACCAACTTCGTTTAGCAACCCAACAAAAATCTAAAGTAATAGGAATTTCATTAAAAGACAGAGGCGCTATTTTACCTTCTGGGCACAGCGGCACTGCCTATTGGTTTCATGGCAAAGAAGAAGGAAAATGGATAAGCAGCTCCTTTTATATGAAAAAGTTACCACAATGGGTAACCGATTTTAATGCATCCGGAATCGTAAACAGCTATTTACAGCAATGGAATACTTTTTATCCAATTGAGACCTATTATGAAAGCGGGCCAGATAAAACCGATTATGAAAAGACATTTAAAGGAAAAGAAATTTCTGTTTTTCCTTATGATATAAAGGTCTTGGCTCCAGAAAATGGTAATTTTGATTTGATTAAAGAAACCCCCTTTGGAAATAATATCACTACAGATTTTGCAATAGCAGCCATCGAAGGAGAAAATCTTGGAGCAAACAATGTTACTGATTTTTTAGCCATAAGTTATTCCAGTACCGATTACATTGGACACAGTTTTGGTATTAATTCAAAAGAAATTGAGGACACCTATATACGATTAGACAAAGATTTAGAAAGGCTTTTTAATTACCTAGACAAAACATTAGGCAAAAAACAATACACGTTGTTTCTTACTTCAGACCATGGCGCAGTACAATCTCCAGGATATTTGCAAACCCAAAAAATTCCATCTGGATTTTTTAGTATTAATGATTTTAAAAATGCAGTAATTAGGCATACAAAACAAGCTTTTAACCTAGATAACCTCATCGAAAATATCTCTAGTAATCAAATTTTTTTGAATTTTGAAAACTTGAAATTAAATAATTTAAAAACCGAAAATGTACAGAATAGCATAGCAGAATTTGTGCTGCAATACCCTCAAATAGACAAGGTTTTTACTCGCCACCAGTTAGGATATGTGCATTATACCAATGGTATTGGAGCACTTATTCAAAATGGTTTTCATCAAAAAAGAAGTGGCGATGTGGTTTATGTGCTTGATCCTGCTACAATTTCTACTTTTTATCAAGACGGCGGCACCACTCATGGCAGTGGTTATAGTTATGACACTCATGTGCCTCTATTATTTTTTGGGAAAGGTATAAAAAAAGGCAGCACCCATGTCAGGTCAGAAGTAATTGATATTGCGCCAACATTAGCATCCTTTTTAGAAATTGCTAGGCCAAATGGCACAACAGGAAAAGTGTTGACAGAATTGTTGGATTAATTTTAAGAAGCTTTAACCCGCTTTTCGCTATATCTTTTTTTGAAAAATCAAAAAAAGGATGCCACTACAATCGGGGCTAAAAAACAAATCTTCTAAAATTTAAACGTAGGCATCAAGCGAGATGAAATTTATTTGAAAATAAACCTACTTTTTATATTTTTCCAGCGAAGGTTTCTAATAAATTTCCCTTCCTTTTCAGAAACTAGATAGGGCAAATGCTGTTGTTTGGCTAAAAAATATCCTTTTAAATAAGCTATTAATAGGTATGGCTTTTTCTTTAGCATTGCTAGTTTTAATGAAGCAATTAGTGTAATCCAAAATCCATATCGCATTTTAAAGAAAGCCTCTCCTTGGTGATATATTGCTTGTTTATGGTATGTTATACCAGTTGGTTTTAAATGCTTAACCTTTAAATTTTCATTAGTACATACCTCCCAACCATTATATATGGCAAGCATTTCATCCACTGTATCCCAACCCATTGCTGTTTTAAGTTCGCCTATATCATAAAAACAGTTTTTTCTATACGCCTTTAAGGCACCGCGTATATGGTCTTTATCTGTTAAATTTTCTAAAATCCATGTACTTTGCTTTTCAATATAACAAAAACCTCCAGCCATCCCGCAATTTGGATTTTCAGTAAAAGTTTTGGCAATTCTTTCCAAATAGTTTTCAGGAAAAATCAAATCTGCATCAAATTTACAAATGATATCAAAATCTGAATCTAACGTTTTAAAACCTTTGTAAAAAGCTTTGATGATTTTGCTGCCTGGTAAATGTGCTTCAGAGGAAGCGTTTTTTAGGAGTGTAATATATGGATATTGAGTTGTAAATGTTGTTACTATGGCAGAAGTAGCATCTGTAGAATGATCATCTACAACTACAATTTTTTTAGGCAACAGTGTTTGCTTTACTAGCGAATCTAAAGTTTGTTGTATAAACTTTTCTTCGTTATGTGCAGGAATTACAATATAAAATTTCACAACAAATTAGGTTTTTCGCTCTGCGTAAACTAAATAATATCTGTTTGTAAATAAGCGAAGTAGAGGTCTTATGCCTATTTTTTTTACAGGATTAGTAAATTTTTCTCTTTGTAATATTTCCCAACCAGTTTTTTCCAAAAGCCAGTCTAATTGCCAATCTTCAAATTCGTGGTAATGCCTGTCCCATTTGTCTGTTTTGCTTTTATAAGCAGTTGAAAACCAAAGATGTAAAGGTACAGATACAACTAATTTATTTGCTTGAATGGCTTTTAAAACATGGTAAGGTGCAATTAAATGTTCAAAAATTTCAAAAGCGGTAACCACCTCAGAATTGCTTTTCTGTACCAAGTTTGTGTCTTCATCTAAATCTTCACCTTGGGTGTTGCTAACGTGGTATCCTTCTTTTTTTAAAATTTCAGAAAAGGGGTTTGCTACTCCTAAATCTAAAATAGTGCAATGGTTAGGGATCGTTTTTTTTAAGAAATCTAGGGTTATTTTATACCGTTTGTTTGGGAAGTTGCCTTCGTACATTTTTTAAAATTTATACGTCATTGCATTAATATTCATTCCTGCACCAACACTTGCAAATAGTACCACATCCCCTTTTTTAACTTGATGTCCTTCTATCTTGCCTTGCAATACCATATCTAGCAAAGTGGGAATGGTTGCCACACTGCTATTGCCTAATTTTCCAATACTCATAGGCATATTATTTGTGGGTAATTCTAAATTATAAAGTTTATAAAACCGTTGGCAAATGGCTTCATCCATTTTTTCATTGGCTTGGTGAATGAATATTTTTTTTAAATCCTTAATGTTAACACCACTATTGTCCAAGCAATTTTTCATAGCTAGTGGTACATTGGAAAGTGCAAAATTGTACACTTTTCTGCCATACATTTTAATGTAATGGGTATTGTCTTTTTCTTGGGTATTATTGCTTTTACCAAAGTAAATAAATTCAGCTTCTTCCAAAGTATGAGTGCAAGATACATGGCTCAAAATTCCACCTTCTTCTTCACTAGCTTCTAAAATAATAGCTCCTGCGCCATCGCTATAAATCATAGAGTCTCTATCATATTTATCTACAACTCTAGAAAGTGCTTCAGCGCCTATAATCAAACATTTTTTTGCGATACCCGATTTTATAAATGCATTAGCGTGGATTGTACTTTCTAACCAGCCAGGGCAGCCAAAAAGCATATCGTATGCTACACAGTTTGGGTTCTCAATTTTAAGTAAATTTTTTACTCTTGATGCTATGCTGGGTACAGTATCACTTTGAACCGAACCGTGCTTTATGTCTCCATAATTATGTGCCACAATGATATAATTTAACTCCTCAGGGTTTATTTTAGCTGCTGCAATAGCTCTTTCAGCTGCTATAAACGCTATATCTGAGGTAACTAATTCAGGGCCTATATATCTTCTTTCATTAATTCCAGTTATGGCTTTAAATTTTTCAATAATTACAGTATTAGAATCTTTAAATCCAGTTCCGTCTTCATTTAAAAATTGATTATTTCCAAAATTTTCATTTTTAGCAACTTCATTAGGGATGTAACTGCCTACGCCTGTTATTTTTACCGAAGTACTCATGCTTTATTTTTGTTTTTTGCAAATTTACTAAATATTAATAGGAATGTGAAATTTTTACTGTTTTAATAGATTTCTTATTGAATCCTTATAAATTCATTTAAAAAAGAACAAGAGCTTTTAAAATGTAAAAACCCTATTAATCATTTTTGGGTTTTATGCTTCTATATACTCCTCCATTGGGGCGCAAGTGCATATTAAATGTCTGTCGCCATAAGCGTCGTCAATTCTTCTTGTGCTTGGCCAAAATTTATTTTCAGATATATATGCTAAAGGAAATGCTGCTTGTTGTCTTGTGTATGCAAAATTCCAGATGTCTGAGGTTAACATAGCCAAGGTATGTGGTGCATTTTTCAAAATAGAATCATGATTATCTGCTGAAGTTTCATCAATCTCTTTTCGAATAGAAATCATAGCTTCACAAAATTTGTCTAGTTCTGCTTTGCTTTCACTTTCTGTGGGTTCAATCATCATTGTTCCTGCTACCGGAAAAGAAACTGTTGGTGCATGAAACCCGTAATCCATTAGACGTTTTGCGATATCGCCTACTTCAACTCCATGTGCTTTAAATGGACGGCAGTCAATAATCATTTCGTGTGCAGCTCTTCCTTTCTCGCCAGAATATAAGGTTTCATAACTTCCTTTTAATCGTTCTTTAATATAGTTAGCATTTAAAATGGCATATTCAGTAGATTTTTTTAGTCCTTTTACGCCTAACATTTTTATGTAACCGTAGGATATTAAGCATACTAAAGAAGATCCCCAAGGAGCTGCAGATACTGCCGTAATGGCTTTTTCGCCTCCAGTTTTTACAACAGGATTTCCAGGTAAAAAGGGGGCAAGTTGTTTTGCAACACAAATAGGTCCTACTCCAGGTCCACCACCACCGTGAGGAATGGCAAATGTTTTGTGTAAATTTAAGTGGCAAACATCAACACCAATAGCTCCAGGATTGGTCAATCCAACTTGTGCGTTCATATTAGCCCCGTCCATATACACTTGGCCACCGTTTTCATGGATAATATTTGTTATTTCTCTAATAGCAGATTCATAAACGCCATGAGTGGAAGGATATGTTACCATTAATGCCGCTAAATTGTCTTTGTATTTAATTGCTTTTTCGTGTAAATCATCAACATCGATATTTCCAAATTCGTTGGCTTTTGTAACTACAACGTGCATTCCAGCCATTATAGCAGAAGCGGGATTAGTGCCATGTGCAGAAGATGGGATCAAACAAATGTTTCTGTGGCTTTCTCCTTTTGATTTGTGGTATGCTCTAATAACCATCAACCCTGTAAACTCTCCTTGAGCTCCGGAGTTTGGTTGTAAGGAAGTTGCATAAAAACCAGTTATTTCGGTTAGTTGTTCTTCTAAATTTTTTAACACCGTTTGGTATCCTTCTGCTTGTTCTATTGGCACAAACGGATGTATGTTACCCCACTGTGGGTTACTTAAAGGCAGCATTTCTGCGGCAGCATTCAGTTTCATGGTGCAGGATCCTAAAGCAATCATTGAGTGGTTAAGGGATAAATCTTTTCGTTCTAATTTTTTAATATAACGCATCATATCTGTTTCAGAATGATAGGTGTTAAAAACCTCGTGCGTTAAGAAATCAGTTTTGCGAATTACCGATAATGGAATTTTTGTTCCTTCTATAAGTGCATCTACAACTATGGTGTTTTTTAAAGTTGCTTCCGCAAAAATTCTAATAATGGTGTTTATGTCTTCAATGCTTGTAGTTTCATTGAAGGAAATAGAGATGGTTTCAGCGTTTGGATAATAGAAATTAACCTCATTAGCTTCTGCAATTGGTTTAATAATTTTTGCGTTTGCTTTAATTTGGATAGTATCAAAATAAGTGTTATTTAGTTGAAGAAAACCTAATTTTTCTAAGGCATTTGCAGTGGTAGAAGCAGAGTTATGTATTTTATTTGCAATATATTTCAAGCCTTTAGGTCCGTGATATACAGCATACATTCCTGCCATTACAGCTAAAAGTACCTGTGCGGTACAAATATTTGAAGTTGCTTTGTCTCGTTTAATGTGTTGCTCTCTAGTTTGAAGTGCCATACGCAACGCTCTGTTTCCGTCAGCATCTTTGGACACGCCAATGATTCTGCCTGGCATACTGCGTTTGTATTCGTTTTTGGCGGCAAAAAATGCGGCGTGTGGTCCACCATAGCCTAATGGAATTCCAAAACGTTGTGTGCTGCCTACAACGACATCAACTCCCATTTCGCCTGGGGCTTTTAATTTTATTAAACTTAAAATATCGGCAGCTACAGCTATTTTAATATTGTTTTCTTTGGCTTTTGTTATAAAATTTGCATAATCATAAACTTGTCCTGATTTTCCCGGATATTGCAATAGGGCTCCAAAATAATCTTTTGAAAAAGTAAACTCTTCATGATTACCTACCACTAACTCAATTGCTATAGGAAATGCTCTGGTTTCTAGTAATGAAATAGTTTGCGGTAATACTTCGTTAGAAATAAAAAATTTAACTACTTCATTTTTTTGTTGCTCTTTATCTCTAACTGAAAATAACATAATCATGGCTTCTGCAGCAGCTGTAGCTTCATCTAATAATGAGGCATTAGCCACTTCCATTTTGGTTAAATCGGTTATTACGGTTTGAAAGTTTAAAAGAGCTTCAAGTCGTCCTTGAGCTATTTCTGCTTGATATGGTGTATAAGCGGTGTACCAACCTGGGTTTTCAAAAATATTTCTTTGGATAACTGGTGGTAAAATGGATTGGTGATATCCCAATCCAATATAGGTTTTAAATACTTTGTTTTTAGAGGCTAAAGTTGAAATGTGTGATAAATATTCTTGCTCCGTCATTGCCGTCGCTAGGTTTAATTCTTTTTTTAGCCGGATGTCGTCGGGAATGGTTTCAAAAATTAGCTGCTCTAAAGAGCTAGCTCCAACAGTTTTTAACATGTCTTGAAGGTCAGTTTCACTGGGACCTATATGACGTAATGCAAAAGAATCAGTGTTCATAGATAGGATATATTTAAGGACGCAAAATTACATATTAAAAGTGTATTTTGTTGTTTTTTAATAACAGAAAATGTTAACTTTTCAACTAAAATAAAGTGTTATGAACAGGTTGTGTATTTTTGTTGGGTGAACTTAGGACATCGTATATTTAATTTTTATATAAACAGTAGTATTCACGTTAGTTTAGCGGTGGTTTCATTGTTGGCTATTACAGGTTTTTATTTCAAAGAAACGGTTACTTTTAATTTAACAACCTTTGTTTTTTTTGGAAGTATAACAGGGTATAATTTTGTGAAATATTCTGGTATTGCAAAATTACATTGGTATGGCTTAACATCTTCATTAAAAAGTATCCAACTATTTTCTTTGGTTTCTTTTTTGTTAGCGATTTATTTTCTTTTCAAATTGCCTTTTCAAGTTATTTTTTTAGCTCTTTTCTCTGGAATACTCACCGTTTTATATGCGTTACCTATTTTTCCTAAAAGAAGAAATTTGCGTGCAATTAATGGCTTAAAAATTTATGTAATAGCTTTGGTTTGGTGTTTGATCACTGTGTTTTTACCAGTTGTGAATGCAGATTTACCGTTAGATTTTGCGGTTATTATATTGGGTATTCAGCGTTTTCTTTTTGTTTTTGTATTGATACTGCCTTTTGAAATTAGAGATTTAAAATATGACGATGATGCTCTTGGTACAATTCCAAGACGCATAGGTGTGAAAAACACAAAGTATCTTGGTTTTGTTATTTTATTTATTATTTTTTTGCTTGAAATTATTACAGAAGGTTCAGGGGTTCAAAAATTCATAAGCACTTCATTAATTGTAATTAGTACATTTTTACTATTACAATTTTCTTCAACTAATCAAAAAAAATATTATGCTAGCTTTTTTGTTGAAGCTATCCCCATTGCTTGGATTGTTTTGCTTTGGGTAATTATGCAATTATTTTGAAATTTCTTTGTTTAGCAAGGATTTCATTTTTGACTTATTTTCATTAGGGATAGAATGTAGATGTCCTTGATGTATTAAATCTGTTAGTTTGTGATTTTTTTTTGTGTAAAATTTACAATACTTGCAAAAAAGAAGATGTAGTCTTAAGGTAAATTTCTCATACAAAGTAGCTTCTTTATATTGTACTTTGTCACATTGTTGTTGTGCGGTGTCACAAGAAATAAAAAAGGTATTGTTTTTTTTCATTAAAATAATTATTTATTAAACCATTGATTATTAAGGCATTCCATGAGCTGAACTCGAGCTCGATGAATTATTACCCAAAGGTTTGACGCTGTAATGCTGTGTTCCTTACAAATAGTATCTGTTTCTTGTTCTAATATAGTTTTTTGTTTAAAAATAACGGCCTGTTTAACAGGTAGTTTTCCTAGGCAATTTTCTATTGCTAAACCTAATTCTTCGTTTTCAAAATTATCTTCTGCGCTTCGGTAGGAATCATCTTTTACCCGTTCTTCCAACCAGTCGCCTTCCTGATCTTCTATATTAATGAAATCCATTCTTACCTCTGCTTTACCTTTGTTTGAATTTGATTTCCGGTAATGATCAATTATTTTTCGTTTTAAAATAGAAATTAACCACGTGCGCTCTGTGGCTTCTCCTTTAAAATTTTTCATGGATTTTAATCCTGCTAAAAAAGTTTCTTGTACTAAATCTTCCGCTATAAAACTATCGTTTACACGGGTAATAGTGTAATTAAATAAATAGTCGGCATATCTATCTACCCATTCTGAGGTATTTATTGTATGGATTTGGTTTGTTGGCATAGACATTATTTTTCTCAAAAATACAATAAAAAATTAGAAATATAGCCCTGCTCTTTTTAATAATGCATCGGGATTGGGCTCTTTTCCGCGAAAGCTTTTGTACAACACCATGGGGTGCTCTGTGCCACCTTTCGATAATATATTTTCTTTAAATTTAGCTGCTACTTCACTATTAAAAATACCTTTTTCTAGAAAGTAGGCAAAGGCATCGGCGTCTAGCACTTCTGCCCATTTGTATGAATAATATCCAGAAGAATATCCACCTTGAAAAATGTGTGAAAAGGAGGTGCTCATGCAGTTTTCAGGAACATTAGGGTAAAAGTTAGTGCCTTCAAAAGCTGCTTGTTCTATTTCCTTTACAGAATTATTTGTCTGTGGCAACCCTTTACCGTGCCAGGCCATATCAAGCAATCCAAAACTTAATTGCCGTAAGGTCTGCATCCCTTCCATAAAAGTGGACGATGCTTTTATTTTTTCTATGAGTTCCATCGGGATGGTTTCACCGGTTTCGTAATGCTTGGCAAAAAGCTCCAAAGCTTCTTTTTCATAACACCAGTTTTCCATTAATTGGCTTGGGAGTTCTACAAAGTCCCAAAACACACTGGTTCCAGAAAGACTGGGATAGGTGGTGTTTGCCAGCATTCCGTGCAATGCATGACCAAATTCATGAAACAAGGTGGTCACTTCGTTAAATGTTAGGAGTGACGGTTTTGAGTTCCCCGCCTTCGCGGGGATAGGTTTTGTAAAATTACAAACTATGGAAATATGGGGTCGTTCCATTTTTCCATTTTTTACATATTGCGGTTTGTAAGAAGTCATCCAAGCACCTCCTCGTTTTCCGGGTCTTGGGTGGAAATCGGCATAAAACAGTGCAACATCTAGTCCTTTGGTATCGCTTACGCGAAAGGTTTTCACATCTTGATGATAGTTGTCAACATCAAAAACTTGAGTAAATTTTAATTGAAATAATCGTTCGGCAATTGTAAAAGCTCCGTCAATGACGTTTTCAAGCTTAAAATAGGGTTTTAGCTTTTCGTCATCGAGATCAAAGCGTTCTTGTTTTAATTTTTCAGTGTAGTAAGCACTGTCCCATTTCTGAAGTTGGTCAATTCCGTCGGTTTTTTTAGCGAAAGCAGAAAGTTCGTCAAACTCCCTTTGGGCAGCGGGTTTTGCTTTTTCCAGTAATTCTTCAAGAAAGCTTTCTACTTTTTTTGGGCTTTGCGCCATGCGTTCTTCCAAAACAAAATGGGCGTGGGTTTCATACCCTAGCAATTGCGCTCTTTGGTGACGTAGTTTTACAATTTCTAATACATTTTTTTGATTGTCTAGTTCATCATTTTGAAAGCCCTTTGCGCCAGCTGCAATGGCCAGTTTTTTTCGCAACTCCCGGTTATCTGCATAGGTCATAAACGGAATGTAACTGGGGTATTGCAAAGTGATAATCCAACCCTTTTTGCCCATTTCCTCAGCGGTTTGTGCTGCGGCTTCTTTAGCGTGCTCTGGCAAGCCGCTTAGCTCTTTTTCATCTGTAATGTGAAGGGTGTATTTGTTGGTTTCAGCCAGCATATTTTCACCAAAGGTGAGTTTGAGTTTGGCGAGTTGTTTGTCGATATCTCGCAGTTGCTGCTTTTTACCTTCGGGCAGGTTGGCACCGTTGCGTGCAAAACTTTTGTATTTTTTATCCAGAAGGGTTTTTTGCTCAGGGGTGAGTTCAAGCGCGTTTTTGTTTTCATAAACCGTTTTAACCCGTTTGAACAAAGCTTCGTTTAAGGTAATGTCATTACTGAATTCAGAAAGCAAAGGCGACACTTCCTGAGCAATCGCCTGTATCTCATCATTAGTCTCAGCCGAATTCAAATTGAAAAAAATACTCGAAATGCGATCCAGTTGCTGCCCGGTAAACTCCAGCGCTTCGATGGTGTTTTGAAAAGTGGGCGTCTCTGTATTTTCAGTGATAGTATCAATCTCGGCTTTGGCATTGGAAATGGCTTGCTCAAAAGCGGGTTTGAAATGGGCGTTTTTTATTTTGGAAAATGGGGCGGAGTCGAAGGGTTGGAATAGAGGGTTTTGCATGATGTATTTTTTTGTGGAACAAATTTACAAAACCCCGTGTGAAATACTTTCATGTTTAGTAATAATTAACCATCCAGCCCCGAAGGCATTAGGGAAGAACCCTGAGCGGATTCAGGATGCTATTCCTTCATCTTCTTCCCCTTCTCCAAAACCGCCATCTTTAAGCCCTCTTTGTAAGCCACAATTTTATCTAAAACACATTTGTCAGCGCTGCCAATTATTTGTGCAGCAAGGATACCGGCATTTTTTGCACCATTGAGCGCTACGGTTGCTACGGGCACGCCACTCGGCATTTGTAAAATAGAAAGTATGGAATCCCAGCCGTCAATAGAGTTACTGGATTTTACTGGAACACCAATTACCGGCAACGGACTCATAGCAGCCACCATTCCCGGAAGATGTGCGGCACCGCCGGCACCGGCAATAATTACTGTGATGCCTCGCTTGTGAGCGTTGGTGCTGAAATCAACGAGTTTTTCTGGTGTGCGGTGGGCAGAGACGATATCAACTTCCACTTCGATGTCAAATCCTTTTAATATGTCAACGGCTTCCTGCATTACGGGCAGGTCGCTGTCGCTTCCCATGACGATGGCTACTTTACTCATTTTCGGTGTTTATTAGGTTTGTAATGACGTTTATAATTAATTCTTTTTCTTTTGGGTTGCTTTCTGCAATCATCAAAGTTAAGGCAACTAAAGTATTATTTGCAATCTTTTTTGAACCGTCTCCTTTGTAAAGAAAATTGTTTTTATCCAAATACCACACAAACAGCCATGCTGCTATGCGTTTATTTCCATCTGTGAAGGAATGGTTTTTAACTACCAGATATAGTAAATTTGCTGCTTTTTCTTCTATGGAATTGTAGAGTTCTTTTCCGTCAAAGGTTTGATCTATTACAGCAATCGAACTTTTAAATGATTGGTCTTTTTCGTTCCCAAAAATCTTAGAACCATCAAATTTTATGCGTAACTGTTCTATTGCCGCCTTGGCTTCCTGATAATCAATTTTAAAAATTACTTCGTTTCCGGAATCAGATTTTTTAAGTTTTTGATGATCATAATGATCAAGGATATCAAGTGCTTTTGTATAGTCTGTTAGCACGTGAATGAGCTCCTTGGTTTCAGAATTTCTAGTCGCTATTTTGGAAGTTCTATCAATGAGTTGAATGGTCTTTTTTAATTGGATTAAACGTTTTTGGTTTATTGAATAACCTTGGAGAAGGTGTTCTTTCAAAGTTTTTGTAGCCCAGATTCTGAATTGAGTGGCAATTTTTGATTTTACCTTATAACCCACTGCGATAATTACATCTAGATTATAATGTGTAACGTTATAGGTTTTACCATCATTTGCAGTATGTGCAAATTTTACACATACTGAATCTTGAATGAGTTCCTTTTCAGTAAAAATGTTTTTTATATGTTTACTAATAACAGTTCTATCTCTCTCAAACAGTGCTGCAATTTGTTGTTCTGAGGCCCAAATAGTTTCCTTATTCTCATCTAATAAAACATCAAGTGACTGTCCAGAAGTTGATGAAGTAAATTTGATAAAGCCTTTCTTTGAATCCATAAGCTAATTTAATCATTTCATTTAAACAGAAAAAGGGATTTGACGGGCAACATTCAGAAAATAAAATAAGAGCTGCCAACTGCTATTGACCACTAATGACTTGAATCGAGCCCTTCACCTCCTCAGCAATTTTCCTTGCCTCAGCGATGTCTTCATTGACAATAGTAACGTGTCCCATTTTTCTAAAGGGCCGTGTTTCTTTTTTGCCATAAATATGAGGAGTAACTCCCGGCATGGCCATAATTTTTTCGATGTTTTTATAGACTACCTGTCCGGTATGGCCTTCGGCACCTACTAGGTTGACCATGATCCCAGCAAGTTTGCTGTCAGTATTTCCTAATGGTAAATCTAAGATTGCCCGCAGATGTTGCTCAAATTGATTGGTGTAGCTGGCTTCAATACTGTAATGCCCGCTGTTATGAGGTCTTGGGGCGACTTCGTTAACGAGGATGTCGTCGTCTTCGGTTTGGAAGAGTTCGACGGCGAGTAAGCCTACGTGTTCCATGGCTTTGGAGACTTTCATGGCGACTTCTCTGGCTTTTTCAGCTACTGCAGAATCAATTCTGGCAGGACAAATCACATATTCTACTTGATTGGCAGTGGGGTGAAATTCCATTTCCACAACGGGATAGGTTTTTATTTCGCCAGAAACAGAGCGTGAAACAATCACCGCCAATTCATTTTTAAAGGGAATCAATTTTTCGGCAATACATTCGCCTTCAGCAAGCGGAATCAAATCTTCAGCATCGCGGATAATGCTCACACCTTTACCGTCATAACCACCAGTGGCACTTTTCCAAACAAAAGGGAAGTGCAGTTCGTTGCGCACAAGAGCTTCTTGTAAACCATATTTATCTTTATAAACAATGAATGGTGCAGTAGGGATTTGATGGTCTTTATAAAATTGTTTTTGAATGGCTTTATTTTGGATATTTTGTAGTGTTTTGGAAGAAGGAAATACTTTGACCCCTTCTTTTTCCAACTTTTCCAATGCTTCCACATTCACTCCTTCAATTTCAAAAGTGAGGACATCTACATCTTTCCCGAAGTTGTAAACCGTGTGAAAATCCATCAAATCTCCTTGAACAAAAGTGTTGCAGGCAATTTTACAAGGCGCTTCATTACTGGGGTCTAATACTTTGGTGGCGATATCATACTTTCGGGTTTCATAAAGCAACATTTTACCCAGTTGCCCGCCGCCAAGGATGCCTAAAGTGAAATTGGATGAGAAATAATTCATGAAAAATGCTGTTTGCGCAAAGATAAGTAAAAGGAATTTTAAATTGGGATTTCAGCTTTCGTTCATTAGGTTATATAGAAATGTTTTTCTTCCGTGACAACTAAAAAAAATATTTTTTTGACACTGTATTTTGAAACAAAAAATTTCATTTCTTTGATAGATTCAAATCAACAATTTATATGATTTTTCCAAAAACGGAATTGCGTTTTATAAATAAACAAATTGGCTACGGTGTAGTGGCAACAGAATTCATTCCAAAAGGCACAATCACTTGGGCTCTAGATGCTTTGGATAGGGAATTTACCCCAACTGAAGTCTCTCAAATGGACGCCAAATATCAAAAAACACTTGATTTTTTTACCTACAGAAATAACCGCGGAAACTTTGTGTTTTGTTGGGATTTTGGTCGCTATGTCAACCATAGTTTTAATGCCAATTGCATCAGCACAGCTTATGATTTTGAAGTGGCGATTCGCGATATTCACCCGGGCGAGCAATTGACCGATGATTATGGCTACCTCAATATCACAGAACCCTTTGAAGCCGAAGACGAAGGTTTTGAGCGTAAAATAGTATTTCCAGATGATTTATTGCGTTATCATAAAGAATGGGATGATAAAGTGAAAGCCGTTTTTCCATTAATACCTGAATTAAATCAGCCGTTGCGGGGGTATATTTCTGAAGAAGTCTGGCAGAAAGTTGAAAAAATAGCTTCCGGTAAAGAGGAAATGCTCTCTATCCTGAGCTGTTATTTTGAGGAAAATAAATTGGAATTAAACAAGTCAAAGTAAATTTAAACTTGCTTGCTTTTTTCAAGAAACCAATGTTTCAATTCGGGTAATGCAATTTCTTCAAAGTGATTGATTACTTTGTCTGCAAGCCTGTAATCCTGATTTTTTGAGTGGATGCTGTCATAACCAACACAAGCTATTTTTGCTGCTTTTGCAGCGAGAATGCCGTTTGTGGAATCTTCGATGACCACACAGTGGCGCTTTTCTTCTTCGGCAGCCTGAGCGGCTTTTATAAAAATTTCAGGATGTGGTTTTGAAGCCTTTAAATCGGCACCGCTTAGTTTTGCTTTAAAGTAAGGATTCAAATTGAACCGCTCAAAAACAGCATTGATGGTTCCCATAGAAGCTGAAGAAGCTAAAACCAAAGTGAGTCCGTTTTCATAATACTCCTCAACGCGCTCTTTTACACCTGAAATAAGTGTCAGCTCAGGGTCATTTTTAAACAACTCCTGAAATTTTGAACGCTTGTGCAAGACTAGTTCCTGAGGATCAACAGCCAATTGAAAATGTTCACACAATTGCCTGCAGACTTTTAAAGTGGATTGCCCGGTAAAGCCATGGTACATCGCGTCTGTTATCTCCAGGTTTCTGTCATAAAACATTTGAAAATAAGCTTTATGATGAAGGGGTTCTGTATCTACAATCACACCATCCATATCAAATAAAACGGCTTTTAAAGACATAAAATATTTTTGGTAAAGGTAAAAAAGGAATGCTTTAGCAGAGCAGGTTTTTATAAAAAGAAATGCCTTTAAATTTCCTTTTCATTTCTTAAAAAGATAGCTTTTTCACTTCTTTTTTGTTATACTAGCTTTCTAAGATATTATTCATGTTAGAAAAACAAGAAGTAGAATATTTAATTGCGTTTAGAAAACATTTGTATAAGCGTCCTGAACTTTCGATATGGAAAAGGAAATATTCATTTACAGTTAACGGTTTTTCGTGCTAGGCGTGGTTCACATAAACGCACCCATTTAGGCACTATTTTAAACGGAGATGAGAAGGTATTAATAGGCAATAAAGGCAATTTAGAAATAGGAGAGACTTCTTTTAATGAATTTAGTAACCAAATCAATTATGAAATGTTGACCCAATTACCCGCTGCTATTTCAAAAAAGATTGTTGATTAAATTTAATTAATTTCCAAAATATAAAGTTCAAGTTACAGAGATTAAATACCTTATATTTCGTAAATTTGCACTTTTAATTTTTAATAGCATATTTTGATACAGCTCAACGACAAAACCTTTGTACCATTTATTAATAAGAAAACCATAGCTGCTGCTATTAATAGAATTGCACATGAAATATCCCGGGATATGCAAGGCGAAACCCCAATTTTTATAGGTGTTCTTAATGGTGCATTTGTAGTAGTTAGTGATTTAGTGCGAGCATATCCAAACACCTGTGAAGTGAGTTTTGTGAAAATGGCATCCTATGAAGGCACAAAGTCAACCGGAAAAGTGAATTCACTTATAGGTATTAATGAAAATATAGAAGGTCGCATAGTTATTCTTGTTGAAGATATTGTCGATACCGGAAATACTCTAGCGGCACTGTATGAAATATTTGCAAAAGAAAAAGTAAAATCTTTTAAAACCGCCACCTTGTTTTTTAAACCAGATGCATATAAAATGGATTTAAAGATTGATTATATAGGTATTGAAATTCCAAATAAATTTATAGTAGGTTATGGACTAGACTATGATGGTTTAGGCAGAAATTTACCCGAAGTTTACCAATTAAAATCATAAAACAATGACAAATTTAGTTTTATTTGGCCCTCCTGGAGCCGGCAAAGGTACACAAGCAGACGTTTTAAAAGACAAATATAATCTGGTGCATATTTCAACCGGAGATGTATTTCGTTACAACATTAAAAATGCTACAGAGCTTGGCACTTTAGCAAAGTCTTATATGGACAAAGGACAATTAGTTCCTGATAAAGTAACCATTAATATGCTTAAGGCGGAAGTAGAAAGCCACGAAGGTGCAAATGGATTTATTTTTGATGGTTTTCCTCGCACCGAAGCCCAGGCAGAAGCATTAGAAAAATTATTAGAAGAAAAAAATACTAAAATTTCGGCTATGGTAGCTCTAGAGGTGGATGATGAAGTTTTAGTACAACGTCTTTTAGAACGTGGTAAAACCAGTGGAAGACCAGATGATGCAGATAAAGATATAATAAAAAATCGCATCAAAGTATATTATAACGAAACCGCAATTTTAAAAAATTACTATCATAAACAAAATAAATATTTTGGGGTAAATGGCGTAGGTAGTATTGAAGAAATTACCAAACGTTTGAGCGATGTAATTGATGGACTTTAAAAAATTATAAGCAGCTGACAGTAATAGTATTTATTAGTACTATAAAAGAATAACAACAAAAAAAACTAAAATGACTGAGGGCAATTTTGTAGATTATGTAAAAATGCATGTTTCTTCCGGAAAAGGAGGGAAAGGTTCTGCGCATTTGCACCGTGAAAAATATATTGAAAAAGGTGGGCCTGATGGTGGTGATGGTGGACGAGGAGGTCATGTAATTCTTAAAGGCAATGCAAATTTGTGGACCTTGCTGCATTTAAAATACAAACGACATATAAAAGCAGGTCATGGTGCCCACGGGGCAAGTTGCAGAAGCACAGGCTCTGATGGAGAAGATGTTTATATTGAAGTGCCTTTAGGCACAGTAATTAGAGATACAGAAACCCAAGAAATACTTTTAGAAATTACCAAGGATGCCGAAGAACAAATTCTTTTAAAAGGAGGGAAAGGGGGTCTTGGTAACTGGAATTTTAGAACTTCCACTAATCAAACACCACGCTATGCACAACCCGGCATGGATTGTCAGGAACTAGACATTACTATGGAATTAAAAATTCTGGCAGATGTTGGTTTGGTGGGCTTCCCAAATGCTGGTAAATCTACATTACTTTCCGTAGTGACTTCTGCAAAACCTAAAATTGCTGATTATGAATTTACAACCTTAAAACCAAATTTAGGAATTGTTCAATACCGAGACTTTCAGACTTTTGTAATGGCAGATATTCCTGGAATCATTGAAGGAGCAGCAGAAGGTAAAGGAATAGGACATCGATTTTTGCGGCACATAGAGCGTAATTCTACCTTATTATTTTTAGTTCCAGCCGATGCAAATGACATTAAAGAACAATATGACATTCTTCTCAACGAGCTTAAAAAATACAACCCTGAACTTTTAGACAAAGAACGACTTGTGGCAATTTCAAAAAGCGATATGCTCGATGAAGAGCTTAAACGAGAAATGAAAAAGCAATTAGACAAAGATTTTAAAGGAATTCCTTATTTGTTCATTTCTTCAGTAGCACAACAGGGCTTAACCGAGTTAAAAGATAAATTATGGAAAATGCTGAATGATTAATATTTTAATAAAAATTTAAAACTTTTAGAATTTTGTTTTTTGTAGATTTACTCCTTTAGTTGTTTAAGCATTAATCCTAAATTACTTTTTTTAAAATATATAAAAATGAAAAATCTAATAGCATGCATAGCTAGTCTTTTATTAGTATCTTGTGGTGCAACCGTAAATTACGATTACGATAAACAAACCGATTTTTTACATTACAAATCCTATAATTATTTTCCTACTATTGAATCAGGGTTAAGTGAATTAGACAATCAACGTATTATAAAGGCTGCAGATAGTATTTTGCAACAAAGTGGATTTGTAAAAACCGAAAACCCACAATTTTATATAAATTTTTTCAGTAAAGAGTTTGTTTCTAACTCCAGAAACACCATTGGTGTTGGAGTTGGGAGCTCTGGAAGAAATACTGGAATAGGTGTTTCAGGAGGCATTCCCATTGGAGGTAGAACAGTTAGTCAGAAACTAACCATAGATTTTATTGATGCCATTAAAGACGCATTGTTTTGGCAAGCAGTGGTTGAAAGTGAATTTAAAGAAAGAACCTCTCCTTCAAAAAAACAGCAACATTATTACAATGCCCTTCAAAAAGCATTTAAAAATTATCCGCCCAAATAGTGCCATAAATTTAAAAGGCAGATTTCTAGAATACAGAATAAAAATAAATACAAATGCGCCAAGTTATTTTTGTCATTTTATTAGTTACCGTAATTGCTTCAGGTCAGTCTTCTTTTGAAAAGGGCGAAAAATTTTACAACCAAGAAAAATTCAGCCAAGCAAAACCGCTGCTAGAGTCTTTTTTTAAACAAAACCCAACACACTCAAAAACCAAAGAATATCTGGGTGACATTGCAGCATATTATAAAGATTGGGATGCTGCAATGACGTATTACAAAGATTTAGTTGAAGAAAACCCAAACAACGCCGATTTTAATTTTAAGTACGGTGGCTCCTTAGGAATGAAAGCTAAATCTATAAACAAAATGAGAGCTATAACCTATATAAGTGATATTAAAACCTATTTAGGCAGAGCCACAGAGCTAAACCCTAGACACATTGAGGCTCATTGGGCAATGGTAGAATTGTATATGCAATTACCAGCAATTTTTGGTGGAAGTGAAAAAATGTCTTTAAAATGTGCAAATCAATTATTAAAAATATCGCCAGTAGATGGCCACCTAGCATTAGGTTATATAGCAGAATACAACAACAATCCAAATGAAGCAGAAAAACACTATAAAAAAGCAATATCCATTGGCGATTCACCACATACCTATGAAAAATTAGCAAATTTCTATGAAACCAAAACCAATCAACCAAAAAAAGCCATTGAAACAAGAGAAATTTCTTTAGAAAAACACAAACGAAATAATTTAAATTATCAAATAGGAAAAGTATCTGCTATCTATAATGTAGAGTTACAAAAAGGGTTAACATATTTAAAAATATTTCTCGAAAATTATTCAGGAAAAGATATACTGCCTAAAGAATGGGCATATTATCGAATAGCGCAAATATATAAACATCTTGGCGAAAAAGAAGAAGCCGAAAGTTGGATTAATAAAGCACTTTCTTTAAAAAGTGATTTTAAAGAAGCAAAAGAAGAAAAAAAAATGATTAGAAGTTTGTAACGTACTTTCCGTATAAAAAAAATAAAAAAACCACTATATTAGCGCAAGAATAAAAAAGCACAAATTCACTAAAAAATTATAAATCTAACACCAATACAACAATGAAAAAAATAATTCTTTGTTTACTATTCGCTGTTTTTATTTTGCCTATGAAGGCAAATGAAGGCATGTGGTTTTTAATGCATATTGAACGTTTAAATTACGTAGATATGCAAAAAATGGGATTAAAACTTACTCCCGAAGAAATTTACAGCGTTAACCATCAAAGTTTAAAAGACGCCATCGTTCAGTTTGGAGGAGGTTGTACCGCTGAAATAATCTCAAAAAATGGGTTGGTACTTACAAACCATCATTGTGGTTATGGACAAATTGCAGAACTTTCCACAGAAGAAAACGATTATCTAACAAACGGTTTCTGGGCAAAATCCTATGCTGAAGAATTAAAACCTAAAAGTTTATCGGTTCGTTTTTTTGTAAGGATGGACGATGTTTCTCAACGCATTTTAGGCAAATTAAATGACGCCATGTCAGAAGCTGATCGCGAAAAAACCATTAACCAAGAAATTGCTAAAATAGAAAAAGAAAACAATGACGGTGGAAAATATACCGTTTCCGTAAAATCTTTCTATAATGGCAATGAATTTTACTATTTTGTATATCAAGACTATACAGATGTTCGTTTAGTGGGCACACCACCTAGTAGTGTTGGAAAATTTGGCGGTGATACAGATAACTGGGAATGGCCTCGACATACTGGCGACTTTTCGATATTTAGAGTCTATGGTGACAAAGATGGAAATCCCGCAGACTATGCAGAAACCAATGTACCACTTCAACCAAAATACCATTTACCAATAAGTACAAAAGGATACAAAGAAAACGACTTTGCAATGATACTTGGATATCCTGGAAGAACAAATCGCTGGATGCCTGCTGCTGGCATTGATCAAAATGTAAATTATGCATACCCAGCTTGGGTAGAAGCATCTAAAAAAGCGATGGATGCCATGAAAGTGTATATGGATAAAAACCAACAAGTAAAACTAGATTATGCTTCCAGTTATGCATCTATAGCAAATTATTGGAAAAATCGTGACGGAATGATACAAGCCTTAACCAAGCATAAAACAGCAGATGAAAAACGCAAAAAAGAATTAATTTTTAACCGTTGGGCAAATTCAAAGGTGAAAGGAAATAACCTAGATGCAACAGATATAAAATCCTCTAGCTCATTAATGGGTGCTGCTACAACAAAAGCACCTCAAACAAAAACTGAAATTGAAGAAAGTTTAAAGTATAGCGGTGTTATGGATATTATAAATGATTACTATAGCCAAACAAACCAAAAAAGTAAAGAGAATAATTATTTATTAATGGCACTTCGCTCCAGCAAGCTCGCTACCATTCCTAGCCGAATGGAATCTATGCTGTCACAACTATTTAGTGATAAAGGCAATGATTTTACCACAGAAAAATTCTTAATGAAAAATAAGAGCGACATTGATAATTTTTACAACGGTTTTTACGCTCCTTTAGAAGAAGATGTATATAAAACACAATTAACATTATATACCACTAAAACAAACGAGCCTATTACAATACTTTTCAACGCTTGGATGAAGTATAAGGAAGGCACAGAAACTTTTGATGCATTTATAGAAAATGCCATAGCAAAAAGTATTTTCTCTTCTCAAGAAAAATTAGAAGCATTTATTTTAAACCCCAATGAAGAGCAATTTAAAAACGATCCTTTATTGTTGATTTCAAAGGAGTTGTTTGCAAAATACCGTTACAAATCAGAAGAAGACAAAGCCTTAGATGATGAATTTCAAAAAGCATACAGAATGATGATTCAAGGAATGCGTGAAATGAACCCTAACGAAAAATATTATCCTGACGCTAACAGCACCTTACGATTGACCTATGGAAAAGTTCTTCCGTTACCTGTAGATAAAAGGAATGATGCTTCAGTAAATTATTTTACCACCTTGAAAGGCACCGTAGCAAAATACAAACCCAATGATGACGAATTTGATATGCCACAAAAGCTTATCGATTTACATAAAGCAAAAGATTTTGGACCCTATGCAGATAAAGCCGGACATCTTCCTGTTAATTTTTTAACCGACAATGATATTACTGGTGGAAATTCAGGATCCCCAGTTTTAAACGGAAAAGGAGAATTAATAGGTCTAGCCTTTGACGGAAACATTGAAGCTATGGCAGGCGATGTTATTTTTGATCCAGAATTGCAAAGAACTATAAATGTTGATGTGCGTTACATACTATTTATTATTGATAAATATGCTGGCGCAAAAAATATCATTGACGAGTTGACCATAAAAAAATAATTTTTAAAAACCTTTTTTAAGGTCGGTATTTAATTTCATATCTTTAACGTCTTATAAAACAAAGGAAAAATGGAAATTTTCAAAGGTCAAAACCTCATAGAGTTTGCTGAACGCTTTATATCTCTCAAACATTAAATGGTCAGAGCAATATGTTTGTAGAAAATGTAATCACACAAGGTGTCAAATACGAAAGGATTTTGCGAGAACCTGCAATATATGTAGCGATACCGAATCTGCTACGGCAAATACTTTATTCCATAAAGTGAAATTTGGATTGAAAAAAGCATTTTTCATCTGCTTTGAAATGGCAACGACCACAAAAAGCCTTTCTGCATCTCAAATGGCAGTTCGCTTTGGAGTTCAGGAGAAGACAGCAAGAATGTTCATGCAAAAAGTTCGTGAGGCCATGAAATCGAGTGGGGACTTCCCTATGAAAGGTATCGTAAATGTTGATGAATATGTTGTTGGTGGCTACCAAGAAGGCAGACCCGGCAGAAGTTACGATAGTTCAAAGAAAAAAGCGGTGTGTGCCGTGGAACTGACAGATAGGGGAAAAGTGAAGCGTTTTTACACCTTTCAAATCCCGGATTATTCAGCTAGGTCACTGCGGAAAATGTTTGATAGGCACATTGATAAAGAGGCTAAAATCACTACTGACAAATGGAAAGGCTACAATCCAATTGCCAATGATTATGACTTAACACAAATATTAAGCGATAAAGGGGCAAACTTTAAAGCCCTGCACGTGATGATCCATCAAGTTAAATCCTGGATAAGAACAACCTATTCATGGGTAAGCAAAAAAAATATTAACAGGTATTTTGATGAGTTTTGCTACCGGATCAATCGGTCTCAAAGCAAAGACACAATATTTAACAATTTAATCAAAAGGATGGTAAAGACAGATAATATTACGCATAGAGAAATAATATGTGGCTAGATACCGACCTCAATAGATACCGACCTCAATAAATTTAATTGTATAAAGGGGATGTGGGCTTCTGTCAATTGATTCATAATGGCGTTGACAAATTGAGGCATTGTCAGTTTCATGATTCCCGTCATTAAGAAAATGAGTTCAAGTAGTAGTCAGATGATTTTTCTTGCTTCTACTTTAAGGATTTTAAGACCGCCAAAAGCATGTCACCGCTAATGCGTTGTTTGTAATTGGGGTTGATATAGGTAAATTCCACTTCACCTTGGGTATTGATGACCAGCAGTGTGGGCACCGGCATTATTTCAGAGACACTCCCTTTGGGTTTTTTTGAAGCAATATATCCCGAAAGCCCTGCAGGAGTTTTAAAAGCCACACCAATGCTTTTAATGAACTGCGCTTGTGGATCAGAAAACAGACGGTAACTCACTTGCTCACCGGCTTCGGGGTTTATCAAATCCACCACTTCATCTGGGCTAATGGCTATGAGTTGATATCCCAGCTGTTGAATGTCTTTTTCCATATTGTTAAGAGCTCCTAAATGTGAACTGCAAAACGGACACCAGCCACCACGATAAATCACAAGCACTGTGGATTTTTCTTTGACCAATTCAATAAGATCAACCGATTGATTGTTTAAATCTAAAAGGCTTACCTTCGGAATTTGTTGACCCACTAGTATAGGACAAATATCTTCTGCATTTTCAGGGACTTGAGCGGTTGTAGTCATAATGCTTCCTATTAAAAAGACGAAAAGAAAGCGTTGTTTCATTGGTTTATGGTTTTTGGTTAATTTTAAATAATTTTTAGTCGAAAAGGTTTTTGAAACTTAACAAAGTAGTATTTAAATTATGATTCTAGGCTTTATGCCTATATCTCGCAATATAATAAAATTAATGAATTAGTGGGTTTTATAAAAAAGGAAACAGAGAGAAATCAGAGCAACAGTAATAAAATCAGCTATTTTAATCATTCAATATTTTTACATCATCATAATGCTCTTGATTCAAAATGGATTTGACGTTACTATCGGCTTTTTGGTTAAAAAGGTCTTTACTTTCTGTATAAGGATGAAGTTCTTCTTCGGGATAGGATGAGTGTATGATTTCT
This sequence comes from Bacteroidetes bacterium HGW-Bacteroidetes-2, assembly GCA_002842575.1. GTDB lineage: Bacteria > Bacteroidota > Bacteroidia > Flavobacteriales > Flavobacteriaceae > Planktosalinus. Next base: position 71,982 of record PHDJ01000013.1, read on the forward strand.
AGAATGTCACTTTGCAAGCAATTGTCTTCCGGCCATTTTTGTTCGAGTGGCTGTGGGAGTAACATGGATTGTCTTTTTTTGTTGTTATGAATGTTTTCAAACAGGGGGAAGCAACTTTAGTAAGTATCATAAATGTAGGAATGCACTCAATAAGGGGTATAAACCCGCCAAATTTTATAGCTTCATTTAAATAAGCTTCAAGTTCTACTCTTTTTTTTGTGCAATAATGCCTCATTTGGCTGCTATAAGCATAACGGGTTCTTCCTGTGGGATGATAATCATTGGGGTGTGTAAAGCCGTTGAGGTGGTAGGCGCTATAGGTTTGCTGCTAACAGATAAGACTTTATGCGGTAAGAGATTGCTGTCTGCTTACTTGTTTTCCGAGATTGAAATATGAGCGGGGTATATTGCTTGAATTACCAATTAACCCCGCCTTTGTTAGCCAGTGTTTTTATTCCTTTTCGGGCGAAATCATTTTATAAAGAAATCCGGCTAAGATTGCTCCAACAATTGGCGCGACAATAAAAAGCCAAAGTTGTTCGATTGCCCAACCTTGTGCAAATAGTGCCTGACTAATACTTCTCGCAGGGTTAACTGAAGTGTTGGTTACAGGAATGCTTATTAAGTGAATAAGTGTCAATCCAAGCCCAATTGCCAGTCCTGCAAATCCTTTGGCTGCTTTTGAATGAGTTGCACCTAAAATGATAATTAAAAACATAAAGGTCATTACTAATTCTGTCACCAAAGCTGAAAGCAGACTATATCCACCTGGCGAGTGTTCACCGTATCCATTAGCGGCAAATCCACCAATTTCAAATCCTGGCTTTCCACTAGCAATAATGTAAAGGACACTAGCACCAGCAATTCCCCCTAATATTTGAGCTGTAATGTATGGAAGGAGCTCTTTTCTATCAAAACGACCACCAATCCAAAGTCCAATAGATACAGCAGGGTTAAGGTGGCAACCGGAAATATGTCCGATAGCATATGCCATTGTCACAACTGTTAAACCAAAAGCTACAGCAACCCCCACAAATCCAATTCCTAATTCTGGATATGCTGCGGCTAAAACAGCACTTCCACATCCTCCAAGTACTAACCATAAGGTTCCGATAAATTCTGCTACAAATTTTTTCATTTTTTCTTAATTTTTACGTAACTATTTAAAATTGTTTTTTTTCTAAAAGAATGGCAAATAACAGTTCGTCTTAAAACCATTTTTTAGACCAAATTGAAAACTAAAATAAGCAAAAATTTTAAATATACGCGTTTATTTTCGTTTAGGAAGCTGAACAAGGAAAATGCACTGACATAAAAAAGTGCACCTAAAACCCTTAAAATAGTTTCTCCAACAAACAAGCCAGCTGGCCGTACTTGGTTATCTTGTTCAATGGTTTATCTATGGAGAACATGGTAATTGGATGGAGGTCATTTTCTTGAATAAATTAATAGCACAAAGTCATAGACTTCGCAGAATGCTTTTTGCAACCCAAATTTTACCTTGCAGAAAAGTATGTTAGCCTTGTCACTTTATACATAATTACAGATATAACAATGATAGTTATGACGAGACTTTTCAAACTCCTTATATATGTCCACATTTACTAAATATAAAACCGTCCTGCCATTTTAGTTTAGCTAAATAGGCTTTACATGCGTCATCGGTTGGCATTTTTTTATAAAGGATAGTACATCATGTTCTTCAAATTGTTCTATATAGCTTGTTTTAGAGCCGTTACGATATAGAAATTAATGGCTAACTCAATAATTTTTTTAACACATTTCAAACACGTTTCCTTTAAAAATATATATTATTTTGAATTTGAAGTACAATAAAAGCAATTGGACGCCTGTACTACAAGGAAAGCATTTCAACAACATTTCCCAATATAGGAATGCAAAATGTTTTTTAAGTGATTTCTATTTCGTAACTTTAAATCGTATTGAGTTTGCACATATAATCATAATTTTTATCTATGTAAAAACAAATATCATAAGTATTTATTTTAGTAGTTTAGCACATACAAAAAAACAATAAGAACATGGATACAAATAAAAAATCGTCGGAATCTACTTCTGGAAATGGTTATACTACAAAAGATGAAGGAAAATGTCCGTATATGGGTGAAACAAAAAAACAAAACTTTGGTGCTAAAACAAGTAATCGCGACTGGTGGCCAAACCAGTTGCCATTGAACATTTTGCGTCAAAACTCTTCTTTATCTAATCCAATGGGTGAAGATTTTACCTATGCCGAAGCATTCAAGAGCCTAGACCTTAAAGCGATAAAAAAAGATATATTTGATTTAATGACCATATCACAAGACTGGTGGCCGGCAGACTATGGGCACTATGGCCCATTGTTTGTTCGTATGGCATGGCATAGCGCAGGCACATACCGTATAGCCGATGGTCGGGGTGGTGCAGGTTCTGGGAATCAGCGTTTTGCGCCGCTCAATAGTTGGCCGGATAATGCAAACCTAGACAAGGCACGCTTACTACTTTGGCCAATTAAACAAAAATATGGTAAGAAAATTTCTTGGGCAGACCTTATGGTCTTAGCGGGCAATTGCGCGCTGGAGTCCATGGGTTTTAAAACCTTCGGATTTGCGGGAGGACGAGAAGATATTTGGGAGCCCGAGGAAGATGTGAATTGGGGCTCTGAAAAAGAATGGTTAGGAGACAAGCGCTATACTGGTAATCGCGAATTAGAAAATCCTCTTGCTGCGGTGCAAATGGGGCTAATTTATGTAAATCCAGAAGGACCAAATGGAAATCCAGATCCACTTGCAGCAGCAATAGACATTCGGGAAACGTTTAAACGTATGGCAATGAATGATGAAGAAACCGTTGCACTTATAGCTGGAGGTCATACATTTGGTAAAACCCACGGTGCTGCTGATCCTAGTAAGTATGTAGGTCCAGAACCTGCAGCTGCTAGAATTGAGGAGCAAGGACTAGGCTGGAAAAATTCCTTTGGAAGCGGAAACGCCAACAACACGATTACAAGTGGTCTTGAAGGAGCTTGGACCACCACGCCAACCAAATGGAGTAATAACTTTTTTTGGAATCTATTTGGCTACGAATGGGAATTGACTAAAAGCCCTGCGGGAGCACATCAGTGGATACCAAAACATAATATGGGAGCAAACTCAGTACCCGATGCACACGACCCCTCTAAACGCCATGCTCCTGTAATGCTAACAACCGATCTTGCTTTAAAAATAGATCCTATTTATGAACCGATTTCAAGACGTTTTCATGAGAATCCGGATGCTTTTGCGGATGCATTTGCTCGTGCATGGTTTAAATTAACCCATCGAGATATTGGACCTATAACTCGATATCTAGGACCCGAAGTGCCTAAAGAAGAATTAATTTGGCAGGATCCTATTCCTGAAGTTACATATAAATCTATCGACAATCAAGATATTGAGAAACTTAAAGTGAAGATACTAGCTTCAGGACTTTCAATATCTGAACTAGTTACTACTGCCTGGGCATCAGCATCCACTTTTCGTAACTCAGACAAACGTGGTGGTGCAAACGGTGCACGCCTTCGACTTGCTCCACAGAAAGATTGGGAAGTGAATAATCCAAGTCAACTGGCAAAAGTTATAAAAACACTGGAAAGTATTCAAAAAAATTTTAATCAAGCACAGAAGGATGGTAAACAAGTTTCACTTGCCGACTTGATTGTTTTGGGTGGAAATGCAGCGATAGAACTGGCAGCAAAAAAATCTGGTCACTCAGTTACAGTACCTTTTATTCCTGGACGCACAGACGCATCTCAAGAACAAACCGATATTGAATCTTTTGCCATCCTCGAGCCTGCTGCGGATGCATTTCGTAACTACTCTAAAACAAAATACACCATATCGCAAGAGGAAATGCTAGTGGATCGTGCACAACTGATGTCTCTTACTGCACCTCAAATGACAGTGCTTATTGGCGGTATGCGGGCACTTAATACAAACCATAACCAATCGCAACAAGGAGTGTTTACAAAGAACCCTGAGGTTCTTACCAACGATTTCTTTGTAAACATATTAGACATTCATACTGTATGGAAAGCAGCAACAGAAGCACAAGATGTATTTGAAGGTCGTGATCGTGCCACTAACAAACTGAAATGGACAGGCACGCGAGTAGATCTTATTTTTGGTTCCAATTCTGAGTTGCGTGCTATTGCTGAAGTGTATGCGTGTGCAGATTCTCAAAATAAATTCGTTCAGGATTTTGTGGCTGCATGGACTAAAGTGATGAATTTAGATCGCTTTGATTTGGTTTAATTTCTATTAGTTCAATAATAAAAAAAGGGAATTCGGAAACGGATTCCTTTTTTGTTTTATTAATTGTATGATTTTTTTAAATAAAAAATAGGGACAGATTTCTAAACTTTAGTTTTTGGCAGGGCATTTTTAATAAACGTTTGTAACATAATAGCAAGATACATTACTAAAGCACAGCCAAACAAATTTAACCACAAATAAGGCATCCAGTCCATATACCAAACATAAATAACAAGAGCTTGAGTGATTAATGCTGCTAGAAAAACTGCTTTTCCCTTTACATAATGCACAAAAAAGGCTAAAAGAAAAATACCCAAAACATTACCATAAAAAATGGAGCCTATAATATTGACTAACTGAATTAAATTATCAAACAAATTAGCCACACAAGCAATGCTTATGGCAATAATACCCCACAAAAAGGTAAACCATTTAGACGCTTTTAGGTAGTGTGTTTCGTTTTCCTCTTTTCGGCGATTTCTTTTGTATAAATCCATTGTGGTGGTGGTGCCTAAGGCATTAAGCTCTGAAGCTGTTGAAGACATCGCTGCACTTAAAATAACCGCTAAAAGCAGTCCTATAAGTCCACGTGGGAGATTGTTTAAGATGAAATGAATAAACACATAGTCTTTATCATTCGTTTCTATCAAAGTACTAGATTTGCTAATGAGTTCTTTGGCTTCGTCTCTAATTGCTCTATCTTTTTTGTCCAAACGAATTATCGTTTCTTGAATGGATTTCTTTTCTGTTTCCTTATCAGAATCCACAAAACGATAAATGGCTTGTTGTTTTTCTTCGAAAATGCTTTTTTGCTGTGCTTCTAAATTTTGATAGGCTTTACTATATTCAGAAGAAACCACACTTTCAGTAGCCACTGGATTAAAATTTAAAGGCGAAGGGTTAAACTGGTAAAATACAAACACCATAACGCCCACTAACAGTATAAAAAACTGCATAGGCACTTTAAGAATACCATTCATAATTAATCCCATTTGACTTTGCTTTATCGATTTTCCGGAAAGGTAACGCTGCACTTGGCTTTGATCTGTACCAAAATAGGAGAGAGCTAAAAAAGTGCCGCCAATAATGCCACTCCAAAAAGTGTAACGATTATCAAAGTCAAACGAAAAATCAATAATATTCATCTTTCCGCTTGCTCCTGCAATATCTAAAGCTTTGCTAAAAGTGATGTTTTCTGGAAGGTAATTTATAATTATAAAAAAAGCGGCAAACATTCCGGCAAATATGACTGCCATTTGTTGTTTTTGTGTCACACTTACTGCGTTAGTACCACCCGAAACGGTATAGATAATTACCAAAACACCGATAAATATGTTTAGAAAGATAAGATTCCAACCCAAAACCGCTGAAAGGATAATGGCGGGGGCAAAAATGGTTATTCCAGCAGATAAACCACGTTGTATTAAAAAAAGCGAAGCAGTTAAACTGCGTGTTTTTAAATCAAATCGGGTTTCTAAAAATTCATAAGCAGTATATACCTTAAGACGATGGTAGAGTGGTATAAATACTAAACAAATAACTACCATAGCTATTGGAAGTCCAAAATAGAACTGTACAAAGCCCATGCCGTCGTGAAATGCTTGGCCAGGAGTAGAAAGGAAGGTTATGGCACTTGCCTGAGTTGCCATTACCGAAAGCCCAATAGTCCACCAACCTGATGAATTTCCCCCTTTTAAAAAGTCTTGTACATTTTTGCTACCGCGGGTTTTCCATACGCCATAGCTTACAATAAAAAAAAGAGTTGTGATAAGCACAAACCAATCTAGTAGCTCCATATTAAGAGATTAAAAGCATTAGTATATAAAACAAGATAATATAAACGGCATTTGCTAGTAATACCACGGTATATGCTTTTTTCCAGATGTATTTTTCGGGGGGAATATTCATTTTATGCTTTAAGGTATGGTCGCATTATTCGGTTAAAGATAATAAATTTGCAAACAATCGGTAGGCACCAGAAACACCGGCAGGCAATTCTCTAAAAAAACTCAATCCGGTATATATAAAATGTCCCTTTCCATGTTTTGCTATGAGTAAGGCACCTTGTGTTGGGTTTTCCCCTTGATCGTTCATTTGTAGAATTGGAGTAAACTCTTTTCCCCATTCACTTGGGAAATACAAGCCGCGTTCTTGTATCCAATTTTCAAAATCCCTTGCAGTAATTTTGTTTGGCGTGTTTAAAACAGGATGATTAGGATGAATAAAAGTAACTTTAGCAAATTCTTCAGTAACTCGATTATTGGAAAGTTTAAGTGGATATGGAGCTAGATTATCTGTAACTAATCCTCTGGAAACATTGTATTGTACGAGTAAGTTTCCGCCGTTTTCCACATAGTTGAAAAGCACTTCTTGCTTAAATTTTAAAGATTCTACCACATTGTAAGCTCTTATTCCCACTACAATTGCATCAAACTGTTTTAAATTTTCAACGGTTATTGTTTCGGGTTGTATTTGGATAACTTGATAGCCTATTTGTTCTAAAGCAGAAGGAATTTCATCGCCAGCCCCAGCTATATATCCTATATTTTTCCCATTTTTTTGTAATTCAATACGCGCTATTTTAGCTTCTGCAGAAACTAAAACATGTTGAAAGGGGATGTGTGGATAATCAATGGAGATTCTTTCTTTAGTATAAAAAGCATCGCCTACTTGCAGCAAAAGAAGTAACTGGCCTTCACTTTGTGTTTTTGGTGGGGTAACCGTGAATATAAATTCTTTTTCTTGGTCTTTTTTGTTTATAAGAAAGGTTTGCGGATCGCTTACTTGCCAGCCCTCGGGGTGTTGTAAGGTTATGGTTCCAGAAAGATTGTCTCTGCCTGCACGCACTACTACAGGAATTTGTTTTGATGAAGTATTATCAAAAATAAGCACCTTTTCTTTAATGCTTCCATACACTTCTGGTAGAACTTGAAACGGTTGATACACTTCACCCATAACAGGACTGTTGTATTTAAAGAGGATATCTTTTTTAAAAATAATTTCTTCGCCAGCAATGTTTATATTGAAATAAATAGGCTCGTTGGGGTTGATGCTAGGAAGTCCTATTTCCTCTATTTCTTTTACGTTATAAAGTCCAAGAAGCCCTTTTTCTTTTAACCAATATGGTGAAGTATATTTGGCTGTTTTTGGAATTATAATACTGTATTCTAGATTTTTGCGCTCATTATTATTAAGCGGTAGGCTTTCAGAAAGTAGTGGTTTGTTATCATAAGAAATTCCATTAAACGCCATAGGAATAGTAGATCTATTGATTGCTTCCACCTTTATTTTTACAGAAGATGATGGTGAGGAATATTGCATCTCAGAAACAGCTTCCATAAAAAGACCACAAGAGGCAGCGATAATGTCTTGAATTTCTTTTGTTTTTTGAATGCTCCAATAATCGGTTCTGCTTTTTAATAAATGGTATGCTTTTAGTAACTCTGGAACACTTGCAGCGGGATTTTTAAAATCGAAATTGCGTTCCACTGGTTCTAAAATTTTTCCAATCGCATCACCGCCTTTTATGCGCGACCAAGTGGTATTTATGCCTTCAAATAGGTTAGAAGGAGTTTTAGGCATAGAGCCTTTTAAAAGTTCTAAATATTCCTGGTCTTCTCCGCGGCTTCCTGTATTTCCAAATCCTTGCGATTGGTGTTTGCTTCTGCTAAGGGCGGCAATTTCACCATCTGAAAGTCCTAAAGAGGGGTAATACGTCCCAGTTTTTAAACCTACAAGATTGGATTTGTCTGCTTTATCAAAATTTTCCTGACTGCCATAAAACCACCACGAGGTATTGAAAAATAAACGTTGGACTTGCCAAGTTGTATATGTTTCTAATTGATTGGGATACGCAGTTTTATTATTTGCTAATTCAAAGGCTTCTATACTTAAAATTGCAGATGCCGTGTGGTGACCGTGCGTTGTGCCTGGAGTCCTATGATTAAATCGGTTAATAATAACATCGGGTTTAAATTTTCTTATTGCCAAGACGACATCGCTGAGCACGTCTTCTTTTCCCCAAATTGTAAAGGTTTCTTCTGGGTTTTTAGAATATCCAAAGTCGTTAGCACGGGTGAAAAATTGCTCACCACCATCTATTTTACGGGCTTCTTGTAGCTCGTTTGTGCGAATTATACCTAAAAGCTCGCTAAGTTCAGTGCCTATTAAATTTTGTCCTCCATCGCCTCGAGTTATAGAAAGATAGGCCGTTCTGGCTTTAACATTGTTGGACAGGTAAGAGATAAGTCGTGTATTTTCATCATCTGGATGTGCTGCAATGTATAGGACAGAACCTAAAAAATTGAGTTTTTGTATAGCTTGGTATATTTCAGAAGCATTAGGTTTTTTGGGTTGTTGTGCATTGGTTGGGGTAATGAATAGGAGTAAAAAAACGAAAAAAAGTAAGAAGTGTTTTTGCATAGCCATGTGTTTTAATCGTGTGTTTTTGTTAGATTTTTTTCTTCATTATTTAAAGGATTATCTTGTCGGTAGTGGTCAGTAGCAGAAATTAGGGTAACCCCTTTTTGAAGCATGAGGTTATTGGGATAGGAAAGAATTTCGCCAGTATCTGTGCGTAAAATAACCTGAAAAGTTCGAATATCCTCAATGGTAAGCGTATCTAAAACAAACTCTTTGTCGTGAATTTTTATTCTATCGCCAATTTTATAAGGAAAGGTAAAAAACATTATAATACCGCTGGTAATATTACTTAAGATTGACCATTGCGCAAAAAATGCTACACCTATTATAGCAAAAACAGAGGAAAAAACGAGCCCAATATCTCTAAAGTCAACACCCCAAGTTAGTATTAAAGCAAAAATAATTAAAAAGATGATTGCAAAATCTATATATTTAACGATTAAGTTTGTACGTTGTTCTAACCGATGAATTTTTCGAGCATAACTTCTAACAAGACCAATTAAAATGGATCTTATGATTACTAATGCTATTATAGCGATGGCAGAATAAATTAATTTTAAAATTAGTAAATCGGTATGCATCGTTTCTGTTTTTTTTTTATTCAAAAAGAGAGTCTCGTAACGATTCGTCACTTCGTTTGTTTTTGCCCCAATAAGCAGATTGAATTTGCTTTAGTTTAGAGGCTTTTGATGTGAAATCGCCCATTTTTTCTTCCCATTTTTCAATAACATAAGGGGCTTCTTTTTGAAACCAAATGCTAAGGGTTCTATCTATTTCTGAATAAGAAATGGTGTAGATGTTTAAGGAGTTTTCTTCCGATATGGATGCCTCAGCTATTTCTGCTTGTATATTTTTGTGTCGCAATTTAGCGTATTCTAAGGAAGGAATAATGGTTATTTTTCCTGTGGGAAGTGCTGCTGGTTCTATGCGTAATAAGCTCCAAAATTCATCCTCTAACCAGGTTTTTTCTAAAGAAAAATTTTGATCAGCTTCATTATCAAAATAAGAATGAGAGGTTATTTCAAACTTATTTCTGTTGTTCAATTGTGCGTAGGTTTGTCCGCACCATTCTTGTATGGAAGTAGAAATTTTAAGTGGGTGTGATTCTACAAAAATTGGCATAAAAGTACTCGTCATTATAGAATAGGGATAAATTCCTGTAAGGAAATTTTTAGTGCTATTTAGTTTTAAAATGGGTACTGTTAAGTCTGTTTTTTTATTTGCTTTTACTTGAGTGTCAAGATGAAAATCTTCCGTAACAAAAATAAGGACAGCATAGCCATCACGCATTTCGCCATAGCGTTCTTGTTCTAGGGTGTAAGAAGTTAATTCTGCTTTTCCATTAAACCAATGGCTTTTAAAATCTTCAGAAATTTCTCTTTCTTTTTTGGGAATAGTATTTTTTTCTTCGTTTTGTGTGCAGCTATTCAGAAAAAAAATAGCTAGTACTGGTAATATTGTAGGTAGAATTCGCATCGTAATAATTTTAGCCTAAAAATAGCATAAATTCATTGGTTAGCAAATTTCATTAACGTTTTATATACAAGATGGGTGGGAAGTCCCATAACCGTGTTATAAGAGCCTTTTATTTTTGTGATACCGATGGAGCCAATCCATTCCTGAATGCCGTATGCGCCTGCTTTGTCAAGCGGATTATACTTTTCAATATAATAGTTAATTTCTTCGTTGGTCAATTTTTTAAACCAAACCTTAGTGGTGTCAGCCAAAGTAATCTGTTTTTTGGTAGTTGTAAAACATACCGAAGTAATTACCTGATGCGCGCTTCCGGAAAGTGATTTTAGCATAATAAAAGCATCTTCCACGGAAGTTGGTTTTCCTAGAGCTTTGTTGTTGTGCCAAACTATGGTGTCGCTAGTAATTAGGATGTCTTTTGGTTGGATATTTGTGTAAACAGATGCTTTTAGTTGAGATATATAATTTACTGTTTCTAAGCCATTTAAATGGTTTGGAAAGGTTTCATTAACAGGAATTAACTGTACAACAAAATTGAGGCCTAATTCTTTAAAAAATAGTTGTCTTCTTGGGGAACCTGATGCAAGAATTATTTGAAACTGTTTTAGTTTTTTCGCAAGCATATTTATTTTATTAGGAATGGATAAAGAGCCAATGATAAAATTCCGAATAGCATAATCAGTTTTAACAAATCCGATACTTGTTTAAATTCTGATCTTTTCTCTGCCGCATAAACTTTAATACTTACATAAATTAATGGACCTATTACTAAAATTAAAAAATAAAGTAGCAGCAATTGTTGTTTATAAAGATAGGTATATATATAAAATATAAGTACACCTATGGTAATAATGGTAAGAAATAATGCCACTTTTGCCGTTCTTTTTTTTCCTAAAAGTATAGGAAGCGTTTGTAAACCTCCATTTTTATCGCCATTCATGTCTTGAATATCTTTAATGATTTCGCGATTAAAAGTCATTAAAAAAGCAAAAAAAGCGTACTCTAGTAAAATAGAAAATATAGCAGATTGGCTCGCACGGTTTGTTTCTGTAATTGCGGGAAATAAATCAAACAGTCCAACAATTATAATGCTCATTGCCACTAAAAAGGAAACCACGACGTTTCCAACTATAGCGATAGATTTAAGAAAGGTAGCATACAAATACAACAATCCAGAAAAAACTATAAAAAGTGCAGCAAAACTAGGCTTGCCTATACTATTGGCTAAATAAAAACCAATACAAACACCCAAAATGTTTAAAATTAAATAGTAATTATAACCGGTTTTTTCGGTAATTTTCTTTCCTATAAGAACCTGATTTGGCTTGTTAATTTTGTCAATATGTACATCTTGAATATCGTTGATAATGTTGCCAGCGGCTGCAATACAGATTGTTGCTAAAATTAAAAGATAAAATTCTAATCGGGTTAATGAGGTATCTATTTGAAAGGGTTTAAAAAGTGCATATTTAATTACAACCTGCACAAGTACAAGCATCAAGAGGTTTTTATAACGAATAAGATTCAGAAAATGTACCATGTGGTTAAGAAGCTAAACGAAATTTAAAAAAAATTAATAGATATTGGCATCTATTTTAATTTCCCATTTGCCTTGTACTTTCATAACCTGTTCAATAACGTCGCGCACACAGCCTTCTCCACCTTTTTTATGCGAAATATATTTAGAAATTCCTTTTACCTCCTGAACAGCATCTTGTGGGCAAGTAGGCAAACCCACTTTTTGCATCACATAATAATCTGGTATATCATCGCCCATATAGAGTATGTTTTCACACTTTATGCCATACACATCAAGATACTCATCCATCGTTTCTATTTTGTCTTGAACGGCTAAATAAATGTCGGTAATGCCTAAGTCGCGCAAACGAAGTCTGACCCCTTCATTGCTTCCCCCAGAAATAATACAAACGTTAAATCCTTGTTTTACAGCTGTTTTTAATGCATAACCGTCCTTTACATGCATTTCTCGCAACAATTCACCTTGTGTGGTAACGGCAATTTTTCCGTTGGTTAAAACACCATCCACATCAAATATAAAAGTGGTGATGTGTTGTAGGTATTCTTTATAACTTTTTTCTTCCATAATGATTTGCGATAGCGTTTGAGAGTAAACTGTAAATTTCTTTGTGTTCCTGCAAATGTAAAATTTCTAATTGTTTTGCCATTGTTTTTTTGTCATTTCGTTTGGCAGGTCCCGTTTGCATGGTACTTGGAATTCCGTCATCCAATTTTCGAGCGGTTTCTTTTATTAATGGCATTAAGAGTTCAAAAGGAATATCGTTTTCCGTAGCTAATTCGTAACCAATATGGTATAAGTGGTTGACAAAATTACATACAAAAACAGCTGCTAGATGCAGTTTTTCTCTTTGTTCCGAGTTAATTTCAAAGCATTTTTTGGAAATGCTTCTGCCCATTTTTTGGAGTAATTGCAAGTCGGTTTTCGTCTCTGCTTCTACAAAAACAGGAATTTCGGCAAAGTTCACTTCTGTGTTTTTTGAAAAAGTTTGTAAAGGATAAAAAACACCTCTCCTGTTTTTAGAGTGCAATTGATTCATTGCTACACTCCCGGAGGTATGCACAACCAGTTTGTTTGAAAAAGGCAAGGTTGCTGAAAACTCATTAATGCTGTCGTCAGAAATAGAAATAATATAGCAATCGGCATCAAGTATTTTTGAAAGGGAAGTAGTAGTACTTAAGCTATTCGGAAAAAAACTGAAAGCATCTTCACTTCGATTAAACACCTGAATAATTTGTATTTGATCAGAACGCAAAAAGGCTTTCGCTAAATGGAATGCTACATTTCCCGCTCCTAATAAAACTACTTTAATCATTTGGCTAAAATACGGAAGATTTATGATTTACAAGTGACGATTTTTTAATGATTTAAGCTGCAATTAATTTTCAAATAGCTTTTATTTAGAGGAAAGAGCTAATAATTTTGTGTAAAAACAGGAATAAAATATTTAACTATTTTATATTTTATTTTACCCAATTAAATAGTGTAAAATTCAGTAAATTTGCGCACATTTTGTACTTAACACTTTTTTACGATGCTAAAAAAAATATCTTCTATACTTTTCTCCACCAGACTTACAGGAATTTTGTTTATCGTTTTTGCCATAGCAATGGGCGTGGGGACTTTTATGGATGCTTCTGAAGCAACTTCACCCACTCCTTATTCACGAACAATGATCTACAATGCGTGGTGGTTTGAGGGAATTATGGGTTTGTTTGTGATTAATTTTATAGGGAATATTTCCAGATACCGTTTGTTCAGAAAAGAAAAATGGGCAACACTTACCATACATCTTTCTTTTATCTTAATAATTTTAGGGGCATTTGTCACCAGATATATCAGTTATGAAGGCATCATTGCCATTCGTGAAGGTGCTACAGAAAACACGATGTTGACAGAAAAAACCTATGTAACCGCTCTTGTAGATGGTGATTATAAAATAGATGGCGTTCCGCAGCGACGAAAAATTAAACGACATTATTTTCTTTCGGAACGATTAGATAATGCATTTACAATACATTCTGATTATAACAATCAACCAATAACTATTACCTACGAAAACTTTATATCTGGAGCAAAAGAAGATTTAATTCCTTCAGAAACTGGAGATAATTATTTAAAAATTGTAGAATCTGGCGATGGAGGTCGGCATACGCATTGGTTAAAAAGCGAGCAAGTTTCTAGCATTCATGGCGTTTTATTCGCTTTAAACCTTCCAACAGAAGGAGCGATTAATATTGCTATGACCGAAGAAGGAAGTTACACGATAAAATCTCCTTTTGAAGGTGAATTTATGCGAATGGCAGACCAACTAAAAGGAGAGGTTGCGGCAGATAGTTTACAACCTCTGCAATTACGTTCATTGTACCAAATGGCAGGCATGGCATTTGTTTTTCCAGAACCAATAATAAAAGGAGAGTTTGATTTAGTAAAAGCTACCCTTGAAGAACCCTCAAACCAAGATGCAGTAGTGGTAAAAGTAACTACAAATAATGAATCAAAAATAGTAAGATTAATAGGAGGCAAAGGGGTTGCGCCAAAACCAGTTACTGTAGAATTAGGCGGATTGGTTTTTCATTTAACGTATGGCTCAGAATCTATAGAATTACCTTTTAGCATTACTTTAAATGAGTTTGTAGCTGAAAAATATCCTGGCACTGAGCGTGCTTATAAGTCCTATATGAGTAAAGTTACGGTAAATGATAAAGATAATACTTCTTTTGATTATGACATCTTTATGAATCATATTTTAGACCACAAAGGCTATCGATTTTTTCAATCTAGTTTTGATCCCGATGAACAAGGAACTATTTTATCGGTAAACCATGATTTATTAGGAACATGGATTACCTATATAGGCTATATGCTTTTATATTTTGGTTTAATGGCTATTTTATTTGATAAAAATAGTCGCTTTGGTGCTCTGAAAAAAATGCTGGATAATGTGAAAGCTAAAAAAGCAAAACTGGCAACCATTGCAATTTTATTTGCAAGTAGTTTTGGTTTTGCTCAAGAAGACGGTATACAACATGCAAAAACTTCGTTAAAAGAAATAGATTCTATTATTCAGACGACCGCAGTAAGCAAAGAGCATTCCGATAAGTTTGGAAGGCTAATCATTCAGGACGATGGAGGAAGAATGAAACCCATCCACACCTTTGCATCAGAATTGTTGCGAAAAGTAAGTAGAAGTGATACGTATAAAGGCTTAAATGCCGATCAGGTGATGATTTCTATGAGTGAATTTCCAAGGCTTTGGGTGGAAGTTCCACTTATTAATTTAAAAAGAGGAAACGATAGTATTCGGAAAGTAATTGGCGTTTCAGAAAGCACTAAAAATGTATCTTTAATGGATTTGTTTGATGCAGAAGGTAATTATAAATTAGAACCTTATTTGGCTTCCGCATCCTCAACAAGCACTCCTAATCAATTTCAAAAAGATTATATGAAGGCGCATGAAAATTTTTACTTGTTAAACCAAGGATTGAGTGGCGCTATACTTCGAATATTTCCAATTCCTGAAGATGAAAATAACAAATGGGTTTCTTTTCCGGAATTGCAAGAAGCAGGATTGAAGGGAATGGACTCCTTATATACAAAAAACATATTGCCTTTGTATTTTACAGCTTTAAAAGAAGCTAAAAAAACAGGCGATTATAGCAAAGCAGATGAGTATTTAGAAAGTATAACCAATTATCAAAAACGATATGGTAGTTCGGTTATGCCTAGTGAAAACAGAGTAATGGCAGAAATTGTTTATAATAAAATTGATGTTTTTAATAAACTGTATAAATACTTCTTACTTATTGGGGCACTGATGTTTATGTTTTTAGTTTTTCAAATATTTAATGAAAAAAATAAAGTCCTTAGTGCTTTAGTTTCTATAAGTAAATATATAATTTGGATATTCTTCGCCTTAATGACGTTGGGTCTAGCCGCGCGATGGTATGTTAGTGGACATGCTCCTTGGAGTGATGCTTATGAGTCGGTAATTTATGTGGCTTGGGCAACGGTATATTTTGGAATTGCTTTTGGTAGAAAATCACATTTAACTATAGCATCCACGGCATTTGTTGCAGCAATAATATTGTGGGTGGCACATCAAAACTGGATGGATCCAGCCATTTCAAATCTGCAGCCAGTTTTAGATTCCTATTGGTTAATGATACACGTTTCTATAATTGTAGGTAGTTACGGACCCTTTACTTTAGGAATGATTTTAGGTTTAACCACTTTGTTACTGATGGTTCTTACCACCGAAAAAAACAAAGTAAAAATGGATTTAAATATTAAAGAGCTTACCATAATTACCGAAATGGCACTTACTGTGGGTCTTGTATTACTCATTATAGGAAACTTTTTAGGAGGTATGTGGGCAAATGAAAGTTGGGGTCGTTACTGGGGATGGGATCCAAAAGAAACTTGGGCATTAGTAAGTATTATGATTTATGCTTTTGTTATCCATATGCGTTTGATTCCAGGATTGCGCAGTAGATGGTTTTTTAATGTAATGGCAGTATTAGCCTTTTCATCGATAATGATGACCTATTTTGGTGTTAATTTCTATCTCACAGGATTGCATTCTTACGCAAGTGGTGATAAGCCTATAACTCCCGGATTTGTGTATTACACGCTTGCTTTTATTGTAATATTATCCACACTGGCATATTTTAAATTTAAAAAATACTACGCTAAGAAGTTAGATTAACGATTACCTTTTTTTCTGTTTACTCTTACAAGAAGTACTTCAGCCTTAGGGTCCTTGAGTACTTTTCTTGTTTGAATAAAGTTTTTAATCATTCGAGAGGTAAATGTTTTATCAATTGACCAGAGGTATTTGGATTGTTCAGGAAAATGTTTAGCTACAATAGCATAATCTACACTATTGGTTGAAATAGCCGCGGGAGTGTAGTTTTTGATTGTTAGTTTTATATCATTAATTTTTTCCGATAGGTCTTTTGATGAAAGTTTATGAAGATTAGAAGGTAAATAATAACTTGTTTTAAACCCGGCTTCTTGAAATATTTTTAGATGTTTTGGATGCTGTGACTCCACAATTATGTTGTTATTATTGAGTTGGTATTTTTCAGTTAAAAAAAGTAATCGATTTAAAGCGTTGTTTGAATTTACCTCATTGAGGTTTTTAAAGTCTAACCAAATTCCAATATTTTTTGTGTTTTTTAAATGCGTTAGGTAGGTTTCTAAGGTTAATCCAATAGAACTTTCTGGAGGGTGATGCACATCAAAGGTGTGGGTAATGGAGTCAAAAACGATGTCTAATTCAATACCATAATAATTGGATTGTACAACTTTTAGTTTTTTTATAGTGTTTACCTGATGTGCCCATATTTTATTTTGGTATCCAATATATTCTATTTTAAATACTGAAAAGTTATAAAAGAAAGCAATGGTAATACAAAGTGAAATTAAAAGGAAAATACCGATAGCCTTGTTATACGATGAAAAAAGACTGCTTAAAGTTATATAAAGTATAGCAAAAATAAGGATAATTTTAATATGTTTAAAAATGCATGTTTTTAAAGAATTAGGCATAAAAAAAGGGTTTCAATATGTAAATATATACAAATCAAAACCCTTTAAAAAATGAGATGGAATATTAATTATAAATATAGTCGGGTTGTTCATCTACCATACGTTGGTCTTCTTGAATTTGTTCGCTTATTTCTAATTTCTTATACAAAGATTTTGTTATTTTTTCTACTTCTTTAACACTAATATTTAGTTTTAAAGCAATTTTGGCATTGTCTTTTCCTTTTGATATGTATTGTAGGAGTTTTGTTTCTAAATTATTTAATTCGTAGTGGTTTACTAAATTTTCTAAATACAAATCATCTACCATTTTAATATTATCGGGGCTTCTTAGCAGTTCAATACGTTTTAAATATAGACGCATTTCAATTTGCATCATATCATTTTCCTCTTTCAGAGCTCGCATGCGATACATAATAGCATAGGTTAGCACAAGCATTTCAATAGAGCTGGCAACTTTTAGCTGAAAAGCAGAAACATTAATTAGGGATACGCCAAAACCTTTTAGCACAAAATAATCCACCAGAAGTAAAAATAATAAACTATAAGCTATTACATAAAATCTGGCATATACTTTTTGGCGAAATAATGTTGCGCCTGCTATAAGATAAATTAATAAAACAGACCAAATAGTGGTATTTCCAATCACGGCATACATCCAATTTTGAGTAGTCCAGTAGCTTATAAAACAAACAGTAGCAATAGAAATCAAACCCAATGTAAGCCATTTTAATTTTGGCATGGACTCATCTAGTTTTAAAAATTTTGTCGCAAAATAAGCGGCAAACAGAGCTACAGAAGTATATAAGAGCGGTTCTAAATAAATGGCAATAAAGGTATTGTCATAACCGAGCAGCCGGAATAATCCATCGCTATAGAAAAAAGAGGAGGTCATTGTTGCTAAAACTGCGCAATAATAAAGGAACACTTTTTCATCAAAAAGAATAAAACACATTAAATTGATAATGATAACCATAATGGCAAATCCATAATAAATGCCTAATTTAAAAAGGGATTGTTGGTTTGCTTTGGCAAATTCTTCCTTAGTGTAAATTTGAATAGGATAAAATGCTTCTTTATCAAAATGAACATTAAGATAAAGAGGATATTCCTCAAACTCATCTAGCGAGAAAGAAGGGTATCTTGTGTAGGAATTTTCCTTAATCCTCTGATTTGTGGCAGAAAAGAGGCTTAAGTTATTAATGTGTGCAGAGGGTAAACTTAACACACTTTCTTCTCTGGAAGTATTAATGATTTTGAACCAGTAAGAACCATTATTTAATCCATTATTTTCTAATATAAATGGCTTAAAATCAGCTTCATTAGCTTTGTCAACACGAAAATTGCTGTTTGAGTCTTTTAAAATTTGAATGGATTTTTGTGGGTATAAAGACGTACAAAAAAACACAAAAAAACCGAGAAAAATTGTTTTCATAAGTATTAGTTTTCATAAGATTTGGGACTTAAATATAACTAAATATTCATTTAATCCAAGAAAAATAACACTTAATCGTATTTATTTGTAAAAACACATATAAATTTCTTGCTTTTTTACTTTACCATATCTTCTGGTTTTACCCAATTATCAAAATCTTCAGCAGTTACGTAACCAAGATTTACAGCTTCTTCTTTTAATGTGGTTCCGTTTTTATGTGCCGTATTAGCTATTTCTGCTGCTTTATAATATCCTATTTTAGGATTTAAAGCAGTAACTAACATTAAAGAATTGTTTAGTTGTTTTGTGATGACTTCTTTATTCGCCTCTATACCATTAGCGCAATTTGTACTAAAAGAGGAACAAGCATCACCAATAAGTTGTGCAGATTGTAGAAAATTAGCCGCCATAACTGGTTTAAAAACATTTAATTCAAACTGTCCCTGCATGCCGCCTACGGTAATTGCCATGTCATTTCCAATAACTTGCGCACAAACCATGGTTAGAGCTTCACATTGTGTTGGGTTTACTTTACCTGGCATAATTGAGGACCCTGGTTCATTGGCAGGCAAAATGATTTCACCAATGCCACTTCGTGGTCCACTGCCAAGCATTCTAATGTCATTTGCTATTTTATTTAAAGAAACGGCAAGTTGTTTTAGTGCACCATGGCTTTCTACTATAGCATCATGAGCTGCAAGTGCTTCAAATTTATTAGGTGCTGTTTTAAAAGGCAGTCCAGTAAATTTTGATATATATTCGGCTACCCGTTTTGAATATCCTTTAGGGGTGTTTATTCCTGTGCCTACAGCAGTTCCGCCCAAAGCAATTTCCGATAAGTGGTCTAGTGTATTTTGTAAAGCAGATAAACCGTGGTCTAATTGTGATACATAGCCGCTAAATTCTTGACCTAAGGTTAGGGGAGTAGCATCCATTAAATGTGTACGACCAATTTTTACAATCGATTTAAATTCTTCCGATTTCGCTTTTAAAGTATCTCTAAGTTTAGTGATACCTGGAATAGTTACTTCCACTATTTTTTTATATGCTGCTATATGCATAGCCGTAGGAAAAGTATCGTTTGAGGATTGCGATTTGTTTACATCATCATTAGGCTGTAATGTTTTGTCACCTTCTCCAATAATCCTTCCGGCAAGTTGGTGTGCGCGGTTAGCAATTACTTCATTCACATTCATATTGCTTTGTGTGCCGCTTCCGGTTTGCCAAATTACTAAAGGAAACTGGTTGTCAAGTTTACCTTCAAGAATTTCATCACATACTGTTGCTATCCAGTCTCTTTTTTCGATGGATAAAATATCGGACTCTCTATTGGTAAAAGCGGCAGCCTTTTTTAAATATGCAAAACCATGAATTATTTCTATGGGCATAGAAGCTGGTGTGCCTATTTTAAAATTATTTCTAGAACGTTCGGTTTGTGCACCCCAAAGTTTATCTGCGGGGACTTTTACCTCACCCATTGTATCTTTTTCTATTCTAAATTCCATAGTTTGAGAGATTTATTATTAGTAAAGCAAAGTTACTAAAACCAATACTTTTAATGAAGCATTGCAGAAGCTAATTACCAATAAAAAAAATCAAAAACTTTTCTTTGTGAAAATTAAATTTTTACATGTATATTTGTGCTTTATTATACCATTTTATATGTATTCACTATGTTTCCATTTGAACAATACTTAGGATTTTTAGCTTTTTTAACCATTATAACCATCGGTTTTTGGTTGATGATTTTTCTTGTAGCTTTTGTACCTTATTGGTTAGGTGGAGCTATCCTTGAAAACATTAAAGAATTAAGAGCTGCTAAAAAAAATAAAAAGAAAGAATAACTCTTTTACTTTCTTACCATTAAGTGCATAGAAAATTACCGTATCACTCTCCCATAAACACGACAGTGCTTTACTTGTTATAAATGTGCAAAATAGCAATCCGGTTTGCTTTACACTTTTATACCACTATGATGTACTACAAAACTGGTCATCACTTGGTGACTATTGGCATATTGAAGGTTCCCACTTTCCATAGAATAAGGCAAAGTAATTTAAAAAGACAGAAAAGACGAAGTTTCACCTTGGGCAGAAGCTTTTGTGAACGCCAGAAAATGGTTAGAGACACTATAATTAGAAAATATTATGTAGCTTTAATTTTATATAAAAGAGCGCTAAATCCAACCCATTTTTATCGATTTTGTAATTAATCCTGAAAATGTTTTACAGTTGGCTTTTCTCAAAATGTTTTTACGATGGGTGTCGACAGTGTTTTTTTCAATACATAAAAGTTCACCTATTTCCTTACTTTTATAACCATTAGCGATATAGTTTAAAATTTCTTTTTCGCGTTTTGTCAAAATTTCTGAAGGTTCATAAACTACATTTTTTATTTTTACATCATAATAGGAAGGCTCACCATCTAAGCCTATAAAACATAAGGATGATTTGTTTTCATTTTTTAAATGAGTAATGTCAGTGTGCATTCCCAAGGTTCTTAATATGGCACCATCATCTGAATTTTCAATGGCAATATTTTGTTGAAGTATTCTAATATATTCGCCGTTGGCTTTTTTAATGCGGTAATCGTAACGAATTTTGTATTTCTGTATTTTTTCGACTGGCAGTTTACTTAAAAAATCAGAAGCTGTATTTTCAAAATTCACAAAATGTGCCACATCATCAGGATGAATATTTGCAACAATATTTTCAGGTGAAAAATCTTCTTTCTCATACCCCAAAATCGCACTCATTTGATCTTGAACAAATTCAATAGAAATTGAAGAGATATTGAAGATATAATAATAGTAGTCGCCAACGTGAAAAAAATTCAACAATTTATTGTGAAGCAGGATTTTGTCTGAAAAGTTAGAAGAAACAGAATCCTTCGTTATTTCATTCCACACCTTCGATACGGTTGTGAATAATTTCTCACTCATAAAATTAATTTTATCAAAAATAGTATTTTTAGTTTCAGTTCTGTATTTATTTATCAATTATTATTAGGAGTTGTGTATTCTGAAAAATACCCATAAATGGGTATTTCATGTTCTTTTGGTATTTAATTTATTTGTTATTAAACTAAATGAAATATTATATGAAATTTTTAAAATCAATTTTCAGCATTTTATTGCTCACCACAACCATTTCGAATGCCCAAAATAACGTAACTAAAATTACCGTAGATGGTGATGTATATTACCTTACAACAGATATTGGCTACAATCTGGTTGGTAAATATTTGAATGAAAATGGCAGTTACGACTATAAAACCAATACAACATCTACCGAGCCCATTACTGTATTAAATGAAGATGGCACAGGGCTTTGGCAGAACAAGATGGCAGTCCTAAAAAAATTGAAACCGATTATGGTGCTGTTTATATACTATGGTATATGAAGAAAGAACAATTAATCTTTAATGGAAAACCTGAAGGAAAAGTTGATGTATGGGATGCAGTTCAGTTATCAATTAAATTTAAGGAAGGTAAGATTTATATTTTAGGAGAACGTTCTAAAACATTTTGATTAAAACAGGTATATTGCTCAAAATTTATTAAAAGAGATTATGGGCAAACACTATTTTTTAACAGTTGTTAACTTATCATTTATGAGTCCTCTATTATGAAAACTTTAAGGAGTAAACTTCTCATATTCTTCACAATAAATTTATTATGTATAACATTAGTGGCCCAAAATGAACACAGTATGATTGGGCAATGGCAATTACAAAAAATAAGTTTCAAAAAAACAAATGCCGATAATTCTAATGACAAAGAATTATTCCTCAATATTTTTAAAGCAGCATTATATTTAGAACTCACCGAGGAGCAACGA
>PHDJ01000087.1 GCA_002842575.1 Bacteroidetes bacterium HGW-Bacteroidetes-2
GTTTAAAAACAAAAAAGCTCAAGATTAACTTGAGCTTAAATTGCGGAGGGGGAGGGATTCGAACCCTCGGTACCGGTTTACCCAGTACGACGGTTTAGCAAACCGTTGGTTTCAGCCACTCACCCACCCCTCCGAAGCTGAAAAATTTATATCTAAAATTTAATGAACAGACGTTACAAATTAATTATTCAATAACAATTACTAAACTTATCGTAAAAACATGTAATAATTTTGAATTACAAATATAGGAACATTTTTATAATTCAAAAACAATTTCTTTTTAATAATGAATTAAATTATTTTTTTCTAATAACCAACTTATCATAAGCCAAAATTAGCATTGCTGTACCAAGGGCAATAAGGGCGAAAACCAGCCACATTAAATCCGGACGGTTCATATCCCTGGCGAAAGCCGCGTAAAACTGACCCGATAAAATACCGCCAAAAAGGTTTCCTAAAGCCACGCACCAGTAAAAATATCCCATATACAGTGCGGTTTTTCCGGGAGGGGCTATTTTTCCCGTATATTCTTTGGATTTAGGGCTGGCCATCATCTCTCCGAATGAGAATACAAAAATTCCGGCAATAACTATCCAACCGGTGGTTCCCCAAATCATTATTGTAAAACTAACAACAGTAATTAATGTTCCCCAAAATATTGTGGTAAATGGTTTGAGTTTTGTTACAAAATAGGAGACCAATACCTGGAAAAATATTATGGCGCCCGCGTTAATATTTATTATATACTCAGGATTAATTTGTCCTTCATTTACCATGGAGTCTTTAAATCCCTGAATAAAATTGCCTAATCCAACTGAACCCATAAAAGATGTTACAGAAACCATCAGATCAGCTGTATCCACAAAATCTTCAATATAAACGGGGAGCGTGTAAAATATTTGGTTAAAGGAAGTCCAGAATCCGGACATAAGCAAAAGGAATAATCCGAAACGCCAGTCGCCAAGCTGCATGGGCGTTTTTATCCAGCTTGTATTTTCAAAAGAATTCTTAAAGTTTTTTCTAAGCATTAAATCGTAAACGAGGTTTATAATTACCCAGACCACGCAAAAAATTATTATTTGTGTCCATGTAAATGTACCGTCGGAAGTATATTTGGAACCAAGCACTAAAACAACAAGTAACCCGAAGA
>PHDJ01000014.1 GCA_002842575.1 Bacteroidetes bacterium HGW-Bacteroidetes-2
GACATGAAAGACTTTGAAGAAGATTTAAAACGAAAAAGAACCTTGTGGCAGGAATTTAAAGAACTTTTTCAATAAATATATTTTACCCTATTGCAGTATAAAGTTTAAAGTTGTACTTTAGTTAGATAGAAAACAACGTTACTTTTTCATGACTAAGCCCTCCTATCCTTTTACCGCCGCTCAACTTTTACCTCAGGAAGAAATGTTAGAAGTCCAACATACTAAGGGGCAACTCTACATTGGTATTCCTAAAGAAATTGAATTTCAAGAAAGGCGTATTTGTCTTACCCCCGATGCTGTTTCTGCTTTAGTATCGCAAGGTCATAAAATTTTAATGGAGCACGGTGCCGGCAATGCCGCAAGTTTTTCAGATACACAATATTCTGAAGCCGGAGCACAGCTAACTAACGACACTAAAAAAGTGTTCTCATGCCCTATTGTCTTAAAAGTAGAACCGCCAACTCTTAATGAATTAGAGATGATGCAGGCAAAATCAGTATTAATTTCAGCATTGCAAATCAAAACCAGACAAAAAAGCTATTTTGAAATGCTCGCAAAAAAGAAAATAACGGCGCTAGCCTTTGAATTTTTAAATGATGAAAACGGTGCTTTTCCCGTGGTAAGAGCCTTGAGCGAAATAGCTGGAACCGCATCTATCTTAATTGCTGCCGAATTAATGGCAAATGCAAAAGAAGGAAACGGTCTTATGTTTGGAAACATTAGTGGCGTGCCGCCTGTTGAGGTGCTTATTATTGGCGCAGGCACTGTGGGCGAATTTGCAACTAAAGCCGCTATTGGCTTAGGAGCTAGTGTGAAAATATTTGATAACAACATCACCAAGCTTCGCTGCTTACAAACCAATTTAGGACGAACCTTATTTACCTCTACCTTACAGCCTAAAAATTTATTAAAAGCGTTAAAAAGATGCGATGTTGCCATAGGAGCAATACGCGGTAAAAATAGATCACCTATTGTTGTTTCTAGAACCATGGTAGAACACATGAAAAAAGGTTCTGTAATTATCGATGTGAGTATTGATATGGGTGGTTGCTTTGAAACTTCTGAAACCACTACCCATAAAGACCCAACATTAATTAAAAACGGAGTGATTCATTATGGTGTGCCAAATATTCCTGCTCGCTATCCTAAAACGGCTTCTATTTCTATCAGCAATATCTTTACGCCCTATTTAATTGACATAGCAGAATCTGGTGGAATAGAAAATGCCATTCGTTTTGATAACGGTTTAAAAAATGGGTTGTACTTTTACCGCGGTATTTTAACCAATAAATCTATTTCTGATTGGTTTGATATGCCATATAGCGATATCAATTTGTTTATCTTTTAAAAAAATTCATGAAATTTATTCACCGACTTGCCTATTACCTATTGGGTTTTTCCGTAGGACTTATTTTCTTAGCATTTTTTTTAAGTGGAAAAGAAGCCACTTGCGATTATAGCCCTAATGCTCGTGTTAAGAAAAACATAAGAATAAAACCAAGAGTCTTTTCAGAAACGGTGCTCCAACAAATTCAAGATAAAAAAATTGACAGCGCAAATATTTCTTATCTGCTCCACAAAGGCAGCGTGGACTTTTCTGAAAGTAATACAAACTTGGACGTTTGTAATATCTATGTCATCACAGGAAAAAGAGATAAAAAAAAACTCAGACTTGAAGTAGAAAATTGTCCTGATGAAGCAAAAATAATTTCCTTTTCAGAAGAAAACTAAAGATTTCTTCTTTGTTTTTCTTTCTTTAGTAAATTTAGCTCTCTAGTGGTTTGTCCAGCTACAGAAGTGTTTTCCTCTGCCCTTCTAATTAAGTATGGCATCACATCTTTTACAGGGCCAAAGGGTAAATATTTTGCTACATTATACCCTTCTTTTGCTAAATTAAAACTGATATGATCGCTCATGCCATAAAGCTGACCAAACCAAATATGTTTATCGCTTTTTGAAATGCTTTTTTTCTCCATGAAATCCATCGCTAGTAAAGTACTTTCCTCATTATGTGTTCCTATAAAAAGAGAAATATCCTCTAAATGATCCATAATGTAAGTCATTATAGTATTAAAATTAGCATCTGTTTCCTCTTTGCTGGCACAAATGGGGGTTATATATTTATTATCTTCTGCACGTTTGTTTTCTTTTTCTAAATAAGCACCTCTAACAATTTTAAATCCAAGTTTAAACCCATCTCTTTTGGCAAGTTTGTGAACATCTTTTAAATAAGACAATCTATCCCAACGGTAGCATTGTAGAGTGCTAAACACTACGACGCGTTCTTTGTTGTATTTTTTCATCATTTCCAGAGCCAAATCATCAGCAGCTCCTTGCATCCAACTTTCTTCTGCATCAATGAGCAAAGAAACTCCAGTTTCAGATACTTTTTTGCATACTTTATCAAATCGTTCTTTTATTTTTTCCCATTCAACTCGCTCAACTGAAGACAAACCTTCATTTTCTGTTATTTTTCGCCAAACTTCTAAGCGTCCAAACCCCGTTGGTTTAAAGACTGAAAAATACATTGCTTTTTTATTTTCCGCAAACTCGGTTAAACGTAAAACTTTATCTGTTGCAACATCAAAAGACATTTCCAGTTCTTTTCCTTCTACCGAATAATCTAAGACAGAATACACTTGTTTAGCAAACAATTTATCCACCACCGGAAGACAATCTTCTTCATTAATTCCACCACAAAAATGGTCAAAAACGGTAGAGCGAATAAGTCCTTCTACGGGTAAATGTAAATTTAACGCAAACTTGGTTGCTGCTGTACCAATCTTTACTAATGGCTCATTAGCAATCATTTTAAATAAAAAATAGGCACGTTCTAGTTCAGAATCTGATTTTAATGAAAATGCCACCTCGGTATTTTCAAAGAGTGAAGATTTAGGCATAATTAGTTCTATAAATTAGAATACAAATATACTCAGATTTATTGCCATTTTTGAGGATTTCTGCTTATTTTCACGATATAAAATTGTTAATTTTAAGAATGAAATCTATCTATACAAATGCGTATCCTATTTTCTTTACTACGGAAGTATATAAGCAATTAAACGCTTATATATTAGACAAAGTACCTTCAAAAATTTTGATTTTAACGGATACAAATACAGAAAAATATTGTTTACCGATATTTCTTTCAAAATTGGAATGCAATTGTTCCATTCTTCATTACAGCATTCCTCATGGTGAAACCAATAAAAACATACAAGCTTGCATTAAATTATGGCACTATCTTTCTGAAAATAGAATAGACAGAAATGCTATTTTAATTAATTTAGGTGGTGGCGTGGTAACCGATTTAGGCGGCTTTGTAGCCTCAACCTACCTGCGTGGCATTCGTTTTATACATGTACCCACAACCCTTTTAGCAATGGTAGACGCTTCTGTGGGCGGTAAAACCGGGGTTGATTTAGGGGTTCTTAAAAATCAAATAGGCGTTATAAATACTCCTGAAATGGTTTTAATAGACACAAGATATCTAAAATCGCTATCCAATAAGGAATTGCATTCAGGAATAGCTGAAATGCTTAAACATGGGTTGATTTATTCCATGGAATACTGGCAAAAATTAACTGCAAATACGATAAAACTCGATACTAATTTAGATGCTCTAATTTGGGAATCGGTGAAAATAAAAAATGAAGTTGTTGAACAAGACCCTAACGAAAAAGGATTGCGAAAAATATTAAATTTTGGACATACTCTTGGGCATGCAATAGAATCCTATTTTTTGTCCTTAAATAATAAAAAAACACTTTTACATGGCGAAGCCATTGCCATTGGAATGGTGCTTGCCGCTTTTTTATCTAAAGAAATTTTAGGACTTTCAGATATGTATGTAAAAAAAATTGCCTCAGTGTATAAAATTTATTTTCAAAAGGTTACTATTCATGACAAAGAGGTCGCTTCTATTATAAATTTTCTTCAGTTTGATAAAAAAAATAGAAACAATCAAGTTAATTTTGTTTTACTAAAAGATATAGGAAACCCTGAAATTAACTGCGTTGTCTCTAATACATTGCTATATGCAGCTTTTGGTTTCTATCAAGACTACATATAAACTGTATAAAACAATCAAATTGTTTTTCTCGGAATTAAAAATAATGTAGCTTTATACAAGTTATTTAACTCTCAAAAATAGAATTCATGAAACGTGTAATCGTTGACTTCAAAAAATTAACTCCAGATATTTTATCCCTTCTTGTTGAAAAATATCCTTATGGCTATGAGGAAGAGGATATTATAAGTTTTAAAAATGTAAAAGGAGAAATTATTGAAGCGGTTGAAGTTAGAAACGAAGAAGATATCTATTTGGTAAAAGTAAGCTCTAAATTGGTAAACAGTATGGCAAACTTTGACTTAGACGATTATGATGAGGCAGATTACCATGAACCGATAGCCGAATTACCTGAAAAAACGATAGAAGAGATTGAGGATGAGGAAACGCCAGATGAAAATCTAATTTAAGAAAGATAACGCTCCTTTGCCACCTGCAAATGATGCATTTCATGACCCGAAATGATAAATCCTAAAGCTCGTACTGACATTGGGTTGCCATTTCCCTCTCCTATTTGCTTTAAGCTAGCTTCATTAAAAGAGGCAAACAAAGAAATTGTAGCCATTCTTACGGTACTATATTCCTCCAACAAGCTTTTTATATCTCTTTTATTAGCATAAGAATTGGGCACATAATCATCCTGCTCAAAGCCTGTAAGTGGTGTAGCATCTTTTCTGCCAAACCGAAGTGCTCTATAACTCATGATGCGTTCGGTGTCTATGATGTGCAAAAGCATTTCTTTCAATGTCCATTTGCCTTCGGCATAGCGATAGTGTAACTTTTCATGCGATAAATCTGAAAAATAAGAATGAACCTCTAAAAAACTAGATTGTAAAGAGTCTAATAAAGAAACATTTTCGGAAACTAAACCAATGTAACTGCCATAAAAAGCAGCATATTCATTTGTATTTAATTCTACTTTATACACGCTTATTTTTTATCAAAAATAGAATGCATCAATCTTTTTTTGTCATTAATGCTTTCCTCCAATGAAATCATGGTTTCTGTGCGCAACACACCATCAATATCATCAATTTGATAAATAACATCCTTGGCATGAGAGGTGTTTTTTGCTCTTATTTTACAGAAAATATTAAATTTACCTGTGGTAATATGCGCTACTGTTACGTTTGGGATAGAATTAATTCTTTCCAAAACAAATTTTGTTTGTGAAGTTTTATGAAGAAAAACGCCTACATAAGCGATAAAGGAGTATCCTAATTTTTTATAGTCTATAGATAAAGAAGAACCCGTGATTATACCAGCATCTTCTAATTTTTTTACTCTTACATGAATGGTTCCGGCAGATACATCCAGTTTTTTTGCTATGTCTGTAAATGGGGTTCTTGAATTGTCAATAAGCATGTCCAGAATTTGGTGATCTACATTATCTAATTTAAATTTTGCCATATCTAATTTTTTATTTTGTGCAAAGATAGTCCTTGTTTTATTAAATTTTATTAATCAAAACCTAAATTTAACATATTATCTTTAGTATTAGTTCCAATATACAATTTTTGGACGATTTGCCCTACTACTAGGGATTTTCTGTTCTTTAAATAAACTTTTTTTTGTTTTGCATCAATTTCTAGGTGTCCAATGCAGGATGGATTGTCTCCAATAGCACTTATTTTAGGAATAAATTGAATTTTTTTATTTTCAAATGTTTCTTCATATTGAATAAAAATTGAAACAGAAAATTTTATGTTATCTAAAATGGCATTTTTAATATGAATATCTCTCCTATTTGGTATGTTTTCGGGAATTAAAAAATAATCGTTATAGTCTGCATTAGTGCTTTTTTCTTCACAAAGTTTTTTAAATAAAGCCATTAAAGATATAAAAATATAGTTTCGTGTTTTTTCTCTTTGGTAATCTTTTGGATAATGTCCTGCTTCAAATAAAATAGTGGCAACACCTTTAGTTTGAAAATAATCGCCAACACAATTGGTATTAAAACTATCATCATAACGACCAATTTGCCCAGGAATGTGTTTTTCTAATTCTTTTTGCATCGCGACTATGCACGACATTGCCTCTTTTCGACTCTTAGTTATTTTTTTTTCTTCATCGGCCGAAGGAGCTAAAAATGAAACTGTTGCTGGCATCCTTGTATGTTTTACACCATATATAGTTCTTTGATCGTGCATATTTAAACATAATTGCGGATGAAAATCCTCAAATATACGTCGCAAAATGCGACTCTCAATTTGGGTCTGTTGGATGGCATCTCTGTTTAAGTCTGCACCATTAGCGTTTTCACGAGTATATGCCGCCGCTCCATCTGGATTGAGTATAGGTATGATTTTAATGGTGCAAAATTCTAATATACACTGCTGAAAATCGCTTTTTGTAGTTATGAACTTCATAAAATCAAATAAAGCTTTGGTCGTGGTGGTTTCGTTGCCATGCATTTGCGACCAAATTAATATTTTGAACCGTCCACTACCAATAGTAAGTAATGGAATGTCTTTTCCTTTTTCAGAGGTACCTAAAATCTGAATATTGAAAACAGTTTTATATTCCTCCAGAATTGGATGAATATGTTCTAAGGTGATGTATCTGCCTTGCAATCTATCTTCAAAATTTGAAACCGGTTCTTCTTTTAAATTCATTGTTAAAAGTATATGTTACAAAAGTAAACAACCTATTGTTTACAAATGTAACTTATAGATTTTACTAATTAATTTACAATTGTAACTGATTCTAATCCATTTTTCTTTATACAGTGTACACGTGTGGTATAAAAATAACGTATTTTATTTTAATTAATTTATTTATTTAAATATCAGTTAGTTATATTACTTTATTTAAAGTTATAATTCTAATAAATAACTACATTTTATAAACTATATTTGCGTAGGTTACAAAAATAAATTACATTTGTAATCAAAATAGCTTTATAGTGATATTACAATGATAAACAGCGATGATTTTTCTAAACGTCTTCAAAAGATAATAGAATATTACAGCTTAACGGCTTCCTCATTTGCCGATGCAATTGATTTTAATAGGTCAAGTATCTCCCACCTTCTCTCTGGAAGAAATAAACCTAGCCTAGAATTTGTGCTAAAAGTATTGCATAAATATCCGGAAGTAAAATTGTATTGGCTCATCAATGGTATTGGAAATTTTCCTGAAACCACAATTGAAAATACAGAGGATCATAAAAAAGTGAAAATAGAAAAAGAGGTTGCTCCTTCTCTTTTTGATGTAGATAAAGCAATGATTACAGATAAATTTCAAAAAGAGATAGAAAATGGAAGTACTAAACAAGCTACAGAAAATTTTCCAATCGAAAAAATAGTTATTTTTTATAAAAACGGTTCATTTAAACTGTATGAAAACTAAAGGGTTTCCATTTAAATTGCCGAAATTTGTGGAAAATTACAACAAGATGCGCTTTTTTATTCCTCTCACCTTATTTTTCTTCTTTACAAATTGCTATTCACCTGAGCGCTACTGTACCGATGTTAAAACTGGCAGCTTTGAGTATGAAGCTTTAGTGGGTACTGAAATTTTGAAAACTACCTTTAAACGTAATGATTCTATTGAAATTGATTATTTTAAGGGGAAAGCAGATACCTCCTCTATTCGATGGATTAACGACTGTGAATATATTGTAAAAAAAATAAATCCTAAAAACATGGCTGAACAAAAAGCCATCCACGTGAAAATTCTCACTACCGAGAAAAACTCCTATACTTTTGAATACAATATTGTAGGGCAAAACAAAAAAGAAAGAGGCACCGCTAAAAAAATAAAATAGCGTTTGCTCTTATTCTAACTCTAACGTAATTTGTCCATTTAAATCTTTTGTACTTTCATCGTCCTTTTTAGGTTCTAAAGCGTTTGTTTTTATGGATATAGGGTCTATATTAGGTGAAGTAACATCTATTGCGTCCACTACTTCTATTTGTTCAGTATCTACTTCTTCTGGCTCTTCAAAAGCAAGAGGCTCTAATAGGTTGATTTGTTTTATCTTCTCTTTGGTCAACTGATTGCCTTGAGCGCCGATGCCTTTTATTGAAATAAACTCTTCTAAATTTAATATTTGACTCTCTTTTGGGTCTTTTCCTTTTTGTTTATTATACAATAACTCTACTACTGGCTTATAATCGGTAGAAACAAGCTCAACATAAGATTTTTCATGTTCTGTAATAAAAAATTCTTCTTTATCTTCATTCTCTATCAAAAACCGTTTTACATAAAACATTTCTTTTTCTCCTTCCCAATAAATAACAGAAATGGGTTTTTTAGGTTTCCATTTTTCTAACACGACCATATCTTCATCAAAATGAAGGGATACGTCTGGTAAAATTGTTTTTAACTTTCCAGATTGATTAATAATTAATAACCGGTCTTCTTTTTTAAACTCGCCAAGGTATTCTCCTCGATTGTCTAGATTGAGTCGTTGCACGGAGTCATCAAACCAAATTTTACGTGG
Organism: Bacteroidetes bacterium HGW-Bacteroidetes-2; assembly: GCA_002842575.1. Lineage (GTDB taxonomy): Bacteria > Bacteroidota > Bacteroidia > Flavobacteriales > Flavobacteriaceae > Planktosalinus. The sequence goes on from PHDJ01000014.1 coordinate 8,517, forward strand.
TTTTAATGTGGAAAGCCCTTTTTCTTTTAATTCAACGCGTTTTATGGGGTATTTGGTAACAATATTTCCTTTAGAATTTCGGTTTTTTACCAGTATATCTGCAAAATCTAAATCAAATTTTAGTTTTTTAATACTTCCGCTTTGACGTAATAAAATATGAACGATTTCTGCTTCTCCATTTGGGTTTGCTGTAAAATAAAGTATTTTTGACGCTTTATTGTTTTGTGTTAAATCATATTCCTTGTCGCGTGTAACTCCTGTAACCGCAAATCGTTTTACATAGGAAGCTCCTTTTATACCGTCTTTGTAAATTATATTATAAATGGTGCGTTTGTCTTTTTTCTTAAAAACGGCAACATGAATGATGTTTTTCCCTACAAAGGTTTTTGCATCTACTTTGGTAATCATCATTTTTCCGTCTTCGGTAAAAACAATTATATCATCTATATCGCTGCATTCTGCTATATATTCATCCTTTTTTAAAGCCGTACCAACAAAACCCTCTTCTCTGTTAACATAAAGTTTGGTGTTTCTTATTACTACTTTTGTAGCTTCAATATCGTCAAATATTTTTAGTTCGGTTTTTCGTTCTTTGCCTTCGCCATAGTCTTTGCGCAATCGTTTAAAAAAATCAATGGCATAGGTTATTAGGTTTGCCAAATGATTTTTAATGATTGCTATCTGATCTTCTAATAATTCAATTTTTTGCTGTGCCTTATCAATATCAAATTTTGAAATTCGTTTAATTCTAATCTCGGTCAGCCTTTCGATATCTTCTGTAGTTATGGCTCGTTTTAAATGTGCTATATGTGGTTTTAAACCTGTATCAATAGCGGTAATTACGCCTTCCCAAGTTTCTTCTTCCTCGATATCCCGATAAATTCTTTTTTCTATAAAAATCCGTTCCAAAGAGGCAAAATGCCATTGCTCTTCGATTTCGTCCAACTGAATTTGTAATTCTGCCTGTAGTAGCAGCACAGTCCTATCTGTTGATCGTCGCAACATTTCAGATACTCCTACAAAAAATGGTTTGTTATCTTCTATAACACAGCCTAAGGGTGAAATAGAGGTTTCACAAGCTGTGAAAGCATACAAGGCATCAATGGTTTTATCTGGCGAAATTCCAGATGGCAAATGTATTTGAATTTCTACTTCGGCGGCGGTGTTGTCTTCTATCTTTTTTATTTTAATCTTGCCCGATTCATTGGCTTTGATAATAGATTCAATTAAGGTAGAGGTATTTGTGCCGAATGGAATTTCAGTAATGAGGAGAGTCGTTTTATCTTCTTGATGAATTCGAGCACGACTGCGCACCTTTCCTCCTCGTAATCCATCATTATAGCTAGTTATATCGGCAATACCTCCTGTAGGAAAATCAGGATAAATATTGAATTTTTTTCCTTGTAAATGTTTGATAGATGCCTCAATGAGTTCATTAAAATTATGGGGAAGTATTTTAGTTGAAAGTCCTACCGCTATTCCTTCTGCTCCTTGTGCCAAAAGCATTGGAAACTTTACTGGCAGGTTGATGGGTTCTTTTCTTCTGCCGTCATAGGATTGTTGCCATTGGGTTATTTTTGCATTATATACAACATCCAATGCAAATTTTGAAAGACGGGCTTCTATGTATCTAGATGCTGCTGCTCTATCACCAGTTAAGATGTTTCCCCAGTTTCCTTGGGTGTCTATAAGTAAGTCTTTTTGCCCTATTTGCACCATAGCATCTGCAATACTAGCATCGCCATGTGGGTGGTATTGCATCGTATGCCCTACAATGTTTGCTACTTTGTTGTACCTGCCATCATCTAAATCTTTTAAGGAGTGCATAATTCTTCGTTGCACTGGCTTAAAACCATCCTCTATAGCTGGCACTGCGCGTTCTAAAATCACATAAGAAGCATAATCCAAAAACCAGTCTTTGTACATCCCGGTTACCTTGGTTATGGTGTCTTGTTTGTTTTCTTCGGAAGTATTTGAATCTAACGGCCCTTCTGCTTCAATCATTTACCGTATATTATTTTTTATTGATTACTGTTTTATTTTTATGCGATTACTTTGTCTAATTCTACTTTCAGATTATTAATGATAAACTCTTGCCTGTCTGGGGTATTTTTTCCCATATAGAAGGAAAGCATTTCTTCAATTGAAGTGGCTTTATCAAGCATTACTGGATCTAATCGTATGTCTGGTCCTATAAAATGCTTAAACTCATCTGGCGAAATTTCACCTAGTCCTTTAAATCGAGTAATTTCTGGTTTTGGTTTTAGTTTTTCAACGGCTGCAGCACGTTCTTCTTCTGAATAGCAATAAAGGGTTTCTTTTTTATTTCGAACACGAAACAATGGGGTTTGTAAAATATACAAATGCCCTTCTTTTATAACTTCTGGAAAAAATTGTAAAAAGAAAGTAATCAATAGCAATCGGATATGCATACCATCTACATCGGCATCGGTTGCTATTACAATGTTATTGTATCGTAAATCTTCTAAGCTTTCTTCTATATTTAATGCTGACTGCAACAGGTTAAATTCTTCATTTTCATACACAATTTTTTTTGTTAGTCCATAGCTATTTAAGGGTTTGCCTTTTAAACTAAAAACCGCTTGGGTGCTAACGTCTCTGCTTTTTGTGATGGATCCACTCGCAGAATCTCCCTCGGTAATAAATAAAGTACTTTCTAACGATTTTTCATTTTTACTGTCTTGAAAATGTACGCGGCAATCTCGTAGTTTTTTGTTGTGCAAATTTGCCTTCTTTGCACGATCTTTTGCCAGCTTCCTAATTCCAGAAAGTTCTTTTCGCTCTCTTTCGGCCTGCATTATTTTGCGTTGTAACTTCTCTGCCGTTTCTGGGTTTTTATGTAAGTAATTGTCTAAGTGTTTTTTAAGAAAATCATTTATAAACGTTCGCACTGTAGGCAAATCACCTCCCATATCGGTAGATCCTAATTTGGTTTTGGTCTGGCTTTCAAATACGGGCTCCATTACCTTGATGCTTATGGCAGAAACGATAGATTTTCGTATGTCGCTCGATTCGTAATTTTTACCGTAATATTCTCGTATGGTTTTTACAAGTGACTCCCGAAAAGCGGCTAAATGGGTTCCGCCTTGTGTGGTGTTTTGACCATTTACAAAGGAGTGGTATTCCTCGCTATATTGGGTTTTACTATGGGTAATAGCAACTTCTATATCTTCCCCTTTTAAATGAATAATGGGATACAAAATATCGTCTTTATGGATATTATCTTCTAATAAATCCTTTAGTCCGTTTTCAGAAATATACTTTTCACCATTAAAATCAATAGTGAGCCCGGTATTGAGATAGACATAGTTTTTCAACATCTTGGCTACATACTCTGTTCGGTAACGATAATTCTTAAAAATAGTTTCGTCTGGAATAAAAATTACTTTTGTGCCTTTTCGTTTGGTGGATGCTTCGGGCGTTGGGTCTGCTGTTAAACTTCCTTGACTAAACTCGGCATACTTAAGCAGGTTATCGCGTACCGATTCTACTCTAAAAAAAGAAGAAAGTGCATTTACAGCCTTGGTTCCTACTCCATTCAATCCAACCGATTTTTTAAAGGCGCGCGAATCGTATTTTCCTCCGGTATTCATTTTAGAAACTACATCTACTACTTTTCCTAAGGGAATTCCACGCCCAAAATCGCGTACTTTTACTTCTTTGTCTTTAATGCGTATCTCAATGGTTTTGCCTGCTCCCATTACATATTCATCAATGGAGTTGTCTAAAACTTCTTTTAAAAGTATATAAATACCATCGTCGGGTGATGAACCGTCGCCTAACTTTCCAATGTACATTCCAGGACGCATCCGGATGTGTTCTTTCCAGTCTAGCGAGCGTATATTGTCTTCTGTATATTGGGTTTCGTTTGTCATTTCCTGTTTTTGGATAGCCGTGCTAATATAGCATAACAGTACAAAAATTAAAACCAAAATTATGGAAAGTAATTAACAATAAAAAACGGTTTTTTGTTAAGAAAATAAATGGATTTTTACCCTTTTTTGTGTTTTGTAATGCGCAGGGTTTAAATAGTGTTCCTATTTATAAAATCTTTATCAAAACATTACTATTTTAAAAACAAGGGGTGTTTTATTTTTAAGTAACTTTATTCTATATTTTAATTTTAAAAACCAATTACTCATGAAAATAGTACTTTTTATAACCCTTGCACTTGCTTTTTTATGGAGCTGTGACAACAAGAAAAAAACAGAAATGGATCCAGGTGCGGTTAATTTGGACATGCATGAAATGAAGAATATAGACAACCATACCTCACAAAATTCCTTAGATTGGGCAGGTACGTATTCCGGAATTCTTCCTTGTGCAGATTGTGAAGGAATGGAAACCCTGTTAAAATTAGAAAGTGATGTGTATGTGCTTAAAACAAAACAGATAGGCAAAGACAATGCTTACTTGGAACAAACCGGAAATTTAACTTGGTCTGATGATGGCAAAATGGTGATTCTAGGTGGTAAAGAAATAGGCCCTTTTATGTATATGGTTGAGGAAAACAGACTAATCCAATTGGACTTAAATGGCAAAAAAATTATTGGCGATTTGGCCGATAAATATGTTTTAAAAAAACAATAGAATAAACATAATGTGCATAAAAAAACTCGTTTTATGGAATTATGCGTTTTTTTATGAACATTTTTTGTATTTACAAATTAAACCTAAAATGCATGATATCACCATCTTTAACGATGTATTCCTTTCCTTCTACGCGCATTTTTCCGGCTTCTTTTACTTTGGCTTCGCTTCCAAAAGAAACAAAATCTTCATACGCAATAACTTCGGCACGAATAAATCCTTTTTCAAAATCAGAGTGTATCACTCCAGCTGCTTGAGGCGCTAATGCTCCTATCGGAATTGTCCATGCTCGCACTTCTTTTACTCCAGCAGTAAAATAGGTTTGTAAGTTCAATAATTTGTATGCGGAACGAATCATTTTAGCCGAACCTGGCTCATCTAACCCTAGGTCTTCTAAAAATAATTGACGTTCTTCATAGCTTTCTAATTCGGTAATGTCTGCTTCAATGCCAACGGCAAGTACAATAACTTCGGCATTTTCATCTTTTACGGCCTCTTTTACTTTATCTACATAAGCATTTCCATTTACGGCACCTTCTTCATCTACGTTGCACACATAAAGCACCGGTTTATCAGTAATAAATTGAAGTGGGGCTATAAACTCTTCTCTTTCACTTTCTGACAGGTCGATGGCACGAATGGATATTCCTGCTTCTAATCCGGCTTTCACTTTCAACAAAGCGGTTTCTTCTTTTTGTGCTTCTTTGTTTCCGGTTTTGGCAGCGCGTTTTACCTTTTCTAATTTCTTATCGGTGGTTTCTAAATCTTTTAACTGCAATTCCATGTCGATCGTTTCTTTATCGCGAATCGGGTTTATAGAACCATCTACATGCACAATATTGTCGTTGTCAAAACAACGTAACACATGAAGTATCGCATCGGTTTCACGAATGTTTCCTAAAAATTGATTGCCTAATCCCTCTCCTTTACTTGCTCCTTTTACGAGTCCTGCAATATCTACTATCTCCACAGAAGCGGGTAAAACTCGCTCTGGATTGACTAAAGTTTCTAATTTTTGCAGTCTTGTATCTGGCACATTTACTACGCCTATATTAGGCTCAATAGTGCAAAATGGAAAGTTTGCGCTTTGTGCTTTGGCATTAGACAAACAATTAAAAAGTGTGGATTTACCAACATTAGGAAGTCCTACGATACCTGCTTTCATTTCTGTTTTTTTATTTTCTTGAGCCGGCAAAGATACGTGTTACATCTAAATTTATACGCAAAACTTAGGCGGTATTTTTACCAAATATCCTTATTCGTTTATTATATTTTTTGTGCTAAAATTCTATAAAAAATATAATGTAAAAAATCAAATCAAAATCACACAAATAGGACTCCTCTTTTCTGCTATCTTTGCCACAAGTGAATCCCAATGAGCTTTAAACTTCTTTCTTCTCCTTTGCAGGGTCTTACCGATTTTCGGTTTCGCAATGCCTTTCACCATTACTTTGGTGGCATTGATACTTTTTATTCGCCTTACATTCGTTTAGACGGAAAAATGGTGGTTAAGGCTTCCTATGAACGAGATATTTTGCCGGAAAATAATACCACGCCAGAGTTAATTCCGCAGATTATTACTAATGATGCTGAAGAGTTTTTGTTTGTGGCAAAATTTGTGCAACAATTGGGATACAAAGAACTCAACTGGAATCTAGGTTGCCCATATCCAATGGTTACAAAGCGCGGCATGGGTTCGGGATTAATTTGCAATCCCACTAAAATCGATCATATTCTTGAAAGAGCGCATGCAGAAACAAACATTCTGGTATCTATGAAAATGCGAATGGGCTATGAAAATAGCAGCGAAATTCTAGACACCTTCCCTATTTTAGATAAATATCCTCTAAAAAATATTGCCATTCATGCCCGCATTGGAAAACAACTTTATAAAGGTGGTGTGGACCTCGATGCATTTCAACGATGCATAGAGCATACAAAACATACACTTTATTACAATGGTGACATTACTTCCTTAGCAGGTTTTAAAAAATTGCAGGAGCGTTTCCCCGCCATAAATCATTGGATGATTGGAAGATGTCTAATTTCCAATCCATTTCTGCCGGGCATGATAAGAATGAAATCTGACACCTATCCTGATAACCGATGGGAAATTTTTCGAGAGTTTCACGACACCATCTACAAACAGTATGATGACGCATTATCAGGACCAACTCCAATAAAAATGAAAATGCAAACCTTTTGGGGATATTTTTCTACCTCTTTTGCAGATCCGCAAAAAACCTTGAAAAAAATTAAAAAAGCTAACAATGCAATAGCTTATAAACAAGCGGTTCAAGAAATTTTAAACAACGAACAATAAACTATCTTTGTAATCCATTAATTTTTTGCAGCCAATTTGAAAGACATTTTACTCCTAACGCCGCCTTTTACACAACTGAATACGCCCTATCCTGCAACAGCTTATTTAAAAGGCTTTTTAAATACGAAAGGTATTTCTTCCTTTCAAATGGATTTAGGAATAGAAGTTATTCTGGAACTTTTTTCCAAAAAAAACCTGCGACAATTATTTGATATTGCTTTAATAAACGATACCATAGTAACGGAAAATGTGAAACGTATTTATGCATTAAGGGAGCAATATCTAAAGCCCTTAGAGGAAGTAATTCGGTTTCTACAAGGTAAAAATCCCACTTTTGCAAGGCAGATTTGCACTGAAAATTTTCTTCCACGTGCTTCCCGTTTTGAGCAACTGGACGATATGGACTGGGCTTTTGGCTCTATGGGAATGCAAGATAAAGCAAAACACATCGCTACCTTATACCTCGAGGATTTGTCAGATTTTATTGTGGAATGTATCGACGAAAATTTTGGCTTTAGCCGCTATGCGGAGCGATTAGGGCGAAGCGCAAATTCCTTTGATGAAATGTACAAACAGCTACAGCAAAACATCACCTTTATCGATGCCATAACGCTAACTATTTTAAAAAAAAGAATGGCATCGGTGCAGCCTAAATTGGTTTGTATTTCTGTACCCTTTCCAGGTAACTTATACAGCGCTTTTAGATGCGCTCAATTTCTTAAAAGCTCCTATCCAGAAATTAAAATAGCCATGGGGGGCGGATTTCCAAATACCGAACTGCGATCGGTTTCTGACCCTAGGGTTTTTGAATTTTTTGATTTCATTACCCTAGATGATGGCGAGTTGCCTATAGAATTACTACGTTTACATGTGCTTAATCCTACTTCTAAAAACCCAGAGTATAAAAAGCTAAAAAGAACTTTTTTACTAGAAAACGGTGCAGTAACCTTTAATAATACCTCAACAAAATCAGACTATAAACAAGCTGAGGTTGGCACTCCTGATTATTCTGATTTGTTTCTTACAAAGTATATTTCTGTCATCGAGATTGCAAACCCTATGCACAGTTTGTGGAGTGACGGTCGTTGGAACAAACTTACCATGGCTCACGGTTGTTATTGGGGAAAATGCACTTTTTGTGATATTTCATTAGATTATATAAAATTATACCAGCCTATAGCCGCAAAATTACTGGTGGACCGCATGCAGCAGCTCATAGAACAAGCTGGCGAAAACGGCTTTCATTTTGTAGATGAAGCTGCTCCTCCGGCATTGATGAAAGCATTGGCAATTGAAATTTTAAAACGAAAAATAACCGTAACTTGGTGGGCAAATATTCGTTTTGAAAAAAGTTTTACCCGCGATCTTTGTGTTTTACTGAACGCTTCCGGCTGCATAGCAATTTCAGGAGGATTGGAAGTGGCTTCGGATAGATTGCTTAAATTAATTGAAAAAGGCGTTACCGTGGAGCAAGTAGCGCAAGTAACTCGCAATTTAACCCAAGCAAATATTATGGTGCATTCCTATTTAATGTATGGGTATCCTACACAAACGGTACAAGAAACTGTGGACAGCCTAGAAATGGTACGCCAACTTTTTGAAGCAGGGGTCTTACAATCTGGTTTTTGGCATCAGTTTGCTCTTACGGCACATAGCCCCATTGGTTTAAATCCAAAAGAGTATGGTATCACTCCTCTTCTTAAACCAATTACCTTTGCAAATAACGATATCCATTTTACCGATAAAACAGGAATTAACCACGCTAAATATAGCTATGGACTAGAAAAATCACTCTTTAACTATATGCACGGCATTGGGTTTAACTATGCACTACAACAGTGGTTTGATTTTAAAATTCCAAAAACACAAATTGCTGCAGGTTTAATTCAAGACTATATAAAGCAAATACCCAGCTTTGATATTAAACCAATGGCAAAAGTTTTGTGGTTGGGCGGCATGCCTACTACAGAAGCTCAACAAAAAACCAAAAGAGGGGTTACACGGCAGCAGCTTCAATTACATTTTCACGATAATACAAAAAGTTTCTGCATTACCCTAGAAAAAGACACCGGCGATTGGTGGCTGAAAATGCTAGAAAAGCTAGGACCACATCAAGAAAAACACCTTACCGTTGCCCAACTAAAAACCAACTTTGAAACCCATCTGCAAGACTTTGAATTGTTTTGGTTTTCAAAACCAATCACTCTTTTAAAACAACACGGATTGCTGGTTTTATAAAAACACCACAGCCATAAAAACCCAAATATTACACATTCACAACCCCATAGAATTAAAAAAATGCCTCAATCTTGCTGTATCAAGGCAAAAAAGAGGCGTTTTTTATGCACGACATTCGTTACTATTTTCTTGACTATCAGAAGGCAACACACCAATTAATATCGTGTTTTCTAATCTTTAATCAAACCACAACTGGCATTACGAGTACATTTCATTCAGATTTAATATCGTGTTTTCTAATCTTTAATCTTATCCCAATCATCTGCCATATGCGGAGTAGGTAAAAACCTTTAGTCCTGCTTCGGTGGGACTTTTTTTTGCATAGAAGCAATGTTTATTTATAAATATTTTTTAGCATAGCTATAACCGGGTTTTTTATCCAATAGGAATAGCTTTTTAAAACAATAGGACGGGTTCTATAGATAGTGTATGAGAAGTGTATGCTAAAAAAGCGGTCATTTTTTACACAAAACATATAGTTTAAAAGCTGAACATAAAAACAGTTAAAAAAATATAAATAGGAAAACTAAAAATAGAATTTATTAGCATTATTTTAAATATTGTGATTTTTTTATATTTATATTTTATGTATTTAACATCTTTATGGGGTAAATTTACAAAATAAATAAACACAAAAAATTATGAAACGACTAACGATTATTGTACTAGCCTTTGGAATAGCATCTTTTACTACCCTAAGTGCTCAAGAAAATAAAAACGTAGTAAAAGAAACAACCACGACCAAATTAATAGTAAAAGGAACTGAGATAGAAACTGTCGTAGCAGAGGAAGTTTCTGAGAAAAAAAGCGTCATTGAAGTGGATGGTACAAACCAAACCAATCAAGTTTCTTCTGAAAAAGTGATACAATCAGGCACAGAAACCAATATTCAAATTGAAGACCCTACGGTGAATGTAATAAACCAAGCACGATTAGATCAAATGAAAAGAGATGGTAATCTAACTATTGACGGTATTCAACGTGGTGCTCCTACACAAGAAACCAAAGATGTAATCATTGACGGTAAAAAATGTACTTGTGTTTGCTCTGAAAAAAAAGAGTCCAAAATCGATTAACGAAATAAAAAACTATATTTTATAACCGACCTATTCGTTTAGGTCGGTTTTTATTTTTTAAATTCGCAAGAAATGTAATCCCTTTTATACATGTCTAAATTCTTTTTAATTTTTGTTTTATGCGGCTCTTTTTTTGCAACAGCGCAACATAAAAAAGCCTATACCCTTTTTACTGCTAATGGCACGGAAATAAGCTATGCAGTGGTTATTGATAGCCTACAAAAAAAAGAAATCATTCTTTTTGGCGAACAACACAATAGTGCTATTTCTCATTGGTTACAATATGAAATAACCAATGATTTAAGTAAAACCAATCGATTAATCCTTGGAGCTGAAATGCTGGAAGCAGATAACCAAAAGGCATTAAACCAATATTTGTCTGGCAAAATTGATCAAAAAGCTTTCGATACTTTAGCACGTCTATGGAAAAATTATAAAACCGATTACAAGCCTCTTATAGATTTTGCAAAGCGCGATTCCTTAAAATTTATTGCAACCAATATTCCTAGAAGCTTTGCCAATTTAGTTTTTAAGAATGGTTTTAAAGCACTAGATTCTCTTTCAGCAAAAGAAAAAAGCTGGATTGCACCACTGCCAATCGTTTTTGATGCTGATTTGGCTACTTACAAAAACATTTTAACCATGATGGGCGATCACGGCACGCCAGAATTAGTTATGGCTCAGGCTATAAAAGATGCCACAATGGCTCATTTTATTTTAACAAATTATGAGCATTCTCATACTTTTATTCATTATAATGGCGCTTACCACAGCGATAATTATGAAGGTATTTTGTGGTATTTAAAAGCGAAAAACAATAGCTTAAAGTACGCTACCCTATCCACCGTTATACAAAATCAATTAAATACATTAGAAATAGAGCATCTCGGTAAAGCTGATTTTATCATTGTCGTTGACGCTAATGTAACTACCACTTATTAATCTGTTTAAATGAAAACCAATACCTACATAGTTTCTTTAGTTGTCTTTACTATTTTCCTTTGTCTAGGAAAATTGTATTCGCAAGAAATTGCGGTCCTCAAATACAATGGCGGCGGCGATTGGTATGTAAACCCTACGTCCTTGCCCAACTTAATAAAATTCTGCAACCAAAACATTCAAACCACAATAAAAGAAACCCCTCAAACCGTAGAACCCAATAGTGTGGAACTATTTCAATACCCTTTTGTGCATATGACTGGGCATGGTAATGTATTTTTTACACCAGAAGATATATCTAATTTGAGAAACTACTTGCTAAGTGGCGGTTTTTTGCATATAGACGACAATTATGGACTTGATAAATTTTTGCGCCCTGAATTAAAAAAACTATTCCCAGAAAAAGAGCTTGTAGAATTAAGTGCTGCACATCCCATTTTTAACTACCACTTTAAATTCCCAAACGGGCTTCCTAAAATTCACGAACACGATAACAAACCTCCACAAGCTTTTGGTCTTTTTGAAGGAGAAAGGCTTATCCTTCTGTACACCTATGAAAGCGATTTAGGAAATGGGTGGGAAAATAAAGAAATTCATAACGACCCGGATGAAATTCGCCTAAAAGCTTTGCAAATGGGTGCTAATATTATTAAATATGTTTTTGAAAATTAAGCTTTAAAAATATTAATTAATTGCAATCAACTATTTTATACACCTTTAACCATCATTCTATAATACTTTTATTCCATGGAATCAAAAACAATCACTAAAGGCATTCTTCAAGCAGTGTTTGTGCTACTTGGTATTGGGCTACTTATTTGGTTTATATACCAAATACAAAGTTTATTGGTTTATTTAGCGCTTTCTGCCGTGGTTACGCTTATAGGAAGGCCTATTATCCTCTTTTTAAAAAATAGGCTTAAACTAAAAAATTTACTGGCTGTAATCATCACCATGATGCTCATTTTTGGGGTTTTTATCAGCTTGCTTTTGCTCTTTGTCCCGCTTATTAAACAACAAAGTCAAAACCTTTCCTTGTTAAATATTGAATCGCTCTCTACCACACTCGAAAATTTATATACAGAAATTATTCTATATTTTTCTAATTCAACCATTGACATTGAAAAGGAATTAAGCAACTCTAATTTTTTAAATACCATAAATTTTAATTTTATACCAGACTTTATAAACAGTTTTATTAGTGCACTAGGAAGTTTTAGTATAGGTTTGTTTTCGGTTATATTTATTTCATTTTTCCTCCTGAAAGACAGCAAACTATTGGAAAATGGCATTCTTACCTTTGTGCCTAGTGATAAAGAAACCCGTTTTGATAACTCTTTAATTAAAATAAAAAATTTACTCTCAAGATATTTCATTGGTTTAGTACTGCAAATTCTAGTTTTATTTATCATCTATTCCTTTGTCTTATTACTATTTGGTATAGATAATGCCATCGTCATCGCCTTTTTATGTGCTATGCTAAACATCATTCCTTATTTAGGACCATTGATAAGCGCTTTCTTAATGCTTTTTCTATCTATGTCCAGTAATTTAGGTCAGGATTTTAGTACCGTAATTCTTCCTACGTCTATCTATGTCATGATAGGCTTTGTCTTCGGGCAACTTATAGATAATTTTTTAAGCCAACCCCTTATTTTTTCAACTAGCGTTAAATCACATCCACTGGAAATATTTCTCGTTATCATTATAGCAGGACTTCTTTTTGGGGTGGTGGGTATGATAGCAGCTGTGCCTTTCTACACCGTAATTAAGGTCATTGCAAAAGAATTTCTTGCTGAAAATAAAATTGTAAAACAACTTACTAAAAACATATAGTATTACTTTGAATAAAGCTATTCTAAATACTTTAGTTCAGGATTTTATAACAAAACATTTAAAATCTGAAAAAGTAAAATTGCTTTTAAAAGGCAGCCCTTTTGAGGACATAAATATTCAGGAATTAGTAGAGCAAATGGAAACCAAGAAAAAAGCAGAACACAAACTTCCTACTTGGTTTCAAACTAAAAATATCTACTACCCATCAAAAATAAGTATGGAGCAAACATCTTCAGAAATTACTGCTGCATATAAATCAAAATTAGTTTCTGGTAAAACCATAGCTGATTTAACAGGTGGTTTTGGAGTAGATAGTTATTACTTCTCCAAAAAAATAAACCAAGTGTACCATTTTGAAATCGACAAAAAACTTTCTGAAATTGCTTCACATAATTTTAAAGCATTACATACCAATATTATTTGTGAGAACAAAAATGGCATAGAAGCCATAAAAAACAAATATTTTGACGTGATTTATTTGGACCCCTCACGCCGAAATGCATCAAAAGGCAAAGTTTTTTATTTAAAGGATTGTGAACCGAACCTAGTAGAGAAACTAAATTATTTACTTGAAAGAACCGACAAACTTGTCATAAAAACCTCCCCTATGTTGGATCTTAGTGTTGGTTTTAAAGAACTAAAAAAAGTAAATGAAATTCATATCGTTTCAGTGAATAATGAAGTTAAAGAGCTGCTTTGGATTATTGAAAAGAATAAAGAAACCGAATGCGTTATTAAAACCATTAACATTAAAAATACAATTTTAGAAAAATTTACCATTAACAATAAATATATCCCTACTGTAACAATTGCTTTGCCAAAAAAATATCTATATGAACCCAATGCTGCCATAATGAAAAGCGGTGCTTTTGATGCTGTGTCCGCGTCTTTTAAAGTAGATAAACTTGAAAATAATTCGCATTTATATACTAGTGATGTTTTAATTGATTTTCCAGGAAGAAAGTTTCTAATAGAAAAAGTAACCCCTTATTCCAAAAAAGAAATGAAGAAAACTATAGCTAATTCAAAGGCAAACATTACGATTAGAAATTTTCCAGAGTCTGTTGAAGCTCTTCGAAAAAAATGGAATATAGTCGATGGTGGCAATAACTATTTGTTTTTCACTACACTTAGACAAGGAAAAAAAGTAGTTTTAGAATGCACAAAAATATAAATATAAAAAAATAGTATTTTTGTTGTGTTATAAATGATGAAAACTTACATTTGCAACCGCAATTTTATGTGCGTACGTTCAAAAATTTAGGAGAGTTGCCAGAGTGGTTAATGGAGCAGTTTGCTAAACTGTCGACGGGTAACTGTCGCGTGGGTTCGAATCCCACACTCTCCGCAAAAAGCTAAATTCGGGGTGTAGCGTAGCCCGGTTATCGCGCCTGCTTTGGGAGCAGGAGGCCGCAGGTTCGAATCCTGCCACCCCGACAAATTATTTATATCCAGGTCGCGTAGCTCAGCTGGATAGAGCATCCCGACTTAAAGTCGGGACGGTCAGAGGTTCGAATCCTCTTGAAATAAAAATATTGAATAATCCAGGTCGCGTAGCTCAGCTGGATAGAGCATCTGCCTTCTAAGCAGACGGTCACACGTTCGAATCGTGTCGCGATCACTAAAGCCCCACTCTATGGGGTTTTTTTTATATGAAATTTTACTTTTACATATTGTTTTCAAAAAATCTAGATACTTATTATCTAGGGCATACTGGTGAAACATTGGAAGAAAGACTTAGAAAACACAATTCAAATCACAAAGGTTTTACCGCAAAAGCAAAAGACTGGAAAATTGCATATTTCGAAACTTTTCCATCTAAAAGTCAAGCCTATCAAAGGGAAGTGGAAGTCAAAAAAATAAAATCCAGAAAATATATAGAGACCTTAATTAGTTCTTATCGCTAGCTCAGCTGGATAGAGCATCCCGACTTTTGTCAAAAGTTTTTTATCCTTTATGCGTTATACCTTTCCAAAGCAAAAAATTTTCAGAATAAATAGCATTCTTTTGGTAATACCTTTTCTTAAATTACAAATAAATACATCTTTACAAACTAGTTATAATTGTTGATCTTTTTGTAAATTTGCATACTTAAAATTTTGAATTAAAAAACAATAGGAATGAGCAAAAAAGTAGTAATTGTATCCGCAGCAAGAACACCAATTGGAAGTTTCATGGGTTCTCTATCTTCATTAACTGCACCCCAACTTGGAAGTGCTGCAATAAAAGGAGCCTTAAATAAAATAAATTTAGACCCAAAGTATGTTCAAGAAGTCTTGATGGGTAATGTAGTTCAAGCTGGTGTAGGGCAAGCACCTGCAAGACAAGCAGCTTTAGGAGCTGGAATTCCAGAAACAGTACCTTGTACTACAGTAAATAAGGTTTGTGCTTCCGGTATGAAAGCAATGATGCTTGCAGCTCAAAGCATTCAATTAGGGGATGCCGATATTATTGTTGCAGGTGGTATGGAAAGTATGAGTAATATTCCTCATTTTGCTCATTTACGCAAAGGGTATAAATTTGGGCCGATAAATTTTGAAGATGCGATGCAGAAAGACGGTCTTGTAGATGCATATGACAATAACGCAATGGGGACTTGCGCTGATTTATGTGCTTCTGAATATAAATTTTCTAGAGAAGAGCAAGATGCTTTTGCCATTCAATCGTACAAGCGTTCTGCAATAGCTTGGCAAGAAGGAAAATTCACGAATGAAGTGGTTCCAGTGGAAGTTCCACAACGTCGCGGTGAACCTATTTTAGTTTCTGAAGACGAAGAATTTAAAAATGTCTTTATCGATAAAATACCATCTTTACGTCCAGCATTCACAAAAGACGGAACGGTAACCGCCGCAAATGCCTCAACAATCAATGATGGCGCTGCTGTGGTGGTTTTAATGAGTGAGGAAAAAGCAAATGAACTTGGATTAAAAATACTTGCCTATGTTGCTGGGTTTGCAGATGCTGCTCAAGAGCCAAAATGGTTTACCACTTCTCCATCTAAAGCTATTCCGAAAGCTTTAGATAAAGCTGGAATTACAATTAACGATGTAGATTTTTTTGAATTTAATGAAGCTTTTGCCGTTGTTGGTCTAGCAAATATCAAAATACTTGGTTTAACAGACAAAAATGTGAATGTAAATGGTGGTGCTGTAGCTTTAGGTCATCCTCTTGGATGTAGTGGCGCAAGAATTATTATAACTTTATTAAACGTTTTAGAACAAAACAAAGCTAAATTTGGAGTTGCTTCCATTTGTAACGGAGGTGGCGGTGCATCAGCATTTGTTATTGAGCGAAAATAAATGAAGTACGGACTTTGTAATCTTAGCGTAATTCCTCTTAGACGTGATGCTAGTAATACCAGTGAAATGGTGTCACAATTGCTATACGGCGAACATTTTAAAATTATTGAAGAAAGAAACGGGTGGCTTTGCATTAGAAATGCTTTTGATGATTATGAAGGTTGGATAGATAATAAGCAATATGTGGAGATTTCTGCGGAAATTTACCATACCCTTGAAGAAAATTTTCCAAGAATAACTTCAGATATTATGGAGTTTGTTTCCAATAAAGTCTCTCAACTCATTCCAATTCCTTTAGGATCCAACCTAAATGCATTGCCCTTTTTGAAACACACGCACGATGGAAATATTCAGGATGAATTTCATAACAAAAAAAACATTGTCCCTACATCCTTACTGTATTTAAACACGCCATATTTATGGGGAGGAAAAACTCCGTTTGGCATGGACTGCAGTGGCTTTACTCAAATGGTGTATAAATTAAATGGGTTTAAACTCTTACGTGACGCAAAACAACAAGCAACACAGGGGGAATCTCTTAGTTTTATAGAAGAAAGTGAGCCTGGTGACTTAGCATTCTTTGATAACCATGAAGGTACTATTGTGCATGTTGGAGTAATAATGAATGACAACCATATCATCCACGCGCACGGCAGAGTAAGGATAGACAAGCTTGACCACAGTGGTATTTTTAATATAGATACCGGCAAACACAGCCATAAGTTGCGAGTAATAAAAAAAATAGTTTAAAAAAATCCCGATACAAGTTTGTATCGGGATTTTTTTAATTTTCCATTTTTTCTATTTTTTGTTTCATCTCCTTATACTTAGCTTCTTCTCCTATCATCGTATAGATATTCATCAAAGTTTTTGCTATTTGTATATTGTTAGATCGGTTTTGAAAAGCACTTTCTAAATAAGGAATCGCTTTTCTAAATAGGTCTTCTCTTTTAAGCTTTAATTCATCATACCTTTTGTTGTCCTTTGCTGAAGTACCTAAAGCATTCATCTCTTCAATAATGACTTGTTCATCTTCAAGTATTAATGCGGCTAAATTAACTTTGGAATTATGATATTCTGGATCTAATTCTAATGATTTTAAATAGTATTTTTCTGCATTTTCTTTATCTCCAATGCTTGCAGAGCTAACGCCTAAATTGTAATATAACTCTGGATTATCAGGGTCTGTTGCTATGATTTCCTGCATCAGCTTGCTGTACGTTTTCATATCATTAAGCTTCAACGCAATTCCAGCTTCAGCCCTTAAAAGGGAGTCGTCATCTGGGTTTTCTTTGCGTGCCTCAGCTATTGTCAACTTTGCTTTGTCTGTATCACCTTTATCAATTAATAAAAAGGCTATGTTTCTAAGCACTTCTCCTTTTTTTGATTTTGATAATTTTTCGGTGGGTTTTATATAGTTTCCAGATAACATCATTAAATCTCTTTCCTCTTTAGTATAAAAAGTTTCAACTTCTTGGGTGGCTTTATCAATAACAAGATATTCTTTTTGTACTCCTGTATAATTAAGATCTAAGAGGGTTTGGAAATAATTTAATGCTGTGTCATATTCTTTTGCGTTTAATGCATTACCTGCCGCAAAATACAAATCAGAAGTGTCTTTTTGGCTTATCGTATAGCTGGTGTATAGTTTTTTAGAAGCTTCTGCATACCTTTCAGCATTTTGATCTTCTATGGCTGCGTTGACTAATCTAACTCTTAAATTTTGCATTCCTGCTTCAGCTTGTGAAGTGAATTTTGATTTACCAGCCGATGATTCTAACTCTATTACTTTCTTAAAAGAGTTTGCAGCAGTTATTAAATCTTGTTCTTTACTGCCGCCAGAGCCTAAATAGGTTTCTCCTTTATAGAGGTAATATTCGGCTTGTACTGCTGGGTCTGCACTAGAAATAGAGCCTTCCAATTGAGATAATGTGGCTTTAGCAGTAGTAAAAGAGCCTTCTTTTATAGATTTTGAAGCATCTCTTAGCTCCTTTTTTTGGGAAAAAGCAATTACTGTCATTAATAATGCGGTAATTATTAATATTCTTTTTTTCATTTTTTTAAATTTATTTGGCTTAAAAATAGTTTAGAAGCACAAAATTAGTGTTTATTTAAAGTTTTACAAAAAACATTTTAATCCTAATTTTGTGCTCAAAATTCTGGAATAAATTATTCTTCCGTATTGCTTATATCAAAAGGTGTACCTTCTTCTTTATTTGAATCAGAGTCAGGATCGACATTTAAATCTGGATCTACCTCTACATCATCTTTCATAGTTTTAGCAACCGCTGCAATGGCATCGTCTTCTCTAACCTTAATGAGCCTTACTCCTTGAGTTGCTCTACCCATTACTCGCAAGTCTTTAACCTCCATTCTGATGGCTATTCCAGATTTATTAATAATCATTAAGTCATCATCATCTAAAACGTTTTTAATGGCTACTAAACTTCCAGTTTTTTCAGTAATAGAGATAGTTTTCACCCCTTTTCCTCCTCTATTTGTAATGCGATAAATGGCTTCACCATCTTCCGGATCATCAATAAAGGTTCGTTTTCCATAACCATTTTCAGAAACCACCAATATGGTTTCTTTTTGAGGGTCGTTTATCGTTATCATTCCTATAACTTCGTCCTTGTCATCTTTTAAAGTTATTCCACGAACTCCAGAAGCATTTCTTCCCATAGGCCGGGTTTTACTTTCCTCAAAACGTACAGCTTTACCTGATTTTACTGCAAGCATAACTTGACTATCTCCAGTGGTTAATTTTGCTTCTAAAAGTTCATCATCTTCGCGAATGGTAATTGCATTGATACCATTGGTTCGGGGTCGTGAATATTGTTCTAAGGCGGTTTTTTTTACTTGGCCTTTTTTAGTGGCCATAATAACAAAATGGTTGTTGATATAATCTTCATCTTTTAAATCTTGGACACAAATAAAGGCTTTCACCTTATCGTCTTGTTCAATATTAATCAAGTTTTGAATAGCTCTTCCTTTAGATGTTTTGGTTCCTTCGGGAATTTCAAATACCCGCATCCAGAAACATTTTCCTTTTTGTGTAAAGAACAACATATATTGGTGGTTAGTACCTACAAAAAGATGTTCTAAAAAGTCTTCGTTTCGGGTGGCAGACGCTTTTTGTCCTACTCCTCCTCTATTTTGTGTTTTGTATTCATGCAATGGGGTGCGTTTTACGTAGCCTGCATGCGAAATGGTAATAACCACTTTTTCATCAGCTATCAAATCGGTTATGGATACGTCGCCTCCTGCATATTCTATTACTGACCTTCTCTCGTCACCATATTTTGCTTTAATTTCAGCAAGTTCTTCTTTGATAATTTCCATTCTTCTTTCTACACTAGCAAGAATATCTCTATATCCTTGAATGGTTTTCATCAACTCTTCATACTCTGTACGTAACTTGTCTTGCTCAAGGCCCGTAAGTTGACGCAAACGCATTTCAACTATTGCTTTGGCTTGTATTTCAGAAAGATCAAAACTTTCCATCAATTTTTGACGGGCTTCATCGGCATTTGAGGATGCTCTTATAAGGCGAATTACTTCATCAATATTGTCGGACGCAATGATTAATCCTTCTAATATATGTGCTCTTTCCTCAGCTTTACGAAGTAAATATTCTGTTCTTCTAACTACTACCTCGTGACGGTGTTCTACAAAATATTGAATTAATTGTTTTAAGTTCAGCATTTGTGGCCTTCCTTTTACAAGTGCAATATTATTTACACTAAAAGAAGATTGTAAGGAAGTGTATTTATAGAGTGTGTTTAATACGATATTGGGTACTGCATCTCGTTTTAAAATATAAACAATACGCATCCCATTTCTGTCAGATTCATCGCGAATATTGGAAATACCATCTATTTTTTTTTCATTTACCAAATCAGCCGTTTTTTTGATCATATCAGCTTTATTAACTTGGTAAGGTATTTCAGTAACAATAATACATTCTTTTCCATGGATTTCTTCAAAAGTTGCTCTTGCTCTTACTACTACTCTTCCTCGTCCTGTTTCAAAAGCTTCTTTTACACCTTCATACCCATATATGGTTCCTCCTGTAGGAAAATCTGGAGCTTTAATATGTGTCATTAATTCGGAAATCTCAATTTCGTTATTGTTAATGTATGCTATTGTTCCATCTATAACTTCCGATAAATTGTGCGGAGGCATATTTGTAGCCATACCTACTGCAATACCCGAAGCACCATTAATAAGCAATCCTGGAACCCGTGTTGGTAATACTGTGGGTTCTTCTAAAGTGTCATCAAAATTTAATTGAAAATCAACAGTTTCTTTGTCAATGTCAGCAAGCATATCTTCCGATATTTTTTGCATTCGTGCTTCTGTGTACCTCATAGCTGCAGGACTGTCACCATCAACAGAACCAAAGTTACCTTGCCCATCTACTAACATATAACGCAAACTCCACTCTTGAGCCATACGAACCATAGCATCATAAACAGAGGTATCCCCATGTGGATGGTATTTACCTAATACTTCTCCTACTATTCTGGCTGATTTTTTATGTGCGGTGTTTGATCGAACACCTAATTCATGCATTCCGAAAAGAACCCTTCTGTGTACAGGTTTCATCCCATCTCTAACATCCGGAAGCGCACGTGACACTATGACCGACATAGAATAGTCTATGTAAGCTGATTTCATTTCCTCTTCAATGTTAATTGGAATTAATTTTTCGCCTTCAGTCATATACTTTTATGTTTTATTTAACGTTCTTAAAATTATCTCGCAATATACTGTTTTTAGCTCTTTTTTAGCCATAAAATCCCTTGGATTTCTAGTAATTTATTAACAAAAATACTCCTCTAAATGGTTAATAAAATAGCACGAATATATTTTGCCATTGGAAAGTTTTTTTGTCTTTTTACTACAAACAGTATATGAGAGGAATAGTTTTTGTAGATTGACCAGTAAATTTTGTAATTTTATATCTTTAAATAAAGAATACTATGGATGATAATTTTTCACCAAGAGTAAAAGATGTTATAGCATATAGCAAAGAAGAAGCACTTCGATTAGGTCATGATTTTATTGGCACTGAGCATTTAATGCTTGGTTTGTTGCGAGATGGTAGCGGAAAAGCTATTCATATTCTTAATGCATTAGACATCGATTTAAATATGCTTCGCAGAAAGGTAGAAATTTTAAGCCCTGCAAATCTAAGTCCTACGGTCGTGCCAAATGATAAAAAAAATCTTCATTTGACTAGACAAGCAGAGCGAGCTTTGAAAACCACTTTTCTTGAAGCCAAATTATTTCAAAGCACTTCTATAAATACAGCTCATTTATTATTATGTATCTTACGAAACGAAAATGATCCCACAACAAAGCTGCTTAATAAACTAACATTAGATTATGACAGCGTTAAAGACCAATTTAAATTTATGATTGCCAACGACGAAGATTTTTTACAATCTCCTACTTCTGAATCTTTTCCAAACGATGAGGATAATTTAGGTAACTCTGCAGAAGATCCTAAAGAAAATCCTTTCAGCTCTTCGGCTACGTCAAAAACTGTTAAAAAATCAAAAACTCCAGTTTTAGATAATTTTGGTAGAGACCTTACTGCAATGGCAGAGGATGGCAAACTTGACCCCGTTGTGGGTCGAGAATCTGAAATTCAAAGGGTTTCGCAAATTTTGAGCAGAAGAAAGAAAAACAACCCACTTTTAATAGGAGAGCCTGGTGTTGGAAAATCTGCCATTGCTGAAGGTTTAGCGCTTCGCATTATTCAACGAAAAGTATCTCGTATACTTTATGACAAAAGGGTCGTAACTCTTGACCTTGCAAGTTTAGTGGCAGGCACCAAGTACCGTGGTCAGTTTGAAGAACGGATGAAAGCAGTAATGAATGAACTAGAAAAAAATGATGACATCATCCTTTTTATTGATGAAATTCATACCATAGTTGGTGCTGGTGGCGCAACAGGCTCTTTAGATGCCTCAAATATGTTTAAACCTGCGCTTGCTAGAGGCGAAATACAATGCATAGGTGCAACTACACTTGATGAATACCGCCAATATATTGAAAAAGATGGTGCACTTGAAAGACGGTTTCAGAAAGTAATCGTTGAACCAACAAGTGTTGAGGAAACAATTGAAATTTTAAACAATATTAAGGATAAGTATGAAGAGCATCATAATGTTGAATATACAGAGGATGCTATTAAAGCTTGCGTGCAGTTAACCAATAGGTACATGTCTGAACGATTTCTTCCAGATAAAGCTATTGACGCTTTAGATGAAGCAGGCTCTAGAGTGCATATTATTAATATCCACGTGCCAGAAACTATACTAAAAATTGAATCGCAATTAGAAGAAGTGCGCGAGTTAAAAAATACGGTGGTTAAAAAACAAAAATATGAAGAGGCGGCAAAATTGCGCGATGATGAAAAAAAACTAGAAAAAGACCTCGCTATTGCCCAAGAAGAATGGGAAAATGACTCTAAATTACACCGTGAAATCGTAACCGCTGATAACGTAGCAGAAGTAGTATCGATGATGACTGGGGTTCCTGTAAATAGAATTGCACAAACTGAAATAAACAAACTAGCTGAACTTCCTCTTCTTATAAAAGGAAAAGTAATAGGACAAGATGAGGCGGTAAACAAAGTAGTGAAAGCCATTCAAAGAAACCGTGCTGGATTAAAAGACCCAAACAAACCTATAGGATCCTTTATCTTTCTGGGCCAAACAGGTGTAGGTAAAACACAACTCGCAAAAGTTTTGGCTAGAGAATTGTTTGATTCAGAAAACGCTTTGGTTCGAATTGATATGAGTGAATATATGGAAAAGTTTTCAGTTTCTAGACTTGTAGGAGCGCCCCCAGGATATGTAGGATATGAAGAAGGTGGGCAACTTACTGAAAAAATTCGCCGTAAACCGTATGCGGTTATTCTTCTGGATGAAATTGAAAAAGCCCATCCCGACGTGTTTAATATGTTGTTGCAAGTTTTAGACGATGGTTATTTAACCGATAGCTTAGGTCGAAAAATTGATTTTAGAAATACCATCATTATAATGACATCCAACATTGGTGCACGAAAATTAAAAGATTTTGGACAGGGTGTTGGTTTTGGCACTGCAGCAAAAACAAATCAGGCAGATGATAATTCTAAAAGTATTATTGAAAATGCATTAAAAAAAGCTTTCGCACCCGAATTTTTAAATCGCGTAGATGATGTCATGGTGTTTAATGCATTGGAAAGAGAGGATATACATAAAATTATTGATATAGAACTCAGTAAACTTTATTCAAGAATTAACGATTTAGGGTATAGTCTTACGCTGACACAAAGTGCAAAAGAGTATATTGCTGACAAAGGATTTGATAAAGAATATGGTGCAAGACCTTTAAATAGAGCCATTCAGAAATACATCGAGGATGCTCTTGCCGAAGAAATTATTTCAAATAATTTAGTAGAAGGAGATAGCATCTTGATGGATTTAGACCAAAAGACAAATGCATTAACCGTAAAAATAGAAAAAAAGAAAAAACCTACGGAATCCTAGTAAAAATAAGCTATTATAAAATAAGTCTAAGGTTTTTACCTCTTTCTTTCTCTTTATAATAGCTTATTATTTTACAAATACTTTGCTAAATTCAAAAAAAATAAATGAGCTATTCCCACGATGAACTTTTAAATATAAAATCTAAAATAAATGCCGAAATCAATTCCACAGAAGAAATCATCCTTAAATACAGAGAATTAACAAAACCTATTTCCCCTGAAAATGCAATTGGAAGAGTTTCTAGAATGGATGCTATAAACAATAAAAGCGTAAATGATTCCGCTTTACAAAAAGCAGAAACCAAAGTAAAACACCTCTATTTGGCATTAGAAAAACTTAAAGATGTTGATTTTGGAGTTTGTAGAGTTTGTAAAAATCAAATTCCTCTAGGAAGAATCTTGCTTATACCTCAAGTAACAACATGTGTAAATTGTTCTGCCAGAATGTAATTTATTTTTGTACCTTTAATATCATTTGTTGGTAAAAATAAAATTTATGGTATGAGAGCAGCGCTTAAATATGATTTTTGTGAATTCTCTATATTTAAAAACTTCATTATTGCGGTTATAAATGAAGGAGAAACCGTTTCACCTAAACATAATGAAGTTCTCATAAAACTTGCAAAAAAATATTTTAAAAACCGGCCATTTGCCTACATCACCAATAGAATTCATTCGTACGCTGTTGATCCAAAAGTATATCTTGAAACCTCAAAAATTGAAAACTTGGTAGCATTTGCGGTTGTTTCTCAACAAGAATTAAGCACTTCTAATACAAAGGTCGAAAAAATGTTTTTAAATAAACCCTATAAAAACTTCATCCATTTACTGGACGCAATTCATTGGTGTGAAAATATAATAACCACTTCTACCATTGAAGAATAATTGTTTTTTATTCAAAAAGCACTTCGGCATCTATACTAAAACTCCTTATAAAAGTAACGCTGTTTCTAATATCATTGGCTAATAATCGATCCTCTGCAACAAAAGGAACATTTTTTCTATAGATTTTTAACATGGACGCTAAAAATTCAGAAGTTTTCTTAGGCTCTCTAAATACAATTGCTTGAGATGCGTTGAAAAGCTCAATGGCTAGAATGGTTTCTATATTTTCAATTACCCGTAAACATTTTGTAGCTGCATTAGCACCCATGCTTACATGATCTTCCTGCCCGTTTGAAGAAACAATAGAATCTATACTAGAAGGAGTTGCTAATTGTTTATTTTGGCTTACAATACTAGCTGCTGTGTATTGTGGAATCATTAATCCAGAATTTAAACCTGGATTGTTTACTAAAAAGGCAGGCAATCCACGAAGACCAGAAATTAATTGGTATATCCGTCTTTCTGAAATACTTCCTAATTCAGCCATTGCGATGGCCAAATAATCTAATGCCAATGCCAATGGCTGTCCGTGAAAATTTCCACCGGAAATGATTTTATCTTCTTCCACAAAAATATTTGGATTGTCCGTCACGGAATTTATTTCTGTTTTAAATGTTTTTCGAACAAAATCTAAAGTATCTTTTGTTGCACCGTGAACTTGAGGAATACATCGAAAGGAATAAGGATCTTGCACATTATTTTTTTCACCTGCGGCTATTTCACTTCCGTCTAAAAATTCTCTAATATTTTTTGCAGTCTTAATTTGCCCTCTATGGGGTCTTACATCATGAACTAAAGCATCAAATGGGCTCCTATTTCCATCAAAAGCATCTATAGATACAGCACTGATAACATCGGCTAAATAGGATAACTTATAGGCTTTTATTAAAAGATGCACACCATAAGCACTCATAAATTGTGTGCCATTCAATAAAGCTAATCCTTCTTTTGCTTGTAACTTAATCGGTTCCCATTGGTTTTCTTTCAATATTTTATCTGTGGAAATAATTTTTCCTTTCACATACACTTCTCCCTTTCCTATTAAAGGAAGTGATAAATGAGCTAATGGTGCCAAATCGCCTGAAGCTCCTAGACTGCCTTGGGTATAAATAACAGGTAAGATATCAAGGTTATAAAAAGCAATCAGCCGCTCTACTGTTTTTAATTGAACACCACTATTTCCATAACTCAATGACTGAATTTTTAAGAGGAGCATCAATTTTACAATTTCCTTAGGAACATACTCTCCAGTACCACAGGCGTGCGACATTACAAGGTTTTCTTGAAGTTGTTCTAAATGGATTTTAGATATTTTAATATTGCAAAGTGCACCAAAACCAGTATTAATACCGTAAATAGGTTCCTCATTTTTTTCTAGCTTTTTGTCCAAATACTCTCGTGCTTTTGTAATGTTTAAGACCGCTTCATCGGAAAGGGATATTTGCATTTGGTTTTCTAAAATCGCCATTATACTGCTCAAATCAAGAATATGACTGCTGACGTAATGAATTTCAGGCATTGTTGTACGTTTTATTTATTGGTATCCAAAAGTAGAAAAACAAAACAAGTTATTATAAGAAATGGCTATACATTATTTTTTTTATAGATTCTCCTATAAATATTAAGCCACACTACATCAAAAAAAAACAATATTTTGCTACAGCAAAAAAAACTATAAAATGAAATTAAAAAATAATTTATTGTAAAACAATAGATTATAAATCATATTTGTTATATATTTGCACTTTATTAAAAACAATTATTATTTATTTATTATGCAAACAGGAACAGTAAAATTTTTCAACGATTCAAAAGGATTTGGATTTATTAAAGACAACGAATCAAACGAAGAAATCTTCGTACACATCTCAGGTCTAGTAGACGATATTAGAGAAGATGACGAAGTAACTTTTGAGACAGCTCAAGGGAAAAAAGGATTAAATGCAGTAAATGTTAAACTAGCTTAGTTTAAAATATATACAGTTTAAGTCTTAAAAGCCTTCCAATATTGGAAGGCTTTTTTTTTGTATCCATTTTAAAATGATGATCTTTACATTTATAAATCATTTTAGAATAAAACATAACTAACAGATTTACATATAGTTAATTAAAGAAATGCTTTTTTGGCACGACCTTTGGTAACTTAATAGCGTAAAGTGAATGCTGACCACAAACTTTAAGCAATTACTAATTTTAAAAACCGCTATTATGAAAAATTTTGTTCTAACATTCGCCAGCTTATTCATTAGTGTAATAGGCCTTCAAGCAACTACTATCGACGAAGGCTTCAATAGAGACTATGATGGAAAGTCTTTTATCTTCGTTGAAGGAGGTGTAGAATTTTCTATTTTTCCAGATGGACAATTTGATTTTGTTTATTTAGGAAATCAAGGGTCACAATTATCCATCAATACTCCAAATATCGCTGTAAATTTTAATTCAGGTTATAATTATGATGCGTATGTTCAATATGACAATTATGGAGCAGTTATTCAAATAGAAGACGTGCCTGTCTATTATGATGAATATGGACGTATTTCACAAGCAGGTAGCGTAACCATTCGATACAATGACAGACGGGTAGTTCAGGTTGGAAGTCTATATGTGCATTATAACCCTTATGGTTATTACTCCCATTACACTGGATATATTAATTCATGGAATAGATATTATGTGTATAGACCTTGGCATGCGTATTACGCCATTCCTTATTATACGTATTGTGTAGTGTATGCCACTCCATATAGAGGCTATTACTTTCCTGAAAGATATAGCTATAGTCACCATAGAAACTATTACAACAGAAGTGGATATGCTTATACAAATGGCAGAAGAGATTTTTACAGACCGGGAAGCAGAGTTCATTATAAAGATGGAAGAGTTACCGCAAATAAAGATTTCAGATTCTCAAATACTAGAGGTAACTCAAGAGATCTTGCAACAACCTATAGAAGGGATGATAATGTAGCTAGAAGTAACTTCTCAGCACGTCAAGAAAATACCACTCAAAGAAGTGCGCCTGCTAACGCTACTGTAAGTAGAAACGAAACCACTCAAAGAAGTGCGCCTGCTAACGCTACTGTAAGTAGAAACGAAACCACTCAAAGAGGTGCGCCTGCTAACGCTACTGTAAGTAGAAACGAAACCACTCAAAGAGGTGCGCCTGCTAACGCTACTGTAAGTAGAAACGAAACCACTCAAAGAGGTACGCCTGCTAACGCAAATAACAGAAAGGATACCGCACAAAGAACCGCGCCTTCAAATAATATTTCGAAACAGACAAATCAAGTGAGAAGTTCAACGAATACAAAAAATAACCATGCTACAAAAGCATCAAATACTAGAGGAAATACAAATTCATCTAGTAGCAGAGGTGGTAGAGGATAATTAAAGTAAAGTTTTGGTTGGTTAGAGACCCTGTCGAAAGCTTATAGCTTAAGATGGGGTTTCTTCATTTAAAATGGAAAGTATTTAACAAATAAGTCGTTTATATCTTCAGAGAGTCTTGCTTTAATAACCGCAACAAAATAAATAATAGTTATAATTGATGACTTTAAAACCATATTCCATATAGGATGAAAGCTAAAATCCCAATAAAAAAACCCGAAGGTTAAAAGGGTTATAAGTAAAAAAACTTTAAATGAAGTGGCCGTGAATGGATGTATTTTAAACTTCCATTGCACAACAATTATCTTGGATATGCTATAAAGTAAAAGGGATATAACCGTTGCAATTGCAGCTCCATCTATTCCTAATAATGGAATAAATACTACATTTAAAACAACGGTAAGTACTGCAAGAAAAACGCCAAGGAGAATGGTTAATCTATAATAATCTGAGTTGTATAAAATACCATTATTAATACCTAAAAGATTGTCTAATAGCTTAGAAAAAGATATCAAAATTACCACAAAGAGTCCCTTACTGTATTCTTCTGGAAGGATTTGGTATAATTCTTTTATGTTCAAAATAATTAATAAGAAAACCAAACCGGAAATTATAAATAAAGTAAGCGAACTTTTTTGATACAAAACCTTTAATTCTTTCCAACGTTTTTCGTTTATAAACTTAGCGGTTAAAGGATACGTAATTTGATTCATAGCTCTTGCAGGAACAGCAATGACTGTTGCAATAAATATGGCTACATTATAATATGCAACATTTTCAATGGCAATATATTTTCCTATCATCACTTTGTCAATATCTAATAATACTAACGTAATAGATCCTGCTATAATAATTAAAAAAGAATATTTTAATATGGAAACCAAGTTTTTAGGAACCGTAAAAGTAAGTTTAGGAAATTTAACTCGAATAGCATACCATTTCATAATCATTGCTCTAGCAAAATACACCCCGACCAATGACCACACAAACTGCTCAACCGTTAAAATTTTAAAGTGCACCAAAAATAGCAGAGCTGTTATAACAATACGATGAAAAACCTCTCGCATAAAATTACCAAAAACACTTTGCATTTTTACTTTTACCCAAGCATAGAATATTTCAAAATAAGCCATTGTAACAGCAATAAGATAGATAGTCCACACATAATTTTCTATTATAGAATTTTCTTTAGAAAGAAAACCTACAATACTATCATATCCTAAATAGCCTATAAAACCTACTGGAATTATTAAAAGTAAAGGCAGATAGAGCATTAAAACTAAAAAATTTTCTTTCTCGGGCACGCTTTTAAAAGAAGTATAAAATTTTATCAAGGTATTGTGCACACCGAAAGCCATTAGAGGCGTCATAATAGTTGCTGCTGAAAGCAAAAACCCAACTAATCCATAATAATCATCTGTTAAAAAATTAGTATATAAAAACAGCGTATTCAAAGCTCCAATGGCAAAGCCTATGTAGGTTATAATCGTATTTTGAATGGATTGTTTTATTACAATTCCCATGAGTTAAGGTGTGTGTTTTTTTAAATTCCTAGAGTTCAAATTTTGCTGAAAACTATCTTTTAGAACTAAGGAAAGCTTCTCTGTTAAATTCTTTCTGCTATACGCCTCTACTCCTACCGAATTTAAAAATAATTTATTCTTCTTAAATGCATCATACCAGTTTAATAAGGTTTCTTTTAATTCCACTTCTTTGTTATAGTCAAAAAAACAACCAGTTTTAGTAGATTTAATGATTTCTTCCATATCACTTTCTCTGGGTCCGATTGCTAAAATTGGTCTATTGGCCGCCATATATTCAAATATCTTACCAGGAATTATGGCGCGGGTTTCTATACTGTCTATTTCAATTAAAAGTAGCACTTGCGATTTTTGTTGTAAAA
Source organism: Bacteroidetes bacterium HGW-Bacteroidetes-2 (assembly GCA_002842575.1). Taxonomy (GTDB): domain Bacteria; phylum Bacteroidota; class Bacteroidia; order Flavobacteriales; family Flavobacteriaceae; genus Planktosalinus. Next base: position 38,560 of record PHDJ01000014.1, read on the forward strand.
ATAGCGCCTCTTTATGTGTTATATAGCCTAATTTTCTTACATTTTTATCGATACCAAAAAGACGCAAACTAGTTAAAACTTCTTCGCTTACCACTCCGGCTAATTGCAATTCAAAATCTTTAGCAAAATCTTTATTTTCTTCAATTAATTGAAATAAAATCCTCCATAAAAATTCAGGATTTCTTTCTGATAATAAAGATCCTATGTGAGAAATGGTGAATTTAGTATCCAAATATTTTGATGTAACAATCTCTTTATCAAATCCATTAGTGATTACTTCTATTGGTTTATCCGTCAAAACTTGAAATTGTTTTTTAGTTGTAGGGCTAGTAACCAAAATAATGTCTGCTGACTGTAAAACTTTTGCCTCTAAACGTTCGTGCTTTTTCTTTGAGGAATTAGTAAGTCTTAATTTATGGTGGTACCCTATTGATGTCCAAGGATCTCTGAAATCTGCTATCCATTTTATAGCTAGTTTTTTTTGTAATTGTAACCCAATTAAATGCAAGCTATGTGGCGGTCCAGAGGTGATTATTGTATCAATATTTTTTTCTTCTAGATATTTCGTAAGATACGTAACAGATGGTTTTACCCAAAATATACGGGCATCAGGAATAAATACATTACCCCGAATCCATAAAAATAATTTTTCTAAAATCGATGGTTTTTTTGTGTTTATTATACCACTGCTAATTTCCTTTGTTTTCTTTTTTGAAAAGATTTTTGCTAAGAAATAGGGCTCCTTAATTGGGGATTTTAGCAACGTTATTCCATTTGGAATTTCATTATTTAAAGATAAATCCTGCAAAGGATAATGTGGATTTTCCGGAATATATACCACTGGTTCTATATCAAAATCACGCAGGTATTTTACAAATTTTAACCAGCGTTGGACCCCGGGACCTCCCGCAGGCGGCCAATAATAGGTAATGATTAAAACCTTTTTCATATTTTTTATAAGTATCCCGTATTTTTGGAAGGAGCCTTGCTTTTAAAAAGTATTATTTTTTGGGTGTATTATCATTTCTTTCAGACTTTTGTACAGATTTTATTCTCAAGAAAATACTTCCTAAAAGAAGAATTAAAAACAAAATGGAACTTGCCAACACAACGGCACTACCTTTTTTTATAACTTCTGGTTCAAACTTAAATTCAATTTTATTGTAACCCTCCGGTATAGCCATAGCTCTTAAAACATAATCTACTCTAAAATGGGCTGCGGGTTTTCCATTAATGTAGGCCTGCCATCCATGTGGATAATAAATTTCAGAAAAAACGGCTAAGCCAGGCGCTTTGGATTCCGTTTCATAATACAGATAATTAAGAGCTACTTGTATTAATTTTATAGTAGCCGTAGAATCTGCAACAAAGGGTTCTTTGGGTAAAAAGTTTTCAAAATTTTCATGAACAATAGCGGTCTTTTTTGAATTTAAATCTGCTAAGGAAAGTATTTCTGCATCTGCACTTGTAACCGTTTTAACCTCGCTTACAAACCATGCATTCCCATTAGCAAAAGGGTTTTCGTTGGTTTTTAATCCACCTTCTTCGTTGGGCTGAATAATATACTTCACATTAAGCATATTAAATATTTCCATATCGCCCTTGTCGAGATAAAAATCATATACCTCTTGCATACGCCCTGGTTTTGCGGCATGATAGCCTCCTAAAGCATTATGAAAATAACTAGCACGACCACTACTAAATGGATTTGCACTTAAATCATAAACTCTAAAATGCGAATCATCTTTTAATATTTGTGTGTCTGCTAAGCTTTCTTTAAATGGTTCGGAAATGACTTTATAAGTAACAAAATTATCTTCATTTACATACCGCTTGTCCACACCTACTAAATCAATTAATATTAAAATAGCAAAAAGTGTAATGACTGTGTTTTGTTTTAATTTATTTTTTAAAAAGAACCATAGTATTCCTGCTTCTGCTAAAACAAATAATAAACTTCGAAGCGAATCTTTAAAAAATATCGATTTTCGGTCCTCTTTTATGGCATCCATAAAATCTTGTCCGTAGGCTTGAATGTAATAGCCATCATTGGCACCTACAAAATTGAAAAGGCTGTTTTTAAAAAGCATAAAAAGTAAGGCAAGGCCTCCTAAAATTCCAAAACTATATTTTAATGCTTTTTGCTTTTCCTGGGTTTCTATATCTTTTGAAAATATTTTATAAAGCCCAAACACGGCTAAAATTGGCATGCACAATTCAATAATTACCTGAATAGAGGAAACTGCTCTAAATTTATTGTATAGAGGAAAATAGTCAATAAATAAGTTCGTTAAAAACTCTAAATTTTTACCCCACGATAATAATAAAGCTAAGACAGACCCTGCAACCAACCACCATTTTAAGCGGCCTTTTACAAGAAAAAAGCCCAATAAAGCTAAAAACAAAACTACGGCACCAATATAAGCAGGTGCTGCAACAATGGGTTGTTGACCCCAATATGTAGGAACCGAAGTAACAAAATCTTTAGCTTGTGCAGGAGCTAATCCTCGTTTCATTAAATAATCATAGGTAGCTGAATGAATACCAACATCTTCACCATTACCACCTCCCATAAACCTAGGTATAAAAAGATTCATGGTTTCTAATAAACCATAAGAATACTCGGTAATATATTCTTTAGAAAGTCCGTTTCCTCCTGTTTTTGGAGTGCCTTCAGGGGTGATGGTAAGCTCACTTTTACCCCGGGTAGACTCATTTGCGTATTCTTGTGTTGCTAAAATATTAGTGGCATTTAATCCAATAGCTAGAAACACTGCTATAAGCAAGATGCCAATACCTTTAAAATATTGTGGAAGATTTTTTTTCCTAAAAGAATCTATAGCATATACAAAACCAATTACTAAGACCAACAGAAATAAATAATAGGTCATCTGAAAGTGGTTTGCACTAATTTCGAGAGCCATTGCTAAACAAGTTGCTATAAAACCTAATAGGTATTTTTTTCTAAAAACAAGAAAAATACCTGCTAAAACCATAGGCATATAAGCAATAGCGTGGGCTTTAGCGTTATGTCCTACACCAAGAATAATGATAAGATAAGTAGAGAACCCAAAAGCTAATGCTCCTAAAAATGCCAATCGGTAATCCATTTTCAATGTTAAAAGCAATAAATAGAATCCTATAAAATACAAAAACATATAGTCGGCAGGACGAGGTAAAAAACGAAGAAAACTATCTATTTTTTTTACATAATTATATGGGTAATTAGCACCTAATTGATACGTGGGCATCCCACCAAAAGCAGCATTTGTCCAATAACTTTCTTCTCCATGTGCAACTCTAAAATCATTGTGCTGTTTTGCCATTCCGGTATATTGCACAATATCGCTTTGCAAAATCTGTTTTCCTTGGAGCACAGGGCTAAAATAAGCCAAAGCCACAAATACAAATAAAGAGAAAATAATAAAATGCGGAAGAAGTCTTTTAATAAATTGGTTCATTAGTGGCAGATATGGTTAAGAAAGCGAAAATTAATCAATTTCTTCGTAATCTACATAATCACCAACTGCTTTATTACTTTTTCTATTATTTTTGGGAATTTTATTAATACTAACGTTACCCTCCTTTGTTTTAGTTTCTGTCTGATTTTGGTAATTTGGATTAAAAGCTTGTTCCATTTTTTGACTGGCTTTTTTAGCTATATAACCTATAAAATAAGGTGCTGCAAGTCGAAATAAAATTTTAATCCCAAAATAAGCTAGCAGAATTATTAATACTGTTTTTAAAAATGTCATTCTTTAAGACCGTTTAGTTTAACAAACCTCAAAAATAAGCAACGAAAAAGAGAAAAGGTAATTTCATGTATTAAAAAAATAATAAAATCTTCTATATTTACACCAAACGCAGCATGCTATGTACTTAAAACAAATCTTATTTTTCAGTATCTTGACAGGTAGTCTTTTACCTGCAAAAGCCCAATATACCGAAATGATTAATTCTAATAGACCCGGAACTTCACAAGGCGCTTTTGCAGTAGGAAACAAAGTATTACAATTTGAATCTGGACTTGGACTAGGATGGGAAGACCATCGTTTATTAAAAACCGAAACCGATGCATTTACCATTGATTATTCTATTAGATATGGGTTGATGTGGGAACAATTAGAAATAAACTTTAGTGGGAGTTTTCTTTCTGAAACCGTTTTAGATTCAAGAAGTGCTGTGCCATTTGAATTTAGCAGAAGTAATTTTAAGACAAACACCCTTGGCGCAAAATATTTAATTTACGACCCTTACAAAAAAAGAGATATTGAAAAACCAAATTTATATAGCTACCACGCTAATAATAAATTTAGATGGCGCGAATTAATTCCGGCAGTTTCTGTTTTTGCAGGTGTTAATCTAGACACAAAAGATAATCCTTTCTTACCTCTTAATGATTCTAATATTACTCCAAAAGTTATCGTGGCAACACAAAATAATTTTGAAGGAGGTTGGGTATTTGTAACAAATATCATAGCAGATAGAATTTCTTCTGATTTTCCAACCTACTCTTATATACTAACTTTAACCCATGCTTTCAATCCAAAAACATCTGCTTTCATTGAAAATCAAGGCATAAAAAGTGATTTTTATGCAGACCAGTTATTTAAATTTGGAGGTGCATATTTACTATCACAAGATTTTCAGGTAGATGCTTTGGCGACTATTAATTTTAAAGATACACCTTCAAAATTTTTTATTGGCATAGGAGCTTCCTATCGCATAGATATGCATGCGAAAGATGAAATCATTGAGGAAAAAACAGATAGAAATGATTCTAAAGAAGACAAAAAAAAGAAGAAAAGAAAAGGTGATTTTGTTGAAGAGGAAATTGAGCAATAAAGAAGGAAACTTATGATCGTTATTAAGGAAGCAACAACTAAAAAGGAATTAAAACAATTTGTTACTTTTCCATTTCAGCTTTATAAAAATTCACCTTATTGGGTCCCTCCTATTATAAGCGAGGAATTAAAAGGATTTGATAAAAATAAAAACCCGACGTTTTTAACCGCCGGAGTTAATTTTTTTATTGCATTTAAAAACAATAAAATCGTTGGTCGTATTGCCGTTATTATAAATTGGCAAGAAGTAAAAAATCAAGGTATAAATAAAGTACGATTTGGATGGTTTGATTTTATAGATGATAAAAATGTAAGTAAAGCACTTTTAGACAAAGTTTTTGAAATAGGGAAAGCACATCAACTAGAATTTGCAGAAGGTCCTATGGGTTTCTCAAATTTAGACAAAGTGGGTGTGTTAATTGATGGGTTTAACCATATAAGCAGCATGATAACTTGGTATAACCATCCTTACTATCAAGAGCATCTTGAATGTCTCGGTTTTGTTACCGAAAAAGAATATACTGAAAATGAATTTTCTTTCAGCAATGTACAAAATTCAGAAACCTTTTATAAAGCAGATTCTATAGTAAGGCAGCGTTACCAACTACGGGCATTAAATTTTACTTCCACAAAAGATGTTTTGCCCTATGTAGATAAAATGTTTGATTTATTCAATGCGTCTTACGCTTCGCTTTCGTCTTTTGTAGCCATATCAGAGGAACAAAAAAATTATTTTAAAAAAAAATACATTCCTTTTATCAATCCAGAATATATTAAATATATTGTTGACAAAGACGATAATCTAGTAGCTTTTAGTATAGTGATGCCCTCATTTTCTGAGGCACTTAAAAAGGCTAACGGAAAATTATTCCCATTTGGTTTCTATCATTTATTAAGGGCAAAAAAACAAAGTAAAGAAGTTCTTTTTTATCTTATTGGCATTTTACCAGAATACCAAAGCAAAGGGGTAACTGCAACTATTTTTAAGGAATACTTTGAAACCTTTAATAAAAATGGGATTAAAAATTGTGTCAGAACACCTGAACTAGTTGATAACAAGGCTATTCAAAATCTTTGGAAACACTTTAATCCTAAGATTTTTGCAAGAAGAAGGACATATAGGAGAGATTTATAAGTAGCAGTCCACATAAAAAAAAAGCTCGGAGTTTTTATCTCTGAACTTTTTTATTTTTTAAATAATTTTTATTGAATGCTTATTCACCCATTGCTTTAGAAACTGCTGCTGAAAGTCGTTTATAAGTTCCGTTTTCAAGGCGTTCTCTGATGGCGTCAAATGCCACTAGGGTTTCCTCAATATCTTCTAAAGTGTGCGTAGCTGTTGGTATCATTCGTAACAAAATTAATCCTTTTGGCACTACAGGATATACCACTATAGAACAAAAAATTCGATGGTTTTCACGTAAATCCTTAACTAATGCCATAGCTTCAGGAATACTTCCTTGTAAATAAACTGGAGTTACACAGCTTTGTGTGGTTCCTATGTCAAAACCTCTGGCTTTTAGTCCACCTTGGAGTGCATCCACATTTTCCCAAAGTTTGTTTTTTAATTCTGGCATGGTACGCAACATATCCAAACGTTTTAAAGCACCTTCTACTAAAACCATTTGTAAGGATTTAGCAAACATTTGCGAGCGCAAGTTATATTTTAAATAGTTAATGATTTCAGCATCGGCAGCAATAAATGCTCCTGTGCTGGCCATCGCTTTTGCAAAAGTTGCAAAATAAACATCTATACCGTCTTGAACTCCTTGTTCTTCACCTGTTCCTGCGCCAGTTTTTCCTTGTGTTCCAAAACCGTGAGCATCATCAACAAAAAATCTAAAATTATATTTTTTCTTTAATTCAATGATTTCTTTTAGTCTTCCTTGTTCTCCGCGCATTCCAAAAACTCCTTCTGAAATTAAAAGAATTCCTCCTCCGGTATGTTCAGCAATTCGTGTAGCTCTTTGTAGATTTTTTTCGATACTTTCCATATCGTTGTGTTTGTAGGTAAAACGTTGCCCTAAATGCAAACGAACACCGTCAATGATACACGCATGTGCATCAACATCATACACAATTACATCGTCTTTTGAAACTAATGCATCAATTGTAGAAAGCATTCCTTGATAACCAAAGTTTAAAAGGTAAGCAGCTTCTTTATGAACAAAATCTGCTAATTCATTTTGTAATTTTTCATGAAGGTCAGTATGCCCACTCATCATTCTTGCACCCATTGGGTATGCAGAACCGTATTTTGCTGCTGCTTCAGCATCTACTTTTCTTACTTCGGGGTGGTTAGCCAGTCCTAAATAGTCATTAATACTCCAGGTAATTACTTCTTTACCCTGAAATTTCATTCGGTTAGAAATTGGACCTTCTAATTTTGGAAACACGAAGTAGCCTTCTGCTTGTTCTGCCCATTTTCCAAGGGGGCCTTTGTCTTTGTAGATTTTGTCAAATAAATCTCTCATAATTTGTCCGTAGTTTTACAGGTCAAAATTAATTTAAATAATTTTGATTCTATAGTTATTTTTGTCAGTAACTTTTTTTATTAATCAAACACAAAAAACCATCAGCTAATAACTAATGGTTTAAATTTTATACCCATTTTCAAGACTTATTTTATGTATTCTATAGTTTCTTTTGCTTCCACATTTTTACGATCAAAGAATCCTTGATCACGCATCCAGTTATCATTAAATACTTTACTCATATATCGAGAGCCATGATCGGGGAAAATAATAACCACGTTGCTGTCTGCATTAAACTCACCTTCTTCTGCTAGTTGTTTTACGCCTTGCATGGCTGCTCCACTTGTATATCCTACAAATAAGCCTTCTGTTTTTGCAAGTTCACGAGCGGTGTGCGCGCTAGATTCATCTGTTACCTTTATAAATCTGTCTATCACATCAAAATCTGTGGCTGTAGGAATTAAATTTTTTCCTAAACCCTCTATACGGTATGGATAAATTTCTTCTGCATCAAATTCGTGGGTTTCGTGATATTTTTGAAGTACAGAACCATAAGCATCAATACCTATAACTTTGATGTTTGGGTTTTTTTCTTTTAAAAATCGGGCAGTTCCTGATATGGTTCCACCTGTACCACTACATGCAATCAAGTGCGTGATTTTACCACTGGTTTGCTCCCAAATTTCAGGACCAGTAGATCGGTAATGTGCGTCAATATTTAACTCGTTAAAATATTGATTGATATACACAGAGTCTTTTATTTCATCATGTAACCTTTTTGCCACTTGATAATAGGATCTAGAGTCATCTGCACTTACGTTTGCCGGACAAACATATACCTTGGCTCCCATCGTTTTGAGCATATCAATTTTATCTGGTGAAGATTTAGAACTAACCGCTAAAATACAATCGTATCCTTTTATTATACTAACCATTGCTATACTAAAACCTGTGTTACCACTTGTGGTTTCAATAATTGTATCGCCAAGTTTTAGGAGGCCTTTCTTTTCAGCTTCCTCAATGATGTAAAGTGCAATTCTATCTTTTGTGGAATGTCCCGGATTAAAAGCTTCTACTTTTGCAAGAAACTCACCTTTTAGGGATTTAGTGATTTGGTTTAATCGAATTAGAGGTGTATTACCAATAAGATCTAAAACACTGTTGTAAACTTTTGTTTCTTCTTTCATAAAAAGAGTCTTCGTTTAGAAAAAGTTGGGTTTTAAAAGTAAACCCAATTACGTTTGCAAAACTTTGCAAATTTAAGTTAAATTTTTTAATTACAGGTTAATTCCTTCTAAATCCAATAAAAAGGAATAATCCGTGGCAACCTCTTTTAATGCTTCAAATCGTCCGGAAGCCCCACCATGACCAGCATCCATATTTGTTTTAAGCAGTAAAATATTAGAATCTGTTTTCAATTCACGCAATTTTGCCACCCATTTTGCAGGTTCCCAATATTGCACTTGTGAATCGTGTAATCCGGTAGTAACCAATGTGTTTGGATAATATTTTGCTTCTACGTTGTCATAAGGAGAATAAGATTTCATATATTCATAATATACTTTTTCATTAGGGTTTCCCCATTCATCATATTCGCCAGTTGTTAGGGGAATTGAATCGTCTAGCATCGTTGTCACCACATCAACAAATGGTACAGCAGCAATAATACCGTTGTATAATTCAGGGGCCATATTCATAATTGCGCCCATTAAAAGCCCCCCTGCCGAACCGCCAGAAGCATATAAATGTTCTTTTGAAGTATATCCCTCAGCGATTAGGTGTTTTGATACATCAATAAAATCAGTAAAAGTATTTTTCTTTTTTAGAAGCTTCCCGTCTTCATACCATTTTCTGCCTAAATATTCGCCACCACGTACGTGTGCTATGGCAAATATAAACCCACGATCTAAAAGGCTTAAACGTGAAGAGGAAAAAGATGGATCTACTGTGTAACCATAGCTGCCATAACCATATTGTAATAGCGGATTAGTACCGTCTTTTTTAATTCCCTTCCTGTAAACGATTGAAACTGGTATTTTTGTTCCATCAGCAGCTGTTGCCCATATACGTTTAGATTCATAATTATTCTTATCAAACTTACCACCTAGAACTTCTTGTTCTTTCATAATAGTTTGTTCTTTAGTCTTCATATTAAAATCAATTACCGATGAGGGCGTGGTCAAACTGTTATACCCATATCTTAAAATAGTGCTATCAAAATCCAAGTTTTGCATGGTGGCAGCGGTATATGTTTCGTTTTGAAATGGTAAATAATAAGATTCTGTTCCATCCCAACGTTGAATTTGGATTTTATTCAACCCATTATCGCGTTCACTAATCACTAAATACTCTTTAAATATTTCAAAATCTTCTAAAAGTACATTTTCTCTGTGTGCAATTACTTCTTTCCAGTTTTCAGTGGAAGTTTTGGCTTCGGGGGTTTTCATTAATTTAAAATTAGTTGCCCCATCTTTGTTGGTCAACACATAAAAGTCTGTTTCAAAATGAGCAATACTATATTCAACCCCTCGATGTCTTGGGCTAAAAATTTGAAATTGTTTTTCTGGAGTATTGGCGTTAAGAATTCTATATTCTGAAGTTAGTGTGCTTCCGGAGCCAATAACTAAAAATTTATCCGATTTTGTTTTGTAAACAAAGGTGCTATAGGTGTCATCTTCTTCATGAAAAACCATGACGTCTTTATCTGAGTTGCTATTTAACTGGTGGCGATAAATTTTATCAGACCGAAGCGTTTGTTGGTCTTTTCTGGTGTAAAAAAGCGTTTTGTTATCATTTGCCCAAGTAGAGCCCCCGGTGGTTAATTCAATTTTTGTGGGATATATTTCTCCTGTTGCTAAATTTTTAATCTGAATGGTATAATTTCTTCTGCTCACAGTATCTATACCAAAAGCCACTAAATTATTGTTTGGACTTACATTGATGCCTCCAAGATGAAAATATGCATGGCCTTCTGCCATTTTGTTGCCATCAAACATAATTTCTTCGTCAGCATCTAGAGAGCCCTTTTTTCTAGTGTAGATGGGATAATTTTTACCAGTTTCAAAGCGTGTTATGTAATAATAACCTTTATAAAAATATGGAACCGACGAATCATCTTCTTTTATACGTGCTTTCATTTCATCAAACAAAGATGTTTGAAAATCTTTAGTATGTGCAGTAACTTTATTGTAATAGTCATTTTCACGTTCCAGATAGTCAATCACTTCTGGATTTTCACGGTCATTTAACCAGTAGTAGTTGTCTATCCTAATATCGTTATGAATTTCAAGATGTTTTTCTTTTTTATCAGCAATAGGTGGAGTGTATGTCATTTTTTTTTCTTCGGAAATTTCTTTTTTACACGAAGTGGCAAAAATAAGACAAAGTAAGCAAAGGGGAGTATAAAATTTCATTTGGTTTTAGTGATTTTTTTTGAATTTGGTACACGCCTATAAAGGAATTGGGTAATAATCTTAAAAGAAGTAAATTAAAAACTTACTTCTTTTTTTAAAACTGTACCTAAATTTAGCTAGTTAATTAGTTTGTAAGATGCTAATTTAATAAATTTGTACAATACTTTTCAATAAAATAAAAAATATGTTTGGTGATATGTTGGGAATGATGGGAAAACTTAAAGAAACCCAAAAAAAAGTAGAAGCAACTAAAGTACGTTTAAACTCTGTATTTATTGAGGAACAGAGTGGTGATGGTTTACTTAAAATAATTCTATCGGCTAATCGGGAGATTAAAAGTATCTATATAGATAATTCGCTTTTGCAAGATAAGGCACAATTAGAAGTGCATCTTTTACTTACCCTTAATAAAGCGATTCAAAAAGCAACTTCTATTAACGAAGCCGAACTTGCAGCAGTTGCTAAAGAAGGTATGCCTAACATCCCGGGGTTGGAAGGATTTTTAAAATAAACCGCAAAAATTCTAACCAAATTCAATTTTCCTAAATAATAAACCTTCAATATTTTAGTCAAAGGATAGATGATTTTTATATAATTTTTAATACTTCTAAAAAACGTTCATGCATTTTGGCGGTATAGTCTAAATGAGTTACTATGCGCAATTTTCCTTGCCCCATACTACTAATTATTATATTTTTAGAAGCTAAATTTTGTAAAAATTTGTTTTCGTTTTTATCCGGTTGTAGATAAAAAATTACGATGTTGGTTTCTACCGGCTCTACTTCTTTTACATAAGACTGTGCTTTTAACACCTCTCTAATTTCTTTAGCTCGCCTATGATCTTCTGCAAGCCTGTCAATATGGTTATCTAAGGCATACAAACCTGCAGCAGCCATAAAGCCCACTTGCCGCATGCCTCCTCCTAATACTTTGCGAACGCGAATGGCCTTTTTCATAATATTTACATTTCCCACCAAAACAGACCCTAGTGGTGTTCCTAAACCTTTAGATAAACAAATAGATATGGTGTCAAATAGCTCTCCATAATGTTTAGGACTTTCGCCTTTTGCCACTAAAGCATTAAATATTCTTGCGCCATCAAGATGCAATCCTAAATTATTTTTTGTACAAACAGCTCTTATTTTTTTTATTTCTTCAAGATCATAACATGCGCCACCTCCTTTATTAGTGGTGTTTTCTAAACAAACCAAAGAAGTCATCGGACTATGATAAAAATCGGGTGGATTAATGTTTTCTTCTACTTGTTTTGCAGTAATCATCCCACGATGACCATCTACCAATTTACAAGAAACACCACTATTAAACGATACTCCTCCTCCTTCATAATTATACACGTGTGCCCATTTGTCGCAAATTAATTGTTCCCCGGGTTGGGTATGTAGTTTTATAGCTGTTTGATTAGTCATGCTCCCAGTAGGGAAAAACAATGCAGCCTCTTTTCCAAAAAGAGTAGCTAGTTTATTTTCCAGAGCATTCACACTTGGGTCTTCCTTATAAACATCATCTCCTACTTTAGCATGCATAATGGCTTGCATCATTTCTGGAGTTGGCTTGGTTACTGTGTCACTTCTTAAATCGATAAGCATAATTTAAATTTTCTATAAAATTAAAAGAAAATAGTTTCTGCACACTCTTTAAAAATCTATTTTTGTAAAAAATATAATTCATGGTCAACCTAGAACTTATCAAAGATCTCCAAGAACGCATAAGCGCGCTGCGGAGGTATCTTTGACATTGATGCCAAGCAAATAGAAATAACTAACGAAGAAGAAAAAACGTTTAACCCTACCTTTTGGGACAAAGCCAGAGAGGCAGAAGCTTTTATGAAGATACTTCGCATAAAGAAAAAATGGGTAACTGACTTTGAAAAAGCAACTTCACTAACCGAGGATGTTATCGTACTTTTTGATTTTTATAAAGAAGGCGACGCTACAGATGAAGAAGCCGAAAAAGCCTACCAGCTTGCTATAAAAGCTGTGGAAGATTTAGAATTCAGAAACATGCTTTCAGAGGAAGGCGACTCCTTAAGTGCGGTTTTACAAATTACTGCGGGTGCAGGAGGAACTGAAAGTTGCGATTGGGCAGAAATGCTAATGCGGATGTATAGGATGTGGGCTGACAAAAACAACTACAAAATAAAGGAGCTAAACTTTCAAGAAGGGGATGTTGCAGGAATTAAAACCGTTACACTCGAGATAGAAGGCGAATTTTCTTTCGGGTGGCTTAAAGGTGAAAATGGCGTGCACCGTTTAGTGCGTATTTCACCATTTGACAGCAATGCCAAACGGCATACTAGTTTTGCTTCGGTATATGTATATCCACTTGTTGATGACACCATTGAAATAGAAATTAATCCTGCTGATATTGAAATAATTACTGCTCGGTCTAGCGGTGCCGGAGGGCAAAATGTAAATAAGGTAGAAACCAAAGTACAATTAACTCACAAACCCACTGGTATTCAAATTTCCTGTTCGGAAACTCGATCCCAACACGATAACAGAAACAGAGCGATGCAAATGCTAAAATCGCAATTGTATGAAATTGAATTACAAAAACAATTGGCCCAACGCGAAAATATTGAAGCCGCTAAAATGAAAATAGAATGGGGGTCTCAAATAAGAAATTATGTGTTGCATCCATACAAATTAGTAAAAGATGTTCGCACTGCGCACGAAACCGGTAATACAGATGCCGTGCTAAATGGTGATATCGATGAATTTTTAAAAGCCTATCTAATGATGGCAGGACAAAAACAAGAAGAAAAAAACCAGTTTTAAAAGTTAAATAATTGGATGATAAAAATTTACCACAACCCAAAATGCAGTAAGTCTAGAGAAGGGCTTCAAATTTTAGAAGCCTCAGGAAAGGAATATGAAGTTATTTTTTATTTAACACATCCACCATCAGAAGCTGAATTACAAACTATAATTTTCAAACTAGGCATCCCTCCTATAGATTTAGTTAGAAAAGGAGAAACTATTTGGAAAGAAAACTTCAAAGGAAAAACCATGACAGACAAAGAAATTATTGTTACAATGGCAAAATATCCTATGTTAATAGAAAGACCTTTGGTCATTTCAAAGGAAAAAGCAGTTATAGGAAGACCTCCTGAAAACATTAAAATACTTTTATAATTTTTCATGGTATTTACCCTAAAAAAATAGATTTTTATTTAACACGAATTTAAGGAAATGCCCTTAAACCAAGTATTATTTTCGCAGTCTTAGTAAGTATTACACACGCATACCAAAACTAGACTATGAAAAAGTACTTTTTGCTTTTATTTTCCATTTTCACTTTCACTTTTACTTTTGCACAAAATTATACCGTTTCTGGAAAGGTTATTGAAAAATCTTCCAGTTTACCACTAGAATATGCAACAGTATCCTTTACTAAATCAGGAACAACTGAATTGGTGACTGGTGGTATTACAGATTTGGAGGGAAAATTCAATATGGAATTACCTGCAGGGAAATACGATATTAAAATTGAATTTATTTCGTATAAATCCGTTATATTAAAAAATCAAACTATAACAAAAAACACACAAATACCTGCTGTTTCTCTAGATTTTGACTCAGAGAGTTTGGATGAAATTATTATTCGCGCTGAAACTACTGAAGTACAAGTACGTTTAGACAAAAAGATCTATAACATAGGAAAAGACCTAACTACCCGTGGTGCAACCGTAGGCGACGCACTAAGCAATGTGCCTTCGGTAACTGTAGATGTAGAAGGGGGAATTAGTTTAAGGGGTAATGAAAATGTACGTATATTAATAAACGGACGACCCTCAGCAATTGCTGGTTTTGGCGATACAAATGCATTAACACAACTACCAGCTGAAGCCATAGACCGTGTGGAAGTAATCACAAGCCCTTCTTCTAGATATGATGCTGAAGGTACCGCAGGAATACTAAATATCATCTTAAAAAAAGAAAAAACACTAGGTATAAATGGCTCAGTTGCTTTTAATCTTGGATATCCTATAAATAATAGTGTTACAGCAAATGTAAATGTAAGAACCAATAAATTTAATCTCTTTAATACTACTGGTATTTCTTACCGTGATGCTCCTGGAAATGCTTTTTTTGATAATACTTTTGAAAATTCACAGTTTTCCAGAACGATAGAAAACCGGGATTACAATAGACTTCGAAAAGATTTTAATACCAATTTAGGCATTGAATATTTTTTAACAGAAAACTCTTCGCTTACAGCTAGTGGATTTTACAGAACAAGTGTTAATGAAGATGACACACAAACCGTAACAAGAAAATTTATTCAGAGTAATGAAAACGAAATTTCTTTAAGAGAACAGGCAGAAGCAGAAGATGGAGACAGATACCAAGTAGCTTTAAATTACTCTAATAATTTCAACCAAGAAGGACACAAGCTTACTGCAGATTTTCAATATGAAACCCGAAATGAAATTCAAAAAACATTAATCACCGAAAGAAATACCTTTCCGAACTTGCAAAATTTTCCTTCCGAAGAAATTTTGAATATTCAAGATAGAAATGATTACCTAATTCAAGCAGACTATGTATTGCCAATAGGTAAAAATGCACAGTTTGAAGCCGGATATCGAGGAAATTTTAAAAATGAAATAACCGATTATTCATTATTTACAGAAAATTTAGAAACCGGAGCATTTGTTTTAGACTCCTTGCTTACAAATATCTTTGATTATACAGAAAACATAAATGCAATTTATTCACAATACGGAAATAAATTTGGAAAGTTTTCATTTCTGCTAGGTCTTCGATTAGAAAACACCCAATTAAAAGGGAAAATTGATTCTGAATTTAACGATGTTGATTTATCAGACATCTTCGGAATTAACATTGATAGTAACTTTGATAAAAACTATTTAGGGTTGTTTCCTACGGTTAACTTAATATACGAACTTAGTGAAAGTGAAAATGTTACCTTAGGATATAACCGAAGAATAAACAGACCACGTGGTAGGTTTATCAATCCTTTTCCATCCCGATCCAGTGTAACTAATGTTTTTCAAGGAAACCCCGATTTAGACCCTGCCTTTGCTAATGCTTTTGATTTAGGGTATTTAAAACGATGGAAAAAATTAACATTAACCTCCTCTATTTATTATCAAAATGAAACCGATGCCTTTGAAAGAGTACAAATAAAAACAGGTGAAACAATAAACGGTATTGAAGTGGTGCGCACCATACCCATTAACTTGGCAACTAATGAAAGAATAGGTGCAGAAGCAGGAATTATTTATAATCCCGCAAAGTGGCTGAGAATGAACGGTAGTTTTAATTTTTTTCAATTTAAAACCACCGGCGAATTTGAAGGAATTGATTATGGTACTACAAATAACAGCTGGTTTACCCGATATAGTGCCAAAGTTACACTACCCTCAAAAATAGATTGGCAAACCAATATTTTTTATATGGGGCCTTCAGAAAACTCGCAAACAAAATCTAAGGGAATGCTTTCTATTGACCTAGCTATTAGTAAAGACATCATTAACGATAATGCATCCATAGGTGTAAATGTAAGTGACCTATTAAACACCAGAAAAAGAAAATCCTTTACCAATGGTAATGGATTTACTTCAGAAAGTGAATTTCAATGGCGACAAAGACAAATTACCGTTTCTCTAACCTACCGTTTTAACCAGAAAAAAAATGAAAGACAAAGAAATGGAAGAAGAAATGGCGGACAAGATTTTGAAGGGGACTTTGAAGGATAAAATAGCTATTCAAGCGTTTCGTAGTTTACATAAACGATACAGTTTGGCAATATGACTTTCATTTCAATAATTTTTTCTAAATTATAGTCCTCGTCTTTATCCGAAGACATATAAAGCTCTTTTAGATTTTGAAGCTCTTTTAAAACCATCACATCATCTAATGTAATGCTGGTTTTCATAAGATTAAGTACTACCAACTCTTTAAGGGTATCGATGTATGGCTGGCAGTTTTTTGTTATTTGTCTAGAATTTTTAAGTTCTAATTTCTCCACATTTTTTACTTTGCTTATTCGTTTAATGCCTTCATCGGTAATGTTGGTGTTTTCTAAGTCAAATGCTCCTATAATGGGTACTCTTGAGGTAAGGTTAAAGAGGTAATCATCATCCAAATCAGAATCTATGGATACGATTCCTTTCATTTCTGAAGGGATGTCTGCCAATTTCTCGATGCGGTAATAACGTTGCCAGAATTTAGGAAATTTATTTTATACTAATGGCTTTGGAATCTTCATAAATATTTCTATAGCTACCTGGACCTGAGCATCGATTTTTTAGGGCATTTCCAGATAAAATTTCATCTACACAATTATAAAACATGTTGGCTTGAAGTTCATTATTATTGAACATGAAAAAAAATCCTTCTTTTTTTAAGTATATATAACTGCCGTTTCTTGTTTTAAGGTTTAACGGAATCAATTCAGGCATGGTATAGATGTCCTTAAAGGTGTTGTAAAATTTGTAATGGCTGTAAATATTATTCATTAAATCTAATGTAGGATATCCAAATGTAAAATAGTAGCCTTCACAATTTGAAGAATAGCAAGAAGATTTATCTTCAAAATTAATCCGGAATTGGACACTAAAATAACCAATATTCCCTTCTTGCTTTTCCAATTTATAACGGACCTGCATGTCCTTATCACTTGAAATAAATAACCAATTACTGTAATCTTCAATACTTTCATTCGTATTGTGTACGAATGAATTAATAGTATAGCTAGAAAATTCAGAAATTAAAGATGAGTATCTTTGAGTTTCCGGTTTCATTTCTTGCCCCATAAATACTATGGTCAAAAATATTACGATGGTTATAAAATAGGTTTTCATAATTTTCAGTTTTTATGGGTTTCAATTAATGTTTTAAATGTTTTATAAATCTTGGTCCGTTCCACATCTTCATCCACTTCGTAATAGATGTTGATGTCATATTCTTCTGTTTTGGTTTTAAAAGCTAATTTCCCACATATTGGTACTATGAGCGGGTCATTGCCAAAGATTTCAACCACGTCTGTACCATTAGGCTTTATACTTACAATATTTTTTAGGTTGATGGTTATGGTTTGTTCCGATATGTTATTTTGTTCATCATATGTATTAAACGTCAATGTGAAGATAGCATCAGAAAATATTGCTTTGTAATTGTCAGAGAGTGAAATATACTTACCGTCAAAATCATAGCCTGTTGAAAAATCGGAATAATAGTCTTGGATGTATTCTAAAGAGCTGTTTTTTATTTTCTGTGCTTTTGATGAAAAAAAAGAAAGCAGAACGATTAATATGAGTGTTGTGTTTTTCATTATTTTTTTGGTAAAGAATACTTCTTATTAGCGGTTTCATTTGCTAACTTCTTATTCGTTTTTACTTTGTTACCATTTGTTCCTTTACAACCATAATTATACAAATATTCTAATTTTTCATAAACTTGGTATTTTACTTCATTTGTATAAACACCATTTGCCATTTGATTTAAAAAAGCCACAGCTTCATTGCAATTGCCAGATTCGGTTAATAAATCATAATTTATATTCATAATATCAATCTCTGAAAGTCCTGAGCTATATGTTTTTTCATCCATTAACAATTCTTTCACTTTTTCAAAATCGCTATTTTTTATATAATATGAAAACAGCCTTAATAAGGCAGAATTGGTTTTCCTAAAGAATGGATGTCCAATTTTTATAGCTTTTTCGGCATAATAAATTGCCTGTGTGTAATTTAGTTTCCATGCATACTTATATTGAGCAATATTATCCAGTGCTTGAAATCCATTCAAATCGACTGCCTTTTGTGGTAATTCTTTATTAGAAACGATATTTCCTAACCAAATATATCCATCATAATTTCCTAAATCTACTGCTTTTTGCAAATATTTTTTTGCATTTTCATAGTCCTTGTCATTATAGTAAAGATCGAATCCTTTTGATTCTAGTGCGTATTTGTTATTTATTGCAATTAACTTATCTAATTGACCCTCAACTTTATATTTATCAATCATTTTATATTTCGAATTATAAGCAAACATGTTGTAATAATACGATTGAAGAAGCCAACTATCGAAAGGTTTATTTTGAGTTTCCTTAATTATACTTATCAACTCATTTATCTTTGCAATACATATTAATTTGTCATTGTCACTAGATTTGTCATAAAAAATTTCAACGTAAGTTTCGTTGATGGTATTTATAAGTTTCCCGTTTTCATATAATTGTGTTTTAATTGTATTATTTGGGAAGTAAATACGCATGGCTCCTGCAAGTCCACCAAAAGCCGTGACTTTAATATCTTGTGCTTTTGATAAATCTATATTATCTGTGATAGCCATTATTTCTTTACCTTCCCATTTTTTATAAACCACTTTCGTTGCTAGTTGATTATGAAAGGATACATCAAAACTAGTTTCTGGAAAAGTTACTTCGTAATAAGTTTTACCATCGGTATAAATTTTACCATTTGCATTTTTTTGAAGTATATTTATTTCTTTTGAAAACTTTTCTAAAATTTCAAAAGGAACTGTTTGGGCAATACTTATAAAAGAACACAAAAGGAGGGTTGATAGTGTTATTGATTTTAAATAACGCTATACCAACACCTAAACCAAACCAAGGTTGATTTCTATACACCCAATTTTGTTGTAAATTTCCAGCAGGGAAATCAATACCCATTAAAAGACCAAGTTGAACATTATTTTTCTCCCACATCCAACCAAGAGCAGGAGAGAAAGTTGCAATTGTATAATCTTCACGAAATTCTTTTATTTTGGACTCATCTGCTTTATAGCTACTAATACCAGCATAAATTAAAAAACTATGAGTAAAATTAGTTTGCCAATTATGATGTACAGTCCAAGAAAAAGTAGTGCCAACTGAAAATCCATTGGAAAAATCAAATTGCCCATTTTCAGTAGCAAAAGGTCTTACTTTAATCGGCAAAACTAAAAGGCCAATACTCCATAAACCATTTTTGTTTTCAAATTCGGTTGAGTTGTTTATGAGGGTTTTAGTTGGAACTAAATAATATGTTTTTGATAAGTCATAATCCTTACCATCAATCATGGCTGTAAGTCCTTCTATTTTTATTTTTTCAAAACTCTTTTCTAATTCTAATTCTAACTCATTACTTTCTAAAGCTTCTTTATTTTTATGTGATTTTAGTTTTTTTATTAAACCTTTTGCATGTGATTCACTTAAATCCCAAAATTTTATTACACAAAATGAACCTATTTGTTGTACAATATCAAAAGCATTTCCTTTTTCTATTAAAATGGTTTTAATTAGAATGGTGTCTTTTACCGCTTTTTTAGTATACATTTCTACCTTTTTATTATCTACATCAACCATTACTTTTACCATAATTGAATCAATGTTAATTTTTAAAGTAATGCTATCATTCCCGCCAATTAAACCATCTTTGCCGTATGACTTTGTAATATCTATTGGGCAAAGTAAAGTAGCATATTTTAAGTACCTTGGTTTTTCAAATTGTGAGGTTTGCCCAAAACAATTTATACCAAATAACATTATTGCAACAATAGATAGATTTCTCATAATAATTTATTTTAAAGTAATTGTTTCTAGTTTACCATCTTTTGTGATACAATACAATAGGACTTTGGAACTTGGTTTGTAATTGTTATCATCATATAAATGACTTGCTTGACCATAATTTGTATGAATCAAAACAAAACTATATTTTGATAAAATATTTTCATTTACTTTAGAAGGTTGAGTTTTTAGCAGATACTTCTTCACCTTTTCAGACATATATTCTAAATGTTCAATATGATTAGTAAATTTTATTGTACTTTCAAAAAGCGGTAGATACACTTCAATAGCTCTATTATAAATAGGGTCTTCTGTAATGTTCTCTAATTTAATTTTAGTTTTAGTATCTAAATTATAGAGAAAGTTATTTTGTGAATTAAAGTTTCCTATTAATAACCAGCCATCGTTTATATGTTCAATTGATTTAATGCTTTTATCATTAAATAAATATTCTCCTTTGGGGTTTACAATATCATAATGATAAGTATTAGGCTCCCAATAATGTTTGAAATCACCAATTTTCACAATACCTAAATTTCCTTTTATGCAAGACTGTGTTAATGATTTGTCACATAAATTATAAGTTCCCGCCCAGTCTTTGTTTTCTAATAATATTGCACCTTGCTCATCTTTAAACCCTTTAAAAGTTTGGTAAAGAATATCATAAGAACCAGCACCATACATAATTGTATTGTCATTGGCTATTCCTATTTTCTTGGGGATAATAATAGTTTTCGTCAAAATTGTCTTCTGACCATTAATCAAAACATTTCCAGATTCTGATTTTCTTTTAGCTTCGGCATTATCGGCATCGAGTTTGTCTTGATACGCTTTTTGTTCTGCATCTTTTTTGGCTTTGGCATCTGCCCAAATTTTATCATTGCGTTTTTTTACTTCTGCAACTTTGGCGTCTTTTTCTTTTTTGTCTTCTGAAGTACAAGCCGCACATTGTGGACAGCCCTCCATATTAGTACATCTGTTTTTTGCATACTTACATGCACTACCCGCTGCTGTATTATGTGATTGGGCATAAGTCACAACGCCTACGAATAGGCATATTACAAGTAAGAATAATTTAATAATTTTCATAGTTGTTTAATTTTAATTATTTTTTTATTTCAATTTCTCTACCGCTTTTTTCTGAGCCTCAATTCTAGCTTTATCTGGCTTAGTACATTCTAATTCTTTTTCTTTCTTCAACTTTGCGGATAGTTTATCGATTTTCTTTTGTTGTAGTTTGTTATAATAGTAGGTGGTTTTCAATTCGATATCC
>PHDJ01000015.1 GCA_002842575.1 Bacteroidetes bacterium HGW-Bacteroidetes-2
ACTCGCTTTTCAAAATAAAGAAAAAGAAAAAAGAGCTGAAGAGCTAGTCCTTGCAAATAAAGAACTCGCTTTTCAAAATAAAGAAAAAGAAAAAAGAGCAGAAGAGCTAGTCCTTGCAAATAAAGAATTGGCATTTCAAAATGACGAAAAAGAAAAGCGGGCTGCTGAATTAATTAATGCAAACCAAGAACTTATATTTCAAACAAAAATAAAAGATAAACGTTCTGCCGAATTAGTGCTAGCCAATGAAGAGCTTGCCTTACAAAACATTGAGTCCATAAAACAGGAAATTACAAATAAAGAACTTGAAGCCTATAACCAAGACATAAAATTAGATTCTCAATATTCTCTAAGTCTAATTGAAGCAAGTCTAGACCCTTTAGTAACCATCAGTTCTGAGGGCAAGATTACCGACATGAATGAGGCTTTAACAAACATAACAGGCCTTACACGAGAAGAACTAACAGATACAGACTTTCTAGATTATTTTACTGAACCGCAAAAAGCGCGCGGTGTATATCAAGAAGTATTTGCCAAAGGTTCTGTAACCAATTCACCGCTTACCCTTCGTCATAAAAACGGTAAACTTACTGATGTATTATTCAATGGATCCATTTATAAAGACGATAATGGAAATGTAGATGGGGTTGTAATTGTAGCCCGAGATGTTACAGAGCAAAAAAGAATTGCCATTGAGCTTAACAAAGCAATGAAATTTGCTGAGAAAGCAACAGCACTTGCTGAGGAAGCTAAAATAAAAGCAGAAAATGCCACAACCATTGCTGAAGATGCCATGAAAGCAAAACAGCAGTTTTTATCCAACATGAGTCATGAAATTCGTACCCCAATGAATGCAATTATTGGTTTCACAAAAGTGGTGATGAAAACCGATTTAACCCCTAAGCAAAAAGAATATTTAAAAGCTATAAAAATAAGTGGTGATGCGCTAATTGTACTTATAAACGACATACTTGACCTCGCAAAAGTAGATGCCGGAAAAATGGTTTTTGAGCAAATCCCATTCAAAATGTCTATGTCCATCTCAGCAATGCTTCATTTGTTTGAAACCAAAATTCAGGAAAAAAACTTAAAATTAGTAAAACTCTATGACAATAATATCCCTGAAGTTTTGGTAGGTGACCCCGTTAGATTACACCAAATTATCATGAACCTTGTAAGTAATGCCGTAAAGTTTACCTCTAAAGGAAAAATTACGGTAAGTACTAAATTAATTGAACAAGACGAACACAAAGTTACCATTGAATTTTCAGTTTCAGATACCGGCATAGGCATTCCAAAAAGCAAAATTGAAAGAATTTTTGAAAATTTTCAACAAGCCTCTAGTGGAACATCCCGCTTGTATGGTGGTACCGGTTTGGGTTTAGCCATAGTAAAACAACTCATTGAACCGCAAGGAGGAAGTATTAGCGTAACAAGTATTGTAGACAAAGGTTCCTGTTTTACTTTTGTATTAAGCTTTCAAAAAACAAAAGCGGATGCCGCTTTAGAAATGGAACTTGTAGAATTAGATACAGACTTAATGAATATTAAAGTATTGGTAGTTGAGGACATTGCACTCAATCAATTATTAATGAGAACCCTTTTAGATGATTTTGGATTTGAATGTGATATTGCCGCAAATGGCATTATTGCTATTGAAAAAATGCAAACAAAACCCTACGATCTTATTTTGATGGATTTGCAAATGCCAGAAATGAATGGCTTTGAAGCTACCGAATATATTAGAAACCACATGAAATCTAAGGTGCCAATCATCGCCTTAACTGCAGATGTTACAACGGTTGACCTAGCTAAATGCAAATCTGTAGGAATGGATGACTATATTGCAAAACCAGTTGATGAAAGATTATTGTACAGCAAAATGGTAGGCTTTTTAAAAAAAACACCCATCACAAAAGTTGCAAATACAAGTGAATTGATTAAAATTATAAAAATTAAATGTACCAACTTAAATTATTTGAATGTAAGGACTAAATCAAATCGAGTGCTGATGATGGAAATGATTTCACTTTATCTAGAACAAACACCTCCATTAATCACCTCCATGCGACAAAGTCTTAGCAAGAAAGATTGGAAATCGCTCCATGCCTCAATGCATAAAATAATTCCTTCGTTTTCCATAATGGGCATAAGCGTTGATTATGAAAACATGGCTAGAAAGGTTCAGGAATACGCAAGTACTCAAGAACAAACAGAAGGAATAGCAGACCTAGTGACACAAATAGAAAACGTTTGTATGCAAGCCTGCGATGAATTAAAAGTAGAACTTAATGCATTTAAAAATAATACAAATGGATAATAGAAGCAAAAACCCTCTACAGTCAAGTAAGATTAAACTTTTTCTGGTAGATGACGACGCTGTATCGCTAAAATTATTAGAAATTGAATTTCTTCAACATGGCGATTTTATTATTGAAACCTACCCAACAGGAGAACTTTGTATAGAAAATTTAGCCCACAATCCAGATGTCATTATTTTAGATTATTATCTAGATGGCGTAGAAAAAAATGCGATGAACGGCATAGAAACCCTAGACAAAATAAAAGCATCACACCCAGATATACCTGTAGTTATGCTATCTTCACAAGATAAAATCGATATTGCCATAAGCTGTATGCACCACGGTGCTTATGATTATGTAGTAAAAAGCGAAACCGCCTTTATCCGTTTACAAAAAATTATTTCTTCCATTTTTAGTTTTAAGAGAATAGAAAAACAATTAAATTGGTATATGGAACGAATGTAATGCCACTTCAAAAATAATATCACTGAAAAAGCTGGAAAGAAAAGCAATATCAAATTCTCTCCTTTGCATTACCATCCTTTTTAATACCTTTGCAAAACTATAAAATAAAACTATGATACAATCCATGACGGGTTTTGGGAAAGCAATTAAACAACTTCCTAACAAAAAAATAACCATAGAAATAAAGTCATTAAACTCAAAAAGTTTAGACTTAAATACCCGTATTCCTTCCTCCTACAGAGAAAAAGATTTGGCACTTCGAAGCCTAATAGCACAAGCCCTAGAGCGCGGAAAAGTAGATTATAGTTTATACATTGAACTCAACGGTGAAGAAACTTCAACGCAAATAAATATTCCGGTGGTGGATGAATACATCAAACAACTAAGTATGGTTGTAAATGGCGACCGCACCGAATTACTCAAAATGGCAATAAGAATGCCAGATGCCTTAAAAACCGAACGGGAAGAAATTGATGAGGAAGAATATAACCACATAGTAATAGCCACTAATGACGCTTTAAAAGCAATAAATCTTTATCGGTTAGACGAGGGAAAAGTGCTGGCACAAGACATTCAACTACGCATTTCTAACATTTCCAAACTACTACAACAAGTGATTACCATAGACCCAGAGCGCATTGTCGGAGTAAAAGAACGACTAAGAAAAGCCGTTAGCGATCTAAAAGAGCAAGTAGATGAAAATCGCTTTGAGCAAGAATTAATCTATTACCTAGAAAAATATGATATCACCGAAGAAAAAGTACGCCTAGAAAACCATTTAAACTACTTTACCCAAGCCATCAACTCTGACGATTCTAACGGTAAAAAATTAGGTTTTATCTCACAAGAAATAGGTAGAGAAATAAACACTATCGGCTCCAAATCTAATTTTGCCACTATGCAACAAATAGTAGTGCAAATGAAAGACGAGCTCGAAAAAATAAAAGAGCAATTGCTAAATGTATTATAATGGAAAAACAGGGTAAACTTATTGTTTTTTCAGCACCTTCCGGCTCAGGAAAAACTACAATTGTACAACATTTGCTTGCTCAAAACGATTTGAATTTAGAGTTTTCAATATCTGCTACTTCCAGAGAGCCAAGAGGCGATGAAGTAGATGGAAAACACTACTATTTTATTTCTTTTAAAGAATTTAAACAACACATAAAAAATGACGATTTTCTAGAATGGGAAGAAGTGTATCGCGACAATTTTTATGGCACTTTAAAAAGCGAAATTGTACGTATCTGGCAAAAAGAAAAAAATGTGATTTTTGACATAGACGTCGTTGGCGGATTGCGAATCAAAAAAAAATATCCAGAAAAAACCCTTGCAGTTTTTGTAAAACCACCAAGTGTGGACGAGCTAAAACGCCGTTTAAAAGAGCGCAAAACTGAAAGCGATGACAAAATTAATATGCGCATTGCTAAAGCTTCTATTGAACTTGCCACAGCACCACAATTTGACTATATTATAGAAAATAACGACCTAAAAATTGCATTACAAGAAGCCCGAGATTTAGTTAAAAAGTTTATAGAAAAGTAATCTACTAGCAGAAAAGTGATGAAAAAAATAGGTTTGTATTTTGGCACCTTTAACCCAATTCACATTGGGCATCTTATTATAGCAAATCATATCGCAGAGCATACAGATATAGATGAATTGTGGTTAGTGATTACACCTCATAACCCTTTTAAGAAAAAAAAGACCTTGCTAGAGGACCATCACCGTTTAGAATTAGTTCGCCGCGCTTGTGAAGGCTATGAAAAATTAAAGCCGAGTGCCATTGAATTTAAACTTCCTCAACCCAATTATACCGTTAATACCTTAGCACATTTAACCGACACCTATCCCAAGTACAAATTTTCGTTAATCATGGGAGAAGACAACTTAAAGAGTTTTCATAAATGGAAAAACTATGAGATTATCTTACAAAACCATGATATATATGTTTACCCTCGTATTGCTAATGGCGAAGTGGATGCGTTATTTTCAAAACACCCAAAAATTCATCACATAGATGCCCCCATTATGGAAATTTCTTCTACAAGTATTCGAAAGTCAATAAAAGAAGGAAAAAATATTATGCCGCTGCTTCCTGAAGCAGTGTGGAAATACATAGATGAAATGAATTTTTACAGAAAATAATTAAAAAATAAAAACCGCTCCAGTTACATAAACAAGAGCGGCTTTCAAACTAAATAACCAACCAAAAAACCTATACATAGTTTCCAAAATATTGAAAAAACTATCTTGGTTTCCTTTCATTATAACGCCAGATACAATTGCTAGATTGTACCTAAAATGCTAATTCGATGTTAAATTATACTTCTCAAAATTTTCAAAAAGACATCCCAAAAAGCTACCTTTGCAAAAGCGTATAAAATGTGTGCATTTGTTTTTTATAGAATACTGAATTTATGAAGGAACATCCAAAATTTGCCGTTATTGGCGGTGGTAGCTGGGCTACTGCTATAGTAAAAATGCTATGTGAAAATCTAGATACTGTGGGCTGGTATATGCGAAGTGCTTATGCCTTAGAACACATCAAGAAAGAGGGCTATAATCCTAATTATTTAAGCTCCGTTGCATTTAATAATGCCAAACTTGGGCTTAGCAACGACATCAACACAACCATAGCTGCAGCAGATATTATCATTTTTGCAATTCCATCGGCATTTTTAAAAGGCGAATTAGACAAACTTAAGGTTTCGTTAGAGGGGAAAATACTATTTTCTGCTATTAAAGGAATTGTTCCTGAAACTAGCCTTATTGTAGGACAACATTTTCACAAATATTTCAATATTCCTATGGAAAATATTGGCGTACTTACCGGACCCTGTCATGCAGAGGAAGTAGCTCTTGAACGTTTATCTTATTTAACCCTAGCTTGCTCTGACAAAGAAAAAGCAAAACTTGTAGCAAAATACATAAGTAGCAATACCATTAAAACCACCATTAGCGATGATGTTATTGGCACTGAATATGCTGCAATGCTAAAAAATATTTTTGCTATTGCAGCGGGTATTGCCCACGGTTTAGGGTATGGAGATAACTTTCAAAGTGTATTGATGAGTAATGCCATCAGGGAAATGAAAAAATTTATTCGTAAGGTGTATAAAATGAAGCGTAATATAAATGACTCCGCTTATTTAGGTGACTTATTAGTTACCGGTTATTCTACCTTCAGCCGAAACCGTATGTTTGGCAATATGATAGGAAAAGGATATACCGTAAAAAGTGCACAAATGGAAATGAGCATGGTGGCCGAAGGGTATTATGCAACAAAAAGTGCTTGGTTGCTCAATCAAGAGAAAAAAGCAAAAACTCCAATTATAGATGCTGTTTATGAAATTCTTTATGAAAATAAAGACCCGAAAAAGGTGTTTAAAAAGCTCACCGAAAAATTAAATTAATTTGCCAAAACACCCTCTGTATCTAAAAGTGGGATTTTTTGAAGATTTTTTTCTGAAATGGAGTTGGGAGTAAAAATAAAGTTCTTATCATAAAGGGTTTCTCCTATAAAATAGGTTACTAAAAATTCATTGGTAAAGGAAAAAACCTCCTCCATTAGTAACTCAATTTTCTTAAAGGATTTTGGTGAGATAACACCAAATGCATGACGCAAGGTTGCCGTTTTTTGATTTTTATTATTGCCTCTTGAAACAACCATGGTTATTTCTAATGACTTATCGCTGTCATTAATTAAATACGCAAACCAACTTTTTGACAAAAAATTTGTATCCCATTCCTTTACAGCAGCAATATAAACACCTTTTACCTCTGGTATTTCAATGTCCTTTCGCATAGATTAAAGAGCATTTTTAAATTGTTCTAAAAACCGAAGATCGTTTTCATAAAACATTCTAATATCGCCAATTTGATACAGTAACATGGCAATGCGTTCTATGCCCATACCAAAAGCAAACCCGCTGTAAATTTCAGGATCAATACCACAGTTTTTTAACACATTAGGATCTACCATGCCACAACCCATAATTTCTAACCAGCCAGTTCCTTTGGTGATTCGGTAATCGGTTTCTGTTTCTAAGCCCCAATAAATATCAACCTCTGCACTTGGCTCGGTAAATGGAAAATAAGAAGGACGAAGTCGTATTTTTGATTTTCCAAACATTTCAGTACAAAAGTATATAAGTGTTTGTTTTAAATCTGCAAAGGAAACGTCTTTGTCAATATATAGTCCTTCCACTTGGTGAAAAATACAATGAGAACGAGCAGAAATAGCTTCATTTCGAAAAACTCTTCCGGGAGAAATTGTACGTATTGGGGGTTGATTATTTTCCATATATCGCACCTGTACTGAAGAAGTATGAGTACGCAAAAGCACATCCGGATTGGTTTGAACAAAAAAGGTGTCTTGCATGTCTCTGGCTGGGTGGTATTCAGGCAGATTTAATGCCGTAAAGTTATGCCAGTCATCTTCTATTTCTGGGCCTTCAGACACATTAAACCCTATTCTGGAAAACACTTCGGTTATTCTGTTTTTTACTATAGAAATTGGGTGTCTTGCCCCAATGTTAATAGGTTCGCCTGGGCGAGTTAAATCGCCATAAACACCTTTTTCTACTACTTGGCTTTCTAATTCTGCCTTTAACGCATCTACTTTATCTTGGGTAACTTGTTTTAGCTTATTAATTGTTTGCCCGAAGGCTTTTTTTTGTTCATTTGGCACCTCTTTAAAAGCCGTAAAAAAATCATTAAGCAACCCTTTTTTTCCAAGGTATTTAATACGGAAATCTTCTATTTCTTGAGGGGTTGTTGCTGTAAATAGTTGAGCTTCGTTTATGGCTTTGTTTATTTTATCCAACATCATAATACTGCGGTTTAAGCGAGGGGGTAAATTTAGGAAAAAATATATATTTAGTTACTGTTTATTTATAGCAAGATTCATTGAATTTTGCTTTGTGCCAAATCCGTTTTTGTTTAATATAGGGTCTAAAAGCGCAGTGTGCATTTTAAAATGGTTATAAAATAATTTCTTTTTCTACAAAATAGGTGACAATTGCTTCTTTCATCAACACAGACTGTTCGCCAGCTTTTAGGGTAGGTAGTTGCTCTTTTACTATGTAATGAGGCCAGCCATCTTCATCTTGATAATCAAACTCATAGTAGCCATAGGGTTCTAATAATCTGCAAATGGCTATGTGCATTAAATCCAGTTTTTCATCTTTTTTAAATTTCCTGTCTAATTTTCCGAATTCTTGTAAGCCTACTAGAAAAATAATGGCATCTAAATCCATTGATTCTCCATCTGCAAATTTATTACTAAGTAATTTTACTAAGGTTTCCCAGCGTAGTTTTAATTGTTCGTCTCTAGCCATTTTTATTAATGGTTAATTATAATTAGTAAATAGTATTTTCTTAATTCTAAAAATAGAAGGCAATTATTTTTCTAAAAAAATTCTAATTTTAAGTTTACAAAGATACAAAGCACAATTTCTACAATTTACTATATTTACCCTAAATTGATAGGTAGATGAATAGTATAGATGTTATAATTGGTGTTTTTCTTGTACTTGGAGTGATACAAGGGCTTAGAAATGGTTTTTTAATTGAACTTTCGTCACTTATTGGACTTGTTTTAGGAGTGTGGGGAGCTATTTATTTTTCACATTTTGCGTCTGACTTACTTATAAAGTATACCGATTGGGAGGAACAAACTATAAATTTAGCCGCCTTTGCTATTACTTTTATTGGGATTGTAATGCTAGTTTCTCTTTTGTCAAGGGCATTAACTAAAGTTGCATCTTTTGCAGCATTAGGGATGTTAAACAGATTGCTTGGTGGTATTTTCGGTTTTTTAAAAATGGCTTTTTTTGCTAGCGTTTTGATGCTTTTTACAAATTCATTAGGAAAGGAAATTGCCTTTTTATCACAAGAAAAAAAGGAAGCATCCATGCTTTATAAACCAATAGAATCTATTGCTCCAATGGTGCTTCCTAAATTATTAAAAGAATATCAAGAATACTTTCCTGAAAAAAACAAGGAAGATTCCCCCTTAAACTCAGGAGATAACTCTCTATAAATTATTAAAAATCTAATTGATAAACATCATCTAGTTGGGAATTGTTTTTTACTTTGGATATAACTTCTTCTATAATTCCATATTTAATGGAATACACCCAACCGTGTAAACTCAATTCTTGACCACTATTCCATGCATTTTGTATTATAGATGTTTTTGCAAGGTCAAATACCTGTTCCCACACGTTAAGTTCAACATACCTATCAAAGCGTTTTTGTTCCTCCTTAATGCCATCTAATTCCTCTTTATGCAGCCTATAGGTGTTTTTTATATGCCGGATCCAGTTGTCTATCAGGCCAAAAGATTTGCTGCTCATAGCAGCTTGAATACCCCCACAGCCATAATGACCGCAAATGATAATATGTTTTACTTTTAATACATTTACAGCATAATCAACTACGCTGAGCATGTTCATATCGGTGTGAACAACAAGGTTTGCAATATTTCTGTGCACAAAAACTTCGCCAGGTTGAGCTCCTATAATTTCATTTGCAGGCACACGGCTATCTGCACAACCTATCCACAACAATGGTGGGGATTGCCCTTTTGAAAGTTTTTTAAAATACTCTGGGTCTAAATCTAATTTATTTTTTACCCATTCTTTATTTTTATCTAGTAATGATTTATAATATGTGTCCATATATATGTATTTGATTTTATAAAATTACACTTTTATTTTTTATCTCTAAAGGTTAATTATTGAGTTAAGCAGGCCTTTTTAGTATAAAAAAGTCTTTATAACTAATTGGGTTAACGACGACACTTTTTTCAGATATTAATTTTATGGTGATATTTTTTTCTTTTGCTTTCAAGGCAAATTCGTCTAAAATTTCTAGTACATCATAATCTAAAACCCGCGTTTTTCTGACATCTAATTCTAAAAACACATTTTCAGGCAAATTGTTTAGCTCTCTTAATATTGCGCCTTTGTTTAAAAAAGTCACTTCCTCTGCAAGTGTCATTTTTAAATTTTGAATGCCATTACTATTATTTTGAATATGCAAGAAATGAGAGTTTTTATAACTATTTATTAAAATAGTTATAAACCCAACAGACATTCCTAGTATGATTCCTGTTAATAAATCTGTAGCCACAATGGCGATTACCGTTGTCATAAATGGCACAAACTGTCCTTTTCCCAAGTAATATATTTCTATAAACTGTTTTGGATTAGTCAGCTTATATCCAACGATTAATAGTACCGCAGATAAAACTGCTAAGGGTATTATATTCAAAAATTTAGGAATTAAAACAATACATAAAATCAATAAAAAGCCGTGTAAAATCGTGGCAAGTTTTGTTTGACCGCCACTTTGAATATTTGCAGAACTTCTAACAATTACCTGAGTTATGGGTAGCCCACCTATTAATCCTGAAACAGAATTTCCAATGCCTTGTGCTACAAGTTCTCGGTTTGTGGGAGTTGTTCTTTTTTTAGGATCTAGCTTGTCTGTAGCTTCTACGCTCAAAAGTGTTTCTATACTGGCCACAACAGCTAATGTAATAGCTACTATATAGATTTCTGAATTAGTGATTTGAGAAAAATCAGGGGTCGAAAACTGCCCTAAAAAGCTGGAAAAATCTTCAGGCACAGGCACACTAACTAAATTTTGCGATGCAATAGATAGAATTGTGCCGCTATTTCCAAAAACCAGTTGGTAAATAACTCCTAAAATTACAGCAACTAATGGTCCTGGTAATATTTTAAAAAAAGGATGTTTCTTTACCAGTATTTTATCCCAAACCAGTAAAATAATTAACGAAAGAAGAGTAACAATTACTGCTCCTAAAGATATTGCCTCCAGCATATTTGTTAATGCTGAAGTCAATGACTCTCCTGGCGATCGAAAAAAACGTGTATCCCCTGCATAAGCTCTGTTATATCCTAAGGCATGGGGTATTTGTTGAATAAAAATCATAATCCCAATAGCCGCCAACATTCCTTTAATTACGGAGGAAGGAAAATAGTATCCTATTATTCCCGCTTTTAAAACCCCTAATATGATTTGTAAAATGCCAGCGATAACTAAAGCAAGTAAAAAGGATTCATACGCTCCTAAAGTGGTTATTGCATTGAGTACAATGACAACTAATCCAGCGGCGGGACCACTCACTCCTAGTGCTGATTTTGAAATAAATCCTACAACTACACCTCCAATTACTCCTGCTATAATTCCAGCAAATAAAGGTGCTCCGCTAGCAAGAGCAATGCCTAAACATAAAGGTAAGGCAATAAAAAACACAACCAGACTGGCCGGAAGGTCATTTTTTAAATAGGTAAACATAAAATAAATGTATTGTAATCTTCTCCAATTTTGAAAATTTGGCAAGATTGGTTAGACTGATTTTTTTAATAAAAAAGGGGATGTAAAAATAGAATTAAGCTAATTCAGGAGGGGGAGAAAATGTGTTTAAATAAATACAAGTCAAACTTTCATTGAAGAATTTTGAAAATTTGGCCATAGGTAGAAGAACAAAATCTAGGGTACTATTCATTAAATTAGTAAGAATTTTATGATGATTTTCAACTAGTTTCCGCTCAGAGCTGCTTTGTTCTTCTTCGGAAACAGAAAAAACAAAAGAAACATCCGCCGTATTTTTAAGTACTGTAACAAAAGTTGGTGTTATTAAATACGCCAAAAAAATGTAAACTAAGAAAACACTAATGGATTGCATAAAATGTTTTTTTTAATGGGTACAAAAATAAATGATCAATCCTTATTTTTTTGTTAAGGAAGTATTAATATTTAAAACTCTTTCAGGTCTGTTTTAAGCATCCATCCTTCTTTTCCATCTGCTAATTCTATGCGTTTCCATTCGCCATCTTCTTCTGTAATGTTTACTTTAGCGCCTTGGTGTAATACAAAAGATACTTGGCTGCGAAGTAATGGTTCACTTCTTACTTCAGCACTCTCAGCAAAAATAATAGCAGAATGATTGTTTGCAGATTGTTCATAAGATAAAAATGCAAATACAAAACTTCCTATTGCAAAAACAAAACAGAAAAGAGCGGTAGAAAAGTAAAATCTTTTTTTAAATTCGGAATGGGTAAAATAATAGTTCAAAAAAAGAAAAACAAAGAAAAGTACAGATACAATAGCTGCCCAAGCCCACCCGTTAAAGGAAAAAGCACCTACACTATTATTATACCATTTTGAAAATATATTTTGAGGCAAAGGTTCAATGGCATCAATGGTCATATTTTGAGCAAATGCCAGATTGTTTATAATTTCTTTGTCATTAGGAGATAACCGCAATGCCTTTTCATAAAAATAAATACTCGGTGCTGCTTGATGTAGTTTATAATAGGCATTTCCCAAATTAAAATACAATGCTGCAGAATGTTCTCCTGACTCTATAATAGATTCCCAAACTGAAATAGCTTTTTCATATTGGGCTTCTTTGTAAAAATCTTTTCCTTGTGAAAATTTTTCTTCGTTTTGCGAAAATCCTAAAAGAGTAAACCCAATAAATAGTAGAAAGAATGTTTTTTTCATGGCTATGCAATTTGTTTGTCAATGGTTGAAATTACTAAAACTGCCTTGTCATAATCTTGCTTTATGGCTCCATCAGTTGTAGGGGTATATCTTGCATATTCACAATTTTTTAATATGGCAATAAAATTTTCACTCACCTGCGGTTCTACCTTACGCTCTAATAAAAATTTATGAATTCTTTCTTTTGAAAATTCTGAGGTTTCTATAGATAATTTTGCTTTTAAATAATTATGTAAAGCACGTTCTAATGACTCATAAAATTGTTTTTGATTGTGGCTGTTTTTCTTGGCTTCTGAAAGGTATTTTCTAGCCAATCTATTTGCTTTTTTTAAACGCTTGCCTTCCACATCGCTTTCAAATTCTCTACGTTTTTTTCCTATTAAAATAAATAACGGAATTAATACTAATGGGCCTGTTAACAAGGACCAAAATAATGGTGATTTAAAAAATGGAGCCGAATTAATTGCTTTTAATTCTGGCTTTAACTTGATGTATTTAAATTGATCTTCGGCTAAAATGACTGGTTGTTTGGTTAAATTTGCAGCAGAAATAGAAGATGATTCTCTGGTAACCGGACCGTTTTCTACTTCAATAATAATTTCATCAGAAGAAATGGTTTTGTAGGTTTCCGATTCTACATCAAAATACGTAAATGTTAAAGGTTTGATTGGATAATTCCCTTTAAACTGAGGTATTATGGTATAATTTTCAGAAATACTGCCCCGCATTCCTTTATCTGTGGTAGTTACTTTTTCTTGAAATTCGGGTTCATACACCTCTAGGTTGTTTGGGGTAATTAAACGTGGTGGTTTAAACAGTTTTAAATTGCCATTACCAGTAACTTCCACAAGAATTTCAAGAGATTCTCTAGCGTCTAACTTGGTTTTACTTGCTTTTACTTTAAAATCAAATTTTCCAACGGCACCTGAAAAATTAGCAGGCATTGTTTGTGCTGGTAACGGTTTTACATCTATTGTTCTTGTACCGGCAGATACGGTTTTATTTACGCGACTCATAAATGGTCTTCCAAAAATATCTCTTCGATTGGTGCGAACTTCCACCTGTACGTCTAAGGATAATGGTTCAATTTCTAATTTGCCCGTTTTTTGAGGGTATAATACTGTGCTTCTTAAAATAGCGTAGCGGTAGGGCTTGCCCTGATAGGTACCCTCGTGTACTTGAAATTGTTTGTTGTCTGTGTTTTGGCTCCAAAAATCTGCAAACTTTGGGTTGTCAATTTCTCTCCAGCCACTCACTGCTGTTTCTGGGGAGACATAGAGCTTATAAACCACCGTAATCGCTTCGTTTAGATATGGATTTGTTTTAGAGATTTCCGCCACAAGGTGGATGTTTTCATTTACTAAATAATCTGTATTATCACCATCTTTTGGTTGATCTACTGCGGCAGTAACCTCTACAGTTATTGGCACCGTTTTATAGGTTTCGCCATCCATTTGTATGGTGGCTTGACCGATTGTGAATTTTCCTCTTGCTGTGGGTGAAAGAAAATAACTAAATGTTTTTGAATAAGAACTTCTACCATTTATCCACGAATTACTTATGGATTGGTTTGGGCCACCCACCACACGAAAGCCTTGAAAATTTGGTGGTTGAAAATTATCGCCATCTTGATTCATTTCAAAATCTACACGCAAACGCTCGTTAATGCCAAGGGTGTTTTTGCTTACCTTTACTTCAAATTTTACCTGCGCAAAGACACCGCTTGCTAGTAAAATAAGTGTCGATATAAGTATAAATTTGAGTTTCATTAGTTGAATTTTATTTTAAAAAGTGAAGGTTACCAATCTTTCTCGGGTTTTGTCTTTACTCCTTTTTGTTTTTCTGCATTTATTTTGTCTTGTACTTTTTTTTCTTGGTTGTTCATTGCTTCCAATAAACTTTGTACTTGTTGTGGCGACAACTGCCCTTCTACTTGCTGGGGTTGTCCTTGATCTTTTTTCTCCTCTTTAGGATCTCCTTTATCTTCTTTGTTTTGGCTGTCCTTTTCGTCATCCCCTTCATCTCCTTTGTTCTGATCTTGTTTTTCTTCTTGGTTGTCTCCCTCTTGTTTGTCTTGTTTTTCTTCTTGTTTGTCTTGGTCTTTCTCTTGTTTTTCGTCTTCTCCTCCTTCATCTCCCTGTTCTTCAAGCATTTTTTTTGCTAATGCTAAATTGTATCTGGTTTCTTCGTCTGTTGGGTTGCTTCGAAGTGCATTTTTGTACGCCTCAACAGCGGCTTTATAATTTTTGTAATTCATGAATGTATTTCCTAAATTGTGAAATACTTTATGTTTTTCTGCTTTTGTGGTTGCAACCTCTGCAGCTTGTAAAAAGCGTTTTCCGGCTTCGCTATTTTTTTTATTTTTATAATAGACATTGCCTAAGTTATATTTTGCTGTGGTGTTTTTAGAATCTAGCGCAATTGCTTTTCGGTAGTTTGCTTCTGCTTCTGAAAAATTTCCTTTTTCAAAATTATTGCTCGCTTTATAAAGCAGCTCTTTTGTTTCTTTTGCAAGCGCAATTTCTTGTTTTGTTTGTGAAAAAACAAAACAAGTGAAAAGAAGTACTAGTATGATACCTATTTTTTGCATTGTATGTTAAATTCTTTTTCTTAGATTTATACCTTAAACAATTAAAAATGTGTTAATTAACTTCTTAGTTTTTATTTTCATTAAATAAATTTAGTTTTTGAAGCCAAACTGTTTTGCGTTCTAAAAAGAATATCTCAAAAAAGAGGAAAAAAATTGCGGCTCCAATAAACCATTGAAACTGGTCTTGAAAATCTGAAAATTGTTTTGCTTCAAATTCTTTTTTGTCCATATCGTTTAGAAGCTCTTTTACCTTCTCTACTACTTGAGAGGTTATCTCTCCTTTTATATAGGCTCCACCTGTTTGATTTGCAATTTCTATTAAGGTGGTTTCATTAAGGGCGGTAACCACCCTTTCGTTGTTCTGGTCGCGCATATATTCCTGTAAAATTCCGTTTTGCTTTATCGGAATTGGCCCTCCTGAAACGGTTCCTACACCAATGGTTATTATTTTTATACCAAGTTTTGCGGCTTCTATAGCTTCTGCTGATACGTTTCCTTCATGGTCCTCGCCGTCTGTGAGAATGATTAATACTTTATTGGTTTGATCCTCGTCATTGTAATAGGTTTTTGCTAAGTTGATTGCTTCGGCTATGGCGGTTCCTCTGGATGAAACCATATCGGTATTCATTGCACCTAAAAACATTCGGGCGGAATTAAAATCGGTGGTGATGGGTAATTGAGGAAATGCGCTTCCGGCATACCCGATGATTCCTACTCTGTCTCCGCCTAGATTACTTAATATTTGAGAAACGAGTTGTTTGGACTTCTCCAATCTATTTGGTGCAATATCTTCTGCCAACATACTTTTAGAAACATCTAAAGCAAATACCAAATCTACACCTTCTCGTTTTACTTCTTCTATTTTTGTGCCAATTTTAGGATTTACTAGTGCGATTACCAATGCAAAAAGCGCAAGTAAAATAAAACTAATTTTTAATGCCAATTTGAATCCGGAATGATTTGTACTCAACTTTTTTAGGGCTTTTTTATCTGCAAAACGTTTTTGTGTTCTTTTTTTCCATAATAAGTAAAGAGCGAATATTAGCAATAATACTGGAAGTATCGCCAAAAAGTAAAAATAATATGGTGTTTCAAATTGATACATTTATATAAAACTTCTAAAAATGGTGAAACGTAAAAGCATTTCAAACATCACTAAAATGCTTGCCCAAATAGCAAAGGGTCTGAATTTTTCGTCATAATTGGTGTATTGAAATTCTTCAATATCGGTTTTTTCTAATTTATTTATTTCATCATATACTTCTTCTAGCTTGGTGTTACTTCCTGCTCTAAAGTATAAACCTCCGGTTGCTTTTGCTATTTCTTTAAGTAATTCTTCGTCAATTTCAACGGGTACGTTGGCATATTGAAAGGTGCCATTCGGATTAATAGCTACTGGCGAAAGTGCTGTACCGGTGGTGCCTAAACCTATAGCATATACTTTTATTCCAAATTCTACCGCTAACTCGGCTGCAATTTTTGGGTCGATAAATCCAGAATTATTAACGCCATCGGTCAGTAAAATTACTACTTTGCTTTCAGAATTGCTGTCTTTTAATCTGTTTACTGCTGTTGCAAGCCCCATTCCTATTGCGGTTCCGCCTTCAATAACGTCGCTGTAGGTTATTTCGCTTAAAGATTTTACAATGATACTTTTGTCTGAAGTTAAAGGGGTTTGGGTATAGCTTTCTCCGGCATAAATTACAATTCCTATTCTGTCGTTAGGCCTGTCCAAAACAAATCTTGTTGCTACGGTTTTTAATGCTTCTAAACGATTGGGTTTTAAATCGCGCGCTAACATACTGCCCGAAATATCAATTGCCATAACAATATCGATACCTTGTGTTTTTTTGATTTTTGTGGTTACATCTACATTTCTAGGACGTGCCAATGCCGTAATTAAAAGCAACAAAGCTACTAAACGAAGTACTAACAAAAAGGGACGTAATTTTGCTCTCCAGTTAGCACCTGTATTAAAACCTTTTATGGTGGAAAGTTTTAAAGAGGCGGTGAGTGTGTTTCTTTTCCACACATACCAAGCTATAGCTATGGGTAGAAGAAGCACCAACCAAAAAAACCCGGGATTTACAAACTCAAAATTCATCGTTATTGCTTCTTAATTATTTCTAATTCTACAGATTTTAAAATACGTTCTTTTATTTTTTGTGCAAATAAATCATCTTTTTCATTGACAATTAATACTACCTGAATTGCGCCATCTTGAGCAAATAAAAGAAGTTCATAGTCGCTTTTTTCTTTTTTAAATTTGTTATCAGCTACCTGAATATTAAATTCGCCAAAGGCTCGTATTCCAGTAACTCCTTTTTCGGTTGAAAAGGGTTCGTTTTTTACTATGAGGTTTGTAGCACCATTGGTTTCTAAAAGCACTAATTTTTCTTCTAAAACTGCCTCCAAATTTACTTGTTGACCTTCTGAAACTTTGGAAGATCCTACAAGAATAAAAAGTTTATTTTGAATGTTTCCGAAAGTAAATACCTCTTCTAAGCCTTTTGAAAGAATGGCATGGGAAATGGTGTCTATTTCTCTAACTAAAACCTCTGGAGTTTCTAGGATTATTGCAGGGCTTCCGTACTCACTTTTTATCCAAGTTGCCTCTGAAAGACTTTTTGTATAATTTCCAAAAACAGTATCTTTTACGGTTTGTATGCCAAAAACGAAAGAGAGAATACCATATCCAACTAGAATAAGTGAAACCAATGACGCTAGTATAAATATCCTTTTTTTCTTTTTCTTTTTCCTTAAAAACTGTTCTTGATATAAAGCATCTTGTAGTAACTCCTCTTCGGTAGGTTCTGGAATTACTTCATGAGTTTCATTTATTATATTTTCAATGTCTTTTCTGTCTACTTGTGCCTGATGGGATTCCATTTGCATTTTAGCAAATTTTATTAAGTCAGCTCTTTTTAGAATACGGTTTAATTTTAAGATGGTTTCTTGGTCAAAATCTAAGTGTCCAGAATCTTTGTGTAACTTTAATCGATCAATAAGCTCATCGGTTGTGCTTTCTAATGCAGCTTCATCTACTTCACGGTCTAAATAACGTTTAACGATTTCGGTGAGGGTAGAATAGTAATCTTTTACCTGATTGTTTTTTAAATATTCTGAACTATCCAGTGTTTGTAATGCAACCAAAGCTTCTTCGTAGGGTGGTAATTGCCTTTTAGCTTCTCCTATTTTCTTCTTTCTTTGAATTAGTAAAAAAACAATTCCGCTAATGACTAATAATATTAGCACAATCCAAAGCAAATAATGCAGCCATTCCCTTTTTACAGGAGGTACATCAATAGGTGCTTTTATATCAAACATTTTCTGCTTTGTGGTATCTACAACCACATTGGCAACTTCTACTAAAAGGGAATCTGTATAGAAAACATTTTCATTAATTTTTATTGCTTGACGAGGAATAACATACTTGCCAGAATCAAACTGTGTAAGTCCGTATTTTTTAATAAGTCGGATTTTTGCTTGTTGAAAAGTCGTGTCTATGCTATAAAATTCGATAACTTCCAATGGTAAAAACGACTGCCCTTCTGGGAAAGTTACTATGGAAGAAGTATCGGCATCGACAGAAATACTGTATCTTATTTCTTCCCCTATACGAATGGATGTGGTATCGATGCTGGATTTTACTTGAGAGGATCCTGAAAAAAAGCACAGCAAACTTGCGCATAACAAAAGTGCTAATCGCAGTTCAAAAACCCTAAATCGTAGCTTTTTATTGTTCATGCTCTTCGTTTAAAATAACCCAACAATTTTTTTACATAACTTTCATCCACTCTACAATTCATTGTCCCTGCGCCACTTCTACTAAAGGTTTCTTGAAAAAAATTTACTTTCTCTTGATAGTATTTTGCGTAATTATTTCTAACTGTTTTTGAGGTGGTATCTACTAATATGGTTGCGCCACTCTCTTCATCATCCATTTGAACTACTCCTAAATTTGGCATGCTTAGTTCTAATTCATCATAGATTCTAATTCCGGTTAGGTCATGCTTTTTTGAGGCAATTCGCAATGCATTTTTGTAATCATCATCGGTTATAAAATCAGAAATAACAAATACGATGGCTTTCTTTTTCATTACATTAGAAAGAAATTGCAAAGCTTGTTCAATATTTGTTTTTTTACTTTTAGGTTTAAATTCGATTAAATCTCTAATGATACGAAGTACGTGAGATTTTCCTTTTTTAGGAGGAATGTACAGTTCAATTTCATCGGTAAAAAGCACCAATCCTATTTTGTCATTGTTTTGTAAAGCAGAAAAAGCAAGTGTTGCGGCTATTTCGGTTACTATTTCATTTTTAAATTGTAAGGTAGAACCAAAATATTCAGAACCACTTATATCTACTAAAAGCATCAAAGTAAGTTCGCGCTCTTCTTCAAACACTTTTATAAAGGGTTCGTTATATCTTGCCGTAACATTCCAATCAATATTTCGCACATCATCGCCAAACTGATACTGCCGAACTTCACTAAAAGTCATGCCACGACCTTTAAATGTGGTGTGGTATTCACCGCCAAAAAGATTGTCACTAAGGCGGCGAGTCTTAATTTCAATTTTTCGTACTTTTTTTAGTAATTCCTTTGTATCCATTTCGGTTTGTAATGATTTTGAAAATTTTAAGTCAATTTTGTTGATAAAACACCGTCAACTTTATTAAATAGCCAAAAACCATTTTCTAAGGCACTTCAATTTGGTTTACAATTTTATTGATAAGATCTTCAGAAGTTATGTTTTCAGCCTCAGCTTCATAGGTAATACCTATTCTATGACGAAGTACGTCATGAACAACCGCTCTAACGTCTTCAGGAATGACGTAACCTCTTCTTTTAATAAAAGCATAGCATTTTGAAGCAATTGCTAAATTAATGCTTCCCCGAGGGGAGGCTCCGTAATTAATTAAAGGTTTAAGGTCTGATAGGTTGTATTTTTCTGGATTACGGGTTGCAAAAATAATGTCTAAAATATATTTTTCAATTTTTTCATCCATATATACTTCGCGCACTGCTGCTTGTGCTCGGTATATCTGGTCTAAGGTAACTACTGGATTAATTTTATCAAAAGCGCCTTTTAAATTTTGTCTAACAATAAGTTGCTCATCCTGCATTTGCGGATATTTAATTACTGTTTTTAACATGAAACGATCCATTTGTGCTTCAGGAAGTGGATAGGTTCCTTCTTGCTCAATAGGATTCATGGTTGCCATTACTAAAAATGGTTGGTCTAATTTATAGGTTTCTTCACCTATAGTAACTTGTTTTTCCTGCATTGCCTCTAAAAGAGCAGACTGTACTTTAGCAGGAGCTCTATTAATTTCATCTGCTAAAACAAAATTTGCAAATATGGGTCCTTTTTTTATGCTAAAGTCGTTGAGTTTCATATTATATATGAGCGTTCCTATTACGTCTGCAGGCAATAAATCAGGTGTAAATTGAATTCTGCTAAAAGACCCATGAACGGCTTGTGAAAGGGTGTTAATGGCAAGCGTTTTTGCTAATCCTGGAACTCCTTCCAGTAAAATATGTCCTTGCCCCAACAAGCCAATTAAAAGTCGTTCTATCATATGCTTTTGACCGATGATGACTTTATTCATCTCCATTGTCAAAATATCTACAAAAGCACTCTCTTTTTCTATTTTTTCATTAAGTACTCCAATATCAATAGATGCGCCAGTTTCTTCCATAATTTAATCTTTTATAGGGTTGTATTTTTTGATGTTGCAAATTGGAAAAATATCTGCAGTTATGCTGTTAACATTTGGTTAAAAATAAAAAGCAGCACCATATGGTGCTGCTTCCCATTTTATAGATGAATTAAAGACTAAATCAATGTTATTGTGCCAATGTCTGTAACCGATCCATTAGTAACCTGAACATCAATAACAGTAACCATTTCAAATCCAGAAGTAATTTCTGGTTCAATAGTTAGGGTATAAATTCCATCAGGCACCCCGTGTAAAAAGAATTTCCCTTGCAGATTGGTATAAGCAGAAATTGTAGTGTTTGCATTAGTTGCTGTTACGAGGGTTTGTATGCTCAGTGGAAGGACAAATCCTGTTATAGCACCGCTTTCGGCTACTGTACTTGCGCGAATTACGGGTTTCAATAAATAACTTCCATTGCCTTGAACAACGATAGATTCTTCTACATCAAAATCTAGAAGAA
The DNA here is from genome assembly GCA_002842575.1 of Bacteroidetes bacterium HGW-Bacteroidetes-2. GTDB lineage: Bacteria > Bacteroidota > Bacteroidia > Flavobacteriales > Flavobacteriaceae > Planktosalinus. Next base: position 21,086 of record PHDJ01000015.1, read on the forward strand.
ACTCATAGAATATTCCTGCCACTAATGTTTCATTAATTTGCAATTTTAAACCCGTTTGTTGTGCACTTGGCGTGGTAAGTGGATGGGAAATGCCATCAACAACTACACTATTTTCCGATCCTAAAATTAATCGCATTTGGCTGATGTGCCCAGAAGGTATCTCATCATTAACCAATAAAACGCTTACGCCTCCTGTTAACTCTAATAGGTTGTAAATTCCTGCATTTATTGCGCCAATTGAAACTTCACCATCACTATCGCTATATTTAATGACCACATCCTGTACGTCAACAAAAACAGCATCATAGTCGCCGGGTGCATCTGTTAAACTAACAGCGATTCTTGACTTTGCAGTTTCTGAAGAATCATCATTACTACAAGCAACCGCAAAAATAAGAACTGCAATTGCTAAACTAAATTTCCATAAATTTTTCATAGTTAGTTTTTTAAATATTAATAGGCACAATAGTAGCCCGCTTTCCGCAACATAATCTTGCCTTTAACTAGGTTTAACAAGATGCTTAACGAAGTTTTAACTTCCATTTCAGGTATAATTATCTTACTTTTAAAGCGATAAATAATAAAAATTATGAGCTCAAAAACAGCACTTATAACAGGTGCAACATCTGGCATTGGTATGGCAACAGCAAGGATTTTTGCTAAAAACGGCATTCGTTTAATTCTTTGTGGAAGAAATGAAAAGCGAATGGAAATACTGGCTAACGAACTTAAAGAGAACACCAAAGTACAAGCCCTCTTGTTTGATGTAAGAGATAAAAAGGAGGTTTTAAATAAAATTAGTAGTTTGCCAGAAGCCTTTTCAAAAATTGACATTTTAATTAACAATGCCGGAAACGCTCACGGTTTGGATTCCATTCAAAATGGAAATTTAGAAGATTGGGACGCCATGCTAGACATCAATATAAAAGGACTACTCTATGTTAGCAACGCAATTATTCCGAAAATGATAGCACAAAAATCGGGACATATTATTAATATTGGCTCTACTGCCGCAAAGGAAGTATATCCTAATGGTAATGTGTATTGTGCAAGTAAATATGCGGTAGATGCCATTAACCAAGGAATGCGAATAGACCTTAACGGAAATGGAATTCGCGTTGGCGCAATCCATCCCGGAATGGTAAAAACCAATTTTAGCGAAGTGCGCTTTAAGGGTGATAAACAACGTGCAGATAAGGTATATCAAGGTTTTCAGCCACTACTGCCTGAAGATATTGCCGATATTATTTGGTTTACGGTAACACGACCAAGTCATGTTAACATTGCAGATTTAATAGTGATGAGTGTGGATCAGGCGAGTAGTACCATAGTTAACAAAACGCTTGTTTAAATTTTAAAATAAAAAGCAATTAAACTCTCGCTTTTGCAGAAAAAATTGAGATGATTAACAAAAGACTTCTTATCAAAAACCTATTAGCTCACAACGATGAGTGTAGTTTTTATGATAAAAAGTTGCGATTTGATTTAAGCAACAAAGAGGGCAAAGCTAAGTTTCTAAAACATATTTGTGCACTGAGCAATTCCAACCCTAAAAACAATTCCTACATTGTTGTAGGCATTGAGGATACTACAAACGAAATTGTGGGTGTTGACTTTTTTGACGACAGCAAAATTCAAAATTTGGTGAATGCTTATCTAACTAATGCCCCGTTAATTGCTTATGAAAACATCCCATTTCCGAATTTGCCAGAGGGTAAAGTAGTTGGACTTGTAACCATCAGGCCCATAAACCAACTTACGGCACTTAAAAAGAATATCTGGAAGTATTGGGGTGGAACCGTTTTTTTTAGAGATGGGAGTATTTCTATGCCAAAAGTTTTTGACATTGAAATTAAAGATGTGAATTCAAAAATTGTAGAAAGCATTGAAACCCACGCAAAAAATAACATCCAATTGACCTTAGACGGTGTGATAGATTTTGTAAACCATCGACACAAAGACCTTGAGGCGTCTTATAAAGTGTTTAAAGAAATTTTTGTGGTTTGTTGGGCAGGAATTAAGAAAAAAGCGGGCGAAAATGTGTTTTACTCCAGAGTGGATATTGAACTAATCAACGAACAAGTGCGTTTGTTTTATTCAGCATTAGACGAAGTTTCCATAAGTTTTACAGAAGACCATTTTAAGATTGTGGAATATGTACAATTAGGATTGCAAAAAAAGCATACCTACTACCCCTTAGAAGAACTTCAAATTCATTTTCAGGAAAATGGTTTTTATTCTATTGAAACAAAATTGTTGTTTGAACCTCCTAAATTTGATAAAAAAACCTTGTTTCATATTTATAACAGTAACAATGTTCTGATGGAAAAAATAAAGAAAAATATTCCCTTGAACCCTCACGAACAAATCGACCTAAAAAATCTTTCGGCAAGTTATTTATTGTGTTATTTTAATGATTTTTCAGAAGCAAAAGATAAATTAATAGATGCAAGACCTTATTTAAAAGAAATAAATGGCGTTGTTTATCAATCTTATAAAGAAACCATGCGCATCTTAAGAAAAGTAAATTATAATTAGAAATGAACAGAACACTAGTTGTAGGAGATATACACGGAGGTTTTAAAGCTTTAAAACAGGTTTTATCAAGGGCGAAAGTAACCCCACAAGACACCCTTATTTTTTTAGGCGATTATGTAGATGGCTGGAGTGAAAGTGTTGAAGTTGTTTCCTTTTTAATACATATTTCCAAAACTAACCCTTGTATTTTCTTAAGAGGCAACCACGATGATTTGTGTCATCGCTGGCTTATTTATAAGGAAAAACCAGAACAATGGTTGTTACACGGCGGGCAAAGCGCTATCGATAGCTATGAGAAAATCTCAAAAAAAGAAAAAACTTTGCATTGCACTTTTTTTGAAAATATGGTAAATTTTTACCAAGACAAAAACAGATTGTTTGTTCACGCTGGTTTTCAAAATCTTAATGGTCCGGGATATGAGTTTCACAAAACAGCTTTTTTTTGGGACAGAACCCTTTGGGAAATGGCTGTTGCCACTGATAAAAGCCTGTCGCCACAAGATATTCGGTATCCCAAACGATTACTACTTTTTAAAGAAATATATATTGGGCACACTCCAGTTACCCGAATTGGAAAATCAACCCCTACACAAGCACAAAATGTTTGGAACATGGACACAGGAGCCGCATTTAAAGGAACCATCAGCATGATGGATATAGACACAAAAGAGTTCTGGCAAAGCGATCCTGTTTTTCAATTATATCCGGAAGAGGAAGGAAGAAATTAATATCAGAAAAATTACTTAAATTAGCTGCAACTACTAACTTTTTGTTTTATGAAATATGTCCTCTCAATTCTGACCTCTTTTTTGTTGTACGTATCTGTTTCTGCTCAGGATTTTCCCAACAACGAAATTAAATTCAATATAGCAAATACTATTATTTTTGCTTCCATTGAAGTAGGGTATGAGTATCTATTTGATTATAATCAATCTATAGATGCCGAGGTTTTAATTAATGATAGAATCAATTTTCATTCAGAAGAAGGTTCGCAACAGTTTAATACTACCAGCGCAAAATTGGGCTATAATTTCTATTTTGGCACTGAAAATCCTGGATCAGGATTGTATTTTAATCCGTTTGTAAAATATCGATTTGGTGATTTTGAGGAAGACCCTGATTTAACGCTTATTGATTCTATGCCCGGGCAAACCTTTCAGAAAGTAAAAACTGATATGAATACTTTTATCATTGGTATTGGCTCCGGATACAAATGGAATTTCAGCAACTCCTTTATTATTGCGCTTTATGGAAGCATCGGCAGAAACTTTAGCGATGAAATTAAAGAACGCTTTGAGGCTATAGAATTTCATGCAGGTCTAGGCATAGGCTATCGATTTTAAAAATTTATTCGGGTTGTAAACTTATTTCTAACTGTTGTGGTATGACATGACATTCATCAGAAGTCACTGTAATTGTTTCTGAAATATATGTTGAATATCCTTGGGCGGAAACGGTTAAGATATAATTTCCCTCTCTTTCCCAAGCGCCGGCAAAACTGGGAATTATTCCTTCTATAAATTGTAATGGTTCTGAATAGGTTCCATCGGTTGCAACTATTGAAGTGCCAATACCTAAATAATTGGTGGCTTGCGCATCGCGCACAGTTACATTAAGACCGGCTCTTGCTTCCTCAGTGCAAGCAATGCCATTCGTATCTGAATTACAACTTACAAAAAGTAGAACACAGAATACGAGTAGTTTTTTCATTTGGTGATTTTTTTAACTATTTACTAAATAAAAGTAGTTTGTTTTATCCCTCTATCAAGCCAAGTATTTGTTACGATTTTAGGTGCGCTTGGAAGGTTGCTTTTATTAATGAATTTATATTTTATTACCCAAGTTATTAATCCTAAAAAACGGCCCCTTATTACCGTGAATTTTTTAGTAATAAAAAGCAGTTTTTAAAATTTTATCTTCCTTTCAAAAGAGATCTCTACAAATCAAACTTTATCCCTTGTGCTAATGGCAACTCGGCTGTATAATTTATCGTGTTTGTTTGACGGCGCATATACACTTTCCAGGCATCACTTCCACTTTCGCGGCCACCGCCAGTTTCTTTTTCACCGCCAAAAGCTCCACCAATTTCTGCTCCGGAAGTGCCAATATTTACGTTGGCTATTCCACAATCACTTCCTACTTGTGAAAGAAAAGCTTCTGCTTCTCTAAGATTGTTTGTCATAATTGCAGAGGAAAGTCCTTGGTTTACCCCATTTTGAAGTTCAATAGCGTTGTACACATCGCCCCTATATTTGAGCATGTATAAAACCGGTGCAAAGGTTTCATGTTGAACAATTTCAAATTCGTTTTTTGCTTCGGCAATTGCAGGTTTTACATAGCACCCGCTTTCATAACCTTCGCCAGTTAAGACGCCTCCTTCAACAATTATTTTTCCCCCTTCTTTAACCACTCTTTCTAAAGCATCTTGATACATTTTTACCGCATCGGTATCAATTAGAGGGCCTACATGGTTGTTTTGGTCTAAAGGGTTTCCGATGCGCAATTGTTTATATGCTGCGGTTACGGCATCTTTTACTTTGTCATAGATAGATTCATGAATAATCAATCTTCTGGTCGAAGTACATCGTTGTCCTGCTGTACCAACAGCACCAAAAACAGCACCTATAACGGTCATCTTAATATCAGCATCGGGAGTTACAATGATGGCATTGTTTCCGCCTAATTCTAATAAGGATTTTCCTAAACGTTCTGCTACTGTTTTTCCAACCACTTTTCCCATTTTGGTCGATCCAGTAGCCGAAATTAGAGGAACTCGTTTATCTGTAGTCATCATTTCGCCTACTTTATAATCGCCATTGATTAAGCAAGAAATGCCTTCCGGTAAGTTGTTCTTTTTAAAAATTCGTGCAGCAATATGTTGACAAGCCACACCGCAAAGCGGTGCTTTTTCACTTGGTTTCCAGATACAAACATCTCCACTTATCCAAGCCAAAGCTGTATTCCATGCCCAAACGGCAACCGGGAAATTAAATGCTGAAATAATTCCTACAACGCCTAATGGGTGGTATTGTTCATACATTCTATGTCCCGGGCGTTCGCTGTGCATGGTCAACCCGTGGAGTTGGCGGGAAAGTCCAACAGCAAAATCACAGATATCTATCATTTCTTGTACTTCTCCTAAACCCTCCTGATAGGATTTACCCATTTCATAGGAAACTAGTTTGCCAAGGGGCTCTTTAAGGCGTCGCAATTCATCTCCAAACTGTCTTACAACTTCTCCACGAAGTGGAGCGGGCGTTAATCGCCAAGTCATAAATGCTTTTCTTGCGGTAGTAATTACTTTTTCGTAATCATCTTTTGAGGTAACATTTACTTTGGCAATAAGTTGGCCGTCCACCGGTGAATAAGAAGCGATTTCTTCCTTAGAAGAAAACCATTCTGACCCTGTGGAAGTTCCATTATTTATTTTTTTAATTCCTAGTTGATTTAACGCATCTTCTATTCCAAATGCGGTTGCAGTTTTTGACATACATTGTGTGTTTTAATTCGCAAAAATATTTTGCAAAGATACATTTTTCAAAACCCAATGGAAAGAAAATATAGGGAAGTTATCTTTTTGAAATTTTTGAAACCCATATTAATAGAGATTCAAACTAATACCTTAATTTTTTGTAGTTTATGTTAGGAATATAAATTTTTTGATAAAGTTTATGGGCAAAAATATTTAGGTTTTATTTATTTTAAACCTTCTTCTTTTTTTATTTATTGGTTATTCACTATCTGTAAATCTTGGGTCGGTTTCCATAATTGTACCACATTTTTCACAGGTACGTAATTTTTTAGAGTTGTAAAATATCTTAAAATGGGGAAGAAAATCTTTTTCTACATCGTGAAGTTCAAAATAGGTTTCGTGAATTTTATGATTGCAATTGTCACAAAACCAAAGCAACCCGTCAGTAAATCCTTCGCCTTCTCTTTTACGCTCAATAACAAGCCCTATGGATCCTGCTTCTCTGGCTGGAGAATGTGGCACTTTTGCAGGATGTAAATACATGTCACCCGGATGAAGTTCCATCATCTTGCGTTCTCCATTTTCCTGGATAATAACTTTTATAGAACCTTCTAATTGGTAAAATAATTCTTCGGTTTCATTGTAGTGGTAATCTTTTCTGGCATTTGGTCCAGCAACTACCATTACTATATAATCGCCAGCATCTTTATAAAGATTTTTGTTTCCCACGGGTGGTTTTAGAAGATTTCTGTTTTCTTCTATCCACTTGTTTAGATTAAAAGGTTTTTGAATTGCCATTTCTTGAACTTTTAGATTTACGTAAAAATACAGGAAATGTTGCTATTCAAAAAATTTATGTGTAAAAAAGAATTTATTTCAAATAGAAAATTTGTGTAAAATAGTAATTACCATCTTGATTTTTAAACACCCCAAAACCACTGTGAGAATAATCTCCCTCAATTATATTTCGGTGGGTTGGGCTATTAAGCCATCCATTGACAACAGATGCTGCATCTTTATAACCAAAAGCAACATTTTCTCCTACACGAATAGCGCCTTTATCTTTTAAGGCTTGTGAACGTAAATTAAAATTGTCGTGATTAATTTTGCTTGTCTCAATCATATAATCTGTATGATCAACGGCATAAGCAGAAGCATATTGTTGGTCTAGCGCAAGTGTGTTTAGCCCTAAAGAAACTCTATGGGTGTTAATTAGATCTAAAATTTCTCTTGACATAGCAACGTCATTTTTAATAACAATGCTTAAATCAACGGTGTAAGATAGGTCTTCGGATGGATTGGATAATTCGTCTTTTGAACAAGAAGATAAGACAATAAGTAATGTCATGGCAATCAGCCCATTGTAAATGTGTTTCATAATATGTAGGTTAAGTTTGGGACTTAATTTTGTATTAACTTTGGGAATTAATACAAACCAAATGTAAGTAAAAAAAGAATATAAAATGCACTTTATCGTGTTTATTATGCTTTTAATCGATTTTATAATAAATTTAATGAGCTATTTCCTACTAAATAAAAATAATAATCCTACAAAAATAAAGGGATAAAGACGTATTTTAGCCTAACCACTTGAAAATAAACTATTATGAAAAAAATTGCAATTTTAACATTTGTTGGCTTCTTTTTTTATGCTTGTAACCTAAAAAAAGAGCCAAATCCTGAGGAATTTTTTACTAAAAAAGCTAAAGAAGAGCAAATCTCTAATTTTGGTATCGTAATTCATGGAGGTGCTGGAACTATTTTAAAAGAGAATATGAGCGACTCATTAGAAGCTGCTTATAAGAAAATTCTTGAAATTGCAATCAAAACTGGATATGAAATTTTAGAAAATGGGGGCAGTAGTTTAGACGCTATTGCAAAAACAATAAATGTAATGGAAGACTCTCCTCTTTTTAATGCAGGAAAAGGAGCTGTTTTCACAAACCAAGGCACTAATGAGTTAGACGCATCTGTTATGGATGGTTCTAATTTAGATGCTGGGGCAGTGTCTGGAGTTAAAAAAATTAAGAACCCTATAAATCTGGCAATAAAAGTAATGACCCATTCGCCCCATGTAATGTTAAGTGGTGAAGGCGCTGAACAATTTGCTTTAGAACAAGGGTTTGAATTTATGGACTCTTCTTATTTCTATACCGAAAGTCGTTTTCAGTCCCTTCAAAAAATAAAAGAAGCCAAAAAATCCTCATTAACCCACGATGCCAAATCTGCGTTTGAGGATCCTTATATAAAAGATTACAAATTTGGTACTGTAGGTGCTGCGGCATTAGACAAACACGGCAATCTTGCGGCAGGTACATCTACAGGGGGTATGACCAATAAAAAATGGAACCGAATTGGCGATGCTCCAATTATTGGCGCGGGCACTTATGCAAACAATGCTACCTGTGCCGTTTCAAGTACCGGATGGGGTGAATTTTTTATTCGGGCAGTTGTAGCACATGATATTTCTGCATTAATGGAGTATAAAGGAATGACCCTTAAAGAAGCTGCTGTGGATGTCATTCAAAAAAAAGTGCCTGCATTAGGCGGTGATGGCGGTATTATTGCCATTGATAAAGGCGGAAACATGGTAATGGAGTTTAATACCGAGGGCATGTATCGAGCTTCCATGAATGCTAAAGGCGAACTAGTTATCGCCATTTATAAAGACTAATGCAACCTGATTTTAAACCCTTTTATGCCGTAATTTTTACTTCCAAAAAAAGAGAAGACGATTACGGTTATGCAGAAACTGCATCTTTAATGGAAACCCTGGCAAAAAGACAACCGGGCTTTTTAAGTATGGATAGCGCCAGAAACGAAATTGGCATCACAGTAAGTTACTGGGAAAGTTTAGACGCCATTAAAAAATGGAAAAAACAAACCGACCACCTTATTGCACAACAAAAAGGGAAGAAAAATTGGTATGCTTGGTTTGATGTCAAAATTTGTAAAGTAGAACGAACCTATTCTTATAATAAATTGTAATTTTCTCACCGTTTCATCGTAAAAACATATTTATTATTCAACTCTCTCAGGGTTTTTAACCCTGAGAGGGTTGCTGTTTATTTCCAATTTTTAAAAGGATTTCTACTCAATTGTGAATTGTAATACTTCAACTCTCCGGTAACTTCCATTCCTAGCCAAGAAGGTTTTTTAAAGGTTTCATTTTCCTCTTTTAATTCAATTTCAGCAACGGTAAGTCCTTCGTTTTCACCTAAAAATTCATCTACTTCAAAGACATGGCTTCCTATCTTTATATCATATCGGATCTTTTTAATGATTCCGGGTTCACATAAAAGCAAAAGTGCTTCGGCGTCTGAAATAGTGATTTCCTTTTCCCATTCCGTTCTGATGGTGCCGGCTTTGTTTGAAATTCCTTTTACGGTTATATATCCTTTTTCGCCTTTTATTCGAACCCGCACTGTACGTTCAGGATGCGAATTTAAAAATCCTTGCACAATTTGTGTTTTTTGAAAAGCCTCCTTTTTAAAAGCTTCAGAAGTGACTAAAAATTTTCGTTCAATTTCCTGCATTTGTTGCTATTTCTTTTATTTGATCACTTTCTATGATGTTTAGGACATTGCCATTATTTGCAACATAAACCATCGTTTTAGCAATAGCCTCAGGCGAGATTGAAGCATGTTTTTTTGATAATAGTGGTTTTATTATGCCAAAAATAAATATAGCAAGGGATTCACCCATTCGCTTTTCTTTTCTATTGCCCACTATCAAAGAAGGGCGTAAAATAAAGGTGTTTTTAATTTGTTGTGCCAAAACATCCCGTTCCATTTCCCCTTTGGTTTTATTATAGAAAACCTTGCTTTTAGGGTTTGCTCCCATGGCTGAAATAACCATAAAAGTTTTGATGCTGTTTTCCTTACACAATTTAGCAGCGGCAACGGGAATTCCATAATCAATTTTTCGATAGCTTTTGTTATCTGGGGTTTTAGCATTTGTGGTGCCGATACAACAGAAAACTTCATCCCCTGTAAATACTTTTAAATACTTGCTTAAATCAAATAAATCCAAAAGGTGTTCCTCTTGTTTTGGGTGAGAAACATCCACGCTGCTTCTGGAAAACAATTTAATTTTTCCATAACGGTTATCCTTCAACAAAATTTCGAGCAAAATACCTCCCGTTAACCCGGTTGCCCCTAAAATAATGGCGGTTTTCTTCATGTGCATAAAATTACGCTATTTTTGTTTTATGGATGATGCTATTCCCATTAGAAAAATTATTCACGTAGATATGGATGCCTTTTTTGCCTCGGTGGAGCAACTGGACAATCCAGATTTGCGAGGAAAACCTATTGCAGTTGGCGGAAATTCAGATCGTGGCGTTGTAGCCGCAGCTAGTTATGAAGCGCGTAAATTTGGCGTGCGCAGTGCAATGGCTAGTGCGGTTGCTAAACGAAATTGTCCAGATTTAATTTTTGTAAAACCACGCTTTGAGCGATATAAAGAAATATCAAAAATTATTAGAAAAATATTTCTAGAATATACAGATTTAGTAGAGCCACTTTCCTTAGATGAAGCTTATTTAGATGTAACCGAAAACAAAAAAGGCAATCCGAGTGCTACCTTAATCGCAAAAGAAATTAGGCAACAAATTTTTAAGGAAACTGGACTAAATGCATCTGCTGGTATTTCTATAAATAAGTTTATTGCCAAAGTTGCCAGTGATATCAACAAACCTAACGGTCAGAAAACCATAAACCCCGAAGAGGTAATTCCTTTTCTGGAAAATTTAAGTATTCGAAAGTTTTATGGAGTGGGTAAAGTTACCCAGGAAAAAATGTATAATCAGGGCATTTTCACCGGAAAGGATTTAAAAAGCAAGTCGCTGGATTATCTTACGGAAACTTTCGGGAAAAGTGGCACCTATTATTACTATGTCGTTCGCGGCATCCATTCAAGTGAAGTAAAGCCCAATAGAATTAGGAAATCTCTTGGTGCAGAACGTACTTTTTTTGAAAACATCTCTTCAGAAGTTTTTATGATGGAGCGGTTAAAAGATATCGCCGAAGAAATAGAAAGGCGGTTATCCAAGTCAAAAGTTGCTGGAAAAACGATAACTTTAAAAATAAAATACAGTGATTTTACGCTTCACACACGCAGCAAAACACTTCCATATTTTATTTCTGAAAAAGGATTAATTATAGAAATTGTACAAGAATTACTGTTTCAAGAAAAGGTTTCAAACTCGGTAAGACTATTGGGCATATCCCTTTCTAACCTCAATACAGAAAAAATGGGCAAAATTAAAAAGCAGAAGGAAGTCGTGGTGCAATTGAAATTTGATTTTTAGAAAAGGGGGTGAAATTTTCATAAAATTATTGTGCACTAATAGCAAAACCCACTAGTGCACAAATTGAAATTGAAAAATTAAACTTGCGAAACCCGTAAAGTATTTACCATTCCTTTTTCGACAATTGGCATAGCGGCAAGGTTAATTAAAAAATCTCCTTTTTCAACAAAACCCATTTCCATAGCAATTTTATTAATATCGCCAACAGTAGTGTCGGTACTTACAAATTTATCATAAAAAAAGGCCCTAACCCCCCAAAGCAAGCTCATTCTGGTTAAAATGTTTTTGTTTGAAGTAAACACTAGGATATGTGCATTGGGTCTCCAGGCTGAAATTTGAAATGCGGTATAACCGCTATTAGTAAGTGTGCAAATAGCTTTAGCTTCAATTTCATTGGCCATTAAAGCAGCGTGATAACAAACAGATTTAGTAACATATCTGTTGGTTTTTATTTGAGGTGGTTCTTGAGGAACGCGAATCATAGAAGAATTTTCAACGCTGCGAATTATTCTTGCCATGGTTTCTATAACTTGTACCGGATAATTTCCAATAGAAGTTTCCCCTGAAAGCATTACCGCATCTGCACCATCCATTACAGAATTTGCAACATCGTTTACTTCAGCCCTGGTGGGTGTTAAGGAAGTAATCATCGTTTCCATCATTTGTGTAGCAATAATTACTGGTATTCGGGCTAATTTTGCAACGAGCACTAATTCCTTTTGAATTAGTGGCACTTCTTCTGCAGGAACTTCAACGCCTAAATCGCCTCTAGCAACCATCAAACCATCACAATGTGCAACAATTCTTTTAATGTTTTTAACCGCTTCTGGTTTTTCTATTTTTGCAATTACTGGTATCTTATAGCTAGAATGCTTTTTTATTAAATCATTCAATATTTTTAGGTCGTCTGAGTCGCGAACAAAAGATAGGGCTATCCAATCTACCTCTAGGCTAATGGCAAAAATGGCATCTTCAATATCTTTTTTGGTCATAGCAGGAAGTGAAATTTTAGTATTTGGTAAATTCACTCCTTTTTTGGATCGGAGAGGGCCTCCTTGAATAACCCGTGCATTTACTTCGTCTTTATTGTTGGTTGAAATTACCTCAAAATGAAGTTTACCATCATCTAATAATATTCTTTCTCCAGCTTTTACATCTTTCGGAAAAAGGGCATAGTTCATATAAACTCTTTTGGCTGTGCCTTCAAATTCTTTGCCAGTACAAAATAAAATTTCGTCTCCTGGTTTAACTACTACTTCTTCTTTCATAACACCAACTCTCAATTTTGGTCCTTGAAGGTCTGCTAAAATTGCAGGAGGCATTTCGAGTTCATCACCTATTTTTCTTATGGTTGTAATTCGCTCTTTAACATCGGTATAATTGGCATGTGAAAAGTTTACTCTAAAGACATCCACTCCGGCAATAATCATGTCTCTTATGGTTTCTTTACTTTGGGTTGCAGGGCCTAAGGTTGCTACAATTTTTGTTTTTTTTCGTATCGGCATTAGTTAAAATTTAAATTTTGTTTTGATTTTAAAGTAGTGTAATCTAGGCTATAAGCGGTTATTACGGGGGGGATTTTTAGTATTTCAGGAAGTAACTTCTTCTCGATATTTTTTGGAAAGTCAGAAATAATCTTTATAAAAAAATTAATGCTTTTATATTCAGGAATTAAATAATATATTTTTTCTTCGTAGTGTTCTTCAAATAAACTCCCTGCACTTGTTATTTTCTGCTTTGTTGTTTTATAGTTGTTTCCTAATAAATAAAGGCTACAATCTTTTTCTTCTTCAATAAACTCAAAGTTAGAGAAAGAAGCCAAAACCCCATTATAAAGTAAATCAAGATCGTTCTCCTTTTTCTTAAAGCGTAGATTTAAAAATTTATTTAGCAAAAACGCAAAGCAGTAATCTTCCTCTTGACAATGAATAGCAATGAGGCCAATTTCGTCCTCAAAAAAATTTTCCAAAACATGTCGTTGTGTTATCATACCATTTTATAATTAGAGTAAAGGTAAAATTTACTTTTGGCATGTCATATTATTGTTGTGTAAAATATGATTCCCAAAGTTAACGAAGAGGTTTCTATTAAATGTTATGGCTATCCTTTTCTATTTTGTTTTGAAGCTTGTAATATGCTCTTTTAGAAGCTCCTTCCTCAGCTTTTTTCTTGGAGGTTGCTCTCGCTTTTGAAATTACAACATCATTTATAATTAACTTTACTGCAAAATGTTTTACAGTATCATTTCCTGTGTCGTCATAAACAAGATATTGAAAAGTTTTTTTATGTTTTTGACACCACTCAATAATAAGGCTTTTATAACTAGTTATTTTTCCTTCTAATTTTTTTATATCCACATAGGGTTTAACTACTCTTTTTTGAATAAATTTTTCACAATAGTTAAAGCCTTTATCTAAATAGATAGCTCCTACTAAAGCCTCAAAAATATTACCGTGAATATTCAAGCCAAAATTTTCAATAGGAATAGACGTTTTTACAAATTGGATTAAGTTTAAATCCCTTCCCAATTCATTTAAATGCTCCCTACTTACCACTTTAGATCGCATTTTAGTGAGATACCCTTCATTACCAGAGGGTACTTTTTTATGCAAGTGTGCTGCAATAACAGCCCCAAGCATCGCGTCTCCTAAAAACTCAAGGCGTTCATAGTTTAAAGGTTCTCCGTTATCATTTTTTAAGTTAGTAGAACGGTGTGTAAAAGCCTTTTCATAAATAGAAATATTGCTTGGTCTAAACCCTAATATAATTTTCAAAGCACCTAAAAAATTCCCGTCCTTTTGGGTCCGGGAATTAAATATGTTACGTAGTGAAGCCATTAAAGCCTATTGATGTATTTTTCTGAATAAAACACAGGCATTGTGTCCTCCAAAACCAAAGGTATTACTTAAGGCAATATTAACTTCTCTTTTTTGCGCCTTATTAAGCGTAAGGTTAAGCGAAGGGTCAATGTTTACATCTACAACGCTATGATTTATTGTGGGGGGCACTAAGTTATGCTGCATTGCAAGTATAGAAGCAATTGCCTCTATAGCACCCGCAGCACCTAATAAATGCCCTGTCATTGATTTTGTAGAATTGATATTAATATCTTTGGTATGTGCTCCAAACACTTTAGTAATAGCTTTTAATTCGGCTACATCTCCTAAGGGTGTAGAAGTACCGTGGGTATTAATAGCATCTACTTCTTCGGGTTTAACACCAGCGTCATTTAAACAATTAATCATAACACGTTCAACACCTATTCCTTCAGGATGTGGTGCGGTAACATGGTAGGCGTCACTTGTCATGCCTCCACCAACAACCTCTGCATAAATTTTTGCACCACGAGCTTTAGCGTGTTCATATTCCTCTAACACAATTGCTCCAGCCCCTTCCCCTAAAACAAAACCATCACGTGTGGCATCAAAAGGTCTTGATGCAGTAAGTGGGGTGTCATTTAATGTAGAAAGTGCATGCATAGCGTTAAATCCTCCCATACCAGCTAATGTTACTGCGGCTTCTGATCCGCCTGTAACTATGACATCACAATACCCTAAACGAATGTAGGTTAGCGCATCAATCATAGCGTTTGCAGAAGAAGCACAAGCAGAAACCGTAGTATAATTTGGCCCCATAAAACCGTGCTTGATTGAAATATGCCCCGGAGCAATATCTGCAATCATTTTTGGAATAAAAAAAGGATTGAATCTAGGGGTGCCATCTCCGGCGGCAAAGTTTAATACCTCATCCTGAAATGTTTCTAAGCCTCCTATTCCAGCTCCCCAAATTACCCCAATTCGGAACTTATCCATTTTTTCAATCTGTAAATTTGCATCTTTAATAGCTTCGTCTGAGGCTATTAAAGCATATTGAGCAAATCGATCTAATTTACGGGCTTCTTTCCTGTCAAAATAGTTTGTAGCTTCAAAATTTTTAAGCTCGCAAGCGAATTTTGTTTTGAACTTTTCTGTGTCAAAATACGTAATTGGTGCAGAGCCACTCCTACCATTCTTCAATCCGTCCCAATATTCTGAAATATTGTTACCGATTGGAGTAAGAGCACCAAGACCGGTAACTACAACTCGCTTTAATTTCATATGTATTGTTTCTTATTTTGCTTTTTCAATATAAGAAATTGCTTGACCTACTGTAGCAATATTCTCTGCTTGATCGTCTGGTATTTGAATATCAAATTCTTTTTCAAATTCCATGATTAGTTCTACAGTGTCTAATGAATCTGCCCCTAAATCATTGGTGAAGCTAGCTTCATTTACAACTTCGTTTTCGTCTACACCTAATTTGTCTACGATAATCGCCTTTACTCTTGATGCAATGTCTGACATAATTTTTTAATTTTAATTTTTATTAAGTGGCAAAAATAAAATATTTTAATTTAAAACAACCTTATTAATTGTAATAATGTGGGTCTAATTTAGTAATTTTTAGATTAATTCTCTCTTATTTCAATTACTTTTGTTTCATAAAATTAGTGTGGCCGCATAAAATCAAAGGATTAGACAATGAAAACTCGCATAGCAATTTTTGCTTCCGGAAATGGAAGTAATGCTGAAAACATAATTCGTTATTTTCTTAAAAGAGACACAGCTGAAGTTCTTTTGGTGCTTTCTAATTCGCCAAAAGCAAAAGTTTTAGAGCGTGCAAAGGCCTTAAACATCTCTGTTGTTACTTTTTCTAAAGAAGATTTTTATATGTCTGAAAGTGTTTTAAACAGGCTTCTAAATGAAAAAATAGACTGGATTATATTAGCAGGATTTCTTTTGAAGTTTCCGGAACCTATTTTACAACATTTTAAAAATAAGGTAATAAACATCCATCCTGCCCTATTGCCAAAATATGGAGGAAAAGGCATGTATGGAATGAACATTCACAAAGCTATAGTAGAAAAAAAAGAATCTGAAACAGGAATTACTATTCACTTTGTAAATGAAAACTATGATGAAGGTAAAATAATTTTTCAGGCAAAAACCGAAGTTTTAGGAACAGACACTCCGGAAATAATTGCCAAAAAAATTCATACATTAGAGCAACAATATTTTCCGAAAGTGATTGAAAATTTAATAACTGAAAACCCACAAGATACCCGCCTACGCGGGCATATGCAATGAAAAAAAAATATTATGTGGTATGGTTTGGTAATCCCAACGGGATTTTTGACTCATGGGAGAAATGCAAAAATTCTATTACTGGCGTTGCAGGAGCACAATACAAATCGTTTTTAACCCTCGCGGAAGCAAAAAAAGCATTCAGCAGGGAGTATAAAGACTATAAAGGAGTAAACACTAAAAAGAAAACCCTATCCAAAACCGAAAAAGAAAAATATGGGGAACCAAATCTTTTTTCCATAGCCGTGGACGCAGCATCTAGCGGCAATCCCGGAAAAATGGAATACCGCGGCGTGGACACCCAAACCGGAAAACAATTGTTTCAACAAGGTCCGTTTGCGCAAGGCACAAACAATATTGGTGAATTTTTAGCCTTAGTCCATGGTCTTGCATATCTTAAAAAACACAACAGCGATCGCTTACTCTATACAGACTCCAGAATTGCAATGGGCTGGGTAAAAGCAAAAACCTGCAGGACAAAAATGGAACGCAATTCTAAAAATAAAGCCTTGTTTGAATTAGTGCACCGCGCCGAACACTGGTTAAAAACCAATACATACACTACTAAAATCGTAAAATGGGAAACTAAAGCATGGGGAGAAATTCCGGCTGATTTTGGGAGGAAGTGAAAAATACCATTTTTTAAATTTTTATTTGTTTTTAATATACTTTTAACGTATGTCAGCTCAATATAACTCCTCAGTAATCAATTTAACTCTTTAAAAACCATTATATTATGAAAGCTGTCTTTACCCCCCCCCCGAATAGTAACATTTTTGTTATTTTGTTTTATAAGCACAATGATGTATTCCCAAAATAGACAAGATTATTATATTGAAATAAAAGAAGGAACTAATCTTGGAACGATTAAACAAATAATAAACCCGGATTCAACAATTACCTTAACGACTAATGTTGCAGGTTTTTCAAATTTTATAAACTCAAAGACAGTATATGGGTTTAGAAAAGCTTTTCCTACTGCAACTACA
Organism: Bacteroidetes bacterium HGW-Bacteroidetes-2; assembly: GCA_002842575.1. Lineage (GTDB taxonomy): Bacteria > Bacteroidota > Bacteroidia > Flavobacteriales > Flavobacteriaceae > Planktosalinus. Next base: position 38,519 of record PHDJ01000015.1, read on the forward strand.
CCCCGATTACAGAGGTTGTATCTAATGGAAACATCTGAATATTATACCGCTGCTGACTTTTTAGTAAATGAAGATATAGTCAATGTTAGTGAAATTAATAATGATTTAATCCTAACAAGCAGTTATGAACCCCCTATTTATACCAACGATTATAATGAGCTTATTTATGAAAACTTACTGAACCCCGTTCTTGAAGCAGTGAAGGCTCCCTTAGCTTGGAGAATAACAAAAGGAGATCCTTCTGTATTGGTTGGAATATCCGATGGCCCTTACAGTCCTAATCATGAAGATATGGATGGCAAAGTTATTTTTGAATATAATATCTCTTCTGGGCCTCTATATCATGGAACACAAGTTGCCAGTTTAATTGTTGCTACTAATGATAATGGCATTGGAATGGCAAGTATTGCCGGATGGAATACCAATTTAGTCTTTGCTAATACTAATTGTATACTATTATTTTGATATGCGAAGGAGAAGTCCAAAACTCAAAAATACTTATAAAAGAATAAATTATGAGAACAATTAAAATTTTAACCATAGCTTTATGTGTATCGCTCTCGGGCTATGCACAAGACCCCCTACTTTTTGAAACTGACTGGTTTTTAATGGAACTTACAGTAGATGGAGAACTAATACCTATTCCGAATAATGGGGAAATAGATGAGGTTACTTTAAACTTTATTAATGTGGATGGATTTTATACAGTTCCCTGTAATTCTTATAATATTGAAACTATTGATTTTTCAAGTACTTCTTTTACCATTATTAGTTCAGTAGTTTTTGACGATAATTGCGGCCTCCCCTCGACACAACTTTTTGAAGGAATCTATACTGATGGGTTTTTTCTTTTGTCAACGAATAACCAACCATTTGATTATGTCTTAGAATCCGGTGCTAATAATACGCAAATGCTCACCATTACCAATATAGAAGGGGATGTAGCAATATATGGCAATGCTGCCTTAGGGCTGGGCGAAAACCCCCTGAAAGCTGTTATTTTGTATCCCAATCCGGCACAGGATTTCTTGCATATAGAAAATGGCAGCAACAGTTTAACGTCCATATCGCTATATACTATTTCCGGAAGGGTTGTTTTTAAAACAAGTTCAAACCTTCAACAGATTGACCTTAGCCTTTTCCCTGCAGGGCTGTATTTTATTACGTTGGAAGATGATAGAGGAGGAAAGGTAACTAAAAAGGTGGTAAAAAATTAAAATATAGAATTATCCATTCTTAGAACTTTCTCTTCCTATTTTTTTACAAATCTTGTATAAAAAAGCACCAAGACAACGACCTTAATTCCCAACAATTCAAGAGTACTTTCAAGTATTAAATGTAATATTTCACAAGTTTAATCTATAATTCTTATTTAAGAAATACTTCAAAGAATAACGAATAAATCAGGGATTCTTACTCAATTCTCAATACGGAACACTGAATTAAACCTCAAGAGCTTGCAGTAATTCTTTACAAAAGCCCTTTACACTCTGAAATCTAAGCCGTATATTTGCACCTCAATTTAACAAGCAAATAATGCACAAATTACTTATTGTTGGGACAGTAGCTTTTGATGCCATTGAAACACCTTTTGGCAAAACCGATAAAATTTTAGGCGGTGCTGCTACCTATATAGGCTTAGCGGCCTCACAATTTAAAGCAGATGCTGCAATAGTTTCTGTGGTGGGTGGCGATTTTCCAAAAAAATATTTAGATTTGTTGGCGCAAAGAAATATAGATATATCTGCATTGGAGGTAGTGGAAAACGGAAAAACCTTCTTCTGGAGTGGAAAATATAAAAATGATCTTAATTCACGAGACACCTTGGATACCCAACTTAATGTTTTAGCTGACTTTAACCCTAAAGTTCCTGAGATTTTTAAAGATGCCGGTATTGTCATGCTTGGCAACTTACATCCCGCGGTTCAAAATAGTGTGATAGATCAAATGACAACCAAACCGGAACTCATTATTCTCGACACCATGAATTTCTGGATGGATAATACGTTGGAAGAACTGAAAAAAGTAATTGCAAAAGTAGATGTCATCACTATTAATGACGAAGAAGCGCGCCAACTTACCGGCGAATATTCGCTAGTAGTAGCAGCAAGAAAAATTCAAGAAATGGGCCCTAAATACGTGGTTATTAAAAAAGGAGAACACGGTGCTTTACTTTTTCACGAGGAGCAAATTTTCTTTGCTCCGGCATTGCCATTAGAATCTGTTTTTGACCCAACCGGTGCTGGAGATACCTTTGCGGGTGGGTTTGCCGGATTTTTATCAAAAACAAACAATTTAAGTTTTGAGAATATGAAAAATGCCGTGATTTACGGTTCTACCCTAGCTTCATTTTGTGTAGAAAAATTTGGAACGCAAAGAATGCAGACCTTAACTTTTAAAGAGTTAAATATGCGTTTACAACAATTTAAAAATTTGACACAATTTGAAATAGAATTGACTTAATTTGTCTAAAGAACTTTATGTCAAAAACAATTAATTATAAACAAATACCTTTTTCCATTTTTCCATGAGTGACGCCATTAAACATGAATGCGGAATTGCCCTTATTCGACTTTTAAAGCCTTTAGAATATTACCATGAAAAATATGGCACTGCATTTTACGGCATTAACAAAATGTATTTAATGATGGAAAAACAGCATAACCGTGGGCAAGATGGTGCTGGTTTTGCTAGCATAAAACTAGATGTAAATCCTGGCGACAGGTACATAAGTAGAAAACGCTCTAATGCAGCACAACCCATTCAAGAGATTTTCACTCATATTAATTCTCAAATCAACGAATATCTTACTGAGCATCCCGAATTTAAAAATGATGTAGCAGCACAAAAAAAACACTTACCCTATATAGGAGAGTTATTTCTTGGTCACGTGCGTTATGGCACTTTTGGAAAAAATAGTGTAGAAAACGTACACCCTTTTTTACGACAAAATAACTGGATGCACCGCAATCTTATTATAGCTGGCAACTTTAACATGACAAATACTACAGAGCTTTTTGAAAACCTCATTCAGCTAGGTATGCATCCAAAAGAAAAAGCGGATACCGTAACGGTAATGGAAAAAATAGGCCATTTTCTGGACGATGCAGTTTCTAAACATTACAAAAAAGCAAAAGCAAAAGGAATGTCTAAAATTGAGGCATCTCCATATATTATTAAAAAACTGAATATAGCTAAAATTTTAAAAAAATCATCCAGACAATGGGATGGAGGTTATGCTATGGCAGGATTATTAGGTCATGGTGACTCTTTTGTTTTTAGGGATCCTGCAGGAATAAGACCAACCTATTTTTATCAGGATGAAGAAGTAGTGGTTGTAGCCTCTGAAAGACCTGTAATACAAACCGTTTTTAATGCGCCATTTGAAGAGGTCAAAGAATTGGATCCCGGATGTGCTTTGATTATTAAAAAATCAGGAGAGGTAAGCATAGAGCAAATTATTACACCGGTAGAACGAAAATCTTGCTCCTTTGAACGCATCTATTTTTCTAGGGGAAGCGATGCAGAAATATACAGAGAGCGCAAAGAATTAGGAAGGCTTTTAATGCCTAAAGTATTAGAAGCTATTAAATATAATACTAGAAATACGGTGTTTTCTTATATTCCAAACACAGCAGAAACTTCGTTTTATGGACTTGTAGAAGCGGCGCAAGACGAACTAAACAAACAGAAAAACAAAGCAATTCTTGAGCAAAAAGACACTCTTACCGAAGAAATACTTCAAAAAATTCAATCCCATAAATTGCGCACTGAGAAAATTGCGATTAAAGATGTAAAACTGCGCACTTTTATTACTGAAGATAGCAGCAGAGACGATCTAGTTGCGCACGTTTATGATGTAACTTATGGTGTGATAAAACCAGAAGATAATCTGGTTATTATTGACGACAGTATTGTAAGGGGAACAACCTTAAAGAAAAGTATTTTAAAAATATTGGATCGATTACATCCCAAACAGATAGTGGTGGTTTCTTCTGCTCCACAAATTAGATATCCGGATTGTTACGGCATTGATATGGCAAGACTGGAAGGGCTAATAGCTTTTCAAGCAGGATTAAGTCTTTTAAAAAAACACGGAAAAGATGCTCTAGTAGAAGAAGTATATCACAAATGTAAAATACAAGAAAATTTACTGGATAAAGAAGTAATAAATCATGTAAAAGAAATCTACGAGCAATTTAGCGATGAAGAATTATCGGATGAAATAGCTCTATTACTTAAACCTGATGGCACTAAAGCAAAGGTTAAAATCATCTTTCAATCTGTTGATAATCTACATATTGCATGTCCAAAAAATTTAGGCGATTGGTATTTTACTGGCAATTATCCAACCCCCGGAGGCAATCGAGTAGTGAATAAAGCCTACATAAACTTTTTTGAAGGAAATCCAGATAGGGCGTATTGACAATTTTGTATTAAAATCCTATTAAATTTTGCTTTTAATCGATATTTTTTGATTTTAATCTAAAAGCTTTATTTATTGTCCTACAATATAACTTTTTGCATTACTTTAGCACTTACCATAGCATAAGTAGGTTAAGTTCATGGTAGATTTGGGGCAAAAAAAGGTGAACTCTCGTTCGCCTTTTTTTATTTTTAACCCATCCCATCTATTAGATATTTTCACTTTTAAAAACCATTGTATTCTTGCTATTTTGTGTATTTAAACGAAGAAAAAAGAGCTTTATCTAAAACATGTATTTACTCTTAATTTTTACAATATATTTGTTTCACCATAGCATAAGTAGGTTAAGTTTATGGTAAATTTGGGGCAAAAAAAGGGAAACAACTGTTTCCCCTTTTTTATTAAAAATCTATTTAAAATTCTTATTCCTTTACTTCTTCTTTGCCTATTGCATATCTGGAAGAAACCTCATCCCAATTAATTACATTAAAAAAAGCATTTATATAATCTGGTCTTCGGTTTTGGTAATTTAAATAATACGCATGTTCCCAAACATCCAATCCCAAAATGGGTGTGCCCCCACAGCCTATTCCTGGCATTAATGGATTGTCCTGATTTGCTGACGAGCAGACCTCTATTTTACCCCCTTCATGAACAACTAACCAAGCCCATCCAGAGCCAAATTGTGTGGCAGCTGCAGCGGTAAATTTTTCTTTAAAAGATTCAAAACTTCCAAAAGCTGAATCTATGGCGTTTGCTAATTTACCTGTTGGTTTTCCGCCGCCTTTAGGCGACATAATTTCCCAAAACAAGCTGTGGTTGTAAAACCCTCCACCATTGTTTCTAATTGGTTTATTGTCTTTATCTAAATTGATTAATATGTTTTCTATACTCTTACCTTCCATATCTGTTCCTTCTATGGCTTTATTAAGGTTTGCCGTATATGCCGCATGGTGTTTTCCGTGATGGATTTCCATAGTTTTTGCATCGATATATGGCTCAAGTGCATTAAATGCATATTTAAGTTTTGGTAGTGTAAATGGCATAATTTAAATTTTAAAGTTAATACTAGAAACCAAAGTTACAAATTCCTATTTTAAGTTTATGTTATAAATACCATAAAGAATTTATTTTTAAAATAGGCGCATTAAATTTCAAATTAAACACAAATAAACTTGAATGTTATTATATTAGTGCAAAAATATACCCTTGCAAGAAATCGCTTCATTTTCCATCTACAATGCCTCTGCCGGTTCAGGGAAAACCTTCACCCTAGTTAAAGCATACTTAAATACTTTACTGCTTTCCAATAAACCAGATTATTTTAAAACCATTTTAGCCATCACTTTTACAAATAAGGCAGTTGGCGAAATGAAAGAGCGCATTATGTCTAATCTAAAAGATTTTTCAGAAGAAAACATTGTAGAAACTCCTTCTGATATGGCTAAGGCGGTTTCTCTTGAAACAGGGTTGCCAATTTTAGAGCTTCACAAAAGGGCTCAAAAAGCTATACAATATATCTTGCACAACTATGGCTCCTTTGATGTAGAAACTATTGATCGCTTTAACCATCGACTTATACGTACTTTTGCAAAAGACTTAAAATTGTCAACTAATTTTGAAGTAGAGTTAGATGTTAACGCACTTTTAAATGAAGCCGTAGATCGAGTAATAAACCTTGCAGGAAAAGATCCTATTTTAACTTCGGTGATACTTGATTTTACTTTTGAAAAAGCAGATGAAGATAAAAGTTGGGACATTACTTTTGATCTTAATGAAATAAGTAATCTGCTAAAAAATGAAAATGATTTGGTTCATGTTGAAAAAATCAGAAACAAAAGCATTTCTAATTTTTTAGAATTCAAGAAGACTGTTTTACACAAAATAAAAATTAATACTACCACTATTATTTCTGTAGCAAAAAAATTTATTGCTGAAATGGACCGAAATGGTTTGAGTTTTTCTGATTTCTCTGGAAACTATGTTGAAAGTTACATAAACAAACTTCTAAATAAGAATTTTAAAATGGAGTTTACTGCCATCTGGCAAATTTCTTTTGGCGAAAAACCACTTTACAGAGCAAAAGAAAAAAAAGAAATAATTACTGCTTTTGAAAATTGCACGCGCCAATTAACCTTGTTGTTTCTAGAGTCAAAAGATTTAGTGCTTCACTATCAATTTTTAAAAATGATTCAAAGCAACATCAACTCTTTATCTCTTTTAAATGCCATTTATAAAGAATTTAAAGCGTTGCAAGAAGAAAAAAACATCGTCCCTATTTCAGAATTTAATTCTCGAATTTATAATGAAATAAAAGAACAACCAGCACCATTTATATATGAAAGATTAGGCGATAGATATCGTCATTTTTTTATCGATGAATTTCAAGATACTTCTCTACTTCAGTGGCAAAATTTAGTGCCATTGATTGACAATTCACTTTCACAACAAGACCTAGAGGGTGAAACAGGAAGCCTTTTAATTGTAGGCGATGCAAAACAATCTATCTATAGATGGCGTGGGGGTTTTCCAGAACAGTTTATTGGTTTAAACAATGAGGAAAATCCATTTGCAAACCAATCAAAAAACAAGCAAACCCTAGAAAAAAACTACAGAAGTTTTAATCAGATAATTACTTTTAACAATGATTTTTTTTGGTTTAGTTCAAATGCCTTACAGTCTGAAAACCACAAAGAGCTTTATAAAAAAGGCAATACCCAAGAAGTAAACATCAAAAATGGAGGCTATGTATCTATACAATTTATAGAAGCCGAAAACCAATCGGAAGCGATGGAGGTTTATCCCGAAAAGGTTTTACAAATCGTACAAATGCAGTTAAGTAAAGGATTTGAAGCAAAAGATATCTGCATACTAACCCGAAAAAAAATACAAGGCGTTGCCATTGGTGCCAAACTATCTGAAAATGGCATTTCTATTTTATCCTCAGAAGTGCTTCTACTTAATAATTCTACTCACATTCAGTTTTTAATTGGCCTTTTAGCTTTAATAAACAATTTTGAAGATAAGGCTTCAAAAGCTAAGGTTTTATACCTACTTCACTCCCACCTTGGTACAAATGAAGAAAAGCACACCTTTATAAACACCTTTTTTCAGGTTTCCCAAAAAGAATTTACAGAAAAATTAAAAAAATATGCGATTCTTTTTGATTTTAATTTACTATCCTCCATGCCCCTTTATGACATCTGCGAGTACATTAGTGCTTCTTTCCACCTTACAGATAATGCTGCCGCCTACATACAATGTTTTTTAGATGTTGTTTTAGAATTTTCTGCCCAAAAACAAGTAACCATTTCTTCCTTTTTAGAAAATTGGGAACAAAAAAAGAAATCCATCAGCATTGACGTTTCAGAAGGCATCAATGCAGTAAAGATAATGACCATCCATAAAGCAAAGGGATTAGAGTTTCCTGTAGTTATTTATCCTTTTGCAGACGACGATCTTTTTGATGTAAAACGGAAAAAAATTTGGTTTCCGCTTCAGAAAGAAGAATTCAATGGGTTTTCAGAAATTTTAATTCCATTAAATAAAAATATTGAAAACTATGGTGAAGTAGGAAAAGCCCTCTTCAATGAACAAAAAGAACAAGCACAACTCGACACCATGAATGTCGTGTATGTAGCATTAACAAGAGCGGTAGAACAACTTTTTGTGCTTTCTATCAACTCTAAGAAAACCAAAAAAGAAAACATTGCCAGCCTATTTTATAGTTATATAAACCAAAGTGGTGATTATAACGAAAAAAAAACGGAATTTACCTTTGGAAACCCTAACAAAAACGATTCGCCACCTAAGAAAAAAGAGGCAATAGAAAAGATACTTTTAAACCATCTTATAAGTTCAGATAAAAGTAAAAACAATATTTTTATAGCTACAAACTCTAGCTTGCTTTGGGATACTACTCAAGAAAAAGCCATAGAAAAAGGTAATTTGATGCACTTAATATTATCTGAAATAAAATCGTATGCCGATGTGGATTCTGCAATTAAAAAATACACAGACAATGGTATCTTAAATATCCCACAAAGCATTCAGATAAATGAAACCATAAAACAACTCATTAATCATCCAAATTTAAAAGCCTATTTCAAACCAGAATGCAAAGCGGAATTAGAACGAGATATTTTTACAAAAGAAGGTGCTATTTTAAGGCCAGACCGATTGAATTTTTTGGATACAAATAAAGTCTCTTTAATAGATTATAAAACAGGGGCTTTTTCCATAAAACACAAAACCCAATTGGCACACTATGAAAGTGCCTTACAAGAAATGGGTTTTATCGTTGAAGAAAAATTATTAGTTTATATGAATGAAAACATTGATGTTGTTAATGTCTAAAATGCTTTCAAAATTAAATATCTTTGTAAAAATTTAAACAATGTACGGTAAAATAAAACAACACCTAGAAAAGGAATTAGAAGAAATAAAAAATAATGGCCTTTACAAAAAAGAACGAATTATAACCTCCCCACAGGATGCCGTTATAAAAATCTCCACCGGCGAGGAAGTAATCAATTTTTGCGCTAATAATTATTTAGGACTTTCTTCAAACAAAGAAGTAATACAAGCCGCTAAAGATGCCATGGATACCCACGGTTTTGGCATGTCCTCTGTTCGATTCATTTGTGGCACCCAAGATATTCACAAAAAATTAGAGCAAAAAATAACCGCTTTTTACCATACCGAAGACACCATATTATATGCTGCGGCATTTGATGCAAATGGAGGAGTCTTTGAACCTTTATTGGGTGAAGAAGATGCCATTATTTCTGACTCATTAAACCACGCCTCTATTATAGATGGAGTTAGACTTTCAAAAGCTTCTAGATATCGTTATGAGAACAACAACATGGCAGATTTAGAAATTCAATTAAAAAAAGCCCATGAAAGTGGCACACGACACAAGCTTATAGTTACCGACGGAGTGTTTTCAATGGACGGAATCGTTGCTTCTTTAGATAAAATTTGTGATTTAGCAGATAAATATGACGCAATGGTTATGATAGATGAATGCCATGCCGCAGGCTTTATTGGAAAAACAGGACGAGGAACTCTAGAAGAAAAAGGGGTTATGGGACGAATCGATATTATTACAGGAACATTAGGAAAAGCTCTTGGCGGCGCAATGGGAGGATATACCACCGGAAAAAAAGAAATTATTGAATTATTACGCCAACGTTCAAGACCTTATTTGTTTTCTAACTCATTAGCACCAGCCATTGTGGGAGCTTCCATAAAAGTATTTGAACTGCTTGAAAACGACACGTCACTTAGAGATAAACTAGCAGAAAACACCACATATTTTAAAAAGGGGATGAGAGAAGCGGGATTTGATATAATAGATGGCGATTCAGCAATTGTACCTGTAATGCTTTATGACGCTCAATTATCTCAAACGATGGCAGATAAATTATTAGAAGAAGGTATTTATGTTATAGGCTTCTTTTTCCCAGTTGTGCCTAAAGATAAAGCACGAATCAGAGTTCAGCTATCTGCAGCCCACTCTAAAGAACACTTGGACAAAGCATTAATTGCTTTTAAAAAAATTGGGAAAGAGCTTGGAATAATAGGCAAATAAAATCTAGTGTAAGCATTATTACTGCATTTTTTTAAAAATTTAGTAGATTTGGTTTTGTTAATAAATTTTAACAACTTACTTTTGCTCCAATTAACACTTAAAATTAAATTATTAAATATGAAACATCTTAGCAGATTTTTAGTTGCAGGTATGCTTTTCTTCGGAATTAGCAACGCTGTAGCGCAAGACGAAAATAACCCGTGGGCCTTTGAAATAGGCATGAACGCGGTGGACGTTTTTCCTGTGGGTACCGATAATGACGGTAGAATACCAGGAGCATTAAGAGGAGACGTCTTCGATGAATTCTTTAATGCAAACGATCATTGGAACATCTTACCTTCTGTTTCAAGACTAACTGTTTCCAGATATATAGGAAGTGGTTTTGTTTTTACTGCTGCTGGTTCTATAAATAGAATCAAAAAACTTGGTGACGTTAACGTAAGAGATTTAGGTTTAGGTCTTCAAGATGATTTTACCTATTATGCTGCAGACGGTGAAATTAAATACAGCTTCAAAAATGCACTTAACAGTAAAATTTTAGACCCATATTTAGGTATTGGTGGAGGTTATACTTGGGTAGATGAAATTGGTTTTGGAACCGCAAATGGTTTAGCTGGTTTGAAAATTTGGTTTACTGAAACCATTGCTTTAAACCTACAATCAACCTATAAACACGCTTTTGAAAAAGATTTTGGTATCAAACATTTCCAACACTCCGCTGGTATTGTCTTCCAATTTGGAGGAAAAGATACAGATGGTGATGGTATTTATGACAAAGATGATGAATGTCCTACTGTTGCTGGATTAGCTGAATTTAACGGCTGTCCTGATACTGATGGTGATGGTATTCCTGATCATTTAGATGAATGTCCTTACGAAGCAGGTTTAGCTGAATTTAACGGCTGTCCTGATACCGATGGTGATGGTATTCCAGATAAAGATGACGAATGTCCTACTGTTGCTGGTCTTAAAACTTTAAAAGGTTGTCCAGATTCTGACGGTGATGGTATTGCTGATCATTTAGATGGTTGTCCTAATGAAGCTGGTCCTAAAGCTAACAATGGTTGCCCTTGGCCTGATAGAGATGGCGATGGCGTTTTAGATAAAGATGATCAATGTCCAGACGTTCCTGGTACTGTTGCTAACAATGGTTGCCCTGAAGTAACTACTGAAGTTATCAAAAAACTAAACGAATTTTCTAAAACTATTTTGTTTGATTTAGGTAAATCTACCATTCGTCCAGAATCTTATGCTGCTCTTCAAAGCATTGCTAATGTGATGAATGAATATCCTTCCAGTAAATTCCATATTGAAGGACATACCGATAGCTCTGGTAGCAAAAAACTTAATGAAAAACTTTCTAAAGAAAGAGCTGCTTCTGTAATGAATTACTTAACCACAATAGGTTTATCTTCAAACAGATTAACTTCTGAAGGTTATTCTTTTGACAGACCAATTGCTACTAACGCAACTGCTGCCGGAAGACAACAAAACAGACGTGTGGAAATTTCTTTACAAAAATAAGATTTAAAAACACCTCTTAAATAAATAGCAAACGCCTCTGAAAATTCAGAGGCGTTTCTTATTTTTATCGAATGACAACTTATATAACTGAAATTGTATCGGAATTACTTAATAACAAAACAAACCTTTCCTGCTCCATCTTTATTCTTCCTAGTAAAAGAGCAGGCGCATTTCTAAGGAAAGAAATTGTAAAACAAAATACACAAAACATATTTTCTCCTGAAATACTAAGTATAGAAGAGTTTATTGAAAATATTTCTGACCTTAAAATAGGAGACCCCATACTTCTTTTATTTGAGCTTTTTGAATGCTACCTTGAAACCAATCCTTCTGAACAAAAAGAAAGCTTTGAATATTTTTCTTCTTGGGCAAATGTTTTACTTGACGATTTTAATGAAGTAGATAGAAATCTAATTGATCATTCTTCCTTTTTTCACTATTTAAAAAGCATTAAAGATATAGATCATTGGTATTTGAATTCTGAAAAAACAGAACTCATAGAAAACTATATCACCTTTTGGAATACCCTGCCAGAATTATATCTTGCCTTTACCCAAAAATTAACAAAATCAGGAATCGCTCACCAAGGTCTCGTCTATAGAGAAGCCGCTAACAATATAGAGCATTATCTAAAAGCAAGCCAGGACAGAAAACACATTTTCGTGGGGTTTAATGCGCTAAACAATGCCGAACAACAAATAATAAAGGAACTTTTAGAAAACGGAAATGCCGAAGTCTTTTGGGATTGTGACGCCTATTTTATGCAACAAGAAGACCATAGTGCTTCTTTATTTCTCAAATCCTTTAAAAAACAATGGAAATATTATAAAACCAATGAATTTAAACATATTTCAAAAAACTATGAAACACCAAAGGAAATAAACATCATTGGCTGTTCAAAAAACGTAGGACAAACAAAGTATGTTGGTGAATTACTTAAAACCCTTTCCTTTGATGAATTAGAAAATACCGCCCTAGTACTCGCTGACGAAAAACTATTATTGCCCATCCTGAATTCCTTACCTGAAAATGTTCAAAACGTAAACATAACCATGGGGCTTCCGCTTAAAGAAATGCCCACATTGTATTTTTTTGAAGACCTACTACATCTTCATCTAGATGCCAATGATAGTTATTATTACAAAGATGTATTTAAAGTTTTTAACCATTCCTTAGGAAAAACTATGCTTCCTAAAACATCTTTTTACCTAATTAAAAAAATTAACGAAAAAAACCTAACACAAATTAGCTTTAAGCAAATTTTAGAAGCAACTCATGAAGAAGAGAAAGCAGCCATTACTTTTATCTTTGAACCTCAGCACAATGATGTTTCTAAAAACATTAAAAACGCAAAACATTTATTAGTACTCTTAAAAGAAAAAAGTGAGGTTAAAAAAGACCCTATTCTTTTAGAAACCCTTTATAAAATTCATGAAATATGGAATAAATTAGACACCCTAAATCAAAAGTACAAACACATTAATACCACTAAAGCCCTTTTTCAAATTTTTAAAGAACTTACAGCAACCATTACTCTAGATTTCAAAGGTGAACCCTATAAAGGACTGCAAATTTTAGGAATACTAGAAACAAGGGGGTTGGATTTTAAAAATATAATCCTTGTTTCTGTAAATGAAGGCATTTTACCTGCAGGAAAAAGCAATCGCTCTTTTATCACTTACGATTTAAAAACCCAATATAAACTCCCAACTCACAGAGAAAAAGATGCCATTTATACCTATCATTTTTATCGCTTACTGCATAGGGCTTCAAAAATTCATTTACTGTACAACAACCACACAACAGGGATTCAGATAGGAGAAAAAAGTAGATTTCTTTTACAAATTCAACAAGAAAGTCCAAAAAACCATGTCCTTATTGAAAAGATTGTTACACCAGAAATTATCATAAATTCCATTTCTCTAAAACAAATAAATAAAACTCCTGAGATACTAGAAATAATTAAAAACATGGCCGATAAAGGATTTTCCCCATCCTCTTTAACCACCTACATCAGAAATCCAATGGATTTTTATACCCAATATATTTTAAAAATTAAAGAAGTAGCGGAAGTAGAGGAAACCGTTGCAGCAAATACATTAGGAACAATTGTCCACGATACTTTACAAAACCTTTTCGAGCCATACCTAAACAAAATTCTTACCTCAGAAATACTATCCAAACTACAAAGTATAGCCAATGCAGAGGTATCCAAACAATTTTCTGCCACTTATAAAGAAGGAAATGTTTTTTTTGGTAAAAATCTTATCCTATTTGAAATGGCAAAACGTTATGTGCAGTATTTTTTAATAGAAGAATTAAAATTGGTGAAGGCAGGAAATGAGATTATTATTAAACAAATAGAAGAAAAACTCCATGCCAATATTGATTTTCCAGAATTAGATTTTCCAGTAAAAATTCAAGGAAAAGTGGATCGAATAGACACCCTAAATGGTGCGTTACGAATTATTGACTACAAAACCGGTAAAGTTGAACAAAAAGATGTAAACCTAACCGATTGGGAAGATTTAACCACAGATTATAAATACAGCAAGAGTTTTCAAGTGTTAGCTTACGCATTAATGACAAACGCCAATTCTCCCATTCAAAATGCGCAAGCGGGAATAATCTCCTTTAAGAATTTAAAAAGTGGGTTCTTACCTTTTACCTTAAAAGACGGAAAAAACGCTAGTATTCATCAGGAAACATTAGATAATTTTACCTTACAATTAAAAAAATTAATCTTAGAAATTTGTAATATGAATATTCCATTCATCGAAAAAGAAATAGACAACAATGCATATTAAAACACAAAAAAACCTGGTAATAAAAAGAACAAACAACAAACCCATAGTGCTAGATATCTATGCTTTGGATAACAATCAAAAAAAACCCTTAGTCATTTATTGTCACGGTTACAAAGGCTTTAAAGATTGGGGGGCAAATAATCTTATTGCACATCAATTTGCTCTAAATGGTATTGTATTTTTAAAATTCAATTTCTCTCATAACGGGGGAACCACTGAACAGCCTATTGATTTTCCAGATTTAGACGCCTTTGCAAACAATACCTTCAGTAAAGAATTAGACGATATAGATACGGTATTAAACTGGGTTTTTTCAGAAAAAAAGTTTGTTGATGTCATTAACATAAACAATATAACCATCATTGGGCATAGTAGAGGTGCAGGTATATCTATTATTAAAGCAGAAGAAGACGCAAGAATACAAAAAGTAGTATCCTGGGCAGGGGTTTCTGATTTTGAATCCCGTTTTCCGGCAGGAGAAACCTTATTACAATGGAAAAAAGATGGAGTTACCTATATAGAAAATAGCCGAACAAAACAACAAATGCCATTGTCCTATCAATTATATGAAGATTTAATCAAAAATCGGGAACGATTAAACATACAACGCGCCGCTAAAAAACTAAACAAACCACACCTAATAGTTCACGGCTCGTTAGACCCAACGGTTTCCATAACGGAAGCACAGCAGTTACATTCTTGGAGCAAAAAAAGTAAATTAGAAATTATGGAAGGCAGTAATCATGTTTTTCATGCATTACACCCGTGGACAGAACAGAATATGCCGACAGATTTAGAAAAAGTTGTTCAAAAAACAATCACATTCATAGGTTCTAATAAATTAGAAACAGAATTTTTTTCACATTAATAAAATATTGAACAAATTTATTTGTCCTTTTATACAAAATTATGCTGAAGTAATTGCAGGAATACGAGATACTAATTTTTCGCTAATCGTATGCAACCATTTTAGTTGTTCAATGATTAAATGTGCTTCCTGAAGTTGGGTTCCAATAACAGATGAAGGAACTAACCAATCCTCAAATTGGACTGATGCCTGCGTTAAATCGGCTAAACTTTTTTCTAAAGCAGTTTTGGATTCTTTAATTTCAATCTCTTCTGAAATAAATTCGCTTTCAGAATTAGATAACAACGCAATTGCTTGTTTCAGATTTTCATCAATAGTTACAACAAAATTATTAAAATGGGAAGAAGCCTTGGTAGTGGAATTATTTTGGATAAAGGACCCTATCGCTGCTAAAGAAGTCATAAATGAGTGATTTAATACAACCAACTCATAAATTATATCTGAGTTTTTTTGTTTTGATTTTGGTTCTTGCGTCATTCTTTGAAAGGCGATATTCAAATTCCCACTTGCCAAAAAAGCTCTCTTTCTGCTTAATTTATAACTAGTTTTTATTTTCCCCTTTGATCGATAAAAGTTGACAATTTCTTTTAAATATTCTCTATTAGAATCCATACTTTCTGAAAAAACCAATTTTATGGAAGTAAACTCCCAAGAGGGCCACAACAATAAATTACCGGCAGTTGCAAGTGCTGCACCTATAAAAGTGTCTAAAATCCTAAACTGAATTACATGTAATACATCTGGACTAAGTAATGCATAAATAAAAACAACACTTAGTGTTATAAAAACGGCAGAAGTTTTATAGTTTTTTTGTACCATTGAGAAGGCAAGGGTTAATGAAATAATTGCCAAAACAGCATAAACAAAAACGCTTTGAATGCTTAAAACAATAGCCGCAGCAATCACACCTCCTATTAATGTGCCCAATACCCGTTGTTTAGAGCGACTTTTTGTTAATCCATAATTTGGACGCATTATTACCACTATGGTAAGTAAAATCCAATATGGATTTTGAAGAGAAAAATAATCACCTATGGCATAACCAATCATTACAACAAACGCTAATCGTAAGGAATGTTTAAAAATAACCGATTTTAAGCAAAAATTTTCTTTTAGAATTTTTATGTCATAATCCTGAGAGGTAATAAATTGATACGCTTCTTCTTTTTGTGAATAACGCAAATTGGAAATGTTTTTATCGTCTAAAAGATTTTTAATTTTACTTATTCGAAGCGCTTGCTTTTCTTGGTAATTGTATAAATTTTGAAGCATTAAGTATCCTTCATTTGAATGTTTTTTAAAATCTAAAGAATATAGTTTCAAACTATTTTTTACTAATTGCAAATTGGTTTCTAAGGAGTCGTTATTTGAAATATCTGAATTACTTTGAATTCCATACGCAATTTGCTGCAAATGATTTGCCATAGCAAAAAGGAGTTTTTGAAAAGCATTAATCTGATCAGGATATTTTTCAAGTAAACGATCCATTTTCTCATAATTTACCGGATTTGCCATGGCAAGCTCTAATACATCAACAAGCTGAATTAAAACCAGAAGTTGTTTGTTTTCATAAGGTGAATTACCAGAGGATTTTCTGGAAGAAATTAATATATCTCGAAGTGTTTCGTGCTTTTCATTTAGTTCTACTTGAAGGTCTAAAAGCTTTCTTTGTAATTTGTGTCGGTTTGAGGTTGACGATATAAGCTTTCCTCTAATTTCTAAATAATTTCCAGTTAGTGCTACCGCCTCTGAAAGTATTTGTTCAATTTGACTTTTAGGGTTGATTTTATGTCGCAATATCACTAAAAATAAATACCATAACCCACCCACTCCAATAAAAAATGCTCTTAAGTAGGCATTCCATTCATTTGAAATAGCGGCAAAACTCAAAACAATTGCAAATAATCCTGAAAAACTTATTAAGGAAGCTCTAAATCCAAAAACAGAAATATAAGAAAGAGAAAACATGGTCACACCTAAAATAGGGATTAATAGCCATGTGTTTAAAGCCAAATAATGGCCAACTAAACTTGCAATAACAGCAATTGCTATAGAAAACAATATACCAAATTTAGTGTGTCTAAAACTTCCATTTACGTCACTTGGCGAACTCAATAAAGCCCCTATAGCAATAGCCAAACCTACCTCAAAAAAATCGAAATACACACCTACAACAATAGGTAAAGTGATGGCAAAGGCAAGAACAATACCTTTTGAAAAATCAGTGCTTTTCAAAAAAGGAAGGAGATTTTGTTTGCTCTTTAAAAATTTGAAAATAAAATAATTGCCCACAACATAAAAACATTTAAGCTACAAAGGTAATAGCTCTATATCCTAAGTAAGTTAATCTTTTGCAAAAAGAGGAGGGGTATTTGCTGTATAAAATTTTAATTCAAAAAAAATATCTTTCCCACATTAACTTAAAGATTTAAATTCCCAAATATTTTATGTACTTTTGACCCACTTTATGGGGATGTAGCTCAGTTGGCTAGAGCGCTTGGCTGGCAGCCAAGAGGTCGTGGGTTCGAGTCCCATCTTCTCCACAAGATACTAAGTTGTAGTAAGTTTTTGAACCACAAGCCTTCCCGTTTGTGGTTTGTTGTTTTTAAGAGAATTTTATGGCCCCAAACTAATGAAAACAAGTTTGTCCTTTAAAAACATTAACCGGCTCGCCATTCCCGCCATACTTGCCGGAATAGCAGAACCTATTATTTCTGCCACCGATGCTGCTATTGTGGGCAATTTATCCTTAAATGGAACAGAAGCACTTGCCGCAGTGGGTATTGTTGGTTCTTTTCTTTCTGCGCTTATTTGGATATTAGGACAAACCCGTAGTGCTATTTCTGCCATAATTTCGCAGTATTTAGGAGCTGGAAAATTAAATGAACTTAAAAATCTTCCAGCACAAGCAATCTATCTTAATGTAGGGTTAAGCATTTTAATTCTTTTAAGCACCATCTTTTTTGTTGACGGAATTTTTAAACTTTACAACGCCTCCGGGTTGGTGTTAGAATACAGTGTTTCTTATTATTATATTCGAGTTTGGGGCTTTCCATTTACTCTTTTTACCTTTGCTATCTTCGGAATTTTTAGAGGCCTCCAAAATACTTTTTGGCCCATGATTGTTGCACTTATTGGCGCGGTCACCAATGTAGGCTTAGATTTTGCTTTGGTTTATGGCATTTCTGGTTGGATAGAACCTATGCATATTCAAGGAGCTGCTTGGGCTAGTTTAATTTCGCAAGCACTTATGGCGGTTGTTTCTCTTGTTTTGCTTCTTTGGAAAACAACTATTAGCTTAAAAATTCGATTTCCTCTTCATCCTGAATTGTATCGGCTGGTTGGTATGGCTCTAAATTTGTTTCTTCGATCGGTGGCTTTAAACACCGCTATTTATTTCTCCAATGCTTTTGCCACTGATTATGGCACCACTTACATAGCGGCACAAACCATCGCTTTGAACCTTTGGTTGTTTTCTGCTTTTTTTATTGATGGCTATGCTAGTTCAGGGAATATTATTTCCGGAAAACTACTTGGTGCGAAAAAGTATGACCAACTTTGGCTACTGAGCAAAAAAGTAGTCGTCTATGGTCTTGCAGTTTCTATTCTTTTGATGTTTGTAGGCTGGTTGTTTTATGAACCTTTAGGCTTAATTTTTACTAAAGACCAAGAGGTGCTTTATAAGTTTAAAGAAATATTTTTCATAGTGCTTTTAGTTCAGCCCATTAACGCCATCGCCTTTATTTTTGACGGTATTTTTAAAGGTTTGGGAGAAATGAAATACTTAAGAAATGTTCTTTTATCAGCCACCTTTTTAGGGTTTTTGCCGGTGCTTTTTCTTTGCGATTACTTAGGATTAGAGCTTTATGGCATCTGGATTGCTTTCGTTGTTTGGGCAAGCATTCGAGGTGGGGCTTTGGCTTATAAGTTTCGCAAAATGATAAAACCTAAAATTTTACACCCGTTTTAATGTCACAAATCTAAGTGCAAAGAAAATAAACCTAGAGAAAAAATGGCTTATCTTTGCCGCTGAAATCCATTAATATGAGTAAAGTACGTATCACCAAGCTATTCACTTTTGAAACTGGTCACGCATTATATGGCTATGATGGTAAATGCCAAAATGTGCATGGACATAGCTATAAATTTTCTGTAACCGTAATTGGCAAACCAATAACCGATACAAAAAATGTAAAATTAGGGATGGTCATTGATTTTGGCGATTTAAAAAAAATTGTGAAAGAAGAAATTGTAGATAAATTTGACCACGCCACTGTTTTCAATAAAAATACACCGCATATTGAACTTGCTAACGAACTATCGAAGAGAAATCACAACGTAATTTTAGTAAATTACCAACCCACCAGTGAAAATATGGTTGTCGATTTTGCAAGTAAAATTAAAGCCCGATTGCCTGAAAACATTCTATTACATTCCTTAAAATTACAAGAAACCGAAACCTCGTTTGCTGAGTGGTATGCTTCCGATAATGCATAGCACAACGACAAACTTTTCTTTATATTTACACATTATTGAAAATTAATGAACATTCCCAAAGACAAAAAAATATATTTTTCAAGTGACAACCATTTAGGTGCGCCAACTGCATCGCAAAGTCTTCCGCGCGAAAAACTTTTTGTGCAATGGCTAGACACCATTAAAGAAGATGCCGCAGCTGTTTTTTTATTGGGCGACTTATTTGATTTTTGGTTTGAATACAAACATGTTGTGCCTAAGGGATTTGTAAGGGTGCTTGGCAAACTTGCTGAGCTAAGTGATAGCGGTATTCCCATTTATTTTTTTGTGGGAAACCATGATTTGTGGATGCGTGATTATTTTGAAAAAGAACTTCAAATTCAGGTGTTTTTTGAGCCTAAAGAATTTGTCCTTCACGGGAAAACCTTTTTTATAGGGCATGGCGATGGACTAGGACCCAACGACAAAGGATTTAAACGAATGAAAAAAGTGTTTAAAAATCCTGTTTTTCAGTGGCTTTTTAAATGGACACATCCGGATATTGCCGTGGCAATTGCAAAACACCTATCGGTAAAAAATAAATTAATTTCCGGAGAAGAAGACAAAGAATTTTTGGGAGAAGAAAACGAATGGCTAGCCATGTATGCCAAGCGAAAATTAGAAACAAAGCATTACGACTACTTTATCTTTGGTCATCGCCACTTTCCGATGGAAATCAAGGTGGGTGAAAACTCCAGTTATATCAACCTAGGCGATTGGATTACCCATTTTACTTATGGGGTGTTTGATGGAAATACGTTTGAACTGGAAACTTTGGAGCCGGCTGTTCTAAAGAAAATTAATTAATTTTTTTTCCAAAAACCCCTTCAAAATTCAATAAAATTCTGCAGTAAAGAAAAAAATATTTATTACAGACTTTCAAGTAAAGTAATATTGGTAATGCCGCCTTTATAAACTGCTGAATGACCTTTTTTATTTTGTTTATAAATACCCCTAACTTTAATTTCTCTTCCTTTTAAAGACATTAATTTTTTCCCATTTAAAACATCATTTTTATCGTTTTTGAGTGGTTCAAAAAAATTAAAATCTAACCATATTTTATTTTTATCGTTTATGTAAATATACAAATTTTCAATATCCATGTGTAAATAACCACTAACTTCAATAGGCCTATTGTCATATTCTAAAGATCTTGATTCCAATAAAGCTATCTCAATAATTTGATAACTTTCTTTGTGAAAAGTATCTGAGTAATAAACAAAATTATTGTTGCCGGAAATCAAAAAAATTAAAACTGCAAAAAACAGGGTTCTTTTCATAAACTCAGGGGAGTGAGAACAATGTTGTTTAATCAATATTCTAAGGGTTCTTTTCTTGCATAACATACACGAATGATATAAATGCGAATTAAGGGTTGAAAACAATGAGAAAACAATGATAGAAAGCATTAAAATATTTGCATAAAAGCTTGAATATCAGTATATTTATAGTGAACTTCAATCCATTATAAACAACATGATTAATCAGGCTAAGGCAGTAAAATTAATAAAAATATACCCGTTGGGTGAAATAGGATAAAACAAAAAAAGATATTGGATAAGATACTGAATTACAGTATCTTTAAGTCGCAAAACAAACCAATATCTTATGTCAAATATAGTAAAAAATTATTTTAAAGTTTTAGAAGTTGTAAGTTCTTTTCATATTG
>PHDJ01000016.1 GCA_002842575.1 Bacteroidetes bacterium HGW-Bacteroidetes-2
TCAAATACACTAAAAACAATTAGTACTATTAATTTACCAAATGGACTTTACTTTTTGAATTATTATAATGGAATGGAGATAATTCAAATGCAATTACTTATTCAACATTAAATTTTATTTATTATGAAATGTGTATTTTTATTATTAATTGCTATAATATTTTCTTGTACAGCTTGTTCTAAGGAAGACAAAAATCAGAATGAAATCAATATTAAGAGTAAATGGGAAGTAATTGCCACTTGGGATCCATATCCAGTAAATTCAAGTACCCGATGGATTCCTGTAAATTCTGATAGCGAAAATTATCACACAATAATTTTTCAAGAAAACTCGTTATTTAACTTCAATTTAATTAATCAGCCAGACATTAATTGTGATGGAGAATACACATTTGAGTATAATAGTGATATTGATGAATACAGATTGTATTTAAATTTAAGTGATTGCAATATTGGTAATTTTGGTTGGATTTTATTTTCAGAATCTATCGTGTTTTTAGAAAATAATGAATTAATATTTTTTGAAGGAACTTTTGCCTGTGATGAAGGTTGTGGTATAAAATATAGGAGATTATCAAATTAATCATTTTACATCTCTGGCTTGCTCCATTTAAACCGAAAATAAACAATGAGAAACAACTAGATGTGTTTTTTTTTTTAAAACGAAACCAGCATAGAACAATCACAAAAATTTGTAAAAAATAAGCCCTCTTGGGAGTACGTGGCTTAATGCTTTAAAAACTATACTTCATCGCTGCAATAAAATTCCTTCCCGGAGCTGAAATTCCAGAGGAATACGTTCTGTAACGCTGGTCTGTAATATTTTCAAGGGAAGCTGAAATTTGCAAAGCGTCAGTCAACGGATATTGAGTTGCCAGATTGAGTGTGTACCAACCTGGAGAATACAAATCGCCATTGCTGTTAACTGGGAAAATCTCCGGCTTGTTGGCTTCTGAAGGGGCCAGATTTTCAGCTCTTATTTGTCCGCTGTAACGCGCAAAAACATCTATTTTTAAGCGGTTGTTTTTCCATACTAAATGGGAATTACCAAATTGAGGAGGTGCATGACGCAATGGTGCTTCGTCGCCATTATCTAAAACTTCATATCCATTTGATATAGTGTAATTTGACAAGAGTTGTAAGTTGTTGCTAAAGTTAACTACAAGACTTGCTTCAAAACCATATACTCTAGCGTCTGCGGCATTCTGAATGGCTTGCACATTGCTTAATTCGCCTTGGAATATTATTTCTGTTTCACCATTTAAATTAAAGTCTCTGCGCACTAGTGCATTGTCTAATTTAGTATAAAAAGTAGCAACATCTATTTTTAGCACATTTTCAAAATTAAGGCTAGCACCTACTTCACCATTATATGCATATTCTGCTTCTAAATTTGGGTTAGGCACAACCACTGAACCTGGTTCAGAGTCAAAAATCTTTCCAATATCGTCTATGTTTGGTGCCCTGAATGCGGTGGCGAAATTAGCTCTTAAACCAAGTGTTTCATTTGCTTGAAAGGCAATTCCCGCACTACCGGTAAGGTTGCCTGTATCAATTTGTGTGTCTTGAAACGGAAATTCAAAAAAGCGATTGTCAAATGAGGCATCGATACTAAAATAACTATATCTCAAACCGGATTGAAAAGTAAGTTTTGGAGAAATTTTCCATAACATGCTCGTGTATGCGGCATAGGATTGCCAAGTAGCTCCATCTGGATATCTTGAGGCGGTTTCTTCTGTTTCTTGTGTCTCGATATTTGTTAATAAACCGGTAGAATTTACTTTATTATACACATATTCAAAGCCATAAAAAAGTTCTACACTACTTAGTTTTTTGGTAAAATCTAGATTTGCAGAAATAGCATCTACATTTTCTTCGGTATTAAAAAAGTTTTTTGAATTTACACTTCTATTGTTTCGGCTTTCTTCAAATCGTTGGTAGGCAACAATTATTTTTGAAGAGTCATAAAGCAGATTGTTACTATTGTTTTCTGCTTGCACATTTCCGGAGAACCAAATTTGTGGTCCATAAAACCATTCAGCATCTCGTAGTTTTCCATTTCTTACTCTTGTTAATCGGTCATATCTTGCATAATCTGAGGTTTCAGAATAGAGAAGGTTGAGTTTGAAATCCCATTTTTCATTGGGCATAAAACGCACTTTTTGAGCAACGCTAATTTGGTCATAAGCGGTAGGTTTTTGGATATTTGGATTTGAATTTTCTACTTGCACATCTTCACCGTTGATAGTAGAAATATAAAAATTTCTAAGATACTCTTTCGGTCCGTTTGACCCCATTCTTAAGTCATCAAAATCGTTGTAGGATATGCTGCTTAAAAATGCCCATTCTTTAAAACCGAAATTAAAATCGAGATGTCCTGTTTTTTCTTCATTTGCGGAAGAATATCTGGCTACAGCATTTCCTGAAAAAGACAATCCTTCTTGCATAGAAAATTTAGGTTGCAAGGTGTAAAAATTCATCACACCACCCACAGCATCGCTGCCGTAAACAACTGAGCCAGGGCCCAAGATAATTTCAGTGTTTTCAACTACAAAGGGGTCAATAGATAGGATATTTTGAATGTTTCCGCCTCTAAAAATAGCGGTGTTCATTCGTACGCCGTCCACAGTCATTAATAATCGATTGGTTGAAAAGCCACGCATCATTGGGCTTCCACCGCCGAGCTGACTTTTTTGAACAAAAATTTTCCCAGTGTTGCTCAAGAGGTCTGCTGTGGTTTGTGGTTGCGAAAAGAGTGCCTCCTGAGAAGATAGACTAATAATTTTTTGTGGAGCATCCCGTTTTTCTTGTTTAAATCTAGTTACTGAAAACACAATTTCATCAAGGTATCCGCTTGCTAATTGTAATAATACTACATTGTTGTTTGCCGCAATTTGGCTTTTAGTAAAAGAAATTGTTTGATAAGAGGTGTGCTGAAAATTAATTTTTTCAGAGGCATTAAAAACGTCTAATGAAGCATTTCCGTTTGCATCTGTAACTGCGCTTTTTGTTTTACTGTTGTTGTATAAAGCTACATCTGGAATTGCTTCATTGGTTTGGGGGTTAATAATTTTGATTTCTTGTGCAAAAATAAATGAGCCTAAAAATAAGGCCGCAAATAAAAATAATTTTATCTTCATGAGGGCTAGTTAAATAGTTGGTTTAAAACATCGAGTGATTTGGGTTTTTTAAAACCTTGCATGTGTAATTCATAGTACAGCAAGAGTATTTCTAAACTTTCAATCCGTTCTTTTTTTGATAATTTGATTAAATTTAGTTCATCAAATTTTATACCAAAAAATAGTTTTATTCCTGTATTTTCGAAAATATTTATACAATAAATATTTGTACTTTCTTTTTGAAAAACACCATCAACTAGATTAAATATTGGAAGGTTAGAAGAGTTTAAATCTGGAGAAAAACCTAAATGGTCACTTAGTTTTAATAAAAACAAAAGGTGAAAATTAGCAATAGCATCGTTAGAGTCTAACCAAATAAAAGAATTTTCTAAAAATGAAAATAAAGCATTGTTCTTTTCTTCTTCTTGGATAACACTTTTTAAAATTTCAGATAAAAAAAGAACTATAGAAGTTTTTAGAATTTGGGTGTGTAGAGATTGGAAAGCATAATACACTTTAGCTTCTTGAATAAATTCAAGGGTTCCTTTATCTTTATGATTTGCATTGAGTTCTAATAAAGTTAAAGGTTGAAATAGGGAAGTGCGTAATTTTCCTTTTTTTGATTTTAATATGTTTTTAAGCAAATAACTTTTTAGACCGGAGGATTGTGTATAACATTTTACGATGAGGTCAGCCTCACTATATTTTATGGAAGAAAGTACTATTGCTTTGGTTGTGATTTGCATTAGCGAACAATCATCACTTTGGCTATTTTGGTTTCTAAGGCATCATCACTAGTAACCATAATAAAATAAACTCCTGAAGCAACTTTATATCTTCCAAATGCAGTGGTGTCCCAAAGAATACTTCCTCCTTCAGATACTTGTTCAAAAACCAAATTACCAGTTACATCTGTAATTTTCACATTCGATTTTGCCATTAAACCATCGATGGTAACATTACCATTAAATCCTGGGCGAACAGGATTAGGATACGCTCTAACGGCTAATAAGTTGTCGCTTGGAGCTGTAGAGCTGCCATTAAAAGAAATAAGTCCATTAGGGGTAGCAAAATATACCACACCACTTTGAGGGTCAATGGCTATATCAAGCACATTGTTTGAAGGTAGTGGCGAATTATCTTTTGTAAAACGGAGTAGCGTTTCTTGTCCGTTTGGTGAAACATAGAAAACCCCTGAGTTAGAAGTTGCAATCCATTTATTATTGGATCCATCTACTTCAATGTCGGTAATTGACTGCTCAAAAAGCAATTCTTGTGCAACACCATCTTCTAAAATTATAATAGGTTGTGTATCTGTATTTGCACCTTCTTCAAAAAATCCTCCTACATTAAAAAGCACGCGAAGTCCTCTAAGTGTTCCTATCCAAAGTTGGTTTCTATTGTCTATAGCCAGTGCTCTTACGTTTGTAGTAGGAAGATTGCCCTCGCCAATTTCTTCTCCTATTTTTTTAAACACATTACCATTTGGATTAAAACCTATTAAGCCATTAGATGCCGATGCAAAAAACACATGCCCTTCTCTACTTATTTCTAATTTATTTAAACCCACTTCTGATTCTGGATCTGGAAGTACTGCTGAAATGTCAAAACCTTGAATTTGCCCTGTAGTTGTTAATTTTTTTAATGGTTGATCTGCACCGGATTGCACAAACCAAAGATTTCCGTCTCGGTCAAAATTAGAACCAAAAACTCGGATGCTATTATCACTAAAAGCACCTTCTAAGCTGCTATTGGTTTCGTTAAAAAGTATGGTGGGTACCGTGTCAACTATTTTTAGTAGACCACTAAGCATGGAGCTTGCATAAACTTCATTTGGGATAGAGGGGTTGATGGTAATGTGTGAAATAGAAACAGCACCAAACAACTCTTCAAAAGGTATATTTGTCCAAGTGTTATTTTTCAGTTGACTGATTCCGCGCCTTTTTAATGGATAAGGATTAAAAAATAAATTAACTTCGCCAAAAACCACCCATAGCTGATTAGGAGATGCGTCTAAAGCAAATGGTTTATTGAGTATTGGGCCCTCCGGAAGGATTTGTACAGCTTGATTGCTTCCAAAAGGTACCTCTAAAATTCCGTGTTCTTTTGTGCCTAGATAAACTTTATTGTTAAATGCCAAAGTATTTGAAAGGGTGTATTCATAATCTAGAACCGAAGACACTGTGGAAACGACATTAAAATTAACATCAAAAACGGTAGTTTGTGTGTTTGATGTTACGGTTAAAAATTCATTATTTGAGAAAATATTTTTATTAGTTTGCGAAAAGGTTGTGAGTTGTTGAAAGGCAGTACCATTAAATTGATACAAAATATTGGATTTGTTTATCATATATAATTCTTCTCCAAAAGCTTGTATGCCAAGGGAACCAAAATTAAAGATAGTGCTCCATTGTTCAAAATCAATCAAATTAGTATTTGCAACTAATGCTCTTTTTATTTTGTTATCCATAGTGGCATAAATATAGTCTTCAAAAACAGCCGTCTGATATACTTTATTTTGTTCGCCAAAATCATCAATAATATAGGTGTCTCCAAATTCTAGTCTTTGTGGGTCATACAGAGAAATACCAAAATCAGTAGAAATATAAATAAATCCGTTTGTTTCATTAAAATGATTAATTCTTTTTTTATTGGGCGGAATGGTAGGTTTATTTAAGATATCTATCACTTTAAGCACTTCATTATCTCGGTTGATTACTTCAATAAGACCATTTTCATAGCCTATAATTATTAAATCATATCCTGCACTATAATAAACCGTTGAAATTAATTGACCTGACAGCCCTTGAATAGAGGTAAGTGTTTTTATTTCTTTTGTTGAAAAGTCAAAAGAAAATACTGTATTTTCGGAAGCGGCTATGAGTTTGTCATTTCCTTGTGCTACATCAATAATGCTGCTGAAGGAAAAATACCCGGTCCATTGTCTTTCAAAGTTTTGAGAGAATAGACTTGCTGTAAGTAAAAAATAGGCAATACAAAACAGTTTTTTCATGAAGAGTTGATTTTAATACCTAGTAATTAACATACTAAAATAAAATTTATTGCAAGATACTAAGGCAAAAAGTCATCCACCAATGGCGAATGACTTTTTAACTAAAAGCATTTTAAATATTATACAATACCTTGGGCAAGCATAGCATCGGCAACTTTTACAAAGCCGGCAATGTTAGCACCTTTTACATAATCAACATATCCGTCTTTTTGTTTTCCGTAGGTTACACAAGCCTCGTGAATGTCTTTCATTATTCGGTGTAATTTGTCATCTACTTCTTGGGCAGTCCAATTGTAACGCATAGAGTTTTGTGACATTTCTAAACCCGAAGTGGCAACACCACCTGCGTTAGAGGCTTTTCCAGGAGAGAATAATATTTTAGCATGAAGAAAAACCTCAATAGCTTCTGGAGTAGAAGGCATATTAGCCCCTTCGCCCACACACATGCAGCCATTTTTTATTAAGGTTTTGGCTTCTTGTTCATTTAATTCGTTTTGTGTAGCACAAGGCATAGCAATATCACATTTTACACCCCAAGGTCTTTCGCCTTCAAAATATTTTGCTTTCGGATATTTTGCAACATATTCGCCTATTCTTCCGCGTTTTACATTTTTAAGATCCATTAAGAATTCTAGTTTTTCTGCTGAAATTCCATCTGCATCGAATATGTACCCACCTGAATCAGACATGGTTAATACTTTTGCGCCTAATTGGGTTGCTTTTTCTACAGCATATTGCGCTACGTTTCCAGAACCAGAAATGACGACTGTTTTTCCTTTTAAACTATCTCCTTTGGTTTCAAGCATATTTTGAGTAAAATATACATTACCATAACCAGTAGCTTGAGGTCGCATTAAAGAACCACCAAAAGAAAAACCTTTTCCAGTTAGCACACCGGTAAATTCATTTCTTAAGCGTTTGTATTGTCCAAATAGATAGCCTATTTCTCTTCCACCTACACCAATATCTCCAGCAGGAACATCCGTGTCTGCCCCGATATATTTGGATAGTTCTGTCATAAAACTTTGACAAAAACGCATTACCTCAGCATCTGATTTGCCTTTTGGGTCAAAATTTGAACCGCCTTTTCCTCCGCCCATGGGCA
Source organism: Bacteroidetes bacterium HGW-Bacteroidetes-2 (assembly GCA_002842575.1). Lineage (GTDB taxonomy): Bacteria > Bacteroidota > Bacteroidia > Flavobacteriales > Flavobacteriaceae > Planktosalinus. Next base: position 7,237 of record PHDJ01000016.1, read on the forward strand.
AAGTTGTAAGTGCATTTTTTAGGGTTTGTTCAAATCCTAAAAATTTTAATACACTTAAATTAACGGATGGATGAAAACGCAAACCTCCTTTGTAAGGGCCTATTGCCGAATTAAACTGGACGCGGTATCCTTTGTTAATCATAATGTCACCATTATCTGCTGTCCAAGGCACGCGAAATAGGATAACTCGTTCTGGTTCAACCATACGCTCTAGCAATTTGGCGTTTTGATACCTTTCATTTTCTTCAATGAATGGGATCACTGTTTCTGCTACTTCTCTTACAGATTGTAAGAATTCAGGTTCATTTGGATTAGATTTATCCACCTGAGAAATAAATTTTTTTATGCTTTCTTTCATTAGAACTAATTTTATGAAAACGTTTTTTGTTTATTAAAGTGCAAAGATAAAGGATATATAAAAATTAATACCATATTTTAAAGATTTCCTAAATATTTTAATTAATTTTCTTCTTTGAAATGTTTTTATATATTTGTGTTGTCTCAATTAACCTTCTATACCTATGAAAACCAGATATTTTGTTTTAGTATTGCTAAGTATCTTTCTCGCTAAGCAAGATTGTTTTAGTCAATTTGGTTTTTCTCATGAATTGGGAATAATTACAGGCCCAGTGGTTTTTTATTCTGATTTTGGTCAACGAAATGACACAGAAACAAACCTAGGTAATGTTGGTATAGGTATTGGATTAATTCATTATTTAAATTTTTCCTATCGTGCAGATTGTAATTGTTATACAAAAGACACCTTTTTTAACGATCATTTTAAGTTAAGAAATGAGATATCTTACCATAAAACAAATTTTGAACACCTAGGTAAATGGGTAGATCCTTCAAGAACTTCTTTAATTGCAGATCAATTAAGAGCTATGAAAGGATCTACAACGGTGTTTGATATTGGCTCACAATTAGAGTTTTTTCCATTAAGTATTCGTGACTTTGCTGCGGGAAGCTATAAAATTGCTCCTTTTATAAGTCTTGGGGTGCATTGGGTGAATTATGACCCAGAGGTTTATTCTGAATTAGGCCCTCTCGGCACCTCCATTACTACACCTGATAAATATTTTGATGGCTATACTAACTCTCCTGGCACTACATGGTCTGTGGTTTGGAGTGCTGGTATTCGATATAAACTAACCCCGCTGAGTGATTTAATGCTAGATAGCAGATGGCAGCATTATTTTTCAAATTGGGTAGAAGGTTTAAACCCGGATGTACCCGAAAATAAAGCCAACGATTGGATTTTTTGGTTAAACGTTGGCTATATCTATTACCTGGATTAACCTAAGGCTTGCTTTAAGTCGGCTATTAAATCTTCTATATCTTCAATACCAACACTTAAACGAATTAGCGAATCAATCACTCCAGTTTTTTCGCGTTCTTCTTTCGGAATTGAAGCGTGTGTCATACTTGCTGGATGTCCTGCTAAAGATTCTACGCCTCCTAAAGATTCAGCAAGCGTAAATATTTTTAATTTTTCTACTACTTTAATAGCTTCTGCCATTATATTTTTCTTTGTGGTAAAAGAAATCATGCCGCCAAAGTCTTTCATTTGCTTTTTAGCAATCTCGTGATTTGGGTGAGAGGGTAATCCCGGCCAATAGACCTTTTCTATTTTAGGATGGGTGGATAAATAGTCTGCGATGGCTTTACCATTTTCACAATGTCTTTGCATTCTTATATGCAAGGTTTTTATTCCGCGAAGAACAAGAAAACTGTCTTGAGGGCCACAAACTGCACCACTAGCGTTCTGAATAAAGTACAAACGTTCTGCTAATTTTTCGTCTTTAACTATTAAAGCACCCATAACTACATCGCTATGTCCTCCTAAATATTTTGTAGCTGAATGCATCACTATATCGGCTCCTAGTTCTAAAGGTTGTTGTAAATATGGTGTTGCAAAGGTATTATCAACTGCTAAAAGGATGTTGTGTTTTTTTGAGAGTGCCGCACAAGCTTTAATGTCTATGATATTCATCATTGGGTTTGTAGGAGTTTCTACCCAAAGAAGTTTGGTGTTTTTATTTATGTATTTTTCAATAGCATTAGCATCTTGCATGCCTACAAAGTGAAATTTTATACCGAAATCTTGATAGATTTTAGTGAAAAGCCGATAACTACCTCCATATAAATCGTTTGTAGAAACCACCTCATCGCCGGGTTTTAAAAGTTTCATAACAGCATCTATAGCGGCTAATCCAGAGCTAAAAGCAAGACCGAATTTACCGTTTTCAATACTAGCAAAAGCGTTTTCAAGAGCAGTTCGAGTGGGGTTTCCACTTCTGGAGTATTCATATCCTTTATGCCCTCCTGGAGTGGTTTGAGAATAGGTGCTTGTTTGATATATTGGCGGCATAACGGCGCCATAAGCAGGGTCTACATTGTGTTGCCCACCATGAATTGTTTTGGTATTAAATTTCATAAGAAAACTTTTTTGTTAACAACAAATGTAAGAGATTATTCGGTCAATATTAAATCTAAATGTACCTTTAACCTTTGTTTAATACCTTTTTATTTATGCGAAAAATTTTGGCTTTTATTTCTGTTTTATTTTTAATACTAGGTTGCAAATTTGAAAAACCTCTTGCATTTACCAAAATACAATTAACCGCAGATTCTTTTGAAATTTGTTCCTCATTTCATTGTCCTGAATTAAATGTGCGCTATCTTTTGGCAACGGGAAATGCTGAAATTTCTAAAAAAATTAATACGGAAATAGAAGAACACCTAAATGAAATTCTTACTAGTAATAATGAGGATGTTCAAAAAGGGGCAACAATTAAGGATGCTGTTGTTTCTTTTATAAAGGATTATAAACAGTTTAAAACAGATTTTGGAAATTCATTTTCTGAATATAATGCAGAAACGACCATGCGAATTTCTTATTTTTCAGAAAATTTAGTTTGTATACAGTTAGATTATTACCTCTACAAAGGAGGAGCTCATGGGTATAGTGGCACAAATTATTTAAATTTTGACGTAAAAACAGGAGAAAGACTGTCAGAGAACACTCTATTTAAGGACCTTGGAGCCTTTTTAAAATATTCAGAAAATAAATTTAGAGAGGTTTATAAAATCTCTAAAGACAGCTCTATCAATACTACTGGATTTTGGTTTGAAAAGGACACTTTTTATTTGCCTGAAAATATTGGGTTTACAGAGAACGATGTGGTTTTGATATATAACCAATATGAAATTGCCAGTTATGCAGAAGGGCAAATACAGTTAAATTTTTCAAAAGAGGAGGTTTTGCAGTATATTGAATTTCATTAAAGCACTTATATAAAATCGTGAAAAAAATTTATTATTTATCCACATGTTCTACCTGCAAGAGTATTTTATCAGCATTGGAAATTCCTTCCACATTTATCCTTAATGATATAAAAACCAAACCTCTTACTGAAAAGGATTTGGAGGCTTTAAAAGAGCTTTCGGGAAGTTATGAAGCCGTATTCAGCAAAAGAGCACAACTTTATAAAGAGCGAGATTTAAGATCTAAAAACCTTAAAGAAGTGGATTACAAAAATTTATTATTAGAACACTACACGTTTTTAAAACGGCCAATAATTATAATGGATCAAGCTCTTTTTATAGGAAATGCAAAAGCAACCATTGAGGCCGCAAAAAAAAGGATGCATGAATAAAAGGTCTATTGCTTTACTTGCTGCCACTGCAGCTAGCACTATTTATGCCATCAATCATACTATCGCAAAAGGATTAATGCCTATTTATATTGAACCTTTCGGTTTTATATTGTTACGGGTTTCTGGAGCAGCATTATTATTTTGGATTTTTTCTTTAGCATATCCCACCGAAAAAATTGACTTAAAAGACTGGAAGCGACTTGTGCTTTGTTCTCTTTTTGGGATGGTAATAAATATGTTGATGTTTTTTAAGGGATTGAGTCTTTCTACACCTATAAATAGTTCTGTTGTTATTACCATTTCACCAGTTTTGCTTTTAATACTTTCTGCTATACTAATTCAAGAACGCATTTCTTTAATAAAAATAATTGGAATTGTTTTGGGGTTGGCTGGAGTATTAGCTCTTATATTTTTTGGGGAAAGACAACAGTTTAATGCGCCAAATATACCTTTAGGAAACCTATTATTTATTGTCAATGCGATTTCGTATTCCATTTATCTTATTTTAGTAAAATCATTAACGGCAAAGTATAGTTCGATTACTTTGATGAAGTGGCTTTTTCTTTTTGCATTTCTAATGAATTTACCGATTGGAATTCATGAGTTTATGGAAGTAAAATGGACTTCACTTCCATATGTTGTTATGTTGGAAATGGCTTTTGTAGTAGTATTTACAACAGTGTTAACCTATTTGTTTAATATTTATGCGTTGCGTGAATTAAAAGCATCTACCATTGGAGCGTTTATATATTTACAGCCGGTAATAGCGGTTATTTTTGCAGTGCTGTTAGGGGTTGACCAATTTACACCACTTCGCTTAATAGCCGCACTATTAATTTTTACTGGGGTATATTTATCCTCTAAGAAGCCAAAGCAATTTTAATAATTATCTTTAAATGATTATTAAACAAGTAGTTAACTACATAAAGTTTTTAAAAATTAGGTATAAAAAAAGCGCCTTGTTTTCACAAAGCGCTTTTTGTTTATTTAATCTCTTTACCATTTTTATCAACAAAATGATATTCTAGATACGTGTAAGCATCTCTTGGTTGAATTTTTACCCATTTTTTGTGCTCTAAAAACCATTTAGATCGCACAGATGGAAAACCTTTTGTAAGAAAGGCTGCTATAAAAGGATGTGTGTTTAAAGTTATCTTTTTATAGTCTTTTTTATTTAATCTTTTTAAGTCGTCAGTTATTCTGTCAACAATTAAAATAGGAGCATCAATTTCTCCATTTTCTCCGTTTGGATCTTCCTCGCGGGTTTTTATGTTCATTTCAGGTCTGACGCGTTGTCTTGTAATCTGGATTAATCCAAATTTACTTGGCGGCAAAATTTTATGTTTTGCCCTGTCATCTTTCATTTCATCGCGAAGATGATTAAAAAGTTGTTTTCTGTGGTTTGGATTTGCCATGTCGATAAAATCGACTACAATAATTCCACCCATATCGCGCAATCTTAGTTGCCGAGCAATGTCAGATGCAGCGATTAAATTTACTTCTAAAGCAGTACCTTCTTGACTATCTGATTTGTTGGATCTATTTCCACTATTTACGTCTATAACGTGAAGTGCTTCGGTATGTTCAATAACCAAATAGGAACCTTTACTTGCTGATACAGTACGTCCAAACGATGTTTTTATTTGTCTGTCAATACCAAATTTTTCAAAAATAGGCACATTTGAATCGTACAACTTGATAATAGATTCTTTGTTAGGTGCAATTTCATGCACATAATCTTTAATTTTTAAATAAAGCGTTTCGTCATCAATATGAATGGCTGAAAAGGAATCGTTGAGTAAATCTCTAATAATAGATAAACCACGGTTCATTTCGCTCATTACTTTTGATGGATGATGCGCGTTTTGTAGCTTTTTACACATTGCAGACCAGCGGTCAAGCAAGTTTTGTAAATCTTTGTCCAGTTCAGCTACTTTTTTGCCCTCTGCTACTGTTCTAATAATAACACCAAATCCTTTTGGTTTGATGCTTTGAACCAAGCGTTTTAGTCGCTCTTTTTCTTCTTTGGATTCTATTTTTTGAGAAATAGAAACCCGATCAGAAAAAGGAACCAAAACAATATATCTTCCAGCAATGGATAACTCAGAACTAATTCTGGGTCCTTTTGTGGAGATGGGTTCTTTTACTATTTGAATCAATAACGATTGATTTGATTTTATGGCATCGTTTATTTTGCCATTTTTATCAATATCGTTGTCAAATGGGAAATTTTTTAAAGAGTAATCTTTAAGTTTACCTGTGCTTACACGTTTTATGAATTTTAAAAGAGAAGGAAGTTGTGGCCCTAAATCCTGATAATGTAAAAAGGCGTCTTTTTCATGGCCTACATTTACAAAAGCAGCATTGAGTCCAGGCACAGTTTTGCGTACTTTGGCTATAAACACATCACCAACGGCAAATTCACTGTCATCCTCTTCTTTGTGTAATTCAATAAGTTTTCCATCTTTTAATAGGGCAAAATCAACTTCTGAGGAACCGGATCTAATAAATAATTCGTAGCTCACTCTTATTAATTTTTGTCCCGATGTTAAATCGGGATGGATTAAACAAAATTTTATCACAGGTGTTTGAAACCCGGCGAAATTAGTACAAAGCACAATGCGCTACAAAAGAGCTATAGCATTGTTTTTTGTTAATTTCATTGTCAAAGAACTAATATGTACTAAATGGGAAAAGTAGTTAGAAACTACTTTTTCTTGTGGCGATTAGCGCGGCTTCTCTTTTTGCGCTTGTGGGTTGCTACCTTGTGTCTTTTTCTTTTTTTACCACTTGGCATATTTCTTGTGTTTTAAGTTATTAAAAAATTATTTTACCTCTACATTGCCTTTCACTCCTTCAACAAAAACTTTTGCTGGTTTGAATGCAGGGATATTGTGTGCCGGTATTTTTATTGTTGTGTTTTTTGAAATGTTGCGGCCTGTTTTTTCTGCTCGGGTTTTAATGATAAAACTTCCAAACCCTCTTAAATAAACATTGTCACCACCTTCTAATGAATTTTTAACTTCTGTCATAAACGTTTCAACAGTAGCTTGTACATCTCCTTTTTCCATCCCTAGCTTTTCTGAAATTTTAGCTACGATATCTGCTTTTGTCATTCTATAATATTTTAGGATTAAAAAATAATTTTTTTTAAGACCGCAAATATAGTGATTTTAAAATCAAGAAAACAATCCTAAAAGATTAAAAAATAATTAGATATACTTTATTTTTGTGCGTACTCAATTTTTTAAATGAAATTTTCTAACAAACTAATATTGTGGTATTTAGATAATAAACGAGATTTACCGTGGCGTAAAACAACAGATCCATATTTTATTTGGCTTTCTGAAATTATATTACAGCAAACAAAAATAGAACAAGGTATGCCCTTTTATTTGTCTTTTATCCAATCCTTTCCTACTGTTTTTGATTTAGCTGAAGCTTCTGAACACGATGTTCTAAAATTATGGCAAGGACTTGGGTATTACTCAAGAGCCAGAAACCTTCATCATACAGCAAAATTTGTTGTAGATACTAATAAAGGGATTTTTCCATCTTCATATAAAGAGCTGCTTAAACTAAAAGGAATAGGTGATTATACGGCAAGTGCTATCTCCTCTATTTGTTTTAATGAACCTCAGGCCGTTGTTGATGGCAATGTATATCGGGTGCTTTCTAGAGTTTTTGGTTTACAAACCCCTAGAAACACCTCAAAAGGAATAAAAGACTTTAAAGAGCTTGCTCAAGAGGTGATGGATATTGAAAATTCTGGAACATATAATCAGGCTATAATGGAATTTGGAGCGCTGTGGTGCAAACCCAGAAATCCTTCTTGCGAAGCGTGTATTTTTCAAAATTCGTGCTATGCTTTTTTAAATAAGCAAGTCCATTTGCTTCCAGTAAAAATTTCAAAGATAAAGGTTAGAAATCGATTTTTTAATTACCTAGTAATCCTTTCAAGCGATGATAAAACCATTTTAAAACAGCAAACTCAACAGGGTATCTGGAAAAACTTGTATGAATTTCCGTTGGTAGAAACTTCTGAAAATAGTTTTTTGAGGAAAACCGAAATTCAAAATAAAATACCATTTGCAAGTGTACAAACGGCATCTCTTTTTAATGAAACTCCAATTATTCATAAACTTTCGCATCAGCATATACATATTCGGTTTTGGATTGTAAAAACATCAGAAATAAGAGATTATGGCATTTGTTTTTCGCAAATTGCCTCTTTTGCAGTTCCAATTGTTTTGCATAATTTTATTACAAAATTCTCCTTTTATAAGACTGTAAATTTTGATACCTTTGAGAAATTAGCAAAATAAAATTATGACAGGCACTCTAAATAAAGTAATGCTTATAGGACATACCGGCGGCGATGTAAAAACTATTTATTTTGAAGGAGGAGGCAGCATAGGCAGATTTTCGTTAGCCACAAACGAAACTTATGTAAATAAAACTTCAGGAGAGCGTGTTACCAATACAGAATGGCATAACATTGTAGTTCGAAATAAAGCGGCAGAAATTTGTGAAAAATATTTAAAAAAAGGGGATAAAGTATATATTGAAGGCAGATTGAAAACCCGAAAATGGCAAGATGACCAAGGTCATGAAAAATATAGTACGGAAATACAATGTACTGATTTTACGTTTTTAACGCCAAAAGGGGATGCTCCTTCAGCTATAAAAGATACAGCACGCGCTGAAAATATCTCAAAAAACGATAATTTTGCCGAAGATATAGAAAACCATATTTAGGAGGATAACCTTTCTTTTTAATTTTATGTTTAACGAAACTATTTAATTTTGGATCCAGAACCCCCGAGTTTAATACTATTTCCTTTAATTTTTGAAATTGCCCAAATTTTTGGCATCGTTGCTCTTCTTATTTTGTTGTTGTTTTCTGCCTTAATTTCAGGCGCAGAAGTTGCATTGTTTTCTCTTACTCCTACCGATTTTGAATTAGACCCAGCTAAAAGAAGTAAAAAACAAACCATCATCATTAAATTACTGGATAGACCCAAAAAACTTTTGGCTACGATTTTAGTTGCAAATAACACCATCAATATTGCAATTGTTATTTTATTTGAATCGCTAAGTTCCGTTTGGTTTCAAAATGTGCAAACAAGCTTAAACCTAAACTATTTCACTTTAGACTTGGTTTTCTTTATAAAGGTTGGGTTAGCCACGTTTTTAATTTTACTTTTTGGCGAAATTTTGCCCAAGATTTATGCAAGTAGAAATAAAATGAAATTTTCTTTATTTATAGCGTATCCCATAAAAATTTTAGATGTTCTGCTTTCTCCCATTTCTCTTCCTATGCGATCGGTTACATTATATATTCATCAAAAGTTTGGTAAGCAAAAAACCAATCTTAGTGTTGATCAACTGTCACAGGCATTAGAACTAACTTCAGAAGATGACACAACCATGGAAGAACAAAAAATTTTACAAGGAATTGTATCTTTTGGCAATACAGACACTAAACAAGTGATGAAGCCTAGAATGGATATTTTTGCTTTGCGGGATGATTTGCCTTATAAAGATATTTTACCACAAATTATTGAGCAAGGTTTTTCTCGAATTCCCGTTTATAAAGAAAACATAGATACCATTATCGGTATATTATATGTAAAAGATTTAATACCTTATATAGATAGAAAGCAGTTTAATTGGATTTCTTTATTGCGAGAACCCTTTTTTGTTCCCGAAAATAAAAAGCTGGACGATTTATTGAATGAATTTAAAGAAAAAAGAATTCATCTTGCCATTGTGGTAGATGAATATGGGGGTACTTGTGGCGTTATTTCTTTAGAGGATATCATCGAAGAGATAGTAGGGGATATTAGCGATGAATTTGATGATGAAGATTTAATATTTTCTAAGTTAGATGATCATAATTTTGTTTTTGAAGGAAAAACCCCTTTAAAAGATTTTTATAGAGTTATTAAATTAGAAGATAATTCTATTTTTGAAGAAGAAAAAGGCGAAGCAGAGACCTTAGCAGGATTTTTATTAGAAATATCTAGAGGATTTCCTAAAAAAGGCGAAGTAATTATCTATCATAATTATTCGTTTACTGTAGAAATCTTTGAAAATAAACGCATCAAGCAAATTAAACTTTCTATTACACCTAAATAGAATTTTTCATAATTCTAATAAAAAAAAATAAAATTTTATGAAGTATTTTTTTGCGCTATTTTTATTCTTGGTTTTATTATCCTGTGAAAACGAGGTGGTTATTAAACCAAAAGCTATGTTGCGCTTAGAATATCCAGAGCCAATTTACCAGAAATCTCCTGAAGGTTGCCCTTTTGTTTTTTATAGGAACAAGGAATCAAACCTTTACCTAAAAAATAATTGTTGGATCAATATAGAGTATCCTCAAATGAGGGCTACTATATATATGACGTATAGAGAGGTGAAAAACCATAATTTAGATTCATTACTTTTTGATGCTCAAAAACTAACTTATGATCATACCATAAAGGCATCTGCTATTTTTGAGCAGCCTAGAGTAGATTCTATCCATAAAGTATATGGAATGTTATATATGATAAATGGAAACGCTGCTACGCCATCGCAGTTTTATGTTACGGATAGTGTACATCATTTTATAACTGGTTCACTTTACTTTAATAGCAAACCAAATTTTGATTCTATTTACCCAGCCGCAGCTTATTTAAGAGAGGATATTCGCAGAATTATGGAAACTATAGAGTGGAAAAATTAATTACAATTCTTCCATAGTTTTTTCAATAGGCTGCGTTTTGTTTTCCCAAGAAATAACTGTATAGGTGTTAGAAGTGGCGGTTACAGAGGCAGTTAAGCTTTCTTTGTTTACTAGAGCTTCATCATAAGTAACCGTAGCGGTTTTTGAGTCAAAATCTACCACAGCTTCTTTTACACCGTCTAAGGCAAATAAGTTTTTTTCAATAACTTTTGCACAACCCATAGCACATTTCATGCCCTCAACACCAAAACTAGCGGTGAGGTAGTTTGCATTTGGGTTTAGTACTTTTTCATGAGTGGCTTCAGAAATTTCAACAGTTTTGGTTTCAATGGTAGTTTCTTTTTTACAGGAGGAAATTACTAATGCTAGGATAAATAATGGAAGGACAAATTTTAAAGTTTTCATTTACAGATTTTTTTAAATTTTTACAAAATTACAAAATGAGTGCCATTATTCCTTTTTAATTTCCAAATTTGTTGTTTTAAATTTTACTATGGAAAAGTCTAATATAAAGTGGGGTTTTTTAATCATTCTCTCTATCATTTGGGGAAGCTCATTCATTTTAATTAAAAAATCACTTGTAGGATTGACCCCTATTCAAGTTGGTGCTTTACGCGTTTTGATTGCGTCTATTTTTCTTTTTATTATTGGTTTTACACGATTAAAAAAAATTGAAAAAAACCAGTGGAAATGGGTTGCCATCGCTGGAACAATAGGAACATTTATACCTGCATTTTGTTTTGCCTATGCACAAACCGAAATTGATAGTGCAATTTCTTCTATTTTGAATGCTACAACTCCAATTATGACACTTATTTTTGGCTCTATGTTTTTTGCAATTGGTTTTACAAGACGTCAACTCTTTGGAGTGATAATTGGACTTTTAGGGTGCTTGTTGCTTATTTGGCAAGGCTCTTCCATTAACCCAGATCAGGATTATAGGTATGTTTTATTTATATTTTTGGCTACATTGGGGTATGCTATGAATGTAAATATAATTAAAACCTATTTACAAGAGCTGTCGCCTTTGGCAATTTCTACAGGTAGTTTTTTGGTGATTATGGTTCCTTCTTTTCTTATTTTGTTGTCCACTGGATTTTTTAGTCAAGAAATTATTACTTCACCGGAAACTTTGACTTCTATTGGGTTTGTAACTATACTTGCTGTTTTTGGCTCTGCTTTGGCATTGCTTATTTTTAATAAACTCATTCAAATTAGTACTCCTGTTTTTTCAACTTCGGTTACCTATACTATTCCAATTGTAGCATTACTTTGGGGCGTTTTGGATGGTGAAAAATTTAATGTTTATCAAGGATTAGCAACATTGGTAATTTTGTTAGGTGTGATTTTAGCAAATCGAAAAGATCGAAAGAAACAAATTGCCACCTAAATGGAATTTGTTTAATTTTTATGCATAAAAAAACCACCTTGTTTCTGAACTTTTATCAGAAAAACAAGGTGGTTTGTACTTAATTGGTTTTATTAGATTTTAGTTAAAATCTTCATCACTAACTCCTTCATTGATTTTTATTTCTGCAACCTCAAATTTAAGTTCTTGAGGTCCTGCTGCAACGGCAATTGTGTGTGGAAATTTGATGCCCCCAACTTCTTTATACTCGCCATAGTTTATTGCAGTTCGTATTTCTGTTCCGTTTATATCTTGTATGGTTTCGTTTTTTAGTTTTAAACCGGTTTCCATATCATAATAGCCAAAACTATTTTTGGTAAGAGCAATTACATATGCGTTAACACCATTTATATTTTCAACACCTTTTAATGTTGCTCCTTTTGAAGTAAGTTCAGGAAAAGGAACTGCACTATTTTTTGAAGACTCAATTTGGTCTGCGGTAAAGTCTATTTTTTGTCCTTGCGCCATGGAATAACCGTTTTGTCCATCAAAAATGGTTTTTTGCATTGCCATTCCACCCATTAAAATTGCTAAGGAGTTTTTATTAGATTTTGTCGATTTCATTTCCATACCCAATTGCATGCCTTGCATTTCGGCATTTGCTGATGTAAACAGGGTATTTACTCCTTCTAATTTACTCTTTCCTCCTATGGCGTTGATGTAGTCATTTAAAACAGTTTCTGCGGTTATAGAAGCATCTATTTCAAAAGTATAGTTGGGTTCGTCAGTTGGGTTTCCATAAATATCAAAATAAAACACTGGAATTAATTTTCCATTTGCGTTTTTGATATTTTTTAATCCATTTAAGACCTCTGAGCCTTTCCCGGTAACTACAATTCGTAAATTATCGACTAAATAATATTTTTTTGAAACACGCTCTACATCTGCTTGGGTTACGGCATTTATTTTACGAAGGTAATTTTGGTAAAAGTCTTTTGGAAGCTTTTGAGTTTCGATATTTAATGCATAATTAGCAACTGTTTCTGGGCGTTCTAATGCTAAAACGAAGTCGCCTGTATATTTTGCTTTAGCGTTGTGAAGTTGCTCAGTAGTTACTTTATGGTCTCTTATGAAGCGAATTTCTTTAAGCATTTCAACTACCGAACTGTCTGTTACAGCATTTCTTACACTAGTAGTCGCATTAAAACGAGTAACGTCTTTTCCGGCACCGGTAGAAGAACGAGCGCCATAGGTATAGCCGTTTGCTTCGCGCAGATTCATATTTAGTAAGCTGTTAAAATCGCCACCCAATATGCGATTGGCAATAAGCACTGCGTGATAATCAGGATCACTCATTTTTAAATGTACTACATTTTCAACAACAATTTCTGATTGTACAGCATTTGGCATGTCAATAAAATTGATTTGGGTAAATTGGGCATCTTTTGGAGCAGAATAGTTCACTTTAGGCACAGTTTTTTTTGGCCATTTTGAAAAATGTAGATTAGCTAAAGATTGTACTTCGCTAGTGCTTGCGTCACCTATAACAATTAAATAGGCATTTGCGGGCGAAAAGAAATTGTCATAATAATTTTTTACATCCTGAAAGGTAATTTTTCGTACACTTTCTTCGGTAACAAACTCTCCTTTTGGGTGGGTTTTTCCGTAAAGTAATGCAGTAGAAACCTGACGAGAAACGGTAGAGACATCGGTTTTATTATTTTTAAGAGATTCTAAAAGTTTGTCTTTTTCTTTTTGAAACTCTTCCTCTGTCAATAATGGATTTATGGCAGCATCTGCCATCAATTCAAATACTCTGCTAAAATATTTAGATAATGAACTTGCAAATGCGCCTTGGGAACCAAAATTTACGGAAGCACCTAGGAAATCAATTTCTTCATTAAAAGCATCTTTAGAAATAGAAGTTGTGCCGTTTCCTAACATAGATGCTAACAAACTTTCTACTCCCACTTTGTCACCTGATGCATACAATGGATTATCAATAAGCAGTTGAATGCGTACTCTTGGAAGTTTGGTGTTTTTAACCACCATAACTTTTAACCCGTTATCTAAATTAAAAGTTTGCGGCTCACTAAGATTTATGGTTGGTGCTGGTCCAGGAATAGGGCGTTTAGACCGGTCAATTTGTGCTGTGATAATGGTTGCAAAAAATAAACACAGAAATAAGGATATTATATATTTTTTCATAAAAATAATTTTTATTGTTCTGATTTTGGTAAGTATTCTAAACGCAATCTTTGGTTAGTATTCAAGTATTTACTTGCTGCTTCACGAATTTCTTCACGGGTGATAGAGCGATAAATATCAATTTCGTTGTTGATTAAATTAATATCACCATAAAGCATTTGAAAAGTGGCTAATGATCCAGCTATACCAGCAATACTAGCATTAGAATTCACAAAATTATTTTCAAATACATTTTGCAATTTTTCATATTCTCTCTCAGAAATTAATTCGGTTTGAATTTTTACGATTTCCTCGTCAATTTCCTTAGTCAGGTCAGCCAAAGAAGTGTTGTTTAATGGAAGTGCAAAGGTTAAATACATACCATAATCTTGTTGGCTTACATTAAAGGCAGATACTTGCAATGCTATTTTTTTTTCGTCCACTAATTTTTTGTATAATCTGGAGCTTTTACCATCGCTTAAAATAGTAGAAACCATGTCTAAAATGCGAGCCTCTCTAGTATTCATTGCAGGTGTTCTGTATGCATGAACAATTGCGGGTATTTGAATATTTGGGTCATACGCCACGGCGTCAATCTGTTTGGTTATGGGTTCTTCTTTAATGGAAACTCTTTTAACATCATTGCCTCTAGGAATGCTTCCAAAATAGTCCTTTATCATCTTCATTACCTCAGGCTTGTTTATGTCTCCGGCAACTACTAAAGTTGCATTATTTGGTACATAAAACTTTTCATTAAAAGCTAAAAACTCCTCTAAGGTAGCCGCGTCTAGATGATTCATATCGCCAATGGTTGACCAGCGATATGGGTGTTTTTTAAACATATTTTTTTTAACCTCAGCAAATAAATTTCCGTAGGGTTGGTTATCTACTCGAAGGCGTTTTTCTTCTTTAACCACTTCATTTTGGGTATCCACACCTATTTGATTAATTATAGGATGAAGCAAACGCTCGCTTTCCATCCATAATCCAAGTTCTATTGCATTTGAGGGAAAAACTTCGTAATAATAGGTCCGGTCATCGTTAGTGTTAGCATTATTGCTTCCTCCATTTGAAGAAACGATTTTAAACCACTCTCCACGCTCAATATTTTTGGTGCCTTCAAAAAGTAAATGCTCAAAAAAGTGGGCAAAACCCGTTCTTTCTGGATTTTCATCTTTTGCCCCAACTTGGTACATTACAGAGGTTATAATAATAGGCGATGTGTCATCTTGGTGTAAAATTACTTGAAGACCATTGTCTAAAGTGTATTCTTCAAATTTTACTTCTTGTGCTTGACTAATAGAAAAAGCCAAAAACAATGAAGTAAGTGTAAAAATTGTTTTTTTCATACGTTATTTTTTTGTGATTACTGTTTGAACTCCCCCATAGGTAGTTATTTGTTCCATATAGTTACATATTTATGGAAAACAAATTTAGTTATTTATAAAGCTTCAACCAATTTCTATAAAAAAATTAACAAAGCATTTGGATTTTTTTTGAATAAAAATACCGAAATTGGTTTTCTATTCAAAAAATAATAAACCTAATGAATAAATTATATTTTAAGTATGGAATGGGAATAGCAATTTTTTTAATTGTATATTTTCTAATTTTAAAAATTATTGGACTACATATTTACCCTGTTTTAAGTGCTTTTAATGGCGTTATAATTGGTGCGGGTGTTTTTATGGCAATTTCAGATTATAAGAATAACCATAAACACTTTAAGTTTGAGAAAGGATTTCAGGCAGGACTGTATAGTGGAGCTTTAGGGTCTGCTTTGTTTTCCTTATTTATGGCAATCTATATTTATCATCTAGACGAGAATTTTGCAGAGCAAATTTTAGGAAATTGGGAGTCAAATTATAATTATCCATCTCTATTAATTTTTACAATTTTGATAATGGGTTTGGCAACCAGTTTTATTTTAACCCTTGCGTTTATGCAGCTTTTAAAAGAAACTTGGAATACCACACCTAAAAAAAATGGTAATATCTAAAAGACCAATTAAAAAGTGTTTGTTATTTAATAAATTCAATGTATATTTGCGCCCGCATTGGCTAAACGCACAGTGCATTAACAAAATAATTAATTAAAAAATACGCTATGTACGCAATTGTAGAGATAGCAGGGCAGCAATTTAAGATTGCAAAAGACCAAAAAGTATTTGTTCACCGTTTATCTGACGATGAAGGAGCAAAGGTTTCTTTTGACAGAGTTCTTCTTATAGAAGATGGTGATACAATCACTTTAGGCGCCCCGGCTATAGAAGGTGCTTTGGTAGGAGCAACAATAACCAGACACTTAAAAGGAGATAAAGTAATCGTTTTCAAAAAGAAAAGACGTAAAGGTTACCAAAAGAAAAATGGTCACCGTCAATATTTTTCTGAAATTGTAATTGATAGCATTGTTGCTTCAGGGGCAAAAAAAGAAATTTCTAAAAAAGCAGAAGTAAAAGCTGCTTCTGTAGTTGAAAAAAAATCTGCGCCTAAAACCGAGGTTGATACATTAGACTTATCAACTAAAACAGTTGCTGAGTTAAGAGAAATGGCTAAAGAAAGAGGTCTTGAAGGATACTCTTCTTTGAAAAAAGCGGAATTAATAGACGCTTTAAGTTAATTGATTTTTAAAAAGTAAAACCAAAATACAATGGCACATAAAAAAGGAGTTGGTAGTTCCAAAAATGGTAGAGAATCTGAATCAAAACGCTTAGGAGTTAAGATTTTTGGTGGTCAATCCGCTATCGCTGGAAATATTATCATAAGACAAAGAGGTTATACACACAATCCCGGTGAAAATGTGTATTCCGGAAAAGATCATACCCTTCACGCTAAAGTGGACGGATTAGTAAAATTTACTAAAAAGAGAAATAACAAATCGTACGTTTCTATAGTGCCTTTTGAAGCATAATTGCTCTCTTAATTTAATATTAAAAAGCCTTTTCAAGAAATTGTAAAGGCTTTTTTTAATGAATTAAATTTCAAATGGTTTTGTAATAAGTTTATTCTTACATGGGGTGTCAATTTATCTAAATTTTTTGTAATTTCATACCCTAACTAATACATATTAACATGAGAAAAAAACTTTTTTTATGCACAGCGCTTTCAAGCACTATGCTTTTTACCAGTTGTCTTGGATCTTTCAGTGCTTTTAATAATTTAAAAGACTGGAATATGGAGATTTCCGACAGTAAGTTTGTAAATAACCTTGTGTTTTGGGGATTAAACATTGTACCTGTTTATGGCCTTTTCTTTTTAGGCGATATAATCATTTTTAACGTTATTGAATTTTGGTCCGGTTCAAACCCAATTGCGATGAATGAAGGCGATATGGAAACTCAGATTGTAATGCGTGATGGAAATAAATACCAAATGGTGGCTACCAAAAATCGCTTGCAAATTTCAGTTATTGAAGGTGTAAATCAGGGTCAAAAATTAGATTTAGTTTACAAACCTTCTGAAAAATCTTGGAATGCAGTGAAGCAAAATGGAGAAATCATTAAACTTTCTTCTATGCAAGAAGGACTTTATATCGTATATATGCCAGATGGTCAAGAAGTAAAAATAGACCCAACCGCAACTCGCGAAGAAGGCTTGGCATTAATTCATCAACAAGTATATAACTATACCGATTGTATGCTTGCAATGCAGGACTAATATTAATATATTTAAAAAAAACCCTTGCAGTTTCAAACTGCAAGGGTTTTTTATATAAACTATCTAATCTAATATCTATAATATTCCGGTTTAAAAGGACCCGCAACAGTTACGCCAATGTAAGCAGCTTGTTCCTCTGTTAAACTTTCTAATTCAACACCTATTCGTTCTAAATGTAATCTTGCAACTTTTTCGTCTAAATGTTTAGGCAACATATACACATCATTTTCATAATTTGCACTGTTTTTCCAAAGCTCAATTTGTGCTAGTGTTTGGTTTGTAAAGGAGTTACTCATAACAAAACTTGGATGACCGGTTGCACAACCTAGGTTTACTAATCGACCTTCAGCAAGTATAACGATATCTTTCCCGTCTACGGTATATTTATCTACTTGAGGTTTGATTTCGTCCTTTGTATTTCCGTAGTTTTTATTTAACCAGGCCATGTCAATTTCATTGTCAAAATGCCCAATGTTACAAACAATTACTTTGTCACGCATTGCTCTAAAATGACGTTCTTTAATAATGTCTTTATTTCCAGTAGCAGTACAAACAATATCTGCATTTCCAATAATGGTGTCTAATTTTTTTACTTCAAAGCCATCCATAGCGGCTTGTAAAGCACAAATTGGATCAATTTCAGTAACGGTAACGATAGAGCCTGCCCCTTTAAAAGAAGCTGCGGTACCTTTACCCACATCGCCATAACCGCAAACTACTACACGTTTTCCAGCAAGCATGGTGTCTGTTGCACGACGCACTGCATCTACAGCACTTTCTCTACAGCCGTATTTATTGTCAAATTTTGATTTAGTAACACTATCATTTACATTAATAGCAGGCATGGTAAGGGTTCCGTTTTTCACTCGTTCGTATAAACGGTGAACTCCAGTAGTGGTCTCTTCTGAAAGACCTTTTATTCCGGGAGCTAACTCTGGATAGTTGTCTAAAATCATATTGGTTAAATCACCACCGTCATCTAAAATCATGTTTAACGGTTTGCGGTCTTCACCAAAGAATAACGTTTGCTCAATACACCAGTTAAATTCTTCTTCATTCATACCTTTCCAAGCATATACAGAAACTCCTGTGTCTGCAATGGCTGCAGCAGCTTGGTCTTGAGTAGAAAATATATTACAAGAACTCCATGTAACTTCAGCGCCAAGAGACGTTAAGGTTTCAATTAATACGGCTGTTTGAATGGTCATGTGTAAACAGCCTGCAATACGCGCACCTTTTAAAGGCTGTTCGTTTTTATATTCTTCTCTTAACGACATTAAACCTGGCATTTCAGATTCAGCTAATTCAATTTCTTTTCTCCCCCAAGCGGCCAGAGAAATATCTTTTACTTTATACGCCGTGAAAGGCACTGATTTTGTACTCATAGTATTATATTTGTATTTAGCAAAATTTTTTTAAAGCACAAAAATACATAATATATAATAAATCTCATGCCTCTTTACAAAACAATAACAGTAAACCCCAATACAAAAGTTCTTATTTGGAAGATTGAAGAATCTTATAAAGATTTATGTAAGGGAATCATGCTATCTACTAATTGCCAAGCTCGAGTAAAAGGAATGCTTTCTGATATGCACCGCCGTGGATTTATGAGCGTTCGGCATCTTTTAGCAGAAATAGGTTATACCGATGACGACTTGTTTTATGACGAAAATGGCAAACCTAATTTAAAAGATGGAAAATGCATTTCTATAACCCATTCTTATACTTTTTCTGGAATTATAATAAGCAATTCGGAAGTAGGAATTGATATTGAAATGCAAAGAGATAAAATTTTAAAAATTGCAAATAAATTTACCCCGCTTAAAGAATACAGAACACTAGCAAATGATGAAGCAGTTATTAGAAAACTTACCATTGTTTGGGGGGCGAAAGAATCCTTATATAAATTGTATGCAAAAAAAGGAGTTAGTTTTTTACATCATATTGACATAAAAGATTTTCCTTTTGAAGCTGGGGAGTCAACAGGTGATGTTATTTTTAACGGAAATATCAGTTCATATCAATTATATTTTTTTGAATTTGAAGGATTTACCTGCGTTTATGCTTTAGAAAAATCCATTCGGAAATAACTTAGAAAGACTATTTTTTAATGAATTCTATTTACCAAAACATACTCCGACAAATTGCAAAAAGAAATAAACTTCTTGCCGTTTTAATAGATCCAGATACTTTTCAAATTGAAAATTGCTCGAATTTTTTTAAATATCTTCCACAACAAGTAACCCATTTGTTTGTAGGAGGAAGCACCTCTGAAAGAAAAAAAACCTCTAAAACGGTTTTATGTATTAAAAAATTTAGCAAACTTCCAATACTATTATTTCCAGGTGATGCTAAACAGATTTCAGATGCTGCAGATGCTATTTTATTTTTGTCTTTGCTCTCTGGTAGAAACCCAGAATATTTAATAGAACAACAGCTTAAAGCTGTTCCTGTTTTAAAAAATACTAATTTAGAAATTATCCCAACTGGATATATTTTGATTGATGGCGGTAAAGAAAGTACTGTAGAACGCGTAAGTAAAACTAAACCAATTGCTCAAAATCAAGTAGAAATTGTTATAAATACTGCTCTAGCTGGGCAATATTTAGGGAAAAAACTCATTTACTTAGAAGCCGGAAGTGGCGCACTAAATCGGGTAAACAATAGGATAATTTCTGAAGTTAAGGGGGCTATTCAAATTCCTTTACTTGTAGGAGGCGGCATTACATCGGCTAAAGATTTACAAGCAGTTTTTAATGCAGGAGCCGACATGGTAGTCATTGGTACAGCCTTTGAAACGCAATCTTTTGAAACGTAATTTATAATGATTAAGACACTCTTTTTTTTCTTCCTAATTACCCAACCTTTTGTTGGTCAAAACATACATTTTGTGGACGTAGATTCTAAGGAACCGGTTTCATTTGCCACCATTTCTTTTGGTAATGGTCTAGGAAGCTTTGCTGATGCAAATGGCTATTTTTTATTTGATAAAAAAAAGTATGAAGATGTCGATTCACTTTTTGTTTCTTCAATGGGCTATAAAGAGTTGCATCTAGCAACAAATAATTTATTGGAAACCTATACAATGACTTTGGAAATTGACCAATTGCAAGAAGTTGTCTTATTTTCTGCTAAACGAGGTAAATTTAAAACCAGAGAAATTAAACCTTTACCCCATACAAACTATTTTCATTCCTGGTTACCTACCGTAGAAAGCGAAGTAGCGGTACTTTTCAATAAAATAGACAACCAATCTACAAAAATAGCAACTTTGTTGTTTCCCATAAATATAGAGGAATCGGTGGGAGGTAAATCTTCAAAAACAAGAGCCTTTTCAACCATGTTAAGAGCAAAATTTTATGAAAACAAAAACGGTTATCCTGGCAATGAAATAAATTATGGCAATGTGGTTTTTGTGGTTACAGAAGAAGACAAAAAAGAATTATTTGAACTAGATGTAACCGAAAGAAATATTTTTATTCCTCAAAACGGTTTGTTTGTTGCCATTCAAGTATTAGGCACTACCGATGAAAAAGGAGTTCTTTTACAAACTAAAAAGTATAATGAAATAAAAACTCCTAAAGGCATCCAAAAAGTATCTATCACCTTTAGACCGCTTCTTCCTTTTACTAATGCCATTCAAGGCGAAAAAACTTTTGTGCGGCGCATTTTTTTTAACAATCGAAAATGGCAAACGTTCAATCTTAAATACAATCCAAATTCAGAATTAATCGTAAAAGGATATACTAATTATGGGATGGGAGCAAAATTACACGTTTATGAAAATGAATAATTGAGTTTATTGTAAGAAATAAAAATTTTTGGATAGAATTTTAAAAGTAAACACCCACTAACTTCTTTATATTATGCAAATATCGGTTGAATTAACCCTATCACCGTTACAAGACACTTTTGAACAACCCATAATAGATTTTATTTTAAAATTGAGAAATTCTGGATTGAAAGTCATAGAAAACCCGTTAAGCACACAAATTTATGGCAATTATGATGCTGTAATGAACGTTCTCCATACAGAAATAAAAATAGCCCTTGAGGCTATTGAAAGAGGAGTGCTTTACATTAAAATTGTGAAATCAAACCGAAGTGAATATGTCCCACATTTTTGATCTTCTTTTTAGCCAATACAGTGCGTATTCCACCGCACACATAATGCTTGAAATTATTGCGGTAATTTTTGGGCTAGTATCCGTTTGGTATGCAAAAAAAGATTCTATTTTAGTATTTCCCACAGGAATTATAAGCACCATTATCTTTGTTTATTTATTGTACAAATGGGAATTAATAGGAGATATGATGATTAATGCCTATTATTTTTCAATGAGCATATACGGCGGGTACCTTTGGACACGAAAAATTGATAAAACCCATTTTATACCCATTACCAAAACTACTTTGCAAGAAAAAAAGATGGCAATTATTATTTTTATTTTCACACTATTTTTTGTGTTTATAGTTTATCAGTTTTTTGATAAATGGAATAGTTGGGTTGCCTATGTAGATACCATCACCACAGCAATATTTTTTGTTGGAATGTGGTTAATGGCAAAGAAGAAACTAGAAAACTGGCTTTTTTGGATTGTGGGTGATATTATTTCGGTGCCGTTATATTTGTATAAAGGCTATACCTTTACAAGCTTTCAATATTTAATTTTTACCATCATTGCAATATACGGTTATCTGGCATGGAAAAAAACCTTAAACAAACCCAAAACAATTTTAACCTAATTAAAGTAGTGCTTTTCGGCCCTGAATCTACCGGGAAAACTACTCTTGCGGGTGAATTAGCCCTACATTATGACACCCATTGGGTTCCTGAATTTATGCGAGAATTTCTGCAAAAAAAATGGGATGTAAAAAAAGAAAAGTGTACACCCGATGATTTAATGCCCATTGCTATTGGTCAAATACATTCAGAAAACACATTAGCAAAACAGGCTAATAAAATTTTATTTTGTGACACAGATTTACTCGAATTAAAAGTATATTCTGAAGTATATTATGAAGGGTTTTGTTCCACGGAAATTAAAAACGCAGTGGCACAAAATCAATACGATTTTTATTTTTTAATGTATATTGACACCATCTGGGAAGAAGACGATTTACGCGATAAACCAGGAGAACGTGAAGCCCTTTTTTCTGTTTTCGAAAAAGCACTAAAAAAAGAAAAAAAACCCTACGCTATTTTGAAAGGAAATAAAGAAGAGCGATTTAAAGAAGCCATTCAATTAGTAGATGATTTATTAAACAATGAAAAAATTCACTAAAAAAGAAACACAACAAATAGAAGCACACGGGCTCACGCTCTCACAGGTAGAAAGGCAATTACACCTGTTTGAGGAAGGAATTCCCTTTTCTCAAGTAATAACCGCAGCCACACATAACAATGGAATTGAAGTTTTAAATAGTTTTGAAGAAGAAAAGTTAATAGCTTTATATGAAAAGGAAAAAGACGCCTTAATCATCATGAAATTTGTTCCTGCATCGGGTGCAGCAACACGTATGTTTCAAAGTCTACATCGGTTTTTGGAAGAATTTAATCCAGAAGAAGACTCCTTAAAAGCGTTTTTAAAATTACCCGATTCTGATGACATAAAACTATTTGTTAAAGGACTTACTCACTTCCCTTTTATAAAAATACTTCGCAAAAAAATACAAAAGTTATATCCCGAATTTAAATTTTATACCAAAGAAAAACGAACGTATCTTTTAATAAAAACTCTTTTAGAAAAAGAAGGCTTAAACTATAACAATTTGCCAAAGGGGTTGCTTATTTTTCACAAATACACAAAAAACACAGCAACGGCATTTGAGGAACAACTATTAGAAACCGCCTATTATGCTTCTGTAAAAAACCAATGTTATCTACATTTTACTTTTTCTGAAGAGCATGTAGATGGTTTTAAAAAGGAATTTGACAGAGTTCAAAATAAATTAGAGCGAAAAACAAAATGCAAATTTCATATTTCTTATTCTTTCCAAAAAGTTTCTACAGACACTATTTCTGTAACCTTACAAAATGCAGTTTTTAAAGATAAGAACCACAATTTACACTTCCGCCCCTCTGGGCACGGGGCATTAATAGAAAATTTAAATGAAATAGATGCAGATATAATTTTTATTAAAAACATTGATAATGTGGTGGTAGAAAAAGCTATAGAAGACATAGCAAAACATAAAAAAATTTTAGCAGGAAAACTTTTACAACTGCAACATAAAACGTTTAAATATTTAAAATTGTTAGATAAACCCGAAGTTTCACCAGAAATTTTAAAAGAAATAAAAGGATTTCTAATGTCAGAATTAAATATAAAAAACCCCCCAAGTGTAGCGGATGAAATCTACCGTATATTAAACAAACCAATTCGTGTCTGCGGTATGGTTCAAAATACTGGAGCTCCAGGAGGTGGCCCTTTTTGGGTGAAAGATAAAAAAGAAAGCATCACACTTCAAATCATAGAAATGTCACAAATAGATATATCTAACGCTCACCAAAAAAACCTGCTGCAAGAAGCAACGCATTTTAATCCGGTAGATTTAGTATGTGGAGTGCGCAATTATAAAGGAGAAAAGTTTGATTTAAAAAAGTTTGTAAATCCCGACACTGGTTTTATTTCAAAAAAATCATATCAAGGTAAAGCCATCAAGGCACTCGAGCTTCCAGGTTTATGGAATGGAGCCATGGCAGGCTGGAATACAATATTTATTGAAGTGCCGTTATATACTTTTAATCCTGTGAAAACAGTAATTGATTTACTTAAAGAAAGCCATCAAAATATCTAATACATGCTTGAAGAGGAACTTATAAAAGAATTAAACTTTAAAGCCACGCGCAGCAGTGGTGCAGGAGGGCAACATGTGAACAAAGTATCTTCAAAAATAGAATTGACTTTCGATTTGCATAATTCTAAAGCTCTTACTGATTTTGAAAAGGAACGGCTTTACATTAAATTAGCAACTAGGCTAACTAAAGAAGGCATTCTTCAACTTAGCAGTAGTGAAAACAGAAGTCAGCACAAAAATAAAACACTTGCAGTAGAGCGATTTTTAGAATTGATTAAAACCAACCTCAGAATTCAAAAACCAAGAAAGAAAACCAAACCCAGAAAAGGCGCTATTGAAAAAAGATTAACCTCAAAAAAAAATACGGCTTTAAAAAAAATAAATAGAAAACCTCCCCAAAATGAAATTTAATACATAATTTTGTTTCATCTCAAAGGGGTGCTGATTTAGTAAATTTTTTAAAAACAAAGGATACATAGTTGTTGTACAAAAGTCCTTAAAACTAAAAATGCTGAGATTATACCCAATGAACCTGGGCGGGTAATGCTGCCAAGGGACACAGATAATTTAAATTATCTGAAAACGTATATAAAACCCCTAAAACATCGCTCCAGAGATGTTTTAGGGGTTTTTTGTGAAACTTTATGACCATTTACTAACTACAGAATAATGACCCCTTTTATTCGCAACCATTTATTTATTACGAATGCAAACTTTTTTTCTTATTTCAGCTGCCTTATACATTACAACAGCAAGCCTTGCACAACAAATGTCGCAAGACACCATTCTAAATCCGGAAACCTTAGACGAAGTTTTAGTAAGAGCCGTAAGGGTGAGTGCAGATTCGCCTATTACACATAGTAATGTGACTAAACAAGATTTAGAAAAGCGAAATCTAGGTCAAGACATCCCTTTTTTATTAAATTATCTACCATCGGTTGTGAGTACTTCAGATGCTGGCGCCGGAGTTGGTTACACCTACATTCGAGTGCGTGGAAGCGATGCCTCTCGGGTAAATGTAACGTTAAACGGTATCCCATTTAACGACTCGGAAAGCCAAGGCACTTTTTGGGTAAATCTGCCCGACTTTGCTTCCTCAGTAGAAAATTTGCAACTGCAGCGCGGCGTGGGTACGTCCACTAATGGTTCAGGAGCTTTTGGCGCAAGTTTAAATATTCTTACCGATGCAGTTTCTGAAAAATCTTATGGTGAAATTTCAAATTCGTTTGGAAGTTTTAACACTCGAAGGCATAACGTGAAATTTAGTACAGGACTTTTGCAAGATAAAATAGAAATTGCTGGGCGACTTTCAGCCATTGCATCTGACGGTTATATTAACAGAGCTTCTTCTGATTTGAAATCGTATTTTCTACAAGCAACTTATGTAGATAATAACACGCTTATTAAAGCAATTACTTTTGGCGGAAAAGAAGTAACCTACCAATCTTGGTTTGGTATCGACGCAGAAACCTTAGCCACAAATCGAAGGTTTAATCCTGCCGGAATGTACACCGATGAAAACGGAACGATGCTATTTTATGACAATGAAGTCGATGATTATCAACAAGACCATTATCAATTGCATTGGAATCAGCGATTTAATAATTATTGGTCTACAAATATTGGTATAAATTATACTCACGGAAGAGGGTTTTTTGAACAATATAAAGAAGATGAACCTTTTTCAGATTATGGATTTACTCCTATTGAAATAGAAAACCAAATTATTGACCAAACCGATTTAATTCGCCGCAGATGGTTAGACAATGATTATTATGTAATGAATGCAAATGTAAATTACAAAAAAGAAAACCTAGATTTTATTTCAGGAGCTTTCTACAGTTTGTATAAAGGCAATCATTTTGGCGAAGTTATTTGGGCACAATTTACCGGAGGCTCAGAAATTAGAGACCGTTACTATTTTAGCGATGCTACTAAAAATGAATTTACAGTTTTTACAAAAGCAACGTATAAAGTAGATGAGCAGTGGCAGATTTTTGGCGACTTTCAAGGCCGATTTATACACTATAAAACTGCTGGTATTACATCAGATATTGAGCCCATTAACCTGCAAAAAAACTACAGTTATTTTAATCCAAAAGCAGGGGCATCCTTTCAGATAAACACCACAAATCAGCTATATGCGTCTTATGGAAAAGCACATCGTGAACCCACAAGAAATGATTTTGAAGAAGGCATCACCACATCAGAAAAATTAGACGATTATGAATTGGGCTGGCGATTTGTAACCAAAAAAATGAAAATAAACACCAATTTGTTTTTCATGAATTATAAGGACCAATTAGTGCTTACCGGCGAATTAAATGATGTAGGTTCACCACTTCGAACCACTAGTGGTAAAAGTTATCGAGCTGGTATAGAAATAGATGCGTCCATTTATCTATCTAAACAATTAGAGATTCTGCCTAATATAGCTTTAAGTTCAAACAAAAATCAAGATTTTATTACATCAATAAATGGAGTATTGGTTAACTTAGGAACAACAAACATCTCCTTTTCGCCAAATGTGGTTGCGTCAAATATGCTGCTTTATAGACCAATGCCTTACTTTCAGTTTGGGTTTTTATCTAAATTTGTTAGCAATCAATTTATGGGAAATATAGATAGTGCAACATCTAAACTAGATAGTTTTTTTATAAACGATTTGAATTTTGTTTATGAGTGGAAAGAAATCCCGTTTTTTTCTTCCATACTTCTTACTGGCTTAGTGAACAATATTTTTGACGTGAACTATGTTTCCAATGGGTACTTTTTTACTTACGATGATGATTTTTCAACACCTGGAAGCATAACAACTATAGAGGGAGCAGGATATTATCCGCAAGCAGGAATTCATTTTTTAGCAGGAGCTACTCTGAAGTTTTAAAATAAAAAGGCGGCTTGGTTATTTTAAGCAAGCCACATTTTTTAATTGCTTATCCGAATCACATTTCCGGTGCGCACTGCGTTATATCGTTGCATAGGAAATAAATTAGGGTCAACACCGTGTTGTCCTGTTATTATATTGTATTTATTAGTATCTGTAGTGCAGGGGCAAGTGGCTTCTATACCACTTATTTCCATTTTTGAGCATTCGTTTGGCGCGTGGTTAGGGTCAGAAAGTTCAAAGGCAGTGTATTGGGCATTGTCAATATTATATACCACAATTCCTTTTATACCTTGGGCATTAAGAATAATGCTACTACCCGGAAAATTAAGTTGGTTGAATTCCGGCAAACTAAGGTTTAATTGTAAGTCAACAAAAGGATTAATCAAAAAAGGATTGTTTCTGTTAACATTATCATTGTTAGAACAAGAAATAAGTACTAAAGCCAAAAGAAATACGATGCTGCTATTTTTCATAAAAAATTTATTAAAGGGTGCAATTTACAACAAATAAGTGTCCTTTTATAAAGTAGAAACTTATGTAATTGATAAATTCAATTCTGTGAAATACCTGTTTGTTTTGTATGTGCTATTTCAAATTAATAGAATAGTAAACTTTTAAAATTGTGTATTTGCCAACTATTTATATAGATTCTGTATAAGTTATGGTGAATCCTATTTTTTTTAGTATCTTTGAATTAAGAATCCCGTCTCGAATGGGATTCTTTCTATTTATATAAACGATGAAGTTATGAGTAAAGTATCTTATTACACCGCAGAGGGGCTAAAAAAATTGAGAGATGAGTTAGACTATCTTAGAGATGTTGAGCGCCCTAAAGCTTCACAAGCAATTGCTGAGGCTAGAGATAAAGGAGACCTTTCAGAAAATGCTGAATATGACGCAGCAAAAGAAGCACAAGGCATGTTAGAAATGCGAATTTCTAAAATGGAAGAAGTACTTTCCAATGCAAGACTTATTGATGAGTCACAATTAGATTTTTCAAAAGTGCTAGTGCATTCCGTAGTAAAATTAAAAAACCCTACTAATGGCGTGGAAATGACCTATAAGCTGGTAGCTCAAAGTGAAGCAGATTTAAAAGCCGGCAGAATATCTGTTGACTCTCCTATTGGAAAAGGATTACTTGGTAAAAAAGTAGGCGATACAGCAGAAATACAAGTGCCTAATGGTACTGTAAAATTTGAAATTTTAGAAATTAGCAGAGATTAATTTTTTAATTTCTTATTTTATTTTCATTTTATTTGGATTTCTTCTACTGTCCCAGATTGCTAGTACAACCAATTCGTTTTTATGAATTTCAAAAAATAATAAATAATCCCGAATCATTATTACTCTAATGTTTTCAAAATCTGTTTTTTTTCCAATTTCTGGGTTTACTGAAAGAGTCCTTAGGTCTTCGAGAATAAGTTGATTGAGTTTTGTACTAAATGATTTCGATTTATTCCTGTTTATCCAATATTCAAGAATTTCTTTCTTTTCTACAATAGCTTTTTTTGTCCAGATTATTTTTCTTCTAGCCATTTTCCAATTTCATTTATAGCATCTTTATGAGTCATAATTTCACCCTTATTATACTCCATTTTGGCTTCAGCTATTCTCTGAACTTGTTCATTACTTAATTTATAAATATTGTTTTCAAGCTCAAAGTTAATTAAACGATGAATTTGTTCAATCAATTTATTATCTGTTATATTTGTTATGCGGTTTATAACTTTTAATTTTAGTTCTGCTGTTGACATAATATATCACTTTAATTAATTCAAATTTACGTTTTTAAAAATAAATAATACACTCATTTTAAATTTTTCAATAGTAAATAATTCTAATGCACGATTTATAAATCCATCTAAAATACAAGATAAATGCCTACAATTTTCACAAGAATAATTCAAGGAGAAATACCCGCATACAAAATTGCAGAAGACTCTAATTTTATAGCCTTTCTAGATGTAAACCCAAATACAAAAGGACATACTTTATGCGTTCCAAAAAAAGAAGTAAATAAACTTTTTGATTTGGATGAAGAAACCTACAATGGGTTGATGCAATTTTCAAGAAAAGTTGCAATTGCTTTAGAAAAGGTTGTGCCTTGTAAGCGCATAGGTGTTGCAGTAATCGGTTTGGAAGTACCTCATGTTCACATACATTTAATTCCTTTAAATGAAATGAGCGATATGGATTTTTCAAAAAAAGTAAAGCTAACTCCAGAAGCGTTTTCTCTATTAGCTAACCAAATTAAAGCACAACTTTAGTGAAACATTTAGAGGTTACAATTAAAATAGACTGGAGTGATTTAGACGTTTATGAACACGTAAACAATGTTAGTATTATTCGTTATCTGCAAACGGCAAGAGTAAACTTTTGGGAACTTTCCGGCTTATATGAAAGTTATAAAAAAACCAACAGAGGTCCCATGTTAGTATCTACAACCTGCAACTTTAAAAAATCTCTTTTTTATCCGGGAACTATTCTTATAAAATCTAGAGTTGCTTATGTTAAAAACTCTAGTTTTGCCATAGAGCATATTATATTAAATGCCGAAGGAGTTGTTTTTGTGCAGGCTAAAGATGTAGCGGTATGTTTTGATTTTAACACAGCAAAAACCTTTGCTGTCTCTCAGAAAATTAGAACTTTTATGGCAAATTACGCCAGTAATTTTAGCGAAATTTGAAAGGTTGTTCCTATTCCAATTTCTGATTGTTTTACTTTTATTTTACCTTGATGGTAATCTTCAATAATCCTTCTAGTTAGTGATAATCCAAGACCCCATCCTCTTTTTTTTGTAGTAAATCCGGGTCTAAATATTTTATTAAAATCTCCTTTTGCAATTCCTTTTCCGGTGTCTGATACTAAGATATGGACAAACTTTGTGTTTTTTTCTATGCGAATAATGACCTTTCCTTTTCCTTTCATAGCATCAATGGCATTTTTCACTAAATTCTCAATGGCCCAACTATAAAGCTGTTTGTTTAAAGAAACATAAATAGGTTCCTCAGGTATTTGTAATTCAAAATCAATCAGTTTAGAGCTTCGAGCTTTTAGGTAGTCAAAAGATTTTAAAGTTTCGGAAACTACATCCTTTTTAGTTAAATCGGGCATAGAGCCAACTTTAGAAAATCGATCGGTAATGATTTGTAGCCTAAAAATATCTTTTTCTATTTCAGAGATGTATTCCGGGTTTATTTGTTCAGAACGAAGTATTTCTGTCCAACCTATTAATGAGGATAAAGGAGTGCCTATTTGATGAGCAGTTTCCTTTGCCATTCCAGCCCAAAGTTTATTTTGTTCCGAAGCTTTTTTAGTTTTAAAGAAAAAATAAACCAAAGCTACAAAGAGCAATATAATTAGCATAATAGCCGCTGGATAATATTTGAGTTTGTTAATAATACTGGAATTACCATAATAAATAGTAGAAAATATTTCGCCATTATACGTAACATTTATAGGCGTAAATTGGCTTTTAAATTTTTCAATCAGTGCTTCGGTTTGTGCTTCTGTTTTTACTTTTTCTTCGTCAATATTTCTAATGTCATATTTAAGTGTCCAATCGGCATTTAAAGCATTTTCTTCCCCATAACTATACAAAATCATTGGTGTTGTAGTATTGCTTTTTATAACATTTAAAGGAAGTTGACTAAGGTTGTTCTCTAGATTTTCATCTTGAAGCAACTCTTCAAAAGCAGATGCCCAAATTTCCATCTTATTTCTTTCATTGTCTTTCAGTTGGTTAAAAAAAACGTACGTATTCCATAAAATAATACCTACAGTTACTATAGATAATAAAGAGAATATGAAGCGAAAGTAATTTTTTTCATTTGGCATATAAAGAAATTTGACTTTTAAAATGGCAATAAATATAACGCAATTATGTTAATATAATTGTAGGTTCAAATTTTTGATTCCTTTTCAGTTTCGTTACATTTGCAACTATGATTAGCATTAATCCTAAAGACATTTCCACAGGAAGGCTACACGGATATTTACTGGGAGCCATAACCCCCAGACCTATAGCCTTTGCAAGTACAATTGATGAAACTGGCAATGTAAATTTAGCGCCATTTAGTTTTTTTAATGTGTTTAGCGCCAACCCGCCGATACTTATTTTTTCGCCAGCACGAAGAGGTCGTGATACTACAACAAAGCATACTTTTGAAAATGTATTAAAAGTAAAAGAAGTAGTTATTAACATTGTAAATTTTGATATGGTACAACAAATGTCATTAGCTTCTACAGAGTATCCTAAAGGAGTTAATGAATTTGTAAAATCAGGATTAACACCCATTGCTTCAGATTTGGTGAAACCGCCTAGGGTTTTAGAAAGCCCGGTACAATTTGAATGTAAGGTAAATGAAGTAATCCTCCTTGGAACAGAAGGTGGCGCAGGAAATCTTGTAATTTGCGAAGTGTTACGCATTCATATTAAAGAAGATATTCTTGATTTGGATGGAATTATTGACCAACATAAAATAGATACCGTTGCCAGAATGGGAGGTAATTGGTATTCTAGATCCAATATGGGAATGTTTGAAGTACCCAAACCTTTATCTACTTTAGGTATTGGAGTAGATCAAATACCTAAAGAAATTAGAAATAGTGAAGTCTTTACAGGTAATGACTTGGGGAAGTTGGGCAATATAGAAACACTACCTTCGGAAGAGGAAGTTGCTACATTTGTTGCAACAAACATGGAAATTAGGAAAACCATTAGTGCATTTGAAATACAAAAAAAGCATAAATTAGCTCAGAAATATTTAACCAATGGCGATGTACTTTCTGCATGGAAAGTATTGCTCGCAAAAATTTAAAATTATGGAAGTAATAGGAAAAATCAAATTAGTAGGAGAAACGCAAACCTTTGGATCCAACGGTTTTAGAAAGAGAGAAGTAGTTGTAACTACAGAAGAGCAATATCCACAAGATATTATGGTAGAATTTGTGCAAGACAAAACCGATTTATTGAATAACTTTCAACAAGGCCAACAAGTAAAAATAAGCATCAACCTTAGAGGAAGAGAATGGATTAATCCACAAGGTGAAGCTAAATATTTTAATTCTATTCAAGGATGGCGCATTGAAAAATTAGACGCTGCCGCAGCTCCATCAAACATGCCTCCAGTGCCTGCTGCTGATGCCTTTGAGCCTGCAAATGATTTAAACGAAGAAGAGCATGATGATTTGCCTTTCTAAAAGATAACTGGTTTTTGCGCACTTTTTAAGTATGCGTTTTTTATTTATAGCAAATGGCTTTCACCAAAACATTAGAAAAAGCATTTGAAAAATACGTGCCGTCTCCTTTTGTGATTGCCGTCTTTTTAACTGTATTTACTATTATTCTGGCTTTATTTTTTACCGAAAACACCACCAAAGGAAGCCATATTGTTTCGATATTAAAGTTTTGGGAAAAGGGTGTCTGGAACAATGACCTTTTGGTTTTTGGGTATCAGATGATGCTTATTTTAGTTTTGGGGCACGTTTTGGTTTTAAGCAAACCCATGAGTGCTTTAACAGACCGCATTACTGGTTTTGTTCACTCTACAACCAGTGCTGTAATTTTAGTGAGTGTTGCAACAATGCTTGTTGCTTTCTTTAATTGGGGTCTAGGTCTTATTTTTGGAGCAATTATGGCTAGAAAGGTTGCGGAAGCTTCCATAAACAGAGGTTTTTCCATAAATTATCCCCTTGTAGGAGCGTCAGGATATGTTGGCCTAATGATATGGCATGGTGGCATCAGTGGGTCTGCGCCATTAAAAGTAGCTGAATCAGGACATCTGCAAGCATTAATGCACGGTATTACTTCAAAGGAAATGGCTGCGCAAATCCCCGACTTAATTGTCACAAGCGAAACGGTCTTGAGTTGGTGGAATCTAACTATTTTTGCAGTTTTACTCCTAGTAATCCCTATAACTTTATACTTTTTAGCCAAGAATACGAGCACAAAACCCATTCATTTTCTTAAAAAAGAAGAATCCTCAGAGTTTGAAGAAGAAATTTCCTCCAAACAAATTGAAAATTCAAAAATTGCCGCTATCGGTTTTGGAGCGCTTATATTAGTTGCATTTTTTGTACAATACCTGGATACATTAAGTAAGCTTGTGATAACTCCTAATATGCTTAATTTTTTTATGTTAGGATTAGGAATTGTTTTACACGGAAGTTTTAGAAGTTTTGCTAACGCATTAGGAGAGGCTATTTCTGGAGTTTCTGGAATCTTAATTCAATTTCCATTGTATTTTGGCATTATGGGTATAATGAAAGATGCCGGAATGGTAACGATGATAAGTAATGCCTTTATACATGTATCTAATGAAGTAACTTTGCCAGTTTTTACTTTTTTTAGTGCAGGATTGGTGAATATTTTTGTTCCAAGTGGTGGCGGTCAATGGGCATTACAAGGGCCTATTGTTATTGAATCTGCTTTGCAACTAGGAGTGCCTTTGCCTAAAATGGTTATGGCTCTTTCCTATGGCGATCAAATTACAAATATGCTACAACCCTTTTGGGCATTACCTCTTTTAGCAATTACAAAACTAAAAGCAAAAGAAATTTTGCCTTATACAGTTATTTTAATGTTTGTAGGAAGTTGTGTCTATCTTCTGGGCTTGCTATTAACTTAAACGGACATGGTTTACCTTAAAAAAAACAGTCCGTTTCCCGATGTATCTTTTGCTGATGAAGACGGCTTATTAGCAATAGGTGGTGCTTTAACCTCTGAAAGACTTCTTTTAGCATACTATTCTGGTATATTTCCTTGGTTTAGTGAAGGGCAACCAGTACTTTGGTGGAGTCCTAACCCAAGGATGGTTCTGTTTATAGAAAATTTTAAAACCTCTAAAAGCCTACTGCAAAGTATTAGGAATAAAAATTTTACAGTAACCTTTAACCTCTCTTTTACTGAAGTAATTGCAAATTGTTCAAAGATTCAAAGACCACATCAAGATGGCACCTGGATTACCAATACCATGCAAAAAGCGTATCAAGAACTGCACCGTTTGGGTCATGCCATTTCTGTTGAAGTTTGGCAAGAAGATCAATTAGTGGGTGGACTTTATGGAGTTGACCTGCCTGAAAAGAATTTTTTTTGTGGAGAAAGTATGTTTAGTAAAGTAAGTAATGCTTCAAAAATTGCACTTTATTTTTTGGTAGAAAAATTAAAGAAGGAAAACTATATAGGTATTGACTGCCAGGTTTATACAAATCATTTAGCGACACTTGGCGCAAAAGAGATTGACCGAAAGGATTTTTTGAAATTTTTAGCCTAAAAAAAATTCCTATAATCTTATATTTTTTATGGTAGGGTTTTTTTCATTTGTTCTGTTTCTATAAAAGAACGGCTTAATCTATTATCTATGAAAAACATGCTCTTAACTTTTGCCATATTACAATGCTTTTTATTTTTTGGGAATGCACAAAACGTAAAGCTACCAGTAAATGCTCAAGAATTTATCCTCTTAAACTTTCCAAAGGAACGCCTTCTAAAAGTAGAAGAAAATAAGGACAATTATGAGGATAGGTTTGAAGTAAAACTCTCTAACAAAATAGAATTAGATTTTAATGCGGATGGAGAAATAACAAAAATGGAATCAGAAAGCGGATTGCCCAACAGCGTTATTCCAAAAGAAATTTTAAGCCATGTGCTTCATAATTATCCTGATAAAACCATAAAAGAATGGCAATTAAAACCTTACGGACAAGAAATTGAGTTGAACAATGAGGTAGAATTAAAATTTAATGCCGAAGGGAGATTTATTAAAAATTAATAGATAGTTTCTGTTTTATAAAAAAAAAGCCAATATTTTCTTTTTCACTCAAAACACTGATTATTAATAGATAACATTTATTTTTTTAAATATTTCTTACAAAATATCCTTAAAAACTACTTTTTATCGAAATAAATTTGTATTTTATCTTTTTTATTATTTATTTTTACAAAACAGGTAATCCCCACATAGTATGCGTAACACCTTTTTTTTATTCCTTTTTTTTCTTTTGGGAAGTATTTATACTTCACAAGCACAACAAATGAAATCACACGTTAGCCAATCAAATAAATCTATAGATATCATAAAAGTTTATGAAATGGTTGTTGCTGATGGGTATGAATCTTCTCAAATTTATGAAACCCTTGCCACAGAAAACTTTTTTATAAGTAACTTTACAGATGCTAAAAAATGGTTTGAAAAATTATTTGCGTTGGAACCTAACCCAGAGCCAATAGCATACTTTCGTTACGCAAAATCGTTAGAAGCACTGAAAGATTTGGACAAAGCAAACCAGTATTTAGCACTCTATCACACTAAAATCGACTAATAAATTACACCGTATTGTATCGAAAACATTCCGCCAAGTGGTCATTAACCATGCCGGTGGCCTGCATATGCGCATACACCACTGTGCTCCCCATAAACTTAAAGCCACGTTTTTTTAAATCTTTGCTTATTTTATCAGAAAGTTCTGTTGTTGTGGGCGCATCAGACATGGATTTTAAATGGTTTTTAATAGGATTACCCTCTACAAAACCCCAAATGTAGTTACTAAAGCTGCCATATTCTTTTTGCACTTTTATAAATTCTTGTGCATTGGTTACCGCCGCTCTAACTTTTAATTTGTTTCGAATAATTCCTTCATTTTGCAATAGTTCCTGGATTTTATTTTCGGAATATTCGGCAATTTTTTTGTAGTCAAAATGGTCAAAAGCTACGCGAAAGTTTTCACGTTTTCGAAGTATGGTAAGCCAGCTAAGTCCTGCCTGAAAGCTTTCTAATATTAAAAATTCAAAAAGAACAGCATCATCGTAAACAGGCACTCCCCATTCATTATCGTGATATGCAACATATAAAGAATCTGAACCGCACCAAGGGCATCTGTTTGTGATTTTAGTCATATATTCTTATTTGAATTAGGATTAATTTTGTTGTTTAAATTAGGCAAACAAAAATCAAAAGTAAGTTATCTATTTGAATGCCGTCTTATTTAGGATAAAATGAAATTACAAAATATGCAAAATATTCAAGTGAATCCAAATGAAATTATTGAAAAATCAATAGAAAATAGTTTTACCTATGAAGAATATATGCTTTTGATGCAGAAACTTGTCTCTGAAAAATCCACTTCAGGAATTTCTAAAACGGAAGAATTAATAAATTATACGTTGCTAAATGCGCACAGGATGAAACGTTTAAATAAAACGTTGACTATTCCAAATGAAATTCAAGAAAAGGTTGCTTTCTATACCCGAGAAGTACTGTGGTTGGTAATCTCTGAAAGTTGGTGTGGGGATACAGCGCAAACCTTGCCAGTAATTCATAAAATAGCATCACTAAACAGAGCTATCGATTTAAAAATTGTTTTACGCGATGAAAATCCAGAGCTGATGCAAGATTTTTTAACAAATGGAGCGCTTTCCATCCCAAAACTCATTGCAATAGATAAAGACACTAATGAGGTTATTACTACTTGGGGGCCAAGACCGAGTGTTGCCACAAAAATGGTGCTAGAATATAAAGCAAAACATGACAAGCTTACGCCAGAATTTAAGGAAGAACTACAACTTTGGTTTACCAAAGATAAAGGCATTAGCACGATGCAAGACCTTTTAAAAATCATGCTTTAATTTTTTCTTTGCCCCTGAAAAATATAGGTTATTGTTCCTATCTGTTCTAAATTTGAAGAATTGGTAAATATAGCATCCTTAGCATATTTCAAGGCACTTTCTATTAAACAACCATTTTCTGAGGTTGAACTTGCTTGGTTATAACTGGTTTCAATTACCTTTCCAATATTGTCGACGGTAATGTTTACAACAATTTTTCCTTTTGAGGGGCAGGTGTAAATAGGGTTTGGAAACACTTTTATCTTTCTTCCGGGTAAATTATAATAATTGGAAGAATTTTTATTTACGGCAGCAATAACTGCTAAATCTTTTTTAAAAGTATCTGCATTTGATGGTATTTCTTTTTTTGGTTTTGATGAGGGCTTGTTAAAAACTGTTGGGGATGCATTACTTTCTAGGTTTATACCTTCTTCAGTATAGGAAAAAAGCATTCTTTCATTTTCTAATTCTTCTAGTAAAAGTTCGTCCACACTTTTTTGACGTTCCGCAGGATCCGATTTTTTTCCTTCTGTAGTTTGCGTTTTGGCAGCATTTAAAGGTGATTTTTCAGAGAGATTATTTGCTTCATTAAATGCTTTATGAGTTTCTAAAGAAGTATTATTAGCAATATCCTGAAGTTGTTTTTCTAGTATTTCTTCTAAAAGTTCTTCATCTAGAAAGTTAATTAGTATCCCTTTTTCCTCTACAATGGTTGTGGAAAGTTTTAGGCTGAAAATGGATAATGTAAAGATACCCGTAAGTAATACAGTTATTATAAGGGCTTTATGGGCATCAATAAATTGCATAGGTATAAAACCGCAAGTTAGGATTTTAAGTATACATGGATTAACATCTTAATATAAAATTAAGATATTGAGCTTGTTAATTCTTTTTCAAAAGCATCTATGGTTATGGCGTTTTCAACTGAAAAGTCGCCAATTTTTATTCGTCTAAGGGCAGAAAGATGTGCGCCATTATCTAGTATTTTTCCAAAATCTTGCGCTAAGGAGCGAATATAGGTGCCTTTGCTGCAACGCACTTTGAAATCAACCTGTGGCAATTCTATTCTTGTTAGTTCAAAAAGTGAAATTTCAACGGTTCTGAAGGCTACTTCAACCTCTTCACCACTGCGAGCATATTCATATAAACGTTTTCCATCTTTTTTTAAAGCCGAAAAAACGGGAGGTTGTTGTTGAATTTCGCCAATAAATGAAAGGGTGGCGGCTCTTATTTTTTCTTCAGAAAGTTCAGACATATCAAAAGTTTGATTGATTTGGGTTTCTAAATCAAAACTTGGGGTGGTTGCACCTAGAGTAAAGGTGCCAGAATATTCTTTTTCCTGTCCTTGATAGGTGTCAATTTGTTTGGTAAACTTCCCGGTACAAATAATTAATAATCCAGATGCTAGAGGGTCTAACGTTCCTGCATGGCCTACTTTTATTTTCTTAATGTGGAGTTGTTTTCTAATCAACCAACGCACTTTATTCACTACCTGAAAGGAAGTCCAGTTTAGGGGTTTGTCAATTAGGAGGATTTGCCCTTCCTGAAAACTTTCTTTATTAATCATTTATTAATTATAATAGCCAAAAAAAATAGAAATCACCCCAACAATAAAGCAATACATAGCAAAATAAGACAGTTTGCTTTTCTTAACAATGGTAATCATCCAGGTACAGGCAATAATTCCAAAGACAAATGCAGAAATAAAACCAGCAGTTAAAATACCAATATTAGCGGTTTCCGTAGAAATTTCGCCACTTAATAAATCTTTAGCTATTTTTCCAAAAATTAAAGGCACCACCATTAAGAACGAAAAGCGCGCCGCTCTTGCTCTGTCTATTCCTAAAAGAACGGAGGTGGCAATAGTAGCCCCACTTCTGGAAATTCCTGGAAGTATTGCTATAGCTTGTGCTACGCCTATAACAAAAGCACTTTTAAAAGATACTTTTTTAGTGGTTTTTTTGGCTCGGTCAGCCAGCCAAAGTAATAGCGCGGTTATAATGAGCATAAATCCTACAAAGAGAATATCGCCATTAAAAAAGGCTTCTAGCTGGTTGCTAAATGCTAATCCAATTAGTGCCGCAGGTATCATGGAAAGGATAATTTTTAGTGAAAACTTAAATTCTTCATTCCATTTAAACTGAAGAGCACCTTTGACAATTTCTACAATATCTTTTCTAAATACAATAATAGTGCTTAAAGCAGTAGCAAAATGAACAACCACAGTAAAAAGCAAGCTATCTTGAGGCATACTTTGATCGCCAACTAACACTTTTCCAATTTCTAAATGTCCACTAGAAGAAACGGGCAAAAACTCTGTTAATCCTTGAACAGCACCAAGGATTAATGCTTCTAAATAATTCATTTATTTTTTGTTAGGATTTAAAAGAATAGCATATACCTCTATGGCAAAGCCAATTAAAATTAATGCGGGAGCTAAGCGAATGCGTTTCCAGTTATAAATTTCTGGATTGAATACATTAGGGTCATCGCTTCCGCCACCTATCATTAAAATAAATCCTAGGGCAATAAATGCCAAGCCTATAAACATAAATCTATAGTTTTTTTTTTGAAATATAAATTCATCTTTGTTTTCTATATTTTTTTTCTGTTTGCCCATTCTTAAAGTATTAAATTAGAAGTACGAAGTTAGAAGTTAAATCTAACATCTGTATTCTATGAATTATTATAATTTTTTTCTAGCTGTATTAATCGATGAAACCATAAAGGCTAAAATTTCATTGGACTCTTTAATTAATCTTATAATTTTCTATTTTTCAAATGCTCATATTTCCAGAATAAGTTCTAAAAAGTAAGCGGATTCGTCAGCTTCTTCTTCCACTATTTTCAATTTATTTATAAAATCTTTTGATGTTTTTGCCCTTTTAGAAGCTCTATAATTTGCCCCAACTGAATTTGAACATCGTATCAACGGATAAACGTAAGCATTAAATTCCAAAGTTTTTGGGAGTTTACTGCATAAATGCCAACAATCTAAAGCAAACATCTTTGTTCTTACTATCAAATCATTAGGCCTCCCCATACTCATTTTTTTACTTCTAACTTCTAATAATAAAGTTCATCCGTTCTTAAATTCAAAAATCGTTGCGTGGCAAAGAAGGTACTTAGCCAGGTAATGAAAATGCCCATAAATAATATTCCTGAAAAAAGGCCAATTAATAAAAGGTAGTCTTCCATTAATTGCAATTCAGGAAATGTGTCGTTGAGGTAATAAAGAACAACGCCCATTCCAATAAGGGCTAAAAGAGCGCCAATAATGCCTAAACGAACACTTTTTAAAATAAAGGGTTTTCGAATAAATCGCTTTGTAGCGCCTACCATTTGCATCGTTTTGATGATAAAACGTTTGGAATAAACGGCTAGTCGAATAGAGCTATTAATCAATAAAACAGCGATAAAAGTAAAAATTGCACTAATCACTAAAATCCAAAAACTGATTTTTTTTACATTGTCATTCAGCAAAGCAATGAGGGGTTTGTCATAAATTACTTCATCTACAAAGCCTTTAGAGAAAATTTCCTTGTGTATTTCTTCAATTAATTCTGGTGTTACAAAATCGGCATTCAAATACACATCTATAGAATTTTGTAACGGATTATATCCTAAAAACTCCATAAAATCTTCGCCAATGGCAGCACTGTGTTCTTCAGCAGCTTGCTCTTTAGAAATGAATTCGGCAGTTTTTGTATATTCGGCTAGCGATAGGCTTTTTCGGAGTTGATTAATTTCAACCTCTTTAGCATTATCTTTTAGGTAAATGGTTAGTGCAATTTGTTCTTTAAAATGATCTGCTACTTTTTTAGTGTTTAACACGAGTAAACCCAACAAGCCCAATAAAAATAAAACAAGGGAAATACTAATTACTACCGAAAAATACGAAGAAATTAATCGGCGTTTTTGATATTTTTCAAAAGAAGAACTCATAGTTTTATTGCTGTTAGACGATGTAAAAATACTAAAGTTGACGAAACTATTTTCACAAATAAGAAAAGACTTTCAAAACGTATTTCTAAAACTTTTATATATCAACGTGCAAAGTTTTGTCTTTCGTACATTAAGCGTATTTTTGCAACAACTTTTTAAGCATAAGTAACACAAGAGATGAAATACCACTTTAACGATATAGAGGCCAAATGGCAAAAATTTTGGAAAGAAAACCAAACCTTTAAAGCCGAAAATCAGAGCGATAAGGAGAAATATTATGTTCTGGACATGTTCCCTTATCCCTCAGGTGCTGGTTTGCACGTGGGCCATCCATTAGGGTATATTGCCAGTGATATTTATGCGCGTTACAAACGGCACAAAGGGTTTAATGTGTTGCACCCTATGGGCTATGATTCCTTTGGACTTCCTGCAGAACAATATGCTATTCAAACAGGGCAACATCCTGCAATCACTACCGAAACCAATATCAACAGATACAGGGAACAACTGGGCCGCATTGGGTTTTCCTTTGACTGGAGCCGCGAAGTGCGCACTTCTAATCCGGATTATTATAAATGGACGCAGTGGATTTTCATTGAACTATTCCACTCCTGGTATAACAAAAACACAGATAAGGCAGAATCCATAGACACCTTGATTTCCATTTTTACGAGGGAGGGTAACGAACTCGTTAATGCAGTTTGTGACGAAAATGTCATGCTATTCACTTCGGAAATGTGGAATTCCTTTGATGAAGAACAACAGCAAAAAATATTATTACAATACCGCCTCACCTACCTCGCCGAGACCGAAGTAAACTGGTGTCCCGCTTTGGGAACGGTACTGGCAAATGACGAAATCGTAAACGGCGTTTCTGAGCGCGGCGGTCATCCTGTTATTCGCAAAAAAATGACCCAATGGAGTATGCGCATTACGGCTTATGCGCAACGCCTGCTCGATGGACTGCAAAAAATCGATTGGCCGCAACCGTTAAAGGATTCGCAGACCAATTGGATTGGGAAGTCTGTGGGAGCTGAAGTAAAATTCCAAATTCCAAATTCCAAATTCCAAATACCCGTTTTCACTACAAGACCTGACACCATTTTTGGAGTAAGTTTTATGACTTTAGCTCCGGAACATGATCTTGTAAAAAAAATCACCACTCCCGAACAAAAGGAAGCGGTGGAAGCTTATGTGGAGCAGACTGCAAAGCGCAGCGAGCGTGAGCGTATGGCTGATGTGAAAACCATTTCAGGGGTGTTTACAGGGGCTTATGCTGAACATCCGTTTTCCAAAGAACCTATTCCTATCTGGATTGGTGATTATGTGTTGGCTAGTTACGGCACAGGTGCTGTAATGGCTGTACCTTGTGGTGATGAGCGGGATTACGCTTTCGCGAAACATTTTAATATCCCGATTCCAAATATCTTTGATCAGGACATTTCTGAAAATGCGTTTTCCGAAAAAGAGGGCTTTAAAATAGTAAACTCTGATTTCCTTAATGGTCTTAGCTATAAGGAAGCCACTACAAAAGCCATTGAAGCACTTGAAAACATTGGGCAAGGCACCGGAAAAACCAATTATCGTTTACGCGATGCGGTGTTCAGCAGACAGCGTTATTGGGGTGAACCGTTCCCGGTATATTATGTAAATGGCTTACCCAAAACCATCGACCCGGAGCATTTACCCATACGACTTCCGGAAGTGGAAAAATACTTGCCTACTGAAGACGGTCAACCGCCTTTGGGACGCGCCAAAAAATGGCACTGGGATGCAACAAATAATGAAGTCGTTGAAGTAAAAGAAGGCGAAAAGCCCCCTTCGGGGGTTTGGGGGCTAGAGCTCAACACCATGCCCGGATGGGCCGGCAGCAGTTGGTATTTGTTTAGATATATGGATGCACAAAACGAAAACGAATTTGCCTCTAAAGAAGCATTGGAGTACTGGCAAAATGTCGATTTATACATAGGTGGCAGCGAGCACGCCACCGGCCATTTATTGTACAGCCGTTTTTGGACCAAATTTCTTCATGACCGTGGGTTTTTACATGTGGACGAACCCTTTAAAAAACTCATTAATCAGGGAATGATTTTGGGGGAGAGTGCGATAATTAATGTTATAATATTAAAAACTTTAGGGAGAAATTCATTTGGAGATGAAGAAAGAGTATCTCCGAATACAATTTTAATAAATAATGAATTGATTAAAGATTTACCAACCAATGGCTCTATCAATTTGTTGCCAGAAAAACTTAAACACCCAATTAAGGCTATGCTTAAAAATGAAGAGCATACTCTTAAATTTATTGAAATTACGAGTTTTGAATATTCAATTGTACCACAAAGAATAGATGTTTCTTTAGTTGATCTTCATAATTTAGTTAATTTGAAAGAAATTCATAATCGCAGAATGTATACTGAAATTGCAAAGTCTTCTTATTATGATGGCGAAAATTTATGGATTAAAGGTGATTTTGATGTTTTTAAAGTTTCCCGCGAAGTCGAAAAAATGTCCAAGTCCAAGTACAACGTGGTCAGCCCCGATGCGATTTGCGAACAATATGGCGCTGATACCTTAAGAATGTATGAAATGTTCCTCGGTCCGCTGGAGCAGGCTAAACCCTGGAATATGGCCGGCATTACCGGTGTGCATAGTTTTTTAAAGAAATTCTGGAAGTTGTACCACACCTCCCCTTCTCTTTTGGAGAGGGGGTCGGGGGGTGAGGAATTTTACGTAAGCAACAGCCCCGCTTCCATAAAAAGCTTAAAAACCCTGCATAAAACCATCAAAAAGGTAGAAGAAGATATGGGGAATTTTAGTTTCAATACTTCGGTTTCCACATTTATGATCGCAGTGAACGAACTTACCGCAGATCAGTGTACTTCTCGCGAAGTGCTGGACCCATTGCTTATTTTAATTTCACCTTATGCACCACATATTGCTGAGGAATTATGGAGCAAACTAGGGCATACCACAAGCATCGCCACAGCACCTTTCCCGCAATTTGAAGAAAAA
The DNA here is from genome assembly GCA_002842575.1 of Bacteroidetes bacterium HGW-Bacteroidetes-2. Taxonomy (GTDB): domain Bacteria; phylum Bacteroidota; class Bacteroidia; order Flavobacteriales; family Flavobacteriaceae; genus Planktosalinus. The sequence continues at coordinate 51,078 of PHDJ01000016.1, forward strand.
TACTTGGTGGAAAGTACAAAAGCCTATCCCATTTCGTTTAACGGAAAAATGCGTTTTACATTAGAATTACCTATGGATTTAAGCAAGCAAGCTATAGAAAGAGAAGTAATGGCTAATGAAAAAACGATGCATTATCTGGAAGGAAGAATTCCCAAAAAGGTGATTGTCGTTCCCGGGAAGATTGTGAATATTGTAGGGTAAAAAAAACACTAGTTTGATGTGAAATCGATTTTTTAGATATGAGAATTATCATTTCCTTGTATATTTAGTTTGTTATCTTTATTCGCATTAATAAACGGCACTAATTAAATATTTTTATGGAATGGTCTGATTTTGACTTTTGGAAATTTCTAGCAGGTCTTGGCATTTTTCTGTTTGGGATGTTTCTTTTAGAAGAAGCCATCAAGCAACTTTCTGGCAGAGCGTTTAAAACATTTATAAGAAAATCAACTAAAGGAAAAATACGGTCTATTTTCACTGGGTTTTTATCCACGGCAATTTTACAGAGCAGCTCAGCGGTTTCCTTAATGACCCTCACCTTTGTTGGTGCCGGAATGATTACCATGTATAATGGCATTGGTGTAATAATGGGAGCAAACCTAGGTACCACCGTTACCAGTTGGCTTGTTGCAGCCGTTGGGTTTAAGATTAATATTGAAGGTCTTTTCCTTCCGTTACTGGCAATAGGTGGATTAGGTTTGATGTTTATGCACAATTCCTCTAAATATGCGGGAATAAGTAAAATCTTTGTAGGGTTGGGCTTCCTTTTTATGGGTTTGGACTATTTGAAAATGAGCGTGGAAAGTTTTACAGATTCTTTTGAAATTAGTTCCATTACACATTACGGATTGTGGTTTTATTTAGTTGTTGCTATTCTTTTGACCTCTGTAATGCAATCCAGTTCAGCAACTATTGCGATTATATTAACGGCATTAAACTCTGGTATTCTAAATTTTGAAGAAGGTGCAGTGATGATTATCGGGTCTAATATAGGTACAACTACCACCGTTTTGTTAGGGGCTATAGGAGGAATTCAATTAAAGAAACAGGTTGCGTTTAGTCATTTGATTTTTAATTTTTTTACCGGGATTGTCGCGTTACTTGCTTTACCATTATTGATTAAGGTTGTTTACCTTTTTTTTGATCTTGGAACTAGCGAAGTATTAGCAGTGACCTTATTTCATACCATGTTTAACCTTTTGGGCATACTGTTATTCTTTCCGTTTATTGGTGTTATGGTAAAGTGGCTTCAAAAAATTTTTCCAGAAAAGTTCCATAAAATCACCAAATATATCCATGAAATCTCTCCAGATCTTTCAGAAGCTGCTGAGGTTGCTGTGCGTAATGAAACCATCTATGTTTTTCAAAAAACCCTGCGTCTTATTTCTTTTTTATTAAGAGCTAACAAAAATGAGGAAGTAGAAATTTTCATTTCTAAAAAGAAAGAAAATTTTGCAAGTGTTTTTGAGGATATTCAGAAGCTGAACAAGGAAATCTTAGTTTTTTCTTCACATATTAAGGTGGACCAATTAGAAGACACCCAAAAAGAAAGAAGTTCAAACATAAAATATATTGTAATGGTGCTTTCTCAGGTTTCTAAAACTATTGCAGGCATTATTCAGGAGGTAGAGGAAGTAAATAACTCAAGCAATAAAAAAGTACAGGAAATAGTACTTCATTTAAATTCAAAAATAAACGAGGATATCACTATACTTTTTGGAATGCTTGACAAAGAGGAATTTCCAGAAACAATAGAAATGTTTCAGGATAAAATTAATTCTGATTATAAAAACATTGTGGATCTGATATCTCGCTCGATTGAAGAAAAAAAAATAGAGGAAAAACATATCTCCACGTTATTTATGGTTAATGGGCTTTTATCACAATCTATCAGGCATCTTTTAAGGGCTGTGGAAAAAATTAACTGACAATATTTCCTAAATCATCATTTTATCAAAGATGGCTTACCTTTTGATGAATTAACTTTAAATTTTTAAAAAGAAAAACTATGTTAGGATATTATATTATTGCCGGGCTCATTTTTTTAGTAAGTCTTTATGTAAGCAATCGTTTAAAGAGCAAGTTTAAGACGTATTCCAAGATGCATCTTCAAAATGGCTTAAGCGGAAAAGAAATAGCAGAAAAAATGCTATCAGATCATGGAATTAGGGATGTACAGGTAATTTCTACACCGGGTATATTGACCGACCACTATAATCCGGCAAACAAAACCGTAAATTTAAGTGAGGGAGTTTACATGCAGCGCAATGCCGCCGCCGCCGCCGTAGCAGCTCATGAGGTGGGTCATGCGGTGCAGCATTCACAAGCCTATGCTTGGTTGGGAATGCGCTCTAAGTTAGTTCCTGTAGTAAGTGTAGCGTCAAAGTATTCGCAATGGGTTATTCTTGGTGGTTTGGTTTTAGCGGCAAGCACGGCATTTGGCTCCACATTGCTTTTGGTTGGCATTCTCATGTATGGATTAGGAACGCTATTTAGTTTTGTAACACTTCCTGTAGAATATGATGCTAGTAAGCGCGCTTTAGCCTGGATGAACAACAAAAATATGTTGACACCACAGGAACATGCAGGAGCCAAGGATTCATTAAAATGGGCAGCAAGAACCTATGTGGTTGCTGCGGTGGGTTCCTTAGCTACTTTGTTGTATTTTATAATGATTTATTTAGGTAGAGATTAGTGTATACATGTTAAAAATAAAGCACCAAATTTCATACGCTATCTTTAGAATTTGGTGCTTTTTAGTAAAATGAAATTAACTTACTACATTGTTTGGGTTATATCCCATATATGGTAATTTATGTTCTTTAAAAACGATTCCATATTCTTTCAGCTCATTTAAAATAGGTTCATACACTTCTTTTTTAATGGGAAGTTGCACCCCTGGAGTAGATATTTCACCATTTAATATTTTTAATGTGGCAATAGCAACTGGAAGGCCTACTGTTTTTGCCATGGAAGTAAAGGTTTGGTCGTCGCCTTTTATAACCATATTGGAGTCAATTTGTTTTTTTTCTCCGTTGAGTTCGTATCCAAATTTATGATACATAACAATCATATCTTTATCTTTTGGTTCTAGAGTCCATTTATCTGTTAATATTTTTTGAAGTGCTTCTGCTGGAGTTGCATTTTTGATGCCTATTTTTTTGGTTGGATTAAATATATCAAGTTCCACCAATTTTTCCCACATTAAATCATCTTGTTCGATTTTTAAGCTAAGTCTGAGTTTTAATTCTACACTATCTGTGGGCGAATAAGGTAAAAATAGATTTACAAAATCACGATAGCTCATGGTATCAGAACCTTCAAGTTTATAGGAATCGTCAGTCATGCCTAGTTGTACAAACATATTCCAAGCTCGGCTAAACCCTACTCGCCTAATGGTTCCTCGATATAAAGTAAGAATGTCATTAAGTCCATATATTTCACGATACATTAGGGAGTTTCTGTTTGCGTAGGCTTCAAACCTTCCGTGACCTTCAACGTCTAAAAATTCAGTACGTCGAAACAAACGGTGGTAGGGGATGTATTTAAATTTTCCTTCTTGAATAAATTCAGCAGCCCCACCTTGTCCTGCTAAAACTACGTTTCTTGGATTCCAAGTAAATTTATAATTCCATAAATTGGTATCGCTTTCAGGAGCTACAAGACCACCTGTAAAGGATTCAAAAAGCAGCATTTTTCCTCCTAATTTGTGAATTTTATCTATTACTTGCATGGCGCTCATGTGGTCAATTCCGGGGTCAAGACCAATTTCATTCATAAACACCAAACCTTTAGCTTTTGCATCGGCGTCTAGAGCTTTCATTTCTGGACTAATATAGGATGCGGTGACAAGGTGTTTGCTAAATTCAATACAATCTTTAGCCACTTCTATATGAAAACGTGCAGGCAGCATGGAGATTACCACATCGGCTTTTTGAACCGCATTTTTGCGTTGTTTTTCTTCAAAAACGTCTAGCAGAATTGCCTTTGCGTTGGGATGATTGTTTGTGTTTTTTTGAGCAGAGGCAATAGAAATATCACCAATTGTGATAAAAAGCTTTTCTTTTTCCGATTTGTCTAAAAGATATTTTATTAAACTACTGGCTGATTTTCCGGCACCGATTATTAAGATATTCCTCATTATAAATGTGTAATTTTGTTGCCTAATATTTAGGCTACGAAGGTACTAAATAGTTAACGTTTCAAAAAAGAAGTATGGATAAAAAAATAGTAAGTACAGCTGCCGTAATTGCTTGTTTATCAGTTATTTTTGGTGCTTTTGGGGCGCATGCCCTAAAAGAACTTATTAACCAACAGCATCTTGCCACTTTTGAGGTAGGCGTTCGTTATCAAATGTATCATGCTTTAGCCTTACTTTTTATAGGTTTTAGCACAAGGATTTCCCCAAGAACAAAAAGGCTTGTTTTTCTTAGTTTTGTTCTCGGTATTTTTCTTTTTTCTGGGTCTATCTATTTACTTTCTCTAAAAGAAATTTTACCTTTTTCGCTTTCTAAAATTGCATTTTTAACACCCATTGGCGGATTGTTTTTTATTATAGGGTGGATGCTTATTGCGATACGAGTATGGAAGTTAAAATAGAGATAAATTCATTTTTTTAGGCACTTTCTCTATAAATATTTTTACTTTTGCAGCCTACAAAAACATTTAATTAAACGTTATGGTCAACAGTAACCAAGCAACTAAATCGATTTCGTTAGAACAATACGGAATCCAAAACGCAAAAGTTAACTACCAACTCTCTCCAGACACATTACACAAACTTACAATCGAAAAAGGGCAAGGTGTTGAAACAAAATCTGGAGCTTTATCGATAAATACTGGTGCGTTTACCGGACGATCTCCAAAAGATAGGTTTATTGTAAAAGATGATGTCACTAGAGACAAAGTTTGGTGGGGAAATGTAAACATTCCCTTTCCTACAGATATGTTTGATGCATTGTACAACAAAGTAACTAACTATCTTACTGAAAAGGAAGTATTTGTTAGAGACAGCTATGTATGCGCCGAAAAGGATTTAAAATTAAACGTACGCATCATTAATGAACATCCTTGGACAAACTTATTTGCCTACAATATGTTTTTACGCCCTGAGGCAGAGGAATTAGAAAATTTTAAGCCAGAATGGTTGCTTATTAACGTACCTAATTTTATGGCAAATCCAGATGAAGATGGAACGCGTCAGCACAATTTTGCGATTTTAAACTTTACCAGAAAAATAATTTTAATTGGAGGCACTGGATATACTGGCGAAATTAAAAAATCCATCTTTTCCATATTGAATTTTATTCTTCCTATTGACAAAAACACCTTACCTATGCACTGTTCTGCAAATGTTGGTAATGATGGGGAAACAGCAATTTTCTTTGGACTTTCCGGAACAGGCAAAACCACCTTGTCTGCAGACCCAAATAGAAAACTAATAGGAGATGATGAGCACGGCTGGACCACAGACAATAAAATTTTCAACTTTGAAGGCGGCTGTTACGCTAAAGTAATTAACCTTTCAGAAGAACACGAACCAGATATTTTTAGAGCAATTAAGAAAGGAGCACTTTTAGAAAATGTAATTTTAGATGCTAATGGCGATGTAAACTTTGAAGACGACTCCATCACCCCAAACACCAGAGTAAGCTATCCCATTTTTCATATAGATAACATCCAAGAGCCTTCAATAGGTGAAAACCCAAAAAATATATTTTTTTTAACGGCAGATGCTTTTGGTGTATTGCCTCCCATTTCAAAACTTACTCCAGGACAAGCGGCATACCATTTTATCAGCGGATATACCGCTAAGGTGGCTGGCACTGAAGAAGGAATTGTAGAACCTTTGCCAAATTTTTCCGCTTGTTTTGGCGCACCATTTATGCCATTACACCCTACAAAATATGCAGAAATGTTGAGCAAAAAAATGAAAGATACAGGAGTAAACGTATGGTTAATCAATACCGGATGGACAGGAGGTCCCTATGGCACAGGCAGCCGAATGAAATTAAAACTTACCCGAGCAATGATTTCAGCAGCATTGCATGGAGAGCTTAATGATGTGTCCTATGTAGAACACCCCATTTTTGGTTTATCCATGCCCACCACTTGCCCTAATGTGCCAAGCGAAGTATTAAATCCAAAAGGAACATGGAAAAACAAAAAAGCCTACGACATACAAGCAAAAGAATTAGCAGCATCCTTTAGAAACAATTTTTCTAAATTTGAAGAATTTGCTAACGCTGAAATATTAGCAGGAGCACCACAAGGATAAACCTTTCTAAAACCCAATTTTTAAAAGGAAGTCTTTATAGGCTTCCTTTTTTTGTTTTTTGTACACGGCATTATTTTAAGAATAATGGCAACTCTTTTAAACCCAAAAAAGGTTTAAAAGACCGCGCTATCCGCTATATCTTTTTTTGAAAAAACAAAAAAAGGATGCCGCTCCTATCGCTGTTGCAGGAAAGGGACATGCTATTTATTTCTTGAAAATTAAATAAGTACAAACCAATATATATTTTAATTTTCTTAGGATTTTTATTTTGCAGAAAAGGCAATCCTATAAGTCTATTTTTTGCATTTCATTTTCATACACTCCTCATACACTATCTATACACCATCTATACACCATCCATACACTATCTATAGAACCTGACCCGTCCTGACCCGTCCTGAAATAGCTATACAGATTAATTAATAAATCCTATAATAGCTATACAAATACGATTTTATAAAATAAATTCAGAACATGAAATTCCGTTATTTTTTAGTAAAAAGGCTATAGTAACCTATCGTTTTTTTAGGATAAGAATTTCATCGTCAGAAAATTCCATCCAAGCAATATCGTAGATATAGTGAAACATTTTGCCTTTGCTATTTATGTGAAAGTGTGTGTGGTAAGTAAAGCGAAATTTTTTTTGTTCTAGAATAGTACGATAGACTTTAATTTGAGTTTTATTTTTACCTAAAAGTTCAAGTGCAATACCATGATTTCTTTTTAAATATTCATTGATTTGTGTTGCAGCTTTGTTAGAAACATCTCTAAGATGTTTGTGGTAGTAATTTTTACACCCTACAGAACAGAACACTTTATCTGTTCTACCTAGAAGGTCTTTTTTACATATTTTACACTTTTTTTTCAAAACAGCTTATTTATAGCAACAAATATATATTATTCGTTTATAACGGCTATAAATATTTAATGTTGTTTATAAAAGCCCAACTAATCTTTTTTTCTTGTAGTTTTGATATAGATATAATTTTAAAAACTATATATTATGGATGTAATGATGATTTCTATGTACGCTCCTTTACCAAATGCTAGCCGCATTAAGTTTCTTATTCCTTATCTTATGAAGTCTGAAAGAGAGGCGTTTAAGAAATTAAATGGTTCCTTTTATCATCCAAATCAAAAATTATGGAGCATTCCTAATACGACTGCTAATCAAGATAAGGTAACCCAACTTTTTAAAGGAAAAATGAAAGTAGAACACCTTTCAAAAGCTCCTATTATACCAGTTATAGTAATTTCTGAGCATATACAAAACGAGCTAGACCGTCATTTTCAGAAAATGAAACTTAAAGGATTTGGCGATTCTACTATTAAGACGTATCAAGCTAACTTAAAACAGTTTTTCAGTTTTTTTGATAACGCTAACTTACCCGATTTAACAAAAGCACAGATTGAAGGCTATGTTTTTCAGCTAGTTACAAAATATAAAATAAGCGAACAAAAGCAAAACACAATGATAAATGCTATAAAAAGCTATTATGAACATGTGCTTGAAATGCCGCGAGAATATTATAACATAACTAGACCAAAGCCTAGTAAAGACCTGCCCAATGTATTAAGTGAAGAGGAGGTTATTGCTATTATCAACCAACCGGTTAATATAAAGCACAAAGCCATTTTATATGCCATATACAGTGCGGGTTTACGCATTGGCGAAGTGGTTAGATTGCGAGTACACGATATTCGTTCTGATGACGGATATTTATTTATAAAAGATTCTAAAGGTAAAAAGGATCGTCATACAGTATTAAGCCCGATTTTACTAGATATATTAAGACAGTACTATAAACAGCACAAGCCTTCCTATTGGTTATTTGAGGGACAAGATGGTGGGCAATATTCAACAAAAAGCATTCAGCAAATTTATAGAAAAGCCGTTAAAGAAACCCAATCAAACCCCTGGAGCACTCCACACACATTGCGGCATAGCTTTGCAACACATTTAATGCAGCGAGGTGTAAATATTCGTTATATACAAAGTGCACTAGGGCACAGCAGCGCCAAAACCACAGAAGTTTATACCCGTGTTTTAAGCATAAACAGTAAAACTTTAAAAAGTCCTTTGGATATATTAATGGAAAG
>PHDJ01000057.1 GCA_002842575.1 Bacteroidetes bacterium HGW-Bacteroidetes-2
GACATAAGATATTGGTTTGTTTTGCGACTTAAAGATACTGTAAATCAGTATCTTATCCAATATCTTTTTTTGTTTTATCCTATTTCACCCAACGGGTTATTTAAGTAAGTATTTTTTTAATTCCCCTTTAATATCTTAACGGTTTCACTCCCTTTATTGGTTTTTATCGTAATAAGGTAAATGCCAATGGGAAGACCTTTTAAGCTCAATGGCACTGTTCGTGAATAAATCTTAAAATGCTGCAACTGCCGCCCGACAATATCCACCATTGTGGCAGTGCCCTCATCAAAGTCAAATCCCACCAGCACATTGGTCACATCGTTTGTAGGGTTGGGATACGCCTCAATCAAGCGTTTGGCTTTTTTGTCCTTGTCCTCATCCAAGAGCTTCACAATCCAAAAGTCTTCAAGACCTTGGTTTGCACTTTGCTTGTCTTTGGTAACTTTTCCGTTGGATGTGCCCGCTAAAACATAGCCGCCATCTCTGGTTTCAACTATTTTAGATAAAACATCTCTACCGGAGCTTCCTATTTCTTTTTTCCATTTCGTTTCGCCTAAACTGTCAATTTTTATCACAAAATAATCGCTGTTTACTGTGCCTTTTTCTTTTTTATCGATGTTGTTCTTTTGGGTATAACCGCCTAAAACAAAGCTGTTTTTGTCGCTTTTAACGCTGTTGGTTAGTAAGGTGTATTGGTTTAGGTTGTAGGTGTTTTGCCATTGCTGTTCCCCATTTTTATCAAGTTGTAGTACCCAAATATCGGTACTGTTGTTTTTGTTAGACTTTTCTTTGCTGTCTGACGCCGGTGAGTTTGAATTTCCGGCAAGGAGTATGCCGCTGTCCTTAGTAATAACGAGGTCTTGAAGTTGGTCATCGGCTTCGCCGCCAAAGGTCTGTTGCCATAGTATCTCGCCTTCTTGGGTGAGTTTTAGCACCCAATAGTCAAACAGTCCAAAACCTTTATGGGTTTTATCTCCGCTAATGGGGGAGTTAGAGCTACCGGCTACTACATAATCGCCATCTGGTGTTTGTGCAACGGTTTTAAGTATATCGGCATATTTTCCGCCTAGCGTTTTTTGCCATTCTAGGACTCCAGATGCATCGATTTTAAGCAACCAAAAATCTAAATTTCCATTGGTGTTTTCACTTTTTGCATTGGGTTTTATGTCTTGTGTTGCAGGGTCAAAAAGTTTGTTGGAACTAGAAGTGCCCCCTATTAAAAAACCACCGTCTGAGGTTTGTATTATTTTTGAAACGGAATCTTCACTTAGCCCTCCATAAGTTTTTTGCCAAAGTATAGCGCCAAAGGGGTCTAAACGTACCACCCAAAAATCATAACCACCAAAAGCATCCTCTGTTTTTGCAAAGCTTTTGGTAGAGTTTGAAGTGCCCCCGAGTAATATACCACCATCCGCAGTTACCACAATACTATTAAGTTTGTCTGTGCCATCGCCACCAAAACTTCGTTGCCATTCCAGTTTTCCGGTTTCGCTCATTTTCCAGAGCCAATAGTCCATAACACCTACTTTTTTATCGCTTTTGCTTGCACCCACATCTGAAACAGAGCTTCCGGCAAGGATAAAACCATAGTCGGGTGTGGGTTGCATATCAAAAAGATAGTCGGCATGCAGTCCACCATAGGTTTTCTCCCACAAGACTTTTTGGGGGTAGGTTATCGTTAAAATAAAAAGGAATAAAAGCGTTACAAAGCAACGCAATCGGGTAGTAAAAATGCAAATCATAAGGCACATCAAATTAGTTAATAATTTAACTTTAGATCTAACTGTTTGGGGAGTTTAAATCTTTTAAAATCTGACGCGGCAATTTTTCTTTGACAAATATTTAAAAAATATTTAACATTTTGTGTTGTTTTTTGTTCTAAATAGGGGTAATTTAGTTCTAAATAAAAACCAAATAGATATATGAGTGGTCTTATAGGAAATAAAATCAGAAAAGTGCGAGAATTAAAAGGATATTCGCAAGGGTTTATGTCTGAAAAATTACATGTCTCTCAGCGTGCGTATAGCAAAATGGAACGAGAAGAAATTAAATTAGACTGGCATCGCATTAACGAGATTGCACAAATACTGGACTTAGACCCTATAGACTTGGTTACTTTTGACGACAGTTTAATATTTCATAACTGCTCGCAATCTGGTAGCAAACACCATATACAACCAGTTTCCCGAAGAGCTAAAAGAGCAATATGAAAAACGTATAGCACAACTGGAAAGCGAGGTTGTTTTTTTACGGCAGTTGTTGGAAAAATAATACGATTAATTAATCTGTATAGCTATTTCAGGACGGGTCAATAATAAAACCACTAAAAAAGTCCTACATCTAAAACTAGAAAAAAGGGCTTTTGTTTTACTTGAAGTATATATTTTTCTATCCTTTCAAACTCGCGCTTAAATACTTACGATCCATTTGGAATATTTTAAAAAATCAAGCTTTTTTGGATAGAACATTAGCAAAATTATAAGCATAAAAAAATCCCGTTCTAACCTCACAAAGAACGGGATTGACCTTTAAATCTGAAAATGTCAACAGATCTGGGGTTTTAATTTTTAGCTACATCAATAAAAAAACTTTTTTGGCTACATAAAGTATACTATTAACTAAAATTAAAGTAGGTTTAACTTTTTTGTACATTTTTCCGAAAACATTAGTATCTATTATCATTTTCGTTATCCTATTAGTTTTACATTTTTGTAACTTACGCTTAGCTTACATTAAGCTGGTTGATTTAGGGACTGCTAATATGTAAACTATTTTGTATTTATAACGATTAAAGGCATATAAATTCGTTGAAATGCATTAAAATTTAACATATGCGCTTAATATTTCAGTATTTTCCTACAAATAAGTACAAAAAAACTGCTCTTATAGGTAGCAGTTTGAAATACATTATGTATTTATTTTTTAAAATTTCATCTCAGGAATATCTCCTTTAATGATTAAGTTTCCTTCGGTTGCGGTAATAATTTCTTCCACACTAACTCCGGGAGCTCTTTCTAAAAGTTGAAATCCATTTTTGGTTATCTCTAGGACGGCAAGATTGGTTACAACTTTTTTTACACAATGAACCCCAGTAAGTGGTAACGAACATTTTTTAAGTAGTTTTGATTCGCCAGCCTTATTGGTATGCATCATTGCAACGATTATGTTTTCAGCGGAAGCTACTAAGTCCATAGCACCACCCATACCTTTTACCATTACTCCTGGTATTTTCCAGTTGGCAATATCGCCAGACTCCGAAACTTCCATTGCTCCTAAAATAGTAAGATCTACATGTTGCCCTCTTATCATAGAAAAACTCATGGCGGAATCAAAAAAAGAAGCTCCTGGAAGGGTTGTAATGGTTTGCTTTCCTGCGTTAATTAAATCGGGGTCTTCCTCTCCTTCAAATGGGAAAGGCCCCATGCCTAAAACACCATTTTCGCTTTGAAATTCTACATTAATGTCTTCCCGCACAAAATTAGCTACTAACGTGGGTATGCCGATTCCTAAGTTTACATAATACCCGTCTTTTACTTCTTTTGCTATACGTTGTGCTATTTGGTCTTTAGATAATGCCATAATTTTAAAGTTAGAAGTTAGAGAGTGAAAAAATAGTACTTTGTACTTCTAACTTAGTTTCTTTTTCTTACTGTTAATTGCTCAATTCGTTTTTCATAATTTTTTCCTTGGAAAATGCGTTGTACAAAAATTCCGGGAATATGCACTTGATTGGGGTCTAATGCGCCAGCTGGAAGAAGTTCTTCTACCTCAACCACCGTTATTTTTGCAGCACCACACATGTTTGGGTTAAAATTTCTGGCAGTTCCTTTAAAGATAAGGTTTCCAGCTTCGTCCCCTTTCCAAGCTTTGATGAATGCAAAATCTGCTTCAAAAGCTTTTTCCAGAACATACCATTTTCCGTTGAACTCTCTAGTTTCTTTTCCCTCTGCTACTTCGGTGCCATATCCTGCTGGAGTATAAAAAGCGGGAAATCCTCCTTGTGCCGCTTGGCATCGTTGTGCAAGTGTGCCTTGAGGAATGAGTTCCACATCTAGTTCGCCACTAAGCATTTGTCTTTCAAACTCTGCATTTTCTCCTACATAGGAAGAAATCATTTTTTTTATTTGCTTCTTTTGAAGTAAAAGCCCTAAACCAAAGTCATCTACTCCTGCATTATTTGAAATACAGGTTAGTTTCGTGTTGTTTAGCTTTACTAAATGAGCAATGGCATTTTCTGGAATTCCACTTAAACCAAAACCTCCGAACATAAGGGTCATTCCGTTTTCAATTCCTTTGCAGGCTTCCGTCACATTATTAACTACTTTTCTAATCATCTTTTTTAAAAACTAAATTCATCTATAAACTCATCGCCATTTTTTTGTTTCCATTTGCTGCAATCGGTTTCTATAGAGAGATTTGCAGGACGCTTAAAGGCTTCTTTTGAAACGCCTAATTCTTCGTTTTCATAACAGGTTTTCATAAAGCTTCCCCAAATTGGCAAAGCCATTGTAGCTCCTTGCCCATATTGTATCCCTGGAAAATGAGAAGCTCTGTCTTCTGCGCCTACCCAAACTCCTGTAACTAAATTTGGCACCATCCCCATAAACCAACCATCACTTTGGTTTTGGGTTGTTCCAGTTTTTCCTGCTATGGGGTTTGTTAGCGCATAAGGATATCCGGTCATTACAGATTTATAAAAAGGGTCGTTTACGGCCCAAGTTGTTCTAAGCCTTCCTCCGGAACCACCTTGGGTAACTCCTTCCATTAAACTGGTAGTTACATAAGCAGCTTCTTTACTTAAAACATCTCTTGTTTTTGGAACATGTTGAAATAAAACAGTTCCGTTTTTATCTTCTATCCTATTTATAATTACGGGTTCAACATAGATTCCTTCATTAACAAATACACTATATGCGGCAACCATTTCATAAAGACTTACATCAGGTGTTCCTAGTGCTATGGATGGTTGTGCCGGCATGTTAGTAACATCTATTCCTAATTTTGCTACTAAATCAATTACCGGTTGTGGTCCTGTTTTATCTACAAGATTTGCCGAAACAACGTTTATGGATTGGGCTAAAGCAGATTTTAAGGTTACCATTCCCCCATATTTATTGCTAGAATTTTTTGGCGTCCATGATTTTAAAAGCCCGTATTTCCCTTGTTCAATGGTATATGGTGTATTGGGTAGTGTATCACAGGGCGACATGTGTAATTGATCAATAGCGGTAGCGTAAATAAATGGCTTGAAGGTAGAACCCACTTGGCGCTTGCCTGTTTTAACCATATCATATTTAAAATGTTTATAATTTATTCCTCCAACCCAAACTTTTACCTCTCCGGTTTGTGGGTTCATGGACATCATAGAGGATTGTAAAAATGATTTGTAGTAGCGAATGGAATCTATAGGCTTCATAATGGTATCTATATCTCCTTTCCAAGAAAAAACACGCATTTCTGTGTCTTTATAAAAAGATTGTTTGATTTCCTCGTCTGTTTTTTCTTGATTTTTTAAAATCCTCCATCGATCACTTCGTCGCATTGCTGAATTTAATATGCTTTTTGTTTCTTCTTCTGAAATATCACGGAATGGCGCTGTTTTATTTTTTATATTTTGTTTGTTAAATTCTAATTGAAGGTTTGCAATATGCTTGGTTAAGGCGTCTTCGGCATATTCTTGCATTTTAGAGTCAATGGAAGTGTATATTTTTAAACCATCTCTATATATATTATACTTGCTGCCATCGGGCTTTGGATTTTTGTCAATCCATTTTTGAATTTCAGCTCTAGTAAATTCTCTGAAATACGTTGCTAAACCCTCATCATGCCCTTCGGGATTATAATTTAGCGTTAATGGAAGTTGCTTTAGGGAGTCACGAACTTCTTTGGAAAGAAAATTATTTTTTTCCATTTGTCCTAATACCACATTTCTACGATTTTTAACTAATTCTTCTCTTCGCAAAGGATTATAAAGAGATGAGTTTTTCAGCATTCCTACTAGCATTGCGCCTTCAACTGTTGAAAGCTCTCTGGGTTCTTTTCCAAAATAAATTCTGGACCCCGAACGAATTCCTACGGCTTGATTTAAAAAATCATATTTATTAAGATACATCGTTAGGATTTCGTCTTTTGTGTATTGCCTTTCCAACCTAGTTGCGATGACCCATTCTTTAAGTTTTTGTGTAATTCTTGAAAGTGTATTTTTAGAACCCTCTCCGGTAAAAAGTTGTTTTGCTAATTGTTGGGTTATGGTACTAGCACCGCCTTTTTTACCAAGAAATATGGCGGCTCTTAATGTGCCTTTTGCATCAATACCTGAATGGTTATAAAAACGTTCATCTTCTGTGGAAATAAGTGCATGAACTAGGTGTTCAGGCAAATCATCATATTTTATTGGGGTTCTGTTTTCTCTGTAAAATTTTCCGAGGGTTTGCCCATCTGATGAAACAATTTCTGTTGCTAAATTTGTTTCGGGATTTTCTAATTCTTCAAAGGTTGGTAATGCCCCAAACACTCCCCAAGAGGCTAATAAAAAAAGAAGAATAATGAAACCTATAATTCCAGCAAATAGTTTCCAGAAGGTTTTTATATGCTTATTTATATTGGATGAAGATTTTTTAATGCTCTTTTTTGCCATGGCTGCTTATTGCTTTTTACTTGCTTCTATGCTAATCCCAACATCGGTTATGCCCTCTAAAATTGTAACGCCTTCTACTGAAGTCTTATTGCGCATTGCTTGTTCTAGCTGTAAAGTATATACCCCTTCTTCAAAAAAACGTATGTTTTCTCTGTACCATAATTTGTTTTCTTTTATAGAGCTACCTATGCCCAACCAGGTGCCATCGGGTTTTGCCATTTGGTATTCTAAAGTGTCTGTAATAACTTTTCCGTTTGGAAAATTCATTTTTACAATTAAAAATAAATTACTGAATTTAAATGCATTGGTGTTTCTGATGTTTAAAAAAATATTATAGTTTGTTGAGGTATCAATTTCAGATAAATTAAATTGTACTACTTCTTCTCTTGGCCAATATCCAGGAAATGATTTATAATCACTATAAACTTCATTGGTGGTACAGCTATAAAAAACACTCAGTATAAAGAAAAACAACCCTATTTTATGCATCTCTTTGTGGTTTTCTTTTTCTTTTGTTTTTGGATCTCTTTTTTGAACCTTTGGGTTTATCAAATCGTGTTAAACTATCTTGACCTACCACATTGTTGTACACCGTTTCTTCAGCGGCTACAACTTCTATAGCATAAGCCTCAAGACTTGATGCCTTTTTATTGTCTTTATTAATGGCAATAATTTCATTTGCTTTTTGTGATGATAATTGGTGCCAATTCATCCATTCGCCTTCATATGCATACCACAAAACACCTTTAAAAATGTCTATTTTTTGACAAACCGCCGAGCCCTTTTCTGTAAATAACTTAGTTTCTGTACTTGGAAAATCTTTCAGAGCATCCATATATGTATCTAGTTCATAATTCAGGCAACATTTTAACTTCCCACATTGCCCTGCAAGCTTTTGAGGGTTTAAGGATAGTTGTTGGTATCTTGCTGCAGAGGTGTTTACTGATCTAAAATCGGTGAGCCAGGTTGAACAACAAAGCTCACGCCCGCAAGAGCCAATGCCTCCCAATCGTGAGGCTTCTTGCCTAAAACCTACTTGTTTCATTTCAATTCGGGTAGTGAATTCTTGTGCAAATTCTCTAATTAATTCTCTAAAGTCAACACGCTCTTCTGCGGTGTAATAAAAAATGGCTTTTGACGCGTCTCCTTGAAATTCAACATCCGATATTTTCATGCTTAAGCCTAGTCGAATAGCTATTTGT
>PHDJ01000088.1 GCA_002842575.1 Bacteroidetes bacterium HGW-Bacteroidetes-2
TAGTAATCAGATAATGCTACAAACACCAACCCGAACTAATCAGAAAAATCATCAGCCTGTTGAACCCATTTATAGCAGGGTCAGAAAAAGAATTGAAACGCTGTTCGCTCAACTTTGTGATCAATTTATGCTCAAAAGGAACTATGCAAAATCAGTGATGGGCTTGTCTGTAAGGTTATTAACCAAAATTACCGGAGTTACTTTACTGCAATACTTCAACTTGCAAAACAACAAACCTTTGAACCATCTAAAGTATGCTTTAGCATCATGAATCTAACAGCACAACACGTCTCAATATTATATTCTTAAGATCTAATGATATTTGCTAAATAGAATATTCTATCGTCAGAACGAAAGTCAGTAAAACCATTAACATTTTTCAAATTTCTCACTTGCATTCATCCTTAAAGCGAAATCAAGGAGAACAGAAAAACTCGTTTTTAATACCTGCAATTAGAGTTTAACAAAACCCAAGTAAAAGCCAACCAATATAATAAATCAGACTCTAAGGTTTGAATCTGTCTGATGGCATTGTAAACTTTTACGTAGATAAGTATTGACTACCCTACTTCCCATCCACAATAATAGATGCCGACTTCTTACTATCCATAAAAATTAGCTTGGCATTAGGCGAGGTGGTTATGGCTTTTATCATTTCGTATTGAAGCAATTTATCGCTCAGGCCGGTATTTAAAATCTTCTGGTAATCGGCTATACCCTGAGCTTCTACCCTTTTGCGTTCGGCTTCCTGCTTTTCTTTCTGTAGTACAAAGGTCATTTTCTGGGCTTCCTGTTCGGCATTTATTTTTGATTCGATGGCGGCCTTTACTGATGGCGGAAGGGTAATATTACGCACCAGCAACTGCTCAAGCACCAGCCCCCTATCCTTAAAGTCAGATTCAATAGATTTGAATATCCTGTCCTGAAACTCATCCCTTTTGGTTGAATACAAGGCTACTGCATCGTAATACACTGCGTTGTCCCTTATTTTGGTACGACAGAGTGGCCTAACAATGGTATTTTTATAGTCGGTTCCCAATTGCTGCAGAATGCG
>PHDJ01000017.1 GCA_002842575.1 Bacteroidetes bacterium HGW-Bacteroidetes-2
AGAAACTTTGTTTACAGCATCTCTGGTTTTAATGTTTAAGATATCAGTAACAGGGTTTGGATATACGCTGAATGATTTATTATCAAAACTTTCAGTACCAAGTACACCACTTACAAATAACACATCATCTATGTTGAAAAGGTTATTTGCATTTACTGAAAAGAAGTCAATACCTCCTAGTGTATTATCAGCTGCAAAAGGCACTGGAGTATTATGAGCAAGTACACCGTTTACAGTCATTTGATAGGTTGGTCCGGCAAGATCAAAATAAATGCTTACTGGAAACCAGGTTTCTTCTGGAAATGAAAATGTAGCCCCAGTAGAATCTTCTTCACCTTGTCCAGGAGTTGCTCCAGTTTCATTAAAATAAATGTTGCCTGAATTAAAAACACCAGCTAAAGGACCTCCAGGAACAGTTCCTTGAATATTAAAGTAACCTGTGGCACCTTGAAAAACATACATTTGAAATTGTAGAGTATAATCACCAGTAGTTAAATTACCAAGTTGTAATACAACATCTTGAACACCGTTATCTTGTACAGATCCAGATTGATCTCCTGAATTTGATAAACCAAATTCAATTAGTAAATCTTCACCAGTATCAAAGCCACCAGACCAAGTTCTCCAAACTGAGGGGTTTTGACTTCCCATAGATCCTGTTGAATAACTTTCGAAGTCATCATCTATAAGTTGTGCGTTCGTATCAATTGCAAAAAAAGCAAGAGCAAAAAGTAAAAAGTAAGTTTTTTTCATAATAAAAAGTTTTAAATTAAAATTTATTCTGTGCCAAATCTAAGCATATTAAGTTGGTATTAATGACAAATAACAGTTAAATAAACATTTTTTAGTAAATTTTAACATCCAAAAAAATTAAACATTTGACTGTAAGTCTATTAATAATTGATAACAAAAAAAAATCCCGAGATATCTCGGGATTTTATATTTAAAAATAGGTTTGTAAGTCCTTATTTAATAACTTTTACAGTTTTAGTAGCATTTCCGATAGTCACTTCTACAAAGTAAACGCCTTTTTTCATTGCAGACATATTTACTGTTGGAGATAATGCATTTGGAGTTGCTGTATAAACAAGTTTACCTAATACGTTGTAAACAGAAACTTTGTTTACAGCATCTCTAGTTTTAATGTTTAAAACGTCAGTTACAGGGTTTGGATATACGCTGAATGATTTATTATCAAAACTTTCAGTACCAAGTACGCCACTTACAAATAGCACATCATCAATGTTGAAAAGGTTATTTGCACTAACAGAAAAGAAGTCAATCCCCCCCAAAGTGTTATCTGCTTGAAAAGGCACTGCTGTTGCATTAGCAAGGACACCATTTACCGTCATTTGATAGGTTGGTCCAGCAAGATCAAAATAAATGCTTACTGGAAACCAGGTTTCTTCTGGAAAAGCAAAATTTTCACCAGTGGTTTGGTCTAGACCCACACCTGGAGTTGCTCCAGTTTCATTATAATAAATATTGCTTGAATTGAAAACACCAGCTAAAGGACCTCCAGGTATAGTTCCTTGAATATTATAGTATCCTGTGGCGCCTTGGAAAACATACATATAGAATTGAAGGGTATAATCACCAGTAGTTAAATTACCAAGTTGTAAAACAACATCTTGAACACCGTTATCTTGTACGGATCCAGATTGATCGCCAGAATTTGACAAACCAAATTCAATTAGTAAATCTTCGCCAGTATCAAAGCCACCAGACCAAGTTCTCCAGACTGTTGGATTTTGATTTCCCAAGGAGCCTGTTGCATAGGATTCAAAGTCGTCATCAATAATTTGTGCATTTGTGTCAATTGCAAAAAACGCAAGTGCAAAAAGTAAAAAGTAAGTTTTTTTCATAATAAATAGTTTAGTTTATAAATTTAATTTGAACGAAAATACAAAAATATTTTTAATTTATATGTATATAATAAGCAATAATTTTAAACTTAAGTACTGTTTTAACAAAATTTATAAGGAATAACCGCTATTTATGTTGCTTTTTAAAAGGTTTAAAACTTCATTATTATTAATTATTAAGGAAGCAAGAACAAAAAAAACAAGTTTAATATATAGAATATCTTTCTTTTTGATTTCGTAAATTGCGCTTCTTTAAAATTTACATATTTTTCCATGAAAAATCAAACCCCTTATATTCCAATAAATCAAGTACGTATAGTTACTGCAGCCTCCCTTTTTGACGGGCACGATGCGGCTATCAATATAATGCGTCGCATTATTCAAACTACCGGTGTGGAAGTGATTCATTTAGGACACGACCGCAGTGTGGAAGAAGTGGTGAATACAGCTATTCAAGAAGATGCTAATGCTATTGCGTTAACCTCCTATCAGGGCGGGCATAATGAGTACTTCAAATATATGCGCGATTTGCTGGTAGAGAAAGGCGCGGGGCATATTAAAATATTTGGCGGTGGTGGTGGTGTTATACTTCCTTCTGAAATAAAAGAGTTGATGGATTACGGTATTACTAGAATTTATTCACCCGATGATGGTCGTGAACTTGGTTTGCAAGGAATGATTAATGATTTAGTGAAACAATCTGACTATCCAATAGGCAACACTTTAAATGGAGAAATTAATCATTTAGAAGAAAAGAAAGCTACAGCAATTGCTCGCATTATTTCATCTGCAGAAAATTTTCCGGAAGTTGCTAAAGAAACTCTAGCGGCTATTTACAAAAAAAACAAAACATCAAAAACTCCAGTATTAGGTATTACCGGAACGGGTGGCTCCGGAAAATCATCGCTTGTAGATGAATTAGTTCGTCGTTTTTTAGTAGATTTTAAGGAAAAAACAATAGGTATTATTTCTGTAGATCCTTCAAAAAGAAAAACAGGAGGTGCTTTGTTAGGCGATAGAATTAGAATGAATGCCATTAATAATCCCAGAGTTTATATGCGTTCCTTGGCAACTCGCCAGTCTAATTTAGCACTTTCTAAATATGTAGCAGAAGCTATTGAAGTACTAAAAGCCGCAAAATTTGATTTGATTATTTTAGAAACTTCTGGTATAGGGCAGAGCGATACAGAAATTATAGAACACAGCAATGTTTCTCTTTATGTTATGACACCAGAGTTTGGTGCTGCTACTCAATTGGAAAAAATTGATATGTTAGATTTTGCAGATATTGTTGCTATTAACAAATTTGATAAACGTGGAGCTTTAGATGCGCTTCGGGATGTTAAGAAACAATACCAACGCAATCACGGCCTTTGGGAAGCAAAACCAGAAACCCTTCCTGTTTTTGGAACGATTGCCTCACAGTTTAACGATCCGGGAATGAACACGCTTTATAAAAAAGTGATGGATGCTTTGGTTAAAAAAACACAAACCGATTTAAAAAGCAATTTTAAAATCTCCAACGAAATGTCTGAAAAGATTTTTGTCATTCCGCCAGCTAGAACGAGATACCTTTCTGAAATAGCAGAATCTAACCGTGCTTATGATAAAAAAGCTTTGCAACAAGAAAATGTTGCCCAAAAACTTTACGGCATTTTTAAAACGTTGGAAGCTGTCACAAAAACAACTATTACAATTACTTCCGGCGGTATCGAGCTTGAAAAACAATTTTCAGAAGAAAATGAGTTTGCAAAACTTCTACTAGCAGAATTTGACCGTACTAAAATGGATTTAGATCCATATAACTGGCAGAAAATTTTGCATTGGGAAGCTACCGTTCAAACATACCAAGGACCACATTACCGTTTTAAAGTAAGAAACAAAGAAATAAAAATAGAAACCCATACCAAATCACTTTCGCATATACAAATTCCGAAAGTAGCATTGCCAAAATACAAAGCATGGGGTGATTTGCTCCGATGGATGCTACAGGAAAATGTTCCTGGAGAATTTCCATATACTTCCGGATTATATCCTTTTAAACGACAAGGTGAGGACCCAACTCGCATGTTTGCAGGCGAAGGTGGCCCAGAAAGAACCAACAAACGTTTTCATTATGTAAGTTTAGGTCTTCCTGCAAAACGGCTTTCTACAGCATTTGATAGTGTTACTTTATATGGCAATGACCCGGATTACCGGCCAGATATCTACGGAAAAATAGGAAATGCCGGTGTGTCTATTTGTTGTTTAGACGATGCCAAAAAACTCTATTCGGGTTTTGATTTGAGCCATCCTATGACTTCGGTTAGTATGACAATTAATGGTCCTGCACCTATGTTACTTGGGTTTTTTATGAATACGGCTATCGACCAAAACTGTGAGAAGTACATCAAAGAACATGGATTAGAAAAAGAAGTTCAAACTAAAATTACCAAAATTTATAAAGAAAGAGGTGTTGAAAAACCAAAGTATCATGGGTCACTACCCGAAGGAAACAATGGTTTAGGCTTACTATTATTAGGTGTTACTGGCGATCAAGTCCTTCCTTTAGATGTTTATAACGACATAAAAACACACACATTAAGCCAAGTAAGAGGCACTGTGCAAGCCGATATTTTAAAAGAAGACCAAGCGCAAAATACTTGCATTTTTTCTACTGAATTTGCCCTACGATTGATGGGTGATGTGCAAGAATATTTTATAAAAGAAAAAGTGCGTAATTTCTATTCGGTTTCTATTTCAGGTTACCATATAGCCGAAGCGGGTGCAAACCCAATTACGCAATTAGCATTGACATTATCTAACGGATTTACGTATGTGGAATATTATTTAAGCCGAGGGATGGATATAAATGAATTTGGTCCAAATTTATCTTTCTTTTTCTCCAATGGCATCGATCCGGAATATGCGGTAATAGGACGTGTAGCCAGAAAAATATGGGCAAAAGCCATGAAAAATAAATACAATGCCAATGAAAGAGCCCAAATGTTGAAATACCACATTCAAACTTCCGGACGTTCTTTACACGCACAGGAAATTGATTTTAATGACATCCGTACCACATTACAAGCTTTGTACGCTATTTATGACAATTGTAATTCACTGCACACCAATGCCTATGACGAAGCAATTACCACACCCACAGAGGAATCGGTTAGAAGAGCAATGGCTATTCAATTGATTATTAATAAAGAATTAGGATTAGCTAAAAATGAAAACCCAATTCAAGGTGCTTTTATCATAGAAGAATTAACCGATTTAGTAGAAGAAGCTGTTTTACTAGAGTTTGACAGAATTACAGAAAGAGGGGGTGTTTTAGGAGCCATGGAAACCATGTACCAACGCAGCAAAATTCAGGAAGAAAGCTTGTATTATGAAACCTTAAAACACAATGGGGAGTTTCCTATTATTGGTGTAAATACGTTCCTGAGTTCAAAAGGTTCACCTACGGTTGTGCCAAAAGAAGTAATACGAGCTACCGAAGAAGAAAAACAAATTCAAATAAAAACCCTTGAGAAATTGCAGAGTGCTTTTCAAGATAAAGCTATAGCAACTTTAGAACAAGCAAAAGTTGCCGCTATCCATAATGAAAATATTTTTGAAGTATTGATGGAAGCCACTAAGGTATGCTCATTAGGGCAAATTACTAAATCATTGTTTGAAGTAGGAGGGCAGTATCGAAGAAATATGTAAATAGAATTTCAATAGGCAACCTCTTTATTTATATGAGTAATATAAAATAGGGGTTTTATTTTTAAAAATTAGCACTAATTTTTTTTTGAATACCTAAATTTATGCACTGGTTTATACTTATTATTGCTGGACTTTTTGAAGTAGCATTTGCATTTTGTTTAGGAAAAGCCAAATATACCTCAGGTTCAATTCATTTATTATGGATGGTAGGGTTTTTGCTTTGTTTAGTAATAAGTATGGCATTTCTTTATAAAGCAACACAAGAAATTCCTATAGGTACTGCTTATGCGGTTTGGACAGGAATTGGAGCGGTAGGAACGGTACTATTGGGTGTTTTTTTCTTTAAAGAACCAGCCACTTTTTGGCGATTATTTTTTCTCTCTACTTTAGTGATATCTATTGTGGGTTTGAAAGTGGTTTCTAATTAATCAAGTTTATATATCTTCATCCTTATCCTTATCCTCATCTTCTTCTTCATCTTCTTCATCCAGTTCGTCCCATTCATCTTGATTAATAAAATCATCCCATTCTTCATCTTCATCTTCATCGTTATAGTGTTCATCATAAGGGCTTATAAAAGGTTTTCTTTCCGGACCTTCATCGTCATAGTTTACTCCAGGCGGATTAAAAAGACCCCAGCGGTCAATATAATAGTTGGAAGGATCAAAAGTTTTAACCCATTCAGCAAAAAGAATTCGAAATTCATCAAATTCAATTCTTATAATATCTAAATATTCGATGTCTTTAAAACCGTGAAATTCTAGATTATATAAATTGCGTAAAATTTCATTTGCATTTTTACGAATAAGAGTAGCGTTTTCCATCAAGATGTCATACTCTTTATTCGTTTTACCAATGAAAACTTGTTCACTCATCATCATCACATCTTCATTTAAAGCAAAAGCAAAGCCTGCCCAAATTTCTTTATGAAAGTCATCTATTTGATCAATAGCTTCTTTTTCAACTATTTCTGATACTAAGTCAACAAGTTCAGAAATATGCATGGCTTTTTTATAGAGAGGATCGTTCTCAAAAGGAAAACCAATGTTGTATTCTTCTTTACCTTCTTCGGCCATATTCAACTAATTTTAAACAATCAAAGTTAGTCTTCAATTTAATAAAAGAAAAATAAAATAGTAATTTTTAAAGTGTTAATCTCCAAATACGCTGTAGTTTTCGAAATCTTTTTAATTCGTTTTGAAGCAGTTGAAGAAATTCCTTTCCATTGTGGGGCACTGATTTTTCTAGTAATAAGCAGTTTTTATATAAGGAATGGGTGAGTTGTTTTACCGATGCAATGTGCTTGTATTTGTCTTCACTATAGATTTTTTCTTCAGCATTTATTATTTCCGGAAAAAGAGAACTGGATTGCTGTACTATATCTCCAGTAAAATAGATGCTTTTGTGTTCGAGACCATTTTTATCTAACGTTGCCATTTGCTCTACAAAATATTTAGATATATTTTTAGAAAGCAAAAAAATCTCTAAAGCTTTTGCCCGCATGGGCGATTGTGGTAGAAATAATGGCAATTTGTCAGACATGAAAAAGATTTAAGGGGAATTGATAAAATCACTCAAATTTAGGTATAAGTGAAGGTAGAACACATAGGTTATCAAAGTTTTTATGTATATTTACTTTAAATATTAAATAATTTATAGTTAATTTATATGGAATCTAAAATAGATAACTTGAATTGGGAATTGTTAGGTTTGTTACAGCTAAATGCTCGCATGTCCATGACCGAGTTGGGAAGAAAAGTAGGTTTAACTGCACCCGCAGTTGCTGAGCGCATTAAGAAAATGGAAGATTTAGGGATTATTTGTGGGTACTATACAAAACTTTCATATTTAAAAACAGGACACCAGCTTAAAGCAATAATAACTTTAAAGGTATTTATGGGCAGACTCATGCCTTTTTTAGATAAGGTTACAGACCTTAAAGAGGTCATAAATTGCTATAGAATAACAGGCAATGAAAACATCATCATGGAAGTCGTGCTTAGAAACCAAGAGCATTTAGAAAAATTTATTGATCAATTAATATCGTATGGAGAAACAAAAACACATATTGTTTTATCGAACAAGGTAGAAAATGCGGCTATTCCTAAAATTATGTAGCTCCTTTTAAATTTATAAAAAATGTTTATTTTGCTCGTTTCTTTTTAAAATATAATTTAACCAAAGTATCAGACAAATTATAATCAATAAAAATAAAGAAGTAATGTACCAGGTAGTTTTAAAACTAAATGCACTTACTAAATTCATTCCGGTATTATGCCCAACAATATGTGCTATAGAATAACTCATGCTAAATACACCCATATAATTTCCTTTTCTTCCTTTTGGAGCCATTTCTAAAGCTATCGCATTTGAAAAAGGAGAAGAAATCATTTCACCAATAGTGAGTAAAATCATGCCAATTATTAAAATACCTCCCCAAGTACTCAAGTTTAGTATAGCAAAACTAGATGCCAAAAACACAGTACCCCAAAACAGAGCCATGGTTTTTGAAATTTGCAAACGTTCTATCCAACTAATTAAGGGCATTTCAAAAATAACAATTAATGAACCATTTAAAAACAAGATCCATCCAATAATATCTTCAGTTAGTCCATGTACCCGTTCATAATACAAAGGAATTACCGAAAAATATTGCACAAATGTTAATCCGGTTGCTATCATAATAAAGACAAACAATAGAAATGTTTTGTTTTTATAAGGTGAAATTCCCTCTTTCACTTTTTTTAATTGTCTGTCTATGATAGAAATTTCTTTGGGTTTTAAAAGGAGTAAAAGTAAAATAGAGGCTATAATGCACGTAATGCCATCTATCCAAAACAAGGCCTTATAACTTATTGAGGCAATGATAATTCCGCCAATAACCGGACCTAATGAAAATCCTAAATTTATGGCTAAATGAATTAACGTAAGAGATCTTGTGGTGTTTTCGGGTTTGCTATACGTTTCAGTTGCAACAAAAATAGCTGGTCGGTAGGCGTCAGCAACTAAGATTAGGGAGAAAATTCCTATACAAAATCCATAAAAAGTACTAATATATTGCAAGATAAAAAAACCGATACCACCTAAAAATAAACTTGAAATAATTACTTTATAAAAGCCAATACTATCTGTAAATTTGCCGCCAATCCAAGTGCCTAGCAAGGATCCTAACCCAAAACAAGTCATAATCCAGCCCACTTGTGGTAGGGTAAAACCAAGTGCGTTTACCAAATATAAAGACAAAAAAGGAATAACCATAGCACCGGCTCTATTGATAAAAGTTACCAATGCCAAAAGCCAAATTTCTTTGGAAAGCCCCCTAAAGGATGCTACATAATTAAAATAAATTTTTCGCATCTTAAATTTTGATTACAAAAAAAGCCCGGAAAATCCGGACTGCTATAAAGTCAATAAGCTTGGTTTAGAATAAATTCAAAGAAAAGTTCCTTTTTCTATTTTCTATTCAAAGCTAAATAAAATATACGTATCTTGTGTTTATAAAATCAGTATTATTTATGAAAGTAATTATTTATTTTTTTCTAGTTGTTTTTTCACTTGGTTTGTATGCGCAAGACACCTCAACAATTGTTGAAGAAATACAACATTATCAAGCAGAGCTTAATGCAGAATTTGCTAATCCGGACACTACAATTTTAGAAAAAGATGACTTTGAATCTTTCAAACAATTACAGTTTTATCCCATAGATTTAACCTATTATGTACAAGCAAAACTGGTAAGAACACCTAATGAAAAGCCTTTTTTTATGCCAACAACCACAGATAGATTGCCTGAATATGTAAAATATGGTGAGCTTCATTTTAAGATAGATTCCTTGGACTTGGTTCTTGATGTTTTTCAAAACACAACACCTAAAGAAGAATATAAAAATAATTTATTTCTACCTTTTACCGATTGGACCTCTGGAGATGGCTCCTATGGCGGTGGAAGGTATATCGATGTGCTTATACCTGAGGTTGATTCTTTATATATTGATTTTAATAAAGCGTATAATCCGTATTGCGCTTATAATAAAAACTATTCTTGTCCTATTCCACCTAAGCAAAATGATTTGCCTATCCGGGTAGAAGCAGGTGTAAAGGATTTTTTAAAAGTCAAGTAATTTTTATAAGCCATAAGCCAAGAAATACTGCTAAAATGGCAAGAAAAATACTAGCTGTAGTGTATAAGGCAAAACTTATATAATTACCACTGCTCAAAAGGGATTGGTTTTGCATAGCAAATGTCGAAAAAGTAGTGAATCCGCCACAAAATCCAGCGGTTAAAAATAACACTTGATTATTATTAAGGATATTATTTTTTAACACCAAGCCCAATAACAATCCTATAAATAAACTTCCCACCACATTTACCAATAATGTTCCAAGAGGAATGTTGAAAAAATTGAATTTATTGAGAGGAAGACTTATTAAATAACGCAGAACACTTCCCATGCCACCTCCAATAAAAATAAACATAAGTTGTTTCATTTACTTTACTCTTTTATATAATGGTGTTATTTTATAAATTAGTTGAATTTGCTTCCTGCGTTTCTAAGGGAATGTAAATTTCAGTTACCCAATAAGCTGGATTTTTTTCTTGAGGATATTGAATTCTATATACTTCAAAAGGGCTAAGAGTATTATCTTTGGCGATATTTTTTTCGGAAATATATTTTTGTGCAACCTCCCAAGCTTGTGTTAGGTTTGTATATTTTCCTTTTAATGTTGTTTTTAAAGCAGTACTAGATTCCATAAAACCACTTATTACGGGGCTACCGTCAGGTAGTATTACTCTATCTTTTGTTGGAATTCCTACCGTAAAAATAGCAGAATTGTTTATTTCATCCCATTCCATATATGTCACAAATGGATTGCCTTGAGCTGGAATGGTATTTTCTTCCATAAATAGTTGAATTTGCTTAATCATTTGCGCAATTTTCTCGCTTATTTCTGTTTGTTTGGCTGCAGTAGTATTATATAAATAATAACCACCACTATAGCCGGTAATACCATCTACTGAAATAGAATACACATCCATTTTTTGAAGTAAAACCGAATTTAAGTTTTCTAAACTTTTAGCGTACATCTCACTAATTTCTTCCTCTAAATTAATGTTCTGAGTAGCAAAATATATTTTTTCAAAAAGACCCAATGTGCCCTGCATAGACCAAGTAACTTTTGTTTTAGAACCATTTTCTATAGGCTCTAAACTCCATACCACAGGGTAACCTTCATCCTCTAAAGTGCCATTAAAAATAATTTTTTGTTGGAGTGATGTATTAGGAATTATGGATAATGTTTGCATGGCTCCTTCACCATCTTTTTTGCTTTTCCAGGAGTAAGAAGCGCCTTCGCCCGAAGTACTTTCTGGGTAATTTATTTTTATGGTTTCGTCTTCCATCCAGGAACCCCAAGTTTCCCAATTTCTATAATCATTTATGTTTTGAAATACTACTTCTACTGGTGCATCAATAGTTTTTGTTTCAGAAACAGCAAAATTACCATCTTGCGTACCAAAATATACAGCAACACCAATAAAGAGAATTAGGATTAAAAAAAACAAGTATTTTAATATTTTCATAATTTTTTTTTTTACAAACTAGGATGGGCTAAGATAATCATTATTGCAATTCAATTTTTATTACATTTGTGAAAATCAAAAACAGATACGAATGAAATTAAAAATGATTACATTTTTTGCTTCTGTGGCACTACTTTTTGCAAGTTGTGCTAAAGAAACAAAAACAGAGGACAAGGTCGTTGAGGAAGTTGCATTTTCCTACAATGTCGAGCAATTTGCAGATGTTAAAATACTTCGCTACCAAGTACCTGGTTGGGAAGATCTTACTCTAAAAGAGCAAGAGCTGGTTTACTATCTTACACAGGCAGGTTTAGCAGGTAGAGATATTATGTGGGATCAAAACTACCGTCATAATCTAAAGATTAGAAAAGCGCTGGAAAATATTTATACGTCCTATGAAGGCGATAAAGAAGCTACAGACTGGAAAAATTTTGAAATTTATTTGAAACGAGTATGGTTTTCAAACGGAATACATCATCATTACTCAAATGATAAGATAAAACCAGATTTTTCAGCAGAGTATTTGAAACTTCTTTTAACAGAAACAAACACTACATTAGAAGGTGAAGCCTTTGACGTTCTATTTAATGACAAAGATTCTAAAAAAGTAAATCAAGGAAAAGGAGTGGATAATGTAGCTCTTTCTGCAGTGAACTTCTATGGGCCAAATGTTACTAACAAAGATGTTGAAGCCTTTTACAAAGCTAAGAAATCTCCAAATCCGGATAAGCCTTTGTCCTATGGTTTAAACTCACAGTTAGTAAAAGAAAAAGGAGTATTAACGGAACGAGTATACAAATCTGATGGTCTTTATGGAGATGCAATTGATAAAATAATTTTTTGGCTAGAAAAAGCAAAGGGAGTTGCTGAAAACCCGGCTCAAGGGGATGCTCTTGGGTTATTAATTTCTTATTATAAAACAGGCGATTTACAAACTTGGGATGATTATAACGTAGCGTGGACTTCTGCTACAGAAGGAAATATTGATTATATAAATAGTTTTATTGAAGTATATAATGACCCATTAGGTTACAGAGGGTCGTATGAAACAATTGTGCAAATTAAAGATTTTGATATGTCGAAAAAAATGGCTGTTTTATCTGAAAACGCACAATGGTTTGAAGATAATTCTCCACTTATGGAAGAACATAAAAAGAAAAATGTGGTTGGGGTTACTTATAAAGTAGTTAATGTTGCAGGGGAAGCTGGCGATGCGTCTCCAAGTACACCAATAGGAGTAAATTTACCTAACGCCAACTGGATTAGGGCTGAAGTAGGAAGTAAATCTGTTTCTTTAGGCAATATTATTCACGCTTACAACAATGCCGGAAATTCAGGACGCTTAAAAGAATTTGTGCATGATGAAGAGGAGATGGCAATGGAAGAAGCGTATGGGCAAATTGGCGATAAATTACATACAGCTTTACACGAAGTAATTGGTCATGCTTCAGGACAATTAAATCCTGGTGTTGGTGAAACTAAAGAAACCCTTAAAAACTACGCTTCTACTTTAGAAGAAGGACGTGCAGATTTAGTAGGCCTTTATTATCTATACAATCCTAAAATTCAAGAACTTGGGTTAGTAGATGACTGGAAAAAAGTGGGAATGACAGCTTATGATGGTTACATCCGTAATGGTTTAATGACACAATTAATACGTTTAAACCTTGGTGATGATGTAGAAGAAGCTCATATGCGAAACCGCCAGTGGGTTTCTGCTTGGGCATTTGAAAAAGGAAAAGCAGATAACGTTATTGAAAAAGTATCTCGCGATGGAAAAACCTATTTTAAAATTAATGATTATGATAAGTTGCATAAATTATTTGGAGATTTATTGCGAGAAACCCAACGCATAAAATCGGAAGGAGATTATACTGCTGTGGAAGCCCTAGTAGAAGGATACGGTGTAAAAGTGGATCAAACATTACACGCTGAAATTTTAGAACGTAACAAACAGTTTACTTCTGCTCCTTACAGTGGATTTGTAAATCCGGTTATTACCCCAGAAATGGATGCGGAAGGAAAAATTACTTCTTTTAAAATTATACAACCGGCAACTTTTGATGAACAGATGTTGTTTTATTCCAAAGAATATGGAGTGTTACCGGAAGTGAATTAATGCACTTTTTTAAAACTAATCTAAAGAGTCGTCTTATATAAATTAGACGGCTCTTTTCTTTAATAGGTTAAAAAGAAAAAGGCCTCATCGATTAATCGAATAAAGGCCTTATACCTTCGTAAAACTCTCCCCAAAGTTTATACTAGGTTAGTTGAAATCGTAAACAACCATTTTCTGTTATTGAAAAAGATCCACTCCATGTAAATGAAGAACAACTAGCTGTAAAATTGTATGTTCCCACGGGCAGATTATTAAAATTACCACCCGCACCAGTATCTGAACAATTTGGAGGACTGCTAAAGAATCCTGTGATGCTATTAGTACCAACACTTTCAACAAAAACTGTAATTGGTCCACAACCAAAATCCTGTCCTGTCCAGAAAATTATATCTCCAGTTGGGCTTGCACCGCCGCCACTTCCGCCACCACCTTGTGCATCTCCACAATCAACGCCATAACCACTTATGATTACGTCAATAGAGCCGTTTGCGTCTAAATTAGCTTCTAGAACAAATTCAACGCCATTAATAGCTATAGTTGCAGTGTTTGGTGGAATATCTCCAAGGTTATGTGCATAAAGTGTGAGGTAATTAAAGCCGTTAAATCCAAAATCGTAGCTAGTACTTATAGGATTACTTGGTCCATTTAAAGTTTGTTGATCAATTATTGTTTGTCCGTTAGCAATGATAGAAATAATATCACCATCAATGGTTTGATGGTCCCATACTTCAATGTTTGTAATTCTACTTGAAATTTCAATACAACCTAAATTAGTATTAGGTCTTCCAAGATTAGAACTAGGAATTATAGAAATTTGATTTACTTGAATTTCTTCTGGTTCAGGTTCTGGTGAATTTTCTTCAGTTTCACAAGAATAAAAGACAAAGGCAAAAAGCATAAAAAGGAATACATTTTTTAATGGTTTCATAATGGTTGGTTTTATTTTATAAAATCAAAATTATAAACAAAGTGATTTAAAAAAAATACCCAATTCTGGGTATATTATTAAAAATCCCCTATTTGGTTTTTATTCAAATAAGGGATTAAAATCAAGGTAAGAACAAATAAAATATGGCTAAAATTCAACTATTTTAATCGAGCTTGCAGTTCTCCAATAATATTGCCATAAGCCCTAAGCACGCGATCCCATTCTTGATATAGTTCGTCACTTTTCACACTTGTCATTGGAATGCCTGAGGCTTCGCTAATTAATTTTACTTTAAACACTAATGGCTCAGAAGAAGTTTCTTTAACAATAATTCTGGTTCTGATAGTGTTTTGTGTAAATGTTTTTAAGGACCAAGCGGTACGCAAATAACCAGTGTCTTTGTCTGTTAGTTCAATGACGTCTATATAGGAAAGTATGATTTGATTAATTTGTTTCCAGGCTTTTTCTTTTTCCATCGAATTGCATTTTAACTCTATATCTACATTAGCTATATCGGTTTGTAAGGATGCGTCATAGGCATCATCTCGTTTCATTTCTACAAAATAAGTTTTAGGTGGTTTGGTCATATCTTTTTTGTTACAGAATTCAATTCTTTCAATAAGAAAGCCTACTTTTTTTACAATAACTGTAGTGCAGTCATCATCAGGAACGGTTACCTCGGTGGAGCCTTTTCCTATGAGTTTTCCATTAATAAAAATTTCTGCATCGGTTTCTGAAACGCCAAGTTGTAATTTTTTTTTTCCGTAAAAGGAAATTTCAGTATTATTTGATGGAATTGCAAGGCCTAGGTAAGATGTTGTTAATACAAATAAAAGGAATAGTTTTTTCATGATTTATAATTTTTTAGTTGCTATAAATTTAAAGTAGAGAAAAAAAATAAAAAATACCCACTGAGGGGTATTTAATACGATTTATTAAAATTTTAAAACAATTTAAAAATCATATTTTTTATCTAAAGCATACCGAAGAAGTTCTCCTTTTCCAGAAAGTCCAAGTTTGAAAAGCATGTTTTTTCGGTGTTTTTCTACCGTGGAAACAGAGGTAAAGCGTAAATTAGCAATCTCGCTGCTGGTTTTGCCAAGCCCTATGAGTTGCAGTATTTCTTTTTCACTTTTGGATAAAATATTTTTTGTGTTGGTGCTGATTGATTTTTTATCAAAATAGGATATATTAATTTCTTTATCATAAAAGGTATTTCCTAATACCACGCTTTTTATAGCGCATAAAACCTCTTCTAATGGAGAGTTTTTAAGCAAATAACCTGAAGCCCCTGCTGCCATCATTTGTGATACTGCTTCTTCTTGATCAAACATAGTAAAGGCAATAATTTTTGTATTTGGAAAATCTTTTTTAATCAGTTTTGTTGCAGCAATGCCATCTATTTTTGGCATTTTTATATCGGTAATAACGACCATTGGTTGTTTTTTTTGAACAATTTCTAGAAGAGTTTCTCCGTCATTTGCTATACCTACAATTGAAATATCTTCTTCATATTTAAGTAGTAATAAAATACCGTCAATAAGTGATTGATGGTCTTCGGCTATAGCTAGTGTTATCATATAGGTATATCTATTATAATAGTAGTGCCTCTTTTTGTCGAGCTATCAATTTCTATCGACCCATCTAGGTGTTCAATGCGCTTTTCCATGGTAGATAGTCCTATTCCAAGGTTTTTTGATTTATTTAAATCAAAGCCTTTACCATTGTCCTCAATAATAATATTGAGGGTGTTGTCAAGGTGTATTATAGAAATGGAAGCATTTGTGGCATTTGCATGTTTTATAATGTTGGTTACTAATTCCTGAATGATTCTAAAAATAGTAATTTCCAATGTATTTTCTATTCTTGTTACAAGTCCAAAATCATTTACTTCTATTTGTAGCCCTGATGCAACAGAAGCATTTTTAGCAAGATTTAAAATTGCAGGTAAGAGTCCTTCATTTGCTATAACGCCACTATTTTTTATATGAGCCATAGTGCGTACTTCGTTATAAGCTTGTTCAAGGAGTATTTCAGTTTTATCAAAAAATTCTTCTAAAGGGTCTGTGTTAGATTTGTTTTTGTTAATATAACCGAATTGTAGTTTTGCTGCAGCTAAAGTGGATCCAACACTATCGTGTAGTTCAGAGGCTAAACGGTGTCGTTCTTTTTCTTGCCCAGATAACATTGCATCAATGGCAGATAACTCTTGATTTTTAAGCTGTTTTTCCATTTTTTGAATCTCAATATCTAGTTCTTGTCTTATTATAAGTTGTTTGCGTTTGCTATTTTTAAGATAGAGTATAGTTATAAAACCAAGTGCAAGAATGCCAGCACCTAAACCAAAAGCAATGTTTCGGTTATTTACTTTTTTTTGTTGCTCGATAAGAATTTGTTTTTCTTTTTCTGCGGTTTGTAATTGAATTTCTAAAGAAGAATTTTTAAAGTTGTTTTCTTTGAAATCGAGTATATTTCTAATTTCATCATATCTAGTTAACTCGTTAAACGCATCCTTGTAATTCATTAATCCATTATTATTAATGGATTTGTATTTTTGAATATATGCCTCGCTTCGTAAGGTGTCTGAAAGATCCATGTAATTTTGAGCATCTTCTGCATACCGCAATCCTTTTTCAAATTGATTGGTTTTATAAAAAACATCTGCAAGTCGAATGGAGGTTCTAAATTTGATGTATTTTAAGAACGGTTTTTCTTCACAAAGATCAAAAGCTTGTTTATGAAAGGATATGGATTCTTCTAATTTATTGTTATATTCAAGTTGAAATGCTTTTAAAGATAGAAATAGGGGTCTTAATTTATGTTTTTCCGATAATTGGTTTATTTCTTTTTCAAGTAAGAGCATCGTTTCAGAGGCAGACCGCTCTTCTTTAAATAGACTTTGTGAGGTGAAATAAATGACATAAATGTATGCCCAGGATTTTTCAGTAGGAGTAGTAGCCAAGGATTTAAATTCATTTAAGTAACTTAAAAAGTTTTTGTTTGTTAAATAAAATTCAAAATGATAAAACTCCAAAATTCCTAACAATGCTGTTTTAATAAGATTGGAATTGTTTAGTTCCTTAGCGGTTATATAAGCTTCAAAAAAATAAGTTAATGAATTTGCATCATAAGGCTTGTGATACAGATTGTTGTAACCCATTTTTAAGTTATGTATAACACTAAACTCTTTTGAGTTTGAGGAGCTATCTGTAGTATAATAAATAGGTTTTGTTTCTTGTCCTGCATAAAATAATAACGTAGCAAGCTCTTGAAGTTCATTGCTTAGATTTTTATCTGTATGTTTTTCTGCAAGGCTTTTTGCTTTTTCAAACTCAAAGTTTATCAATAAATTACAATAGGTATTTAATGAAAAGGGAATTTCATCTATTTCTGCAGAGTAAATGTTTTCTGAAGTACATAGAAAATACAAAACGATTATCCAAGTTATATTTTTCAAGAAGTAATTATTTTACTATATCCTCTAGGGCAAATACCACCTGGTGCAGCAATAATTTTATTGACATGCCTGTTTAAATCTGTTACAGGTCCCAAACCTTCTCGGTATTTAAATTCAGAATCAAAAACATACTGTTCATAATCTTTAGGAAGCTTTTCGAGTTTTCGGTTTACCTCAAAATATAAATTATCTGTTAAATAAAAATTGCACACGAGTGATTTTTCACTTTTATTTATGCCATTAAGACCTTGCACATTCAGTTGCAAAGTAATGCAATCTATTTCTATAATATCTTCATTTTCAGAGCCATAATTTACTATAGATCGTCTAGAAATGGTGTTTTCAATAATGGCACTTTTAATGCCAATATTTATAGTTCCCATATAATTAATAAGTAGTAAATCTATTTTAGTAAGATATTTTTCATTTACAGTAAATTTACCATAAACGGCAAAAAAAGTTCCGTACAATTGACCGGCATAAATAAATTGAAAACGTGAATTTGATTTTTCGTGAAGATGAATGGATGCAGATAATTTCATTAGTTAGTGTTTTTTATTTGTATAAAACTAACTAAAAATTAACATAAAAAAATACCCAATAGAAGGTATTTAATAAAAAAAGTAAAGAAAAGGTGCTATAAATAGTTTAAAAGATAACCCTAACATTATTTTAAAAGATATTTTATAGCAAATAGAAAAAGAAAAAAAACCAAAAAACCCACAAATACCCAAGCACTTCCTTTATAGTATTTTTTGTGCAAAACTCTATCTTTTTTATAACTCAAAATAATCAATATAACGAATGCAATAAAAAATAAAACGGCAAAAATAAGTTGGCCTTGTGAAAACATGATTTTGTATTTTTAGAAGCGTAAAAGTACAACCAAATTAATAAACAGAAACTAATGAAAAGAAAAATAGAAGCAGTAAAGCAATTTCACACTGCATTTGGATTAGGCATCAAAAATACCCCAACAGCAGATTTAGGGGAAGCTAAAAATTTATTGCGATATAAATTAATGCGGGAAGAAAACGAAGAATATCTGGAGGCAGCTAATACAAACGATTTAGTAGAAGTAGCAGATGCTTTAGGAGATATGTTATATATTTTATGTGGCACCATTATCGAGCATGGTATGCAATATAAAATTGAAGAAGTTTTTGAAGAAATACAACGCAGTAATATGAGTAAACTTGGTGCTGATGGCAAACCAATTTATAGAGAAGATGGCAAAGTTTTAAAAGGACCAAGCTATTTTCCACCAAATATCAATGATATTTTAGGTAAAGAATAGCTTGGGTTTTAAAGTGTTAAATTTATTAAGAAAGAAAAAAATTATACTTTATATCTCCAACCAAATGAATCTTCGGCATTATTGTATTGAATATCTGTTAGTTGTTTTTTAAGGCGAAGCGCATAGGAATCCTCTATTTTAGGAAGATCATAATTTGTGTTTTGATAACCAAAACCAGAAACCGGACTGATAATTGCAGCCGTGCCTGCACCAAAAATTTCTTTTAAGCTATGGTCCTTAGCGGCTGCCACTAATTCTTTAACAGATATTTTACGAACTTCAGTAGGAATGCCTTGGCTTTCGGCTAGAGCAATTACACTTTTACGGGTAACTCCATCTAATATTCTTTCACTAGTAGGTGCTGTTATAAGGGTATCCTTAATTCTAAAAAACACGTTCATAGTTCCAGCTTCTTCCAAGTATTCATGCGTACTGTCGGTCCAAACTATTTGTTGGTAACCTTGGTCTTTTGCTAAACTTGTGGGGTAAAATTGTGCACCATAGTTTCCAGCCGCTTTTGCTGCCCCCACACCACCATTAGCCGCTCTGCTATATTCTTCAGCAATGAGTACCTTTACATCACCAGTATAATAGGCCTGTGCAGGCGACATTAAAATCATAAACTTATATTCATTTGAAGGTGCCGCCGAAACTCCAGCTTGTGTTGCAATTACAAATGGGCGGAGGTATAGAGTGTTTCCATTTCCTTTTCTTACCCAATCTTTATCTAAACGTAAAAGTGTTAAAAGACCATTCATAAAAACCTCCTTCGGTACTTCTGGAATTGCTAATCGAACGGAAGATTTATTAAATCGTTTGAAATTTTCTTCGGGTCTAAAAAGCCAAACTTCATCATTCTTATCTTTATACGCTTTCATTCCCTCAAAAATAGCTTGGCCATAATGAAAAACACGTGCTGCAGGTGAAATGGTTAATGGACCATAAGGTTCAATAACTGGGTTTTGCCATTTACCATCTTTGTAATCACAGCTCAGCATATGGTCAGTGAACACACTTCCAAAAGTCAAATTATTAAAATCAACTTCGTGAATTCTAGATTGTTTTATTTTTTTTATTTCTATTGGAAAAGCATTTTCTGTTTGCATAGGAATATTTTTTAGATATGGCAAAAGTAGTCAATTTTTAAGCCATATAAAAGCCAAAAAAAATCATAAATTTGGATTATATTTACTCTTTAATTAAAGTTATATAAACAAATAACAATCCAATGAAAAAAATCATTTTATTTGTAAGTATTTTTACAATGTTATATGCTTGTAAATCAAATACTGAGAACCAAGCTGAACAAGAAAAAAACCTCTCATTAGGAGCCGTAATTACAGAAAAAGAGGCAATAAATAAAGAAGAAATGGCTGCATTATATGACGCCATGAAACCTGGCGATACGGTTAATGTAAAATTTACCTCTACTGTAAATGAAGTTTGCCAAAGCAAAGGCTGCTGGATGAAAGTAAATCTTGGGGAAAAAGAAGCCATGATTAAATTTAAAGACTATGCTTTTTTTATGCCTAAAGATATTGCAGGTAAAGAAGTTGTTTTAAACGGGAAAGCTTTTATTGAAGAAATGTCTGTAGAAGATCAAAAACATTTTGCTGAAGATGCCGGAAAATCAGAAGACGAAATAGCCGATATTAAAGAAGTTAAAAGAACACTTTCATTTCTTTCAGATGGCGTTTTAATCCTGCAACATTAAAATGCAAAGAGAAATCGTAACTACAAGTGACGGTTCCTCAACCATTTATTTCGCAGAATGGAACGAACACTATCATTCAATTCATGGAGCAATTCAAGAGGCATATCACGTTTTTATAAAAATGGGATTGTCTCTTTTTTCATCTGGCGAAGTTGCCATTTTAGAAATTGGTTTTGGCACCGGTTTGAATGCTTTTATTACTTTATTAGAGGCAAATAACAGAAATCTAAATATTTTTTATGAAGGTGTAGAGGCATATCCAATCACTTTAAATGAAGTAGTACAATTAAATTACCCAAAACAATTAAATGCGCCTGAAGAACTATTTAACAAATTACACTCTATAGATTGGGAGAAGAAAGTAAAAATTACTTCTAAGTTTTATTTAAAGAAACGCAATCAGTTTTTTGAACAAATTAACGATGTTTCTTTGTTTGACCTCATTTATTTTGATGCTTTTGGTGCAGGTGTGCAACCAGAATTGTGGACAGAATCTATTTTTAAAAAAATGTACAAAGCACTTAAGCCAAATGGAGTATTAGTAACCTATGCCGCAAAAGGCAGCGTGCGAAGAGCGATGCAAAAAGTAGGTTTTAAAGTAGAACGGTTGGCTGGGCCTCCTGGAAAACGAGAAATGTTGCGTGGCACCGCAATCTAATGCTTAATTTGAATGGTGATTTGTTGTGTTTTTGGATGCCTAAATAATAATTTTATTCCTATTTTTTTTCAATTTTTGTACTATGAAACAACAAGATAACAACCCATTGCACGGTATTACATTAGCAACTATCCTCAATTATTTAGTAGAAAAATATGGGTGGGAAGAATTAAGCAATCGTGTAAACATTCGCTGTTTTTCTACTAATCCATCTATTAATTCTAGTCTTACTTTTTTGCGTAAAACACCCTGGGCAAGAGAAAAAGTAGAGCATTTGTATTTAAAGAGTATTTAATTTTCTTCAATTGTTTACCAATTCCATACCACAAACCGGCTCTTTTTGTTTCCTTGTTCCATAGTAATGGTTTGGTAATTTGCTTTAAGCTTATCTAGTTGTTTGTATATTTTCGAAAGGTTTTCCTGTTTAGAAACCAAAGTGGTAAACATTCCTATTTGTGTTTTAAAAACAACACTTTCCTTTATCATCCGCTTAATAAATAATGCTTCGCCACCGTTACACCATAACTCATTGGATTGACCACTAAAGTTTTTAGTAAAACCAGTAAAATTGCCCAAATTTTTTAATTTTCTATAGGTTGCTCTTGTTGCTTCTTCTTGCGAATTATGAAATGGCGGATTGCACATCGAAAAATTATAAAAAGCTCCAGGAACAATGATACCTTTAAATATAGAACCCGGATCTTTTTGATGCAAAATCGTAATGCGTTTTTCTAATTCAGGGGTTGCTTTTACGTTTGTGATTGCTGCGGTTACAGCATTTTGATCTATGTCAACACCAACCATATTCCAACCAAAAATCTGTGCTCCTAAAATAGGATAGATACAATTTGAACCAACACCAATATCTAATCCTTTCACATTATTTTTTAATCCTTTTTCTTCTAATACATCTGCTAGATAGTAAATATAATCAGCACGACCTGGAATAGGCGGACACAAATAATTTTCTGGAAGATTCCAGTCATTAAGATGATAATGGTGTTTTAAAATGGATTTGTTTAGGTGAAAAACCGCGTCAGTATTAGCAAAGTCGATAGTTTTTGTTTTGTAATCGTTTACGAAAACAAATGGTTTTAATTCGCTATGGCTTTTTCCAAGGGAATCAAAATCGTATGATGTGTGTGGATTTTTTAGATGCAAAGCAGATGATTTAAAATAAGGTCTTAAAGGTAGGTTATTTTGAATAGATACCTTTTTTTGATTGTATTTTACAAGGAGTTTGTTCATAAAAGAAGTCAAATATCTCTAAACTAAATACTTCCTTAAAACAGTATTTTTATTTTGGTTGTTCTTTATTCAATTATTTACACTAATTTCGCGCCTGATTTAAAAAATAGCATCGATGAAGCGCATACAGGAATATAAAAAACTTTTTCAAGTAACACCAACAACCGATTTAAAAGAACTTAAAACAACCTACAGAAATCTTGTAAAAGAATGGCATCCTGATAAATTTTTAGAACATGATGCAATGCATGAAGATGCTAAACTAAAAAGTGTTCAAATTATAGATGCTTACCATTTTTTAGTTAGTTTATCTACTGAAACAAAAGCGGCAAATTTAGAAGAATACAACGTTACTATTACGGAAACCGGTATTTCAGATTTTCACCACAAAGGTAATGTATTAGAAATTACATTTTTAGATGGCACTACCTATGAATACTTTGGTGTAAACAAAGCATTGTTTAGCAAATTTATCCAAGCAGACAGGCAATACCGTTTTGCAAAAAGAAATATATTCACTTCATTTCCTTACAGAAAGTCAAAAAAGGACTTAGAATTAGAAACCGCATAATTTTTTTATTTTTAAGATAAGAAATTATAAAAGAGATGCTTATAAAGTTGTCTCTTTTTTTTTTGTTAAAAATAAATTGTAAAATCTAAACTCATTTAAAGGCTTGCACCGAAGGACTCTTTTGTGGTTAAAAATGCTTTTTTTAGTGGCGTTTCTAGTTTTTTTGGAATCTTAATTTGTTTTATTTTTTCTAAATGTTCAGGTTTGTGGGCGTCTGTTGCTACAAAATGAATAGCATTATCAGTGAGCAATTGAAACGCTTTTTTCTGGACATCACTCCCATAATGTGTTGTTAACGAAAGCAAATTTAATTGTAACAAACAACCTCTTCTTTTTAATTCTAAACTATCGCTAGGAGTCATATAAGCATAGCGTTCAGGATGAGCAAGAATAGGTATATAGCCATTATTTTGGATATCAAAAATTTGTTGTTCTGTATGCAAGGATTTTTGAAAATAAGACATTTCTACTAATATTTTAGTTTCTGAAAGAGGGAGAAGCTCTTTTTTTTCTAGAAGGATATTAAAACCAGAATCAAGCATATATTCAGCTGCTGCTCCATAGGGCAATGGTAAGTTAACTGTCATTTCTTTTTGAAAGGTTACTAACGAATTTAAAATACGTGCAGAGGTATTATGATAATAATCTTCCATAATATGAGGTGTAGCTATCACACCGAGGTAACCCAAATTTTTATATAAGTATGCCATTTTTTCAGAAATTTGCATACCCGGTGATCCGTCGTCAATGCCTGGCAATATGTGGCAATGCATATCAATGGCATCTTCAAGAAGATCTGCAAGAAAGATTTGTTTATTGAAAAAGGTAAACATAGTGCTAGTTTGCTACAAAAATAGAAGATTCATTTTTAATTGGAATGGTAATTACTTAGGAAGTGATTTTTTAGAACGGTAAGTAAAATCATTATCTGTATTTTCTTTTAGCCTTTCCATATCAATTCCTATACTTAATGAACGGTCTTTTTTAATTAAAATATTAATCCATTTTTGCTTTCTTAATTCGCCATTTGGTGTACTAACCTGAAAGTCTTTCCAGTTTTTAAAATCTATATATATATTAGATTTTAGTTCACTCCTAAATTTTTCATTTTCAATGACATGGTTTAATACATCCAGCGTATAAATTTCATTTTCAAGAAGTCCGAAGGTTTGTATAAGTTCTTTATTTAGTTTTAAGGTATTATCGTTGTGGTCAAACAAAGATATCATTATCGGAATATTTTCAAAAATGGCTTGAAAAATATCTTGTGAAATTTCTTTTTCATGAAGAGCGTTTTTTAAGGTTTCTATGAGGTTTTGTTCTTCGGTAATATCTTTTGAAGAGCAAGCAATTCCTATAACTTTATGGTCAGAAAGTATAGGGTTCATGGATGTTTTAAAGTAGGTAGGCTTTCCATCCTTGAACCGTTTATTAGTTACTGAAAAATGTTCGTTATTTAATGCTTTTAAATAGCCTTGTAGCCAAAATTGTTTTTCTTTTTCATCAAGATATTTTTCTAAAATAAAATCACCGGTACGTGGTCTTATTTTATAATATTTTTTCACTAATTGGGTATATGCTAAATTAAAGGAATTAAGTTGGATGTTGTTGTCAACAGACCAAATAATATCTGTGGTATTATTAATGAGTGCTTCTTTCTCTTTTAATTCATTTGAAATGATGGCATCTACCTTCTTTTGTTCTGAAATATCAACTATTGCTGCAATAAAATAGGGGTTTCCTTTATAATCTTTAAACATTTTTCCTATAAGATTAAACCAAATAGCAGTGCCATTTTTATGAAGGTATCTTTTTTTACGAGAATAGGTCGAATTATGGTCTTGTTTTAACAATTCCCACTGATAAACATCCTCTTTAAAATCCTCTTTATGGGTTAAATCTCCAGTTTTTCTTCTAAGTAATTCCTTTCTTGAATAGCCTAATTTATTTGCTATATTTTCATTTATATCTTGTATAACACCGGTTTCAGAAACTTGTATAAATCCTATATCGGGATTTGAAAAGAGAATGTCTATTTGATTTTTTTGTTTTAAAATGTTTTTATAGGCATTGAAAATCGCTAAATAGAGGAGTAATGCTGACAGAAAGATAAAGATAAAACCTTTATATATACTTATTTTTTGTATTTCTTCAGGGTTTTTAAATAAAGTAAACATCAAAGAATCACCAAAATAAATCCAAAATATACCAAATAGTAGATATAGAAGCGTAATAATTACTGCTTTTTTCATGATATGATTTGAGGTGGGCTCAATGTAAGAAAATATTTACTGTTTTAATAAATTCAAAATAATTTTATTTTTTACACTCTTATGGATAAAAACTTCGGAAATAAAAAGAACATCTCTTTTTTATCGCAATAAAATTGTGAAATAGGAAAAGAAGTTTATTAATATGGAGTAAATTTAAAGTGAAATTTCACCCTTTACTAGAAGCTAAATCATCTTAAATTTTTGATTGCTATTAATTGTTAAGCGAAAAATATTCTAGTTTTTGACCTCCAACAGAAGCATCAACCATTAAACCTGCTTTTGGTAAAACATATACGGCAATGCCATCTGCATATTTAGCCTTTAAAGCCTCACCCGATTGTAAAGCAACTGCAGATGCACTAGCGGTTAATTCTAGCTTATTTTCTTTTAATCTGTTAAAAGCTTCTTCGGAATTAAAAAGTATCATTTCGCTGTAGGTTTCTCCACCTGCTTGTAGCCCTAAATCTAATTGTTTCATTTTTGCCATTCCTACAAGAACACCATTTTGATATACGGCACCATTACCGGAAGCGGCACCAACTATAAAAGCTCCTTTTCCAACATTTGGAAAAATGACATAGGCAGTTGCATTTTTTATTTGGGGAGCTATTTCTTTATTCATTTTGATAAATTCTGCTTTAGCAGTTTCAGCATCTTTAATAATTTCTTTGTCTTTTTGTGTTTGTGAAAAAACGGTGGTACTTAAGATAAGAGCTAAAAGCATAATAAAATGGGAAGTTTTCATAAAATCAGTTTTAATGTTAGGTGCTAAATTAACTCAAACAAATAAAACCCTTAGTTAAGGTGGTGTTATTTAATGTCAAGGAAATACTAATTTTTGGATACATCTATAATTTTGAAAACTTTTAAGTAGTTTTACTCCACTGTAGCTTTATCACTTCATTAAACGAAGGAATATGGGTCTGCCAATGGTAACAATCTTTTATTTTTAAACGAAGAGCATCTGATGCAATTTTTTCTCCGTGAATTAAAAAAACCTGCTCAGGTATGTTTTTAATTTCGCTTATCCATTCTAATAACTCTTTTTGATCAGCATGAGCAGAAAGACTTTGAATGTTTTTTATTTGTGCATTAACAGTAAAGTATTTGCCAAATAATTTAATTTCATGACCCCCTTCTTGAAGCATTCTTCCACGTGTTCCTTCAGCTTGATAGCCTACTAGCAGAACAGTAGTATTTGGTTTATCAATATTATATTTAAGGTATGTGAGTACTCTTCCTCCTGTAACCATGCCGCTTCCAGCAATGACAATTTTTGGACTTTGATTATCGATAGTTTTCCAAGTATCTTTATAAGAGGTAATAATATTAAAATGATTGCGCATTGCATTTAATTCATCTGGTGAAATTTTATGCCAGTTTAGGAATTTTTCAAATATCCTAAATATTTCATTGCCCATAGGACTATCAATAAATATAGGAAGGTTCGGAATTTTATTTTTAGTGTATAATTTCCATAACTTGTACATTAAAGTTTGTAATCGTTCTAAAGCAAAACTTGGAATAATAAGG
Source organism: Bacteroidetes bacterium HGW-Bacteroidetes-2 (assembly GCA_002842575.1). Classification (GTDB taxonomy): domain Bacteria; phylum Bacteroidota; class Bacteroidia; order Flavobacteriales; family Flavobacteriaceae; genus Planktosalinus. The sequence goes on from PHDJ01000017.1 coordinate 26,938, forward strand.
TTTCCTTTATTATGGAGCGTTTCTTCAATACTGTCTATTAATATTTGGTCAGCGGTTTCTTCTTTAGGATGTAATCGGTTGCCATAGGTGCTTTCTAAAAATAAAAAATCTGCCCATTGAGGTCGTTTGGGGTTTTCTAAAAGCAAATCATTTTTTCTTCCTATGTCGCCAGAAAACACAAACAATTTGCCAAGAATTTCTAGTTCTATGAAAGTAGCTCCAAGAATATGTCCGTTTTTTTGAAAACGGTATCGGATATCCTGAGTTAGTGTGTACCACTTTTCTAGCTCTGCATGGCTGAATAATTCTATAGATTTTTCAGCTTCTTTTGTAGAATAAAAAGGGAGTGCGGGTTTATGAATAGTAAAGTGTTCCTTGTTTGCCATTTCAGCTTCTTCTTCTTGAATTTTTGCACTGTCTAAAATAATTACTGAAGCTATGGAAAGGGTAGGAGCAGTGCCAATAATTGGGCCATTATAGCCTTGAGCTACTAATCTAGGTATATACCCCGCATGGTCTAAATGTCCATGAGTAAGCAAAAGGATGTCTATCTTGTTAGGTGGAAATACAAATGGCATCCAATTGTTTTCGCGTAATTCTTTTAAACCTTGAAACAAGCCACAATCCACGAGAATGTTTGCTGTTGGTGTTTCAATAACAAATTTAGATCCGGTAACAGTACCAGAAGCACCTAAAAAATGGACTTTTATTTCAAAGGTTTTCATGTTTTTAGTGTTTGCATAAAGATTCCATTTCTTTAAGTATTTTTGTTTTTCGTGTTTCTGAAATGCCTAAATGATCTAGAAAAAAATGGTCATTAATTAATTCTAGACATAACACAACATCCCGACTTAACAAAAATTGTTTTTCGCGAATAGATAATAAGGTTGATACCGTTATTGGGTAAAGGCCAGTTGTATCGATTTGGTCTTTTAAGGCATTTCCTTTTGGGTAGTCCCAGCTTAATAAATTTATGCCAGAACATTTTCCATAAGCTAAAGCATCTTCTGTAAATCTAGTGTTAGTAACCACCCAGCCCTGTTTTATGGGTAGTTTTTTCTTAGCTTTTGCAGAGTTAAATCCTACAACATCTCTATAACGGGAATGTATGTATAACGGGACTTTTACATCGCACTTGCTGCCTTCAAGACTGTGAAATTTACATTCTATTAAAAATATTTCACCTTCTTTTTGAGCCATTACATCAATTTCATGAGAAACACAAGTGCCTTGAAGTATTTGCCCAATTTCTACTTTATACCCTGTGTTTTTAAGAATGGCTGCCACAAACTTTTCAAAAGGAAAACCCGTTGGGCCAAGCTCATAAATGGCTTTTTTTAATTTGTATTTTGATGCTATAAAACTATTTTTTTTCTTGAGTAAGTTAAAAGCTCTATTGTATATTTCTTTTGTTGAAATTCCTTCATAAAGTTCTTCTTCTATTTTGTTTAAAATCCATTGAACCATTTCCTCAGTGGCACCTGCTCTTTTTAGGGAAGTTTCTACTTTTTTGGAAGAAAAATCAACTTTTTCACCCGATGCTTTTATAATGATAAAATTTTTATGGTGCATAATTAGTTATTTTAATAGTTGTTTCTAAGGTAAGAAAACTAATTGGATTTTTATAAAATATGCTCTTTAGTTGATTATATCTGTTTTATCAAGTAAATCTAAAAATAGTATTCTTGATTTTTTATGAGAAATATCACCATTAGATTTTTAAAGGTTTTACATTTATTTTAGGATGATATATATCATTAAATAAGGTTTTTAAAATCACTAAATTTAGGTTGTAATTTTAAATTAGATAATTATGAAAAAAATATTTTTATTGACAGGTTTGTTCGTCCTACCTTTTTTATTGGAAGCACAAAAAATACAGGATGTTGATTTCATAGCACCAGTTGAAAATGGGTTTGCAGCTGTTAAAAAAGGTAGTCAGTGGGCATTTATGGATGCTAATGGCGATTTGGTTATCCATTTTAGAGACGACCTTGTGGCTAATGAAAAAGGAAGTGTTGATATTGATTTAGGAGTTTCTAGCCAAAAGCATCCATTGATGTTAGAAAATAGAAGTATTATAAAATCAATGAAAGATGGTATCTCTTATTATGGATATATCAATTCAATTGGCAATATAGCAATTTCACCTACTTATTTAAATGTTAGTAATTTTAAAAACGGATATGCCTTGGCATTAAAGCTTAATGAAATTGTTCTTGGCAGTAATGCTCCATTGGGAAAACGAGTAGTATCCTATGAATATGATGTGGTTTTAATTGATATTAATGGAAAACAGATAAAATATTTGACCGGACCATTTCCAATTTCTCTTTCTAAAGAAAAACTGAAAGTTGCCCCACCCATTTTAGCCAAAGATATTTCTGAAAATCTAATTGCCGTAAAAACCCCAAATGGAAAATGGGAAGTGATAAAAATTGAATAATTTTTTAAAATAAAGAATATGCCATACTCTAAAAAAATACAAAAATTCTATCAAAATCTTGGGAAACTCTTTTATGCTATAGCTGCAATTGACAATACTATCAGGGAAGAAGAAGTTCAGATGCTAAAAAATATTATAAAAGATAAGTGGATTCCATTAGATGATTTTACAGACACTCATGGTACAGATTCTGCATATCAAATTGAGATTGTTTTTGATTGGCTAGAAGAGCAGCAATTAGAAGCAAGTACATGTTTTGATGCATTTAAAGAATTTAAAAAAGAACACGAATCGCTATTTCCTCTTCCAGTTAAAGACCTTATATGGAAAACTGCCGATGCCATTGCAAGCTCCTTTGCGGGCAAAAATAAAGCAGAAGTTATCGTACTTGCAAAATTAAAATTATTACTTAAAGAGTAATGTTTAATACTATTACGCACGATTTGTTTTATTTTAAGTATAGCATTTATGTTTTATAATTTACTCTATGAAGAATACCCAAATAAATTTTAAAGGTCTAACAGATGCAGAAGTTATTTCTTCTCGTGAAAAACATGGCTGGAATGCTTTTGAACATTTAAAAAAAGGATTTTTTTGGTCTAACGCAAAAGAAATTGTGTTTGAACCGATGTTTCTTTTATTATTAGCCACTTCAACTATTTATTTTATTTTAGGGGAATACACTGAAGGCTTTTTTTTACTTGGAGCTATTGTGCTAATTTCTGCTATTTCTTTTTTTCAAAATGCCCGGAGCAGAAAAGCTTTGGATTCCTTAAAAGAATACACCCAAACTCTTTCCAAAGTCATTAGAAATAATGTGGTTGTTAAAATTCCTTCTGAAGAAATTGTAATGGGCGATTTTATAATGGTACAAGAAGGTGAAATGGTTACTGCAGATGGTGTTGTCGTGCAGCAAAATGATTTTTCAGTAAATGAGTCTATTTTAACTGGTGAAGCTTTTGCTGTAACCAAAAGTTTGGAAGACTCTAAAAATAATCAACTGTATCAAGGCACAGCAGTGGTTTCTGGACAATGTATCTTTCGGGTAACAGCAATTGGAAAGCAAACAAAGCTGGGTGAAATAAACACCTCTTTGGGTAGCATTGAAAAAATAAAATCACCATTACAGCTTCAAATCACTCGGTTTGTGACGCAAATGGCTATTTGGGGGGCACTTGTTTTTTTAGTGATTTTAGGAATTAGCTATTATAATTCGAGAGATATTTTAGACAGTTTGTTGCGTGGTTTAACCATTGCTATGTCGGTTTTGCCAGAAGAAATTCCTGTGGCTTTTGCCACTTTTATGGCATTAGGGGCATACCGTCTCATGCAATTGGGAATTATTGTAAAACACACGCAAACAATTGAAACTCTTGGATCAGCAACAGTTATTTGTGCCGATAAGACGGGAACAATTACTCAAAATAAAATGCAACTTTTTAAAATATATTCCTTTAAAATGGACGCCATTTCTGAAGCTGCAACATGGAAGTTACCAGAAAATCTTCACATACTTACCACAGCAATGTGGGCAAGCGAGATGATTCCGTTTGATCCTATGGAAAAATCATTGCATTATTTTTATAATAAAATGGCTCTAAAAGATGATCGCCCAACTTTTAAAATGATCCATGAATATCCATTGGCAGGTACACCGCCTATGATGACCCATTTGTTTGAAAATGAAAAAGGAAAACGTATCATCGCCGTAAAAGGAGCTCCAGAAGCGGTTATTTTGCATTCTAATTTAAATGAAACAGAAAAAAATAAATTATTAGCAGTTACCCATAAACTGGCCTCAGACGGACTTCGGGTTTTAGGAGTGGCAGAAACCACTTTTACTGGAACTAATTTTCCAAAAACACAAGAAGAATTTAAATTTGACTTCTTAGGATTTATTGCATTTTATGACCCACCAAAAGAAAACATTGTACATACTTTAAATCAGTTATATGATGCAGGTATTGAATTAAAAATAATTACAGGTGACAATGATATAACTACAAAAGCTATAGCAGAGCAGGTTCAATTTAAAAATGATTTGCCAATTGTTAACGGAGATACACTTCAAAACCTAAGTGAGAATGCCTTTGACGAAATGGTTAAAAACACCAAAATTTTCACCAGGATTTTTCCAGAAGTGAAGTTGCGAATCATAAACAGTTTAAAAAGACAAAACCATATTGTAGGGATGACAGGTGATGGTGTAAATGATGCACCTGCTTTAAAAGCAGCTCATATTGGAATAGCTATGGGGAAACGTGGTTCTGATGTGGCAAAAGAAGCTTCTTCTTTAATCTTGTCAGATGATGATTTTGGGCATATGGTGGATGCAGTGGCTATGGGAAGAAAAATATATTTTAATCTTAAAAAAGCCATTCAATATATTATTTCTATTCATATTCCTATTATTTTAACGGTTGCTTTACCGCTAGTTTTAGGCTGGATATATCCTGTAATCTTCACTCCAATTCATGTGATTTTTTTAGAATTGATTATGGGACCAACTTGTTCTATAATTTATGAAAATGAGCCTTTAGAAAAAAATAGCATGCAAAAACCACCAAGAGTTTTGGAAACAACTTTTTTAAATTGGAAAGAACTTTTTGTAAGCATTATTCAAGGATTAGTAATTACTTCAGGGTGTTTATTTGCATACCAATATTCAGTGCAAAATTTGTATGGAGAAGATTTAACACGAACGATGGTTTTTGGCACTTTACTGCTTTCTAATATCTTTTTAACCCTTGTAAATAGGTCGTTTTATTATTCAGTATGGACCACATTTCAATATAAAAACCAATGGATTTGGATTATAATCACCATAAGCATTGGGTTATTATTATTGTTAATTTATCAGCCTAAAATTGCTGCTTTTTTTAAATTAGAGGCTATAAGTCTATTTCAATTTATGGTGATTTTTATTTTAGCATTTGTAGTTGTTCTTTGGTTTGAAATTTATAAATGGATATTGCGTTTACAAAATATAAAAAGCGTTTTGTAAAGAGTAATAGCACATAAGCATTTTGAAAAATTTCAATTTATGAAAAACTCAGAAAAAATACTTCCTGTCCTTAAAGAAGAAAAAAGCTTTTTATCTGGACCAAGATCTCGTTTTCGCGAATTTTCCTTTACACTACGAGTGGTTTGGAGTTTTATAAGAGGGTTTCAAAAAATGCACTTTTTGGGTCCTTGTGTCACTGTTTTTGGATCAGCGCGATTTAAGTCAGATACCCTTTATTACAAACAAGCCGAACACGTTGGGGCTGAGCTTGCAAAACTTGGTTTTACAGTAATGACAGGTGGTGGGCCCGGAATTATGGAAGCCGCTAATAAAGGTGCTTATACCGCAGGTGGCTACTCGGTGGGTTGTAATATTGTTTTACCTTTTGAACAAATACCCAATCCATATTTGCATAAATGGATTACGATTCCTTACTTTTTTATTAGGAAGGTTTTGCTGGTCAAGTATTCATTTGCTTTTATTGTTATGCCTGGAGGTATTGGTACTTTAGATGAGTTTTTTGAATCTCTTTTACTTATTCAATCCAAAATAATTCATCAATTCCCAATTATACTTTTTGGTTCAGAATATTATAAAGATTTGATTGCACATCTTGAAAAGATGAAAAAACAAAAAAGTATTGACAATTTAGATTTAGAAAACTTGTTAATTACAGACTCTGTTGAGGAAATGTCGGCTTATTTAAAAACCAATGCTATCGAAAAATTTGGCTTGGTTAAAAAATATCGAAAACCAAAATGGTGGCTAGGAGAGCCAAGAATATAACCATTATTGATTTTTAAATCCCACTTTACTTTTAGCCAAAGGCACTTCCCATTGTATCATTTGTTTTAAAAATTCATCTACTTTTTCAACTATTAATTTTTCTGTAATTTCAATAGGCGCAAAGGTACCTAAGTCTTCTATTTCATTTTCTAAAGAAACTGAATTTTCAACAATTGGGAATAAGACAAACACATTAATATCGCCATTATGTAATTGTGAAAAGATCAAAGAGCCTCCTTGCAAAAATTGAAAAGAGGGAATACTTTTGGCTTTTTCTATAATTTCTGGTGGAAAAGTATTAAAACTTATGTTTATAGATTCATTTGTATGAATCCATTTTAATTCCTGTACTTTCCAACCAACTTGGTAGGTGTTTTCTGCTTTTTTTAAAGATTGAATGATCTGTATTCTTGTTTTCGTATCCCATAAAATGCGTTTATCTAGTACGGTTTGTACAGAATTTTTGTATTCGTTAATTCGTTCTTCCAGGTGTTCTATTTTCATGAGTACTTTTCTTTATAATTACTAGATTTCGCATTAAATATAGGACATGGCATGTATTAAATAGAATTACTTGTTTTTTTCTGCTTTCGCTTTCTCCCGTTCCAACTTTCTAAAATATCCTCTAAACAAGAAGTTGTGTTTTAGGGCTTCCATATTTTCGTTAAGTTTTTCAGTGGCCTGATCTATATTTTTCATAGAACTGTCTAAATGGTTTATAAAAGTAGTGTCTTTCATTACAAATTTTAATAAGCCTTCGTTATTTTTAAGATCATTAGAAAAGGTATTAAAATTAGTTGTAATTTCATGGATTTCAGCAGCAGATTGGTTTAAGCTTTCTATTAAAAAGGATATTTTATTAGCAGAGATAGTATCATTTAACAGAAGACCCACAACGCTATTTTTCATGTCTATTGCATCTATCATTTTGTTTAATTTTGTTACTGTTTGCAACGCCGAATTACTTGTTAACTGTAGGTTAGAAATGCTTAGTTTTATTTCAGTGACCATTGCTTCATCTTTTATCAAAGCACCTAAAAGCCCCTCTCCTTTGTTTATGGCATTGGTTATTTTAAGCAAATCAGCGGTAAGCAATGCTGCATTTTCATTAGTGGTATTTAGTGTGGTTAACATATCAGCAGTTGCAATTTTACTTAAAGATTTTATGGTGTCGCCTAATTGAATAAAATCTGAATTCTTTTCATCACTAGAATGAATGTTTACAACCATACTACCCACAAGTCCATCAGAGCTAATTGTGGCAAGAGCATTTTTTTTAATCATTCTAAAGGTTTTGTTTTCTATAATCATATCTACGCAAATGGTGGAATCGTTTACAATGGTTATGTCTTTCACAGTTCCAACATTTACCCCCGAAAAGCGAACATTATTGCCTAGCTGCAAGCCATTTACATTTTTAAAAATGGAGCTTATTTGTGTGGTATTTCCAAACAAATTTTGCTGCTTACCTATAAAATAAACTGCAATGACAAAAATTAGTAGCCCAACGATTACGAAGAGACCTAATTGCAGGTTTTGTGTATTTGTTTTTTTCATTTTATTTCTATTTAAAAAAGGCTTTAATTTTTGGGTCTTCAGAAATACTAAGCTCCTTAAAAGTGCCTTCAGCATAATTTATTCCATCTAACAATAATAACATTCTATTTGAAATTACTCTTGCACAATCTACATCATGAGTAATAATTAGGGATGAAGTTTTAAACTTTTCCTGAATTTTTAGTATCAACAGAATGATTTCTTTAGCGGTAATGGGGTCTAAGCCTGTTGTTGGTTCATCATAAAATATGATTTTAGGTTTTAAAATTAGAGCTCTTGCTAGGGCTATTCTTCGTTGCATACCGCCTGAAAGTTCTTCTGGCATCCAATCTACAGTATGTGTAAGACCTACGTTTTCAAGGGCTTCCATTACTAAGGTGTCTGTTTCTTCTTCGGTTAATTTTTTAGTATGTCTTCTTAAGGGAAATTCTAAGTTTTCTCTAACCGTCATGGAGTCATATAAGGCACTTCCTTGAAAAAGAAATCCTATATTTGTTCTGAGGTTGTTCATCTCTGAAAGACTTAATTGTGCGATGTCTTGCCCTAGTAATTCTACACTTCCTCTATCAGGGTGCATTAATCCAACTAAGCATTTTATCATCACAGATTTTCCAGAACCAGATTTACCCATAAGCACTAGATTTTCACCTTCAAATAAAGTAAGGTTAAAACCATTTAAGACTTTATTTTCACCAAAACCTTTATATAAGTCTTTGACTAATAGTACAGCTTTATCTGATTTTAAATTTTCTATTTTATTAGTAATGCTCATTACTATGTAAAAATATCGGTTACAAAAACAGCAATAAAGTCAATGATAAACAAAAGCATAGAGGTGTACACCACCGCAGAATTAGAAGCTTTCCCAACACCAGCCGTTCCTTTTTTACTGGTATATCCTTTAAAACAACCTACAAGACCTATGGCAAACCCAAAAAAGAATGTTTTTATGGTAGCTGGAAATACATCACTAAAAGTTAATGCTTGAAAAACTTGGTTAAAGTAAAATACAAAAGAAACACTACCTTTCATGTTTTCTACAATTGCAGATCCAATTAGTGCTATAAAATCGCCAAAAATAACCAAAATGGGTAGCATTAATGTTGCTGCTAAAATTCGAGTTACCACTAAATATTTAAAAGGATTAGTGCCAGAAACTTCCATGGCATCAATTTGCTCTGTTACACGCATGGAACCAATTTCTGCTCCTATACTGGATCCAATTCTACCGGCACATATTAATGCGATAATTACAGGTCCAATTTCTCTTACTATAGAAATACTTATCATTGATGGCATCCAGGCAACCGCGCCAAAATTTAATAATGTAGGTCGAGTTTGAAGGGTAAAAACAACCCCTAGTATCAATCCAGTAACGCCTACTAACAGGAGTGATTTATTTCCCATAGAATAGCACTGGTTGAGCAATTCTTTAAATTCAAAAGGCTTTGTGAAAAGTTCTTTAAAAAAGCGTAGAGAAAAAAAAGACATTTCTCCAATTTCCATAAAAAAGGAAGCAATGTTTTGTTTTAGTGAAAATAAATCGCCCATGTCTTTTTAATTTTTATCCTAATCAAAGTTAGCAATTTACAAATGGAATAGAATGATAATAGTCAGCTATTAAATAGGATTATTTACAATAACAAACAGCATCTATTTTTACTTTTGTAACTTATGTTGCTGATTTTAGTTGTTTTTAAGCAGACTTTTGTATTTAATTAACAAATAAAAAATAAAACAATGAGCTATTATTTTTCAAAAACAGTAAACTATAGTTTTAATCAAGCTATTGAAAAAATTACTGAGGAATTAAAAAAAGAAGGTTTTGGAATACTTACTGAAATAGATGTAAAAGAAACTTTTAAGAAAAAGTTAGACGTAAACTTTCGAAATTATAAAATTCTTGGTGCTTGCAACCCCCATTTTGCATTTGAAGCTATAGAGTTTGAGCCAAACATTGGTGCCATGCTTCCTTGTAATATAATTGTGCAAGAGCATGAAAATGGCAAAGTAGAAGTAACTGCTGTAGATCCAGTTTCTTCTATGATGGCAGTAAAAAACGATTCTTTAGGTGCAATAGCTAATCAGGTTAGAGAAAAACTGCGTAAAGTGATTGCAAACTTAAACTAGTAAAAAATAATGAATATTGAAAAATTAATAAAAGAGAAACTAGCAGTCCTAGTAGATGTTCGTACTGCAATTGAATTTAGTGGAGGTCATGTGGCAGGGTCTATAAACATTCCGCTTCAAGAAATTACAAAAAGGCTGGATGAAATTAAAGAAATAGAAGGACCTTTGGTATTGTGTTGTGCTTCTGGAAACAGAAGTTATATCGCTGCACAATGGCTTTCCGGCCAAAGAGTAATATGTTTTAATGGCGGCGCATGGCTTGAAGTAAACTTTTATCAATCACAAACAGTTTAGTATGATTACAACATTAAAAAAAATATTTGGAATAGAACCCAAAACAGATTATGCTTTGATGGTAAAACAGGGTGCTGTTATTTTAGATGTTCGCACTAAGGTCGAATTTGCTAATGGACATATAAAAAATGCAATAAACATACCTCTCTCTGATTTGCAAAATAACCTTCATAAATTGAAAGAAAAAAACAACCCTATTATTGCCTGTTGTGCATCAGGAATGCGAAGCGCTTCAGCAAAAAACATATTGAAATCTAATGGATATCAGCAAGTGTACAATGGTGGTGGTTGGATTAGTTTACAAAACAAAATGGCTTAGTGTTATATTTTATTTAGCGATACTCTCTTTCCAACCTTTATAGGTTTCTACCTCTTTTTTTACCAAATTTAAACAAAGAGTTAATATAGCTGCATCGTCAACATAACCTATAAAAGGGATGAAATCTGGAATTAAATCCATAGGAGAAAGTATATAAAGTAATGAAGCACCAATCGAGGAAATAATATACCAAGGCACAGTTTTGTATTTTCCTTTAGCATAATCTTTTACCATAGAAAATAAAATTTTAAAATCTTCCAAATAGTTTTTTAATCTTCCTTGATTAAGAAATTTTGAAATTATCTTTTCCTTGTTTTTTAAAATGGTTTGGATGTCTTCACTTTTAAAACGCTTTTGCCGTTTATGAAGTTCATTTTTGGTGTTTTCCTCTGAAAGATTCATACACTATTTACTAATAGTTTAGAATATAAAACTACATAAAATAACTGTATAGCTATTCATAAATGAATATTTTTTTGCTAATTAATTACCTTAAAAAAATGAATCAGATATTTTTTTTAAATAAGGTCTAATCATCATCTGATTTTTTGTTTTGAAGCAAAATATTTGTTGTCTCATTTCGAATTTCAGTATGTCTTATTTCTCCACCACTTGTGCCAACATATTTTGCTGAAATTATAGAAGTTATTGCCAAAATAGCAACTAAAATATATCCGTATTTTGCAATGCTCCATTTTTTAATACTTAAAAAGAAGGTAATTAAGGAAGCGCCTCCTAATATTAAAATAAGGGTTAAAAATTGCTCTGCATATTCTTCGTGAGTTTCAATAAAAGTTTCACTAATGCCGGGTATATTTTCTATAATATCTTCAGCACCATCCCCCGTATAATTTGCGGCAATAGCTGCTAAAGCACTAAAAATAAAAATGCCAAGTGCCGTGGCTTTTACTTGAGGTGCTTTAAGGAAAGCTCCCACTATTAAAACTAAAATTCCAATCATTAGCCCAACTATGGGAAGATGATTAATGGCTAAATGTAAATGTGCATCGTTCATTTTTTAAAATTTTAAAGGTTAGAAAAATTGAAATTTTATATTAAAGAGCTCTAAATTTAATTTTGAATAAATTTAAAACCTGCTGAAACAATATTGGAACTAAAAGAAGTATTCCGGTCATATTTATTATACTCAATATCTACGCTTTTCAAACCGAATTTCCAAACATGAAATTTTGTAAAGATGTCTGTATAATTTATGCCTATGCCATATTGATTTGCATTAAATTTAGATAAATCATAATCGGAGGTGTAATATTTTTCTGTGGATAGATGTTGCTCATAAGGAGCAAAATAATCTGACTGTGTTTGGGTATAATATCGATAAGAAGGATAAATGGTAAAACCGTGACCTACTTTTACAGGTACTTCAATTTTTGAGGTATGGGAGTCTATTCCCCAATTATCTGTGAAATATCGATAATACGTTCTAATAGTTATCCTCTCATTTACATAATAATTAAGATTTGCTCCTATAGCAAATTTGTTTCTTGTGTCTGGCAATCGTTCTACATCATCGGCAAGGTGAAAGTTTTCAATAAAAGAGTCTGCTATGTCTCTAAAATAAACACGCTGATATGGTGTAGATAAAAGGCCTTCCTGCCTAACTACATCAATAGAGAGTAGTCCTTGTAACTTTTTAGTTAGAATTTGCGAAAAACTTGCACCTACTGAATAAGAATTTCTATTTTTATCTTTAAATCTGGTAAATTGTGGGTCATAGTTTGGATTTCCGGTGATTGTATAATCATTAATATCAAAAGGAAAAACATCATCATCTTTTGCATTAACAATACCCACATGACGAAGTTCAACAGGATATATTAATTTCCAAGAATCTAAGTAAACATTTGTGTTTATGGAAATTTCTGTATTTTTTTCATTGAAAAGGCGCGTATAACTTCCGCCAAAGCCAAAAGAAAAATAATCATATTCATTAGAAACAGATAATTTACCAGTCCAAATTTTATTCCTATCCTCAGAGCTATGAGAAAAAGTTGAGGTTAAGCCAGCCCATAAATCACTTGAAGAAGCTCCAGAAGATGCTTGAAATGCATTAGCTGGATGATTGCCGTCAAAAGGATTAATATTGCTTGAAGAAGCTGAAGAGTAAGCAGAAATGCCTGCATCTATAGTTAAAACATCGTCATCGTTTAGTGGGAGTGAAACAATAAATGTGGGTGTAAAGTCAGTTACTTTTTCATCGCCAATGCCCCCAGAAACAGCTGCATTATTGCCTTTTTGTGTGTAATAACTTGTAAGAAATTCAACTTCGGTTTGTTCTAAAACCTTTTTTTTATAAGATTCTGCTTTTTCTGATGATTCCTCTTGAGCTTGTCCATTATAGGCAAGGATAAATAAAAGTAAAATCAAAGAAAAACTTTTTCTGAAGGCGGATATGGTATAATTCATTTTTAGGTATTTATTGTTTGAAAAACTTATATTTAATTACAGCCACAACCGCCGCCTGTTTTTCCTCCATTTGCTCCGGATGCCGCCTCTCTGTAGGCTTGAAAATTGGTCTTAAAACGCTCTACACTTCTTGTGCTTAAAGCCATATCAGGGTCACTTAATGCTACTTTTTCATACTCTTTTACTACAGTACACGATTGCATTGCCGTCAGCAAAACTACCAAAAGGGCTATTTTTTTCATTTTAAGGGGTTTTTATTGTTTTTTTTGGTCTAATTCAATGTGATTTGAGGTGAATATTTTATTATTTTCATCTACAAGAATACATTCTACACCTTTTAATTGGTTTATAAAATCTAAACCTACTTCAACTCCCATTACAAAAACTCCTGTAGCTAATGCATCTGCTAATTCGGCAGAAGGACTCAATATGGTAGCGCTAATAATTCCTGTTGTTGGATATCCTGTACGTGGGTCAATAATATGTGAATAGCGCACATTATCAAAAAATATAAATTTTTCATAGTTTCCTGAGGTTACTATGGCAGAGTTATCAATTGGGAGCCATGAAAATACCTTTTCTTTGTTTAATGGGTTAGTAATGGCAACCATCCAGCTTTTTCCATCGGGTTGTTTTCCCCAAGTATTCATATCGCCAGAAGCGTTTATAATACCTGCTGAAACTCCTTTTTCTATTAAAAGTGCTTTGGTTTTATCTGCCGCATACCCTTTACCAATACCTCCAAAACCAATTTTCATCCCTTCTTTTTTTAGAAATACAGTGTGTTTTTCTTTATTTAAGAGAATGTTTTTGTATCCTATTTTTTCTACAGATTTTGCTATAGCTTCATCCGTTGGTTTTTCGGTCATAGAGCCATCAAATTTCCATATTTTGTCCATGGAGGCAAAACTAATATCAAAAGCTCCGTCGGTTAGTTTAGATATTTTGATGGATCGGTCAATTAAATCAAAGAGTTCTGGGTCAACTTTTACTTCTTGGATACCGGCATTTCGGTTTATATCAGAAGTCTGTGAATCTGTATCCCAAGATGAAATAAGTTTTTCAATACGGCTTATTTCATTAATTGCCATTGCTATAAATGAATTACCCTCCGCTTCGTTATTTGCTACAACAGTAATGTCAAATCGACTTCCCATTAATTTTGTAGTTTTTTGAAAGGTTTGCTGGGCTTGTAAAACACCAACAATAAGCATTGCAATTATTAATAAAAGCGTTTTCATTTTAATTTTTTTCAAAAGATTGTAATTGGGCAATAAATGCTTCTGGCGAAACTTTTTTGTATCCAGTTTCTCCAAGAACTTTTCCGTCCTTATTTATCACTACCACAAAAGGGAAATAACCTCCAGGGTTATATTTTTCAGCTAATAAAGCATTTTTTTTGGTTTGTTCTGGATCTAATCGGTTTACTTTTTTGCGAGGAAAATCAGCTTTGAGCATGATAAAATGTTTTTTTGAAAATTCTTTGAAGGTCTCTGTACTCCAAATTTCTTTGTCTAATTTTATGCAAGGGGCACACCAATCTGAACCCTGAAAAGCCAAAACAATGTTTTGATTATTTTTAGTAGCTAAAGATTTAGCTTCTTCAAAATCTGTTTTCCAATCTTGTGCTTGAAGTGAGTTTATACTTACTAATAAAAGCATGAAATAGATTTGTTTTTTCATAATGTGATAGAATAATTAATTAGTTATAATTTGGGCTTTCTTTAAATCTTGTTTGCCAATTTTACTTGATAAATATTAACGTGTATTGCATTTAAAAAGTATTTAATGCTGAGCTATTAGTGTTGAATTTTTCATAAAAATTACAATAAATAATTATATGTTTTTTATTAATAATTATAATTACAAGTGAATCAATCAATTATTTGTATTTTTTGTTTAAAAAATAAATAATAAATCTGTTGTTTTTATTTCTTTTTTAGGTGCATTTTTTATTTAAAAAAAAACATTAAAAGGGATAAAAAAGAAAGAATAATTCAACTAGTTATTCCGAAATTAAATTAAATGCCCCTTTCACTAAAAATGCTGAATTTTCATTAAAATTCAAATAGTTTATTATTTCTGTAAATCCATTTGCTGTTTTTCCTATTTGAATTTCTTTTCTTTCAAAATACATTCCTTGATCGTCTTCTTTGGTCTTTAAAAGTGTAAAATATTTGTCGTTTATTGCAACTATTGCTTCATTTGGTAACGCCAGAAGTGAATCTGTTGAAGTATAAATTTCAGCTTCTACATACATCCCAGGGGCAAATAATATTGCATCTGCATCATTGGCTAAATGCCCATGTACATTGGCAGTTCTTTTTTTGGCATCGATAGATTTGCTAATTAAATATACTTTTGCCTTGTACCTTAAACTTTTTTCTTTTTGTAATTTAAATTCAATTTCCTGACCGATTTGAACTTGTGGAAAATCGGTTTCAAAAATACTTAATTCAATGTGTAGGTGATCTGTACCTGTTATGGTTATTGCAATATCAGCAGGGTTTAAAAACATTCCTCTTTCTGCATTTACGGTAGTGATGTATCCACTAATAGGAGCGGTAACTGAAATTGTAGATTGAATGGTACTCTCCGTTATAGCATTTGGATTGATATTCATTAACCCTAATTTCTTTTTTAAAGATTCATAAATAGCGGAAGTTACACGGTATTCGCTTTCTGCTTTTAAAAAATTTTTCTGTGAGGTAACATTTTCTTTTGCCAATTCTTTTTGGCGTTCATAGTCGCTTTTTAAATAACCCAATTGGGCTTTTGCAACTAAAAAATTTTCTTGTATTTGCACATAATCTGGATTTTCAAGTGTAAATAATACTTGCCCTTTTTTTACTTCTTGACCTGGTAAGAGATTAAGCTCTTTTACATAACCTCCAAAATAAGCACTAACAGATGCTCTACTTTCTGGTGGAACATCAAACATGCCATTGGTTTTAACGGTATTATGAAACACCTGTTTTGAAAGTGTGCCTAACGCCATATTTGAAGTAGAAAATTGTGAGGTTGTAAGAAGTATTACATTAGAATTTTCTTTTTCATCCAATTGTATAGGCTCATTTACTTCATTTTTTGAGTTGCATGAAACTAGAGTCATCAGGCCAATTGTTATTAATCCTGTTGCCTTTATAAAGTTTCTTTTTTTATTTATTATAGGTTTCATATTTCCCGATTTATTTTATTAGATAATTGATTTCCAATACATTTATATTGTACTGAAGAAGATTCTCTAGATAATTAATTTCTATATTTTTAGCATTTTCTAGTAGTTGTACATATTGTAAAAAGTTGATTTCGCCTTGTATAAATGCTTTTTCAGCATTGGAAAACAATTCTTCCGAAAGGATTTTTCCTTGATTTTCAAAATAGAAAATTCCTTCTTCATATTTTAGAATATTTGAAAGCAGGCTTTCGTAGTGCATGTTTAAATTAGTTTTATAGTTTTCAAATTCATCTTTAACTATTTGTATTTCTGTTTTTGCTGCTTTTATTTTTGCACGGTGGTTGCCAAACCATAGCGGAAATGCTAAACCTATCTGAAAACCCTGATATACATTTGCATTTTCAAATGAATTAGTTCCTTGAAATAAACTAAATTGAATATCTGGTAATAAACGCTGCTTTTCTAGAGAAAGAGATGATGTTGTTACCTTAGCAGCGTGTTCGTAAAAGCGAATTCCTTCATGATTTTCCTTATCTAAAATTTGAATTGGCAATTTTTTAAAATCTTGTTTTGAAATGACATAAAGCGTATCCGATTGCATCCAACTATGAAGTTGTAAATAAGAGGTATTAACGCTTTCTATACTTTGTTTTAGTAAAATTTCTAATTCTTTTTGTTTGGAAGCAGCGGTAAGTTTTTCTAAATAATTGGTTTCGCCTAGCTCATACCTACGATTTGCGGCATAAGCAAACCTAGAATATAAGCTATCTAAATAAGCGTAATTTTTTACCACTTGTTGCCAATATACTACCTGAATATAAGCTTTTGAAACTTCTTTTGAAATGAATTTGCTGTCTAGCGCATATTGTTGCTCTGAAAGGGCAACTTTATGTTTTTGAACTTTTTGTTGAGCTCCATAAACGCTAGGAAATAAAAGGGATTGGCTAATACCAAAAACCCTGATAGGTTGTCCGTTTTCTGCAATATTATTTTCATCAAAATGATAATACACCTGTGTTTTATCTACATTAAAAGCAGTGCCAACCAAATTTTTATTTTGTTGCACTCGTAAAAAAGAGGCCTTTAAACTTCTATTATTTTCTAGCGCAATTTGAATTGCTTGCTCTGCTGTAACTGAGTTTTCTTGAGAATTTCCAAACCAAGGAATACAAAAAAGGAAAAGAAGTAGGAGAGAGGTTTTTTTTAATTTCCTTTTAGGGAAGTGTCCTTTTCTGTCAAACATTGCATAAAGTACGGGCAATACTATTAAGGTTAATGCAGTTGCAGTTATTAAGCCTCCAACCACTACAGTTGCAAGTGGCCGTTGAACTTCAGCTCCTGCAGAAGTGGAAATAGCCATTGGCAAAAACCCTAATGCAGCTGCAGTGGCTGTAAGTAATACAGGGCGAAGTCTGTCACGTGTTCCCATAATGATTCTTTTATTTATGTCTTGAATTCCTTGTGCTTTAAGTTCTTTAAAATGTTCGATAAGTACAATGCCGTTTAATACGGCAATACCAAATAATGCAATGAAGCCCACTCCAGCAGAAATACTAAATGGCAAACCACGAATGTAGAGCAGTAATACACCTCCAATAGCCGCCATAGGGATGGCGCTATAAATAATTAAGGCTTCTTTTACAGAGTTGAATGCAAAATATAAAAGAATGAATATTAAAACTAAAGCAATTGGTACCGCAATAGCAAGTCGTTCTTTAGCACTGCGAAGGTTTTGAAATTGCCCTCCATAGGTAATGCTATAGCCTGTGGGTAGAATAATATCTCGTTCTATAATTTCTTGTACGTCTTTTACAACCGATTCTAAATCGCGGTTTCTAACGTTTACGCCAACCACAATTCTTCGTTTGGTGTCATCTCGTGATATTTTTGCAGGTCCTTTACTATAACTTATGGTTGCAAATTCGCTAAGAGGCATTGTATTCCCATTTGGAAGTGTCACGGATGCTGTTTCAATATTATCAATATCTTTACGATTGTTTTCATCAAAGCGAACAACTAAGTCAAACTGTTTCTCTCCTTCAAAAACGATTCCTGCAGTTTTTCCTGCAAATCCAGTAGTAATGATGGTGTTTAAATCTTCAACATTAAGGCCATATTTAGCAATTTTTTGACGATCAAATTGAACAGACATTTGAGGTAATCCAGCAACTTTTTCAACAATAATATCAGCTGCGCCTTCTACATTTTGAATGGCTTTTTGAACTTCCATTCCTTTTTTATAAAGGATATCTAAGTCTTCACCAAAAATTTTAATTGCTAAATCAGCACGAACACCTGTAATTAATTCGTTGAAACGCATTTCAATGGGTTGCGTAAATTCAAACTCAATTCCTGGAATTTCAGAAAGTGCAGTTTTAAATTTTTCAGCCAATTCATCTTTATTGGCAGCAGTAACCCATTCGCTTTTAGGTTTTAATTTTATGATAACATCACTTTCTTCCATTGACATTGGATCGGTGGGTACTTCTGCAGCTCCAATGCGGCTTACTACTTGATTTACTTCTGGAAATGATTTAAGTATTTTTTCTATTCTAGTTGTGGTTTCGATGGTTTTGGTTAATGTTGTACCTGTTTTTAAAACTGGTTGAATTACAAAGTCGCCTTCATCTAATGTTGGTACAAATTCCCCACCCATTGTGGTAAACAAATATGCTACTGCCACCAATAGGCTTATAGCTAAACCTAAAACCAATTGTTTTTTTCGGAGTGCCCAAATAATGGTTGGTTTGTATTTTTCTTCAAGAAAATAGATAAGACGTGATGAAACGGTTTTTTTGGTTATATCTGTTGGTTTTAAAAACATAGAAGCTACCACAGGAACGTAGGTAAAACACATAAGCATGGCACCAATAAGAGCAAAGCAAAACACTAGTGCCATGGGTTGAAACATTTTTCCTTCCACATTTACTAAAGAAAGAATGGGAATAAAAACAATGATAATAATAAGCTGCCCAAAAACAGCAGATCGCATCATTTTTGTTGTTCCTTGAAAAGTTATTTTATTTATTAAAGTTTGCCTTTCTTCTTTGGGTAAAGCTAGTATTTGTGTTCGTTCACTAGTTATTTTAAAAGCGATAAACTCAACAATGATTACCGCTCCATCGATAATAATACCAAAATCGATTGCTCCTAAACTCATTAAATTAGCATCCACACCAAAAATATACATCAAGGAAAGCGCAAATAATAATGAAAGAGGAATTACAGAAGCTACAACTAATCCGGATCGAATATTTCCTAAAAGTAAAACTACTACAAAGATTACAATCAAGCATCCTAAGATGAGATTTTCAGCAATGGTGAATGTGGTTTTTCCAATAAGCTCACTTCTTTCTAAAAAGCCGTTGATGTAGATGCCTTCAGGAAGAGAAGATTGTATTTCGGAAACTCGAAGTTTTACTGCATCTATAACTGCTTTTGAATTGGCATCTTTTAACATCATAATTTGACCCAACACTTTTTCTCCTTCGCCGTTTCCTGTAATTGCGCCAAATCGATTTGCTTTACCAAAACCAACATTTGCGATGTCTTTTATAAAAATTGGGATACCATCTCTATTTTCTACAACAATATTTTCAATATCTTCTAAAGAAGCAACTAATCCTTCTCCTCGAATAAAGAAACTTTCATTTGTTTTTTCAATATACCCACCACCGGCAACACTATTGTTTTTTTCTATAGCTGTAAATATATCACTTAACGAGATATTGAAAGAGCGTAAACGCTCAGGGTTTACAGCCACTTCATATTGTTTAAGGTGACCACCCCAAGTGTTTACTTCAACAACACCAGGAATACCAGAAAGTTGTCTTTTTACTATCCAATCCTGGATAGTTCGAAGCTCCATAATTGAATATTTTCCTTTATGACTTTCATCTATCTCTAAAGTGTACTGATAGATTTCACCAAGTCCTGTAGATATAGGTCCCATAAAAGGAATGCCAAAGGCTGCTGGAATTTTTTCTTCTGCACTTTTAAGTTTTTCAGCAATCAATTGTCGTGGTAGGTAAGTACCCATTTTGTCTTGAAAAACAATGGTAACTACAGAAAGACCAAATTTTGAAACCGATCTTATTTCAACTACACCAGGTAAATTTGCCATTTCTAACTCTACAGGATAGGTAAGAAATTTTTCAACATCTTGTGTAGCAAGATTTCTAGAGGTTGTGATTACTTGTACTTGATTGTTTGTGATATCAGGTACTGCCCCAATAGGTATATTTAGTAATGAATAGCAACCAAATCCAACAACCCCAAGGGTAAAAAGAAGTACAATTAGTTTGTGATGGATGCTGTATTGAATTATTTTTTCTAACATGAAATAGCCCTTTATTTTCTTTCAAAAATAGCTTTGGAGTCTTAGTTGCAGGTAAAGGTTTTCTTAAGATTTGCTTAAGATGACTAATTTGTTTATACCTATGGATAGAATAAATAAAAATGGAAGAGACCTTTTATGGTATTAATAAAATAAAAGCTCCAGAAAAATTCCAGAGCTTCTAACAACTAACCAAAAAATCAACACTTATTTAATTGAGGGAATCTAATCGTATAAAATTATTTGCATTTGTCATAGATATTTCGCAGCGTTTAGGGGCAACTGTTTCATAGGTATTTCCGCAGGTAGGACAAAGAAAATATACCCTAGGCAATGATTTTACATTGTTGTTTTCTAAAGCCACTAGTGCTTTCATATAAAAATCTCTATGCTTTTGTTCTACTTTATAGGCATAGGTCAAACTTATTTGCGCCATGTAGTTACCTGCTTTGTTGGCGTTTTTAATAAATTCTGGATACATAGTAAAGAATTCATAGCTTTCGCCTTCAATGGCATTTTCTAAATTTTCTTTTGTAGATTTTACAGTAAACTCTGGAGTGATTTCAGGGGTAGTTTGCCCAGCTTTTTCAATCACTATTTTATGATTATCTGCGTGAATTTTTTCCGCCACAGAAGCTGCTTTAAACAATAAGGCTATTTCAAACAAGCCTTCTTCGTTTGCTTTTATGCTAAAGGCTTCATATTTAGCACTTGCAGTTGTTTCTCCCTTAAATGCATCTTGCATGTTTTGCATATTTAAAGCCATCGCGTCTTTAGGATTATCTAATTTTGCTATTTCTAAATCATTTGTTTCTTCAATAGCAATTTTTTCATTGGTGGCATTGTTACAAGATTGAAACAAGGTTACAAAAATGCTTAAACTGAGGGCGAATACAATACTATATTTTTTCATTTTTACTATTTTTAAATTATTTATTTTGTGAGTGTCAAAAGTACAAGTGGTTGATTTTAGGTTTCCTATATTTTTTCTTAAGATTTGCTTAAAACACAGATTATAAATGGTTTTATTCAGTTGGGCGTGTTTCAAATTCGGGTAGTGACAATTCAATACCAGCACCATGTTTAAAGACCAATTGCCCACCTAAATATCCTGTTCTTGCTACAGAAACTACTAAAGCAGTAAACAAGAGTAACCCAATCCATTTGGTCCAGTTGCGTTGGTATTTAAAATAATAAATACATACACTAAATAATGCGGTAATAATAGATAGCCAAAGGGTTATTAATGCAGCTTCTTCGTGAAGTTCCATTGGTATTTCAAGCATGCCGTCTTCCATACCTTCACCAGCGTAACTGCCACTTATATAAGCGGCAATAGCTCCTAAGGATCCAAGAAGTAATAAATAGAATGCAGCATTCTTGTAAAACTTATTTTTACTTAAAATACCAATAATTTCTGATAAAAATCCTACCATAAGTAGGGCGATTGGAAAATGAATAAGCATTGCGTGAAGATGTGTGATTGACATTTTGAATAGATTTTATTATTATATTCAAATGTACGTGAAGGCTTCTTTAGGTTTTCTGAAGATTTTCTTAAGAATGGCTTAAAATGTGATACTAAAGGTAGTGCCTTGGTTTCTTTCACTTTCAACCTCAATATTTGCTTGTATTGCTTGAGCTGCTTTTAGGGCTATGGAAAGACCTAATCCATTGCCAGTAATTTCTTTGTGTTTTAAAGCATCAGAACGAAAAAAGGGAATAAATACTTTTTCTAAATCTTCTTTTTTAATTCCTATTCCTTTATCTTTTATAGTACATACAAGGTTTTTTTCATTTTGGCTAATGACGATGTTAATTTCTGAATCATTTGGCGAATATTTTATTGCATTTTGAATAATATTATCCAATATAAGGCCTGCATAATATTTAGGTACTAAATCATTTTCATATTTTTTAGTGTTAAAAAGTATAAGAATGTTTTTAAAATCAATGCCTTTTTTATGTTTTTCTAAAAGATTATTTATTAATGTAGCAAGAGATTCATTTGTCTCTTGTTTTGCCGTTTTTTGTGAATCAAAACGGGCTAATAGTAAAAGTTGTTCTAAAGTAATGGTCATTTTATCTACTTCAGATAAGACTATTTTTACTTTTTCTTCATATTCTTGTTGGGTACGGGGTTTTCTTATTAAAATTTCTAGGGTCCCCCGCAATGTTGCAAGTGGTGTGCGTAATTCATGAGATGCATCGGAGGTAAATTGTTGCTCTCTTTGTAACGTTTTCTCTATTCTATTTAATAATTCGTTGATTGAGGAAGATAAATCATATAATTCATCTTTGTTAGGAGGTAATGTAACCCTTTCATTTATAGTGCTTTTTGTAATTCTGTTTGTTGTGTTTGTAATATTTTGAATTGGAATGATGCTTCGTCCTGCAAGATATCTAGAAACGAAAAACAAGCCAATTAATACGATTGGGTATAAAATTAAAAGTGTATTTTGAAGTTTGGATATAACCATTAAGGAATCCTCTAATGACATAGCCGCTAGTATATATCCTTTAATTTTATTGTGGTGCTCAATGGGAATTTGTACTTGCCTTATGTTTCGGTTATTAAGTTTTGTATTAAAGTTTTCTCCTAATTTTTTTTTACCTTCAAATGGTAATTTTTCCTCTTTCAAGTTTGGAGATTTATCCATCAAACGCCCTTTATCATCAATAATTTGTATAAAAACAGGGTTTGTATGTACTTCTTTATGTTCTATTTCCTCCCATTCTTCTTTGTTTATAAAGAAAAGGATATCTTCTTTAATTTTAATTTCTTTAGTGTGTTTTCTAGCCTCAAAAGAGAGTGCATTATCTAAGTTTTGATAAACGGTACTTTCTACAATAAAATAAACAATACTAAAGACCACTGCTATAATGATAGCGGTTGCCAGCATATAATAAATAGCTAAACGATTTCTAAAACTTAAGCTCATTTTTCTTTTGCGATATATCCTATTCCTCTTACAGTTTGTATGTATTCTTCGGCATCATTAAAATGCAGTTTTTTTCGTAAAGCATTTACATATACGTCAATAACTCCTGTGTTATAATCAAAATGAATATCCCAAACACTTTCAATTATTCGACTTCTTCGGCACACTTTTCCTTTGTTTCTAATTAGGTATTCAAACAAAGCAAATTCTTTTTGGGTAAGTTGAATTTCTTCCCCGTTTTTAAAAACTTGATGCGAACTTACATCTAAGGTAATGTTACCTAAAGTAAACAAATGCTGCTCACCAGTTTTTGTTCTTAATTGCACCCGAATACGCTCCAGAAGCTCCTCAAAATGAAACGGTTTTTTTATATAATCATTGGCTCCAGTTTGCAAACCAAAAATGGTTTCATCTAAAGTGTCTTTAGCTGTAAGAAAAATAATAGGGGTTTTTGTATTTTCTTTTCTAAATTGCCTACATATTTCTATGCCACTAATTCCTGGTAGCATCCAGTCTAGTAGAATAATGTCATATTCGCCAGACAAAGCTAGCTCTAAACCTTTATTGCCTTCTTGGGCTACATCTACGGCAAAACATTCTTCCTCTAATCCTTGTTTTAGGAAGTTTGAGATACCAGTTTCATCTTCGACTATTAGAATTCTCATGATACAAAAGTGCAACTATTTGTCTAAAATTACATTAATGCTTTCTTAAGATTTGCTTAAATCAAATTTTTTCTGATATAAATTTTATTTCAAATATTTCCTATTCTGTAAATTTATATTTCAATATGCATCACCTTACTGAATTAGCTTTGGGATATTTGTAGTATCGTAACCCATTTTGGCATGACTTATTTTGCCTAAGCATGTGCCTGAAATATTTTCTATATTCTTCTCTTATTCTTTCTTGGTATAATTTGCAAGAACAGTAGTAATTGCAGTAAGGATGAAAATTACGAATAGCGTTTATTTTATAAGCAAATTGCTTTTTTAGAAAGAAAGAAAACTCAATTAAAAAAATAAAAAAGGATAAAAAATTAGGTAAAGGAGTAAATTAAAAAGAAAAATTAATTTTTGAAAAGGGGAACTTCAAATAGAATGTGCTGTTGTTTTAAAACACTTATTACTTGGTGTATTTCACTTTCATCTGGTAAGGACAATGTTTCTTTAGTCAAAAGATTTTCTATTTGCTTTTTCATGGTTTTATTGTGAAATTCTAATAAAAGCTCTCCATCTGAAAAAGTAATTAGGCAGTCTTTTTCTGAAAAATCTAGTTGTAGTTGTGGGTTAGGCCGAAGGCAATAATCTTCTTCTATATATGCTTTTTGAAGCACTTTGTACAAAGCTTCCAAAACTCTGTTTATGGTAACAGATGTTAAACAAATTCGGTGTGCGCAACTTAAAATGACATCATAATTGCAATGCAAATTACAAACGCCTTTTTTGCCCCAAATAAGTTCGTTGTATTGTGCAAAACTGCCCCAACTTCCTGGTCCCGTAGGGCCATAAATACCAACAGTTGGCACGTTAAAACTACCTGCCACATGGGTTATTCCAGCGTCATTTCCAATATGAAAAATTGCTCCCGCCATTGCCTCGCCTACTTCCTCCATACCTCCTGTGATATATTCTACATGTTCCCATTTTTTTGAGAAGAACTTTGAAATATCTGGATCATCAGGGCCTTGAATAATTTTACAATCTAAAGTTGGAAAAAGAGTATGGATGTTTTCAATAAGTTGGGCATATTTTTCGGTAGGCCAAATTTTTAAAAGAAAACCGGCACCGTGGTGAATGACAAAATATTTTTTAGAAGGATTTGGATTTCGTTTAAAATAAGGATACGCATCTAAATGATTGTCAATATCCACATGTAGTTTAGCAACGGTATCAATATAGTGCTGAATGGCGTGTTGTTTTACTTTTTTGTGTGTAGGATATTTTAAGGCATGAGGCAAATCATACCCTCTAAAAGCAGGATAGTTGCCAAGTTCATAAACGGCATTATACTTTTTTTCTTGTAGCCTAACTTCTGCTTCATTAACTACTTTTACACCAGTTAAATGCTTTGTAAAAAAAGGAACCAATCGAGGAGCAACAGCAAAATGTAAATTCCTTGAAACCTTGGCTAATTTGTAAATTGCCGGTATAGCAAAGAAGATGTCGCCCAAGCCACCATAACTTTTGTACACCAATACATTGCCTAAAGTAGCTATTTTTGGTTTTTTTGCGGAATTTAAAAGGGTTTCAATTGCCTTCCAGAAATTTTCTGGTGCTTGTTTCATTTCTCTTTTTGCTTTTTCTTTATGTTCAGGATAAAAATCAAAAGAAAAGGTACCTACACGTTCATTAGCAATCAATTCACAACCAGAAAGAAAAGCCTCAGCAGCTAGTCTGCCTGAAGGTTCAGGCCAAACTGGTTTGCAGAAAAACTGTTTTGTTTGACCTAAAATATGAAGTACTTTGGCATTAGAAACTGGTTCAAAAAAGGAAATATTGGCAGGTATTTCTCGTCGCAATCGGTTGCTGCCATATACTTTGAAGTGTATTTCTGGATGCTCTTCAGCATAGGTTATAAACTCGTGCCCACCTTTTAAAAAATTTAAATCTCCAAAGAAAGGAATTACGCCTTCTATTTTTAAAGCCGAAATTTGTAATGCATCTACATCTACCGTTGGCGGCATAATAAGGTGATTTGCGACCGCTTCGCCATAAAAATTATAATGCGATTTATAATGTTCAGGCGATTGAAAAATAGTTAGCGCAGCTTTTGCAAAAAGGTCTCTAAATAGGTGAAATTTATCTGCATCACAACAACTTTTTATTTTTCTATCTACAGTGCAAAGAATGTTTCTTCGGATACAAAAGTTGTAATCGTACTCTACTTTTATATAAGGTATATTTTGCTTTAGCAAATAGTGGATAACCTCTAATTCATAAGCACATCTAGACATACTATTAACCACAATGACGTCGGCCGCAGAAACTAACATTTTAGTAGTGTTAAAATTACTCAAATAATCTAAAACTATGGTATGTCCTTTCTTTTCGCCCAGTTTAATCAACTCTTTAATGGTGAGCTCTGCACCTCTAGGAGTGGAAAGCGAAGTGTCATGAAGGAATACGATATTGCTCAAGGATGGAGGATTTTAAAAATTTGAAAAAGTACTTTTAACCAAAACAACCATATCTTAATTAAATTAAGAGTTTTCTTTTGTTAAAAGGATACGATTTGAAAAATGAAATTTTATAAGAATATTTAAAGTAAGAATATTTAGAATTTTCTAAATATTCTTACCTACCCTAATTATTTATAATAGTTAGCCGCCGTAGTAGCCATCATCATAGTAACCGTCATCGTAGTAACCGTCATCATAGTAACCGTCATCATAGTAACCGTCATCGTAGTAACCGTCATCGTAGTAACCATCTCCGTAGTAACCGTCATCAAAAGAATTATCATCTGATGTACAGGAAGAAATAAACGCTCCAGTTATAGAAATACTGGAGATGACAAGCAAAGCTTGCCCCGACTTTTTAAGAAAATTTCTGCGTTTCATAGTAAAGGGTTTATTAATTAATCATTAATTTTTGTTTTCCTGAATTATTTTATATTGTTTGTGTAAAATTGAATTTTTTAAAAAAATAAAATTAACACTAAAATATGTGACTGTAGTAAAGTTTTTCATAAATTAATTTAAACTGAACAATATAAATATTACAACAATCAATAATTAATTTACCCTACTTATTTTAATGTATTTTATAAAATTTATAGCAAAAAGTGGTTGTAGGTTAAAAAAATATAAAGGATTAAAATTTGTAATTATTTATTAAAACAAAATTTTAACTACTTTCCGATACAAAAATTAGCAAAAATATTCCCTAACAAATCATCATTGGTTATTTCACCAGTAATTTCGCCAAAATGGTATAATGCCTGACGAATGTCTATAGCTAAAAGGTCTCCGGTAAGGTTTTGATTTAGTCCTTCTTGTACTTTGTTAATTTCTTCTAAGGCTTTGAGTAAAACATCGTAGTGTCTGGAATTGGTTACTATAGTATTGTTGTTTCTAAGCGCACCTATATTGATTAAGCTAAGTAGTTTTTCTTTAAGCTGCTGAACCCCTTCATTCTCTTTAGCCGATAGTAAGTGCAGATTTGATATTTGTGACTGAAGGTTAGAAATTTGTGATGTATTTAGTTTATCGATTTTGTTAGCAACCACTAGAAGCGGTTTTTCGGGAAAACGGCTTTTTATTTTTTTCATTTCCTTTAAAAACGGAGCACTGTTTTTATTGACTTCTTCGGCATCAAGTAATAACATTACTATTTCTGCCTGACTTATTTTTTGGTATGTTTTTTTTATTCCTAAACTTTCAATAATATCTTCTGTTTCACGAATTCCTGCTGTGTCGATAAACCGAAATCCAATACCGCCAATACTTATTTCATCTTCAATAGTATCTCTGGTGGTTCCGGCAATTTCTGAAACAATAGCACGCTCTTCATTAAGTAAAGTGTTTAGTAATGTTGATTTTCCTACGTTTGGTTCGCCAACTATAGCAATGGGAATGCCTTTTTTTAATACATTGCCTATTGCAAATGAATCGATTAGTCGTTTTAAAACATTTTGAATTTTGGTGATTAAAATTTGAAAAGCATCTCTATTAGCAAACTCTACATCTTCTTCGGCAAAATCAAGTTCTAATTCTATTAAAGAGGCAAAGTTGAGAAGTTCTTGCCGTAGAAGTTGAATTTCATTGGAAAAGCCACCACGCATTTGCTGCATAGCTATTTGATGAGTAGCACTATTTTCACTCGAAATTAAATCGGCTACGGCCTCTGCTTGGCTTAAATCCATTTTACCGTTTAGAAAAGCGCGAAGAGTAAACTCGCCGGCCTCTGCAGAGCGACACCCATTTCTAATAAGTAATTGAATGATTTCTTGTTGGATGTATGGACTGCCGTGACAGGAAATTTCTATGGTATTTTCGCCAGTGTAAGATTTAGGACCGTGAAATACAGAAACTAGGACTTCATCTAAAATGCGTTTGTCATCTACAATGTTTCCAAGGTGCAAGGTATGGCTAGGTTGTTTTTCTAAGTTTTTGTTTCTTTTACTTTTAAATAGGGGAGCAATAATGGTTATTGCGTTGTCTCCAGAAATTCTAATAATAGAAATAGCACCTGCACCTGCGGGGGTAGCTAAAGCAACAATGGTGTCTTGATGTGTCATTGCAGCAAAAGTACAAATTAGCAAGCAGTTTCTTTCTATTTGCAATAAAGCTTTTTTTTCTTTCAGATGGTTATTTTTTGAACCTATTAAGTAATTCTATTGCTAAAAAGTTATATCTTTAACCCGTTGGGTGAAATAGGATAAAACAAAAAAAGATATTGGATAAGATACTGAATTACAGTATCTTTAAGTCGCAAAACAACCCAATATCTTATGT
>PHDJ01000089.1 GCA_002842575.1 Bacteroidetes bacterium HGW-Bacteroidetes-2
TGCCATCAGTTGGGAACAGAAATTTGCACTGGATGTGTGGTATGTGGAGCGTCAAAGTTTTTTGTTAGATTTAAAAATCTTACTTTTAACCGTCAAAAAGGTATTTGTTTCTGAGGGTATTAATACTGAAGGACAAGCCACCACAGAACGGTTTAAAGGGAATTAGTATGGAAAAAATAGCAATAATAGGAGCCGGTGGTTTTGGTCGTGAAGTAAAAATGTTACTTGATCAAATTAATAAGATTAATCCAATGTATGAAATCGTTGGCTTTTATGATGATGACACCTCTTTACCAAAGATGATCAATGGTTTGCCTTATTTAGGATCACTTGATGACTTGTTAAAATCAAATGAATCAATTTCTTTAGCTTTAGGAATTGGTATTCCTGAAGTTAAAAGTAAGATTGTAGATAGATTAAAGAATAAGGTATTTAAATACCCCACTTTAATTCATCCAAGTGTTCTCATTGGAGAAGATGAAGTAAAAATTGGTCAAGGCACTATCATCTGTGCAGGTACTATAATTACCTGTAATATTAACATTGGTGCATTTGTGACACTAAATTTATGCTGCACTGTGGGTCATGATACTACCATAAAAGATTTTGCTTCATGTATGCCATCTGTCAACATATCGGGTGAAGTAGAAATTATGGAAAAAGTATATGTTGGTACCGGTGCAAAAATTATAAACCAACTACAAATTGGTGAAAATACTGTTATTGGAGCAGGTGCCGTAGTTTCAAAATCCTTGCCTGCCAATTGCACAGCTGTTGGAATGCCTGCCAAGCCAATAAAATTTAATAATCAATAATAACTAACCTTCATCGCCGGCGCCGTCATCATCAAAGACGTTCCTGATGGAGCAACGGTAGTAGGGAATCCCGGGAGGGTGGTTTGAAATTTGAAGTACGAGGGTAGAAGTTAGAAGTTAGAAGTTAGAAGTTAGAAGTTAGAAGTTAGAAGTTAGAAGTTAGAAGTTAGAAGTTAGAAGTTAGAAGTTAGAAGTTAGAAGTT
>PHDJ01000018.1 GCA_002842575.1 Bacteroidetes bacterium HGW-Bacteroidetes-2
GTTCAGCAAACTCTATGAGGTTTTGACCTTTGAAAATTTCCATTTTTCCTTTGTTTTATAAGACGTTAAAGATATGAAATTAAATACCGACCTCAATAATTTAATTTCACCCAACGGGATATAAATAATAAAATTGTTCGTTTCATCAGTATTCAATAATAAAAAATTAAGTATAACAAAGGTAACCGTTGCACAAGCCCCTAATTTTTATCTATAATTTTATATATTTCAAAAATTGGGTATTTTAAAAGATTTGCTATTAAAGTTGTCTTTTCAGTGTATATCTTTTAAAAATGTTTTTTGGGGCTTAAAAGGCCTTAAAATGGCTGTTTTTATGACAAAAAATAAGCCGTAAGTTTTAGAGATTGCTAGTGCTTTTGTTACGTGATTTTTTTGCTTTGCCAAAACGTGTTTTAGCCTTTTTAAAGAACCCTATTTTTTCTTATTAGCTTCTATGATGTATTTTTCTAAAGCCATAGTCATTGAAGGGGTTTCTGGCGTAGGCGCTTGTATGTCTATACGCAAACCGCTTTCAGTGGCAGCTTGCCCTGTAGTGCTGCCAAAAACAGCAATTCGGGTTTCGTTTTGTTCAAAATCAGGAAAATTTTCAAAAAGAGATTTAATCCCCGTCGGACTGAAAAAAACCAAAACATCGTAATACACATCCTTTAAATCAGAAAGGTCACTCACTACTGTTTTGTAGAAGGTGGCTTGTTTCCATTTTACTTTTAGACCATCCAATATTTCTGGAATTTCTGGCATTAAAACATCGGAACAAGGTAAAAGAAATTTTTCGGTTTTGTATTTTTTTATTGTAGGGGTTAATTCAGAAAAGGTACGTTTTCCAACATATATTTTTCTTTTTCTGTACACTACATATTTTTGTAAATAAAAAGCTACGGCATCTGAAAGGCAAAAATATTTTAAAGAATCTGGCACTTTGTATCGCATTTCTTCCGCTATTCTAAAAAAATGATCTACAGAATTCCTACTCGTTAAAATAATAGCAGAGTAGTCGTGTAAATCTACTTTTTGTGCCCGAACATCCTTGCTAGAAACACCTTCTACATGAATAAAGGGTCTGAAATCTACCTTGACTTTTTGTCTGTCAATGAGTTCAAAATATGGAGAATTTTCTATTATAGGTTCTGGTTGGGAAACCAAAATTGTTTTCACTTTCATAAACCTGATTTAAATTATAGAAACTTCAAACTAAACAATAGCCTTGTAAAGGATGAGATAGGGTGAAATTTCAAGAGCGCAAAGATATAAAATAAAATAAAAAAAACGGTCAATTATGAATTTTTCATGGGTTCGGTAGGTATAGAACAAGGACAGAAGATTAGCAAAAAGGATTAATATTACAAGGATTTGCAGCACTAGCAGACTTTGCGGAAGTGTGTAAAGAAATAATATATTTATTCCAAGTAAAAAAATTCCTAAAAGATTTCTATAACTTAATTTGTGGTATAAATAGGTTTCTAGATAGGTGTCAAAAGAAAATAGATTTGCAATTATTTTTTCAACATAAAATTTTATTCCTATAAAAAGGGTATATGAGGTAACGATTTGAAGATAAAGAAGTTTTTCTTCTGTTTTGAATTCATTATGAAAGCTGAGTATTAAAAAATACAAAAAAAGAGAAACAGAAAGAATTTGTACTATAAGTAATAAAATATTAAAAGCACCAAAAATGGTTTTATTTTTACCATGAACTAAAAAGTATTTATTTGTAATGGGGAGTAAAAGCAACTCATTAAATCGATTGCTATTAATCAATTTTGCTGCCGTTAAAAGAATTAAGCATAGGATTGCCACTAAGGTAATCCAATCTAAGGAGCTACTATTTCTAATGATTTGTTCCAATTAGAGCCATTTATTTATGCAAATCTAAAGTAAATTAAGGAAGCAATAAGAAAATTTTGGCAGTCTTTTAAGTATAAAAATGAGTACATTTGACCAAAATTTTAAAAGAATGCCAGAGGCAATTGTCGTTATACCAACTTACAATGAAATTGAAAACATCGAGCGTTTAATTAGAAATATATTTTCTTTACAACGCGGGTTTGAAATTTTAGTGGTTGATGATAATTCGCCAGATAAAACTGCAAATAAAGTTAGAGACCTTATACTTGAATTTCCAAATTTGTTACATTTAGAGGTTAGAAAAGGAAAGTTAGGTTTAGGCACTGCATATATTCACGGTTTTAAATGGGCATTACAAAATAAGTATCAGTACATTTTTGAAATGGATGCCGATTTTTCTCACAATCCGAATGATTTGATTAGGTTGTATAATGCCTGTGTAAAAAAGGGTTATGATATGGCAATAGGCTCTAGATATTGTGATGGTGTAAATGTGGTAAACTGGCCAATGAGCAGAGTATTACTCTCTTGGGGAGCCTCAAAATATGTGCGAATTATCACACAAATGCCTATTTGCGATACTACAGCAGGGTTCATTTGTTACCATCGCAATGTATTAGAAAAAATAAATTTAGACAAAATACATTTTGTTGGGTATGCGTTTCAAATTGAAATGAAATTTAAAGCATTTCTAAGTAAATTTAAAATTATTGAAGTTCCTGTAATTTTTACAGATCGAACTAAAGGCGAATCAAAGATGAGTGGGAGCATTATTTCTGAAGCGATTTTTGGAGTAATATCTATGAAATTTAAAAGCCTTTTTAACCGCTACGAAATTTAAAATATGAGTACCATATTAATAAAAAATGCCAATGTGGTCAACGAAGGAGCCATTACAAATTGTGATGTGCTGATAGAAAATGACACCATTGCTGCAATAGCAGAATCTATAAGTGCTAAATCTGCCAACACGCAAATAATTGATGCAGAAGGAAAATATTTGCTACCAGGTTTAATTGATGACCAAGTACACTTTAGAGAGCCTGGACTCACACATAAAGCAACCATTGAAAGTGAATCAAAAGCAGCTATTGCCGGAGGAATCACTTCCTTTATTGAAATGCCTAACACTGTGCCACAAGCTACCACCATAGAAAAACTAGAAGAAAAATTTGCCATTGCAGAAAAAACATCTTGGGCAAATTATTCCTTCATGTTTGGAGGTACAAATGATAACTTAGAGGAAATTTTAAAATTAGATCCACAAAAAGTGGCTGCTATAAAACTGTTTTTAGGCTCATCTACAGGAAATATGTTAGTGAATGACCCTACAGTTTTGGAGGCTATTTTTTCTAAAACCAACATGCTTATTGCTGTGCATTGCGAAGACGAAGTTACCATTCAAAAAAATCTTGAAATACATTTAGAAAAATATGGTGAAGACATTCCTGTTTTCTGCCATCCAAACATAAGAAGTGAAGAAGCTTGTTATCTTTCTTCCTCATATGCAGTAGCTTTAGCCCAAAAAACTGGGGCAAGGCTTCATGTTTTTCATCTTTCTACGGCTAAAGAAACCAAGTTGTTTAGCAATAAATTGCCCTTGGCAAAAAAGAAAATTACAGCAGAGGTGTGCATCCATCACCTTTGGTTTACCGATGAAGATTATGAAACAAAAGGCTCCTTAATAAAATGGAATCCTGCCATAAAAACTAAAAAAGATAGAGATGCTTTATGGGAAGCACTTCTTGACGACCGTATAGATGTTGTAGCCACAGACCATGCACCACACACCTTAGAAGAAAAAAATGGAGTCTATACAAAAGCACCTTCTGGTGGGCCAATGGTACAACACGCACTAGTGGCGATGCTTGAAAACTACCATCGTGGTAAAATATCTTTAGAAAAAATTGTAGAAAAAATGTGTCATAATCCTGCCATTCTTTTTCAAATTAAAAATAGAGGATTTATAAAAAAAGGGTTTAAAGCTGACTTAGTATTAGTTGATTTACATGCACCTTGGGCTGTAAAAAAAGACAATATTTTGTACCAATGTGGTTGGTCACCATTTCAAGGATTTACGTTTACTTCTAGGATTACACATACTTTAATTAATGGAAAATTGGTGTATAACAATTTTAACTTTTTACATTCACCAAATGTAGAAAGACTTGAATTTAATAGGTAAGTTTGTAATGTATTATAGAGATAAAATGAACAAACAAATTATCTTCTTATTGGTTAGTTTTATTTTTTTTGGATGTCAAAATATTGAATATCCAAAAAAACCAAAAGATTTAATCCAAGAGGATAAGATGGTAGAAATAATGACAGACATTCAACTTTTTCATACGGCAAAATCCTACAACCGAAATCCACTTCAAAAATCAGGTTTGTCACCATACAAATTTATTTATGAAAAGCATAATGTAGATAGCTTGCAGTTTGTTACAAGCAATACCTATTATGGTTCAAATTTAAAATTATACGGTACTCTTTATAGTAGAGTAAAATCTATTTTAGAAGTTGAAAAGGCAAAAATAGACACAATTCTTGCTAAAGAAAAAAGAACGAAAGACTCCTTAAAAATAATTACAGATTCTCTTCGGTTACTAAAAATAGAAAAACCAAACGATTCTATTTCAAAAGAATTGAAAAAAATGGATGTAACTAAAAAGCAGTAGTTTTTCTAAAATTAGAAACACTATTTTTAACGGTTTCTTCTATGGAAATAAAAGAATAATCTAGGGCTTTTTTAATTTTTTGGTTGTCGTAGTTTTTTTTAGAAACCATTGCGTTAGCAGTGCTTTTAAAAAGATTTTGTTTACTTCCCAACACAACACTTTTCAGGGTATCAAGCCTCCATGTTATATTTAGCATCCATGGTTTTAATTCGGTTTTAGGAGGGGTTTTTCCAAAAGCTAAAGCAATTGTTGTAAGCAATTTTTTATAAGAAATGTTTTCTGAAACCACAATAAAAAGTTCGTTTTTAATAGGGCATTCCATTAATTGAATGCCAATTGCTGCAACATCTCTTACATCTACAAAACCCATTTCGCCTTCAGTAAAATAAGATAGCCCTTTGTTTACTTTTGAAAATATAGCACCTGTTCCAGAATTCCAAAACCCGCTGCCCAAGATAATACCAGGATTAACAATTACGGTATCTAAACCTTCTTGTGCGCCTCTCCACACTTCCATTTCAGCACCATATTTGGTTAAGGAATAATCACTATTATCAGCATCTGGATTCCACGGCACTTCTTCATTAATTGGGGTTAATTTTTCACTGCTACCTAAAGTAGCTACACTACTTATATAACATAATTTTTTAATGCCAAAGTGTAAACAAAGATTTACAATATTTGCAGTACCTTCAATATTTGATTTTTTTAATTTGTAAAAATGTTTTGGGTTAAAACTAATATAAGCTGCAGCGTGATACACTTTTTTTACCCCAACAAATGCTAAAGTCAATGCCGGAATATCGGTAAGGTTAGCTTCCATCCATTCAATTTTATTGTAAAGAACTTCTGGATTTTCAATATAATAAGAAAAGACCTGCTTCACCAAAGTAAAATCGCTAGTTGACCTGTGAATGGCTCTAACGTTGTTTTCTTCTTTAAGTAAAAAATAGAGCAGATGCGCTCCTACTAATCCTGTGCCTCCGGTTACTAAAATCATAGCACTAAAATACTCTTTTTTCTATTTGTGCTTCTTCTTTTAAGCGATAAATCTATCTTTGCAAAAAAAGTATTCAAATGCACAAAAATTTTGTAAAAGAATTGCAATGGAGAGGTATGATTCACGATGTAATGCCAGGTACAGAAGAACACCTTATGGAAGAAATGCGCGCCGCTTATGTGGGTATAGACCCTACGGCAGACTCG
This sequence comes from Bacteroidetes bacterium HGW-Bacteroidetes-2, assembly GCA_002842575.1. Lineage (GTDB taxonomy): Bacteria > Bacteroidota > Bacteroidia > Flavobacteriales > Flavobacteriaceae > Planktosalinus. Next base: position 5,754 of record PHDJ01000018.1, read on the forward strand.
CTGCATATAGGGCACCTTGTTAGCGTTATGATGTTGCGTCATTTTCAATTATGTGGGCATAAACCATATTCTTTAATAGGAGGTGCTACTGGCATGATTGGCGATCCTTCCGGAAAATCAAATGAAAGAAATTTACTAGATGAAGTTACTTTGCGCCACAATCAAAACGCACTTAAAGAGCAACTTTCCAGGTTTTTAGATTTTGACAGCGATGCAAAAAATGCAGCAGTTTTAGTGAATAATTACGACTGGATGAAAGAATTTTCCTTTTTAAATTTTATACGTGACGTAGGAAAGCACATCACCGTAAATTATATGATGGCAAAAGATTCTGTAAAGAAACGATTGTCCAGTGATGCTTCAGAAGGCATGTCTTTTACTGAATTTACATATCAATTAGTGCAAGGATATGATTTTTTACACTTGTTTAGAGAGCATAATTGCACCCTTGAAATGGGAGGAAGTGATCAGTGGGGAAACATTACAACTGGTACAGAAATGATTAGGCGAATAGCAAATGGCAAAGGATATGCATTAACCTGCCCATTAATAACCAAAGCAGATGGGTCTAAATTCGGAAAATCGGAAGGAGGAAACATCTGGCTTGATGCAAACAGAACTTCTCCGTATAAATTTTATCAATATTGGCTAAACACTAGTGATGATGATGCCGCAAAATATATAAAGATATTCACTTTTTTAAGTAAAGAAGATATAGAAAGTTTACTAACAGAACATTTAGTAGCACCTCATTTACGTGTTTTGCAAAAACGATTAGCAGATGAAGTAACAGCGATGGTACACTCTAAAGAAGAGCTGAAAAATGCCATTAAAGCATCCTCTATCTTATTTGGAAATTCAACATCAAAAGATTTAAAATCGCTAAATGAATCCACTTTTTTAGATGTTTTTGAAGGCGTACCACAAGCTGAAATATCTAAAGAAAGTATTTCTAAAGGGTTGGATATTATTTCGGTTTTAGCTGAAAACACAGGGTTTTTAAAATCAAATAGTGAAGCAAGAAGGGCATTGAAAGAAAATTCGATTTCGGTGAATAAAGAAAAAGTGGAAGAAGGATATGCCATTACAGAAACCGATTTAATCAATCAACAATTTGTGCTTTTACAACGAGGAAAGAAAAATTATTTTATTTTAAAAGTGGTATAAAAAAAGAAACCCCGGAGCGTTTGGTTACTCCAAGGGCTTCTACCAACTAACTAACCAAATCTTGTTCCATCTTAGCATGTAACTATTCGGGAAATATTTTTATTAACTAAATTTTATAAATAGTAATCCTATGAAACCTAAGTCTTCATAAAATGACTTTCATTACAATTTTAAGAAAATTATAACACATATTTTTTTTAAAGAAAGTTTTTTTCTGAGGAGAATTAAAGAACCATCAGGTTGCAACCCCTGATATCACTGGTGTCAAACCGACCAATTATTTCAAAAGTGCCATTTGGATAAACTTTCCCTAAATCTTGTGTGGCGATGAAAGAACAAGAATTTATATTAGAAAGATCTATAATATTAATACCTCCTATTTGGGTTTTTACTAAAGAAAAAGGATCTTCTGGATCTCGGGTTAGTACTTTCATCCAAGGAGGGCATTCAAAAATACCGTTTCCATTTGAATATGCTTGTGACAGTAATTCGGTCATACCATATTCGCTGTGTATTTGAGAAACTCCAAATCCTTTTTTAAGTTTGTTATGCAATGCATCTCGCACAAGCTCTTTGCGTTTTCCTTTCATTCCACCAGTTTCCATAATGATTGTATTTTTCAGTTGGAAGCTGTGCTTTTCAATTAAATCCAGAAGAGCAAAGGACACGCCAATGAGTAGCGTTTTCTGCCCACTTTCTTCCAGAGCATGAATTTTTTCAACAAGCACATCTATTTGATCTAAATAAAATCCACTATTTGAATTTTGGCTTTTTTTAATGAGGTCATTTACCATGTAAATTAAGGAAGAACCTTCTCTCTCCAAATAAGACGGTAGCAATCCTAAAATAGCATACGCTTCGATATTTCCATAAAACTTTTGAAAAGCAAAGAGATAGCTTTTTTCATACATAGAAACATCTGTAACAAAATGTTTACTGGGTTTAATGCCAGTTGTACCGCTGCTGGAAAAAACAATTTCAGCGGGCTGTTTTGAAGAAATTACCTCTCTGGATTTAAAAAAGGAAATAGGTAAAAAGGGTATTTCTTCTATTTCCTTAATATCACTTGGATTTTTGTTTAACAAATCGCAAAAAGAGCGATATACAGTATTTTGTTCAAACTGGTATTTAAATACTTGCAGTGCTTTAGCTTTAAAATCATTAATAGAAGTTATTGCAAAAATGGATTCGGGAAGCATTGTAATTTTTCTTTCGTTTTAGTATTGGTAAAGGTAAGTAAAACAAAAAATGCCTTCACACAAGGTGAAGGCTTTTCTATACTTACTTTAATAAAAAAACTTATTTAATGATTAGTTTTTTAGTAGAAGTAGATTTGTTGTCAGTAACTTGAACTAAATAAATACCAGCTTTTAAAGAAGAAACATTAAGGGTATTATTGGTTAGTTGTTTTGCAAGCACTTTTTTTCCTATAACATCAAAAACAGCAACTTGAAGTGGTTGGTTATTTTTTGTTTGGATAGTAACAATGCCATTAGATGATGGGTTAGGGTACATATTAAAACCTTTCAAATCATTATCAGATACAGAAAGTGCTCTTACATAAGTGCCAAGTGGCCAAGGAGTAACAGCAGTACTGTTTGAAGTTTGATCGTCATTAACGTTTATCCCGCTAAATGTCCAGCTAGTTAAAATAAAAGCTGCGCCATCAGGGCCTGTATTGTCATTTCTATAAGCCCAGCCATCAAGATATTCCCAAGGTTGACCAGTACCGCTTAAGTTGATGTCACCAAAAGTGTCAATTACATCACCGGTAAAAACTCCTCCACCTGTATCCACAACATTTCCAAACAATTCAAGTGCGTCATCGCCATTGATAGAAGCTGATCCAGAAATAAAGTTTGGCGTGATACCAAAATAGTTTAAAAATTCAACATCTTCAGTACCTATATAAAGGTAAGTGCCAGCAGTAGCAGATCCAGAAAGTACAAACTCAATACCATCAGTACCGCCACCATTATTAGCAGAACCAAATCCATAAGTGCTTAAATCGGCAATATCATTAATTACATATATTTCAACCGCTTTAGGAAGTCCTCCAGGAAGAGGTCCATCAAAAGCTCCAGTCAAAACCATGTCTTGTGCAGAAACCCCAAAAGAGATTAAAGCAGAAAATAATAAGAAAGTAATTTTTTTCATTTTAAGTTTGTTTAAATTTATACTGCAAATATATAAAATACTTTCTCGTTCAAACCATTAAAGACCAATTATATAAAGCTATTAACCATAATATAATAAAAGATTATATGTTGTTACAAAAAAAATAAATATATAAAACATTGTAAACTAGATTTTTGTATATTATGTTTTTAAATATGTTACCTTAACGTTATCATTACTTAGTAGAATTAATTCCAAATTAGAATATACAGTATCTTTACCGTTAGAAAATCATTTCTAAATTTTTTAAAATGAAAAAAAAAGAAATTAAAATATTATTGGTAGATGATGAACCAGATATATTAGAAATTGTTGGTTACAATCTTATTTCAGAGGGTTATCAGGTAATAACTGCTGAAAATGGTTTAGAAGCAATTAAAAAAGCAAAAAAGCACCAGCCTCATTTAATTATTTTAGATGTAATGATGCCTGAAATGGATGGCATAGAAGCATGTGAAAAACTGCGTACTATTCCTGAATTATCTGAAACTATTATTACTTTTTTAACCGCCAGAGGAGAGGATTATTCGCAAGTAGCAGGATTTGAAGCTGGAGCAGATGATTACATTACCAAGCCAATTAAACCAAAAGTATTAGTAAGCAAAGTAAAAGCACTATTAAGAAGATTTAAAGAGAGTTCATTAGATACGCCAAATGTAAACCTTGGAAACCTAATTATTAACAGGGAGGAATACAAAATTATAAAAAATAAAAAGGAAATTGTACTTCCACGCAAAGAGTTTGAGCTTCTTTCCCTTTTGGCATCAAAACCAGGAAAAGTATTTAAACGCGAAGATATTCTAGACAAAGTTTGGGGAAATGAAGTGATTGTAGGAGGGCGAACTATAGATGTTCACATTAGAAAATTACGAGAAAAAATAGGCGATGAAAGTTTTAAAACTATTAAAGGAGTAGGGTATAAATTTGTTGTTTAATGACAAAAAAAATTCAAAGAACATATTATTTTGCAGCAATAACTTCACTCTATTTGTCCGTTTTATTAACAATTATTTTCATTGGGCTTCTTTTTTTTAACCTAGACAGTATTTCAATTTTACAAGTACTTTATTCCTTTATAATCATCTATTTTATCAGTTTTGTTATTATTCAATACCGAGTTAAAAGATTTATATTTAATCAGGTAAAAAAAATATATGACAATGTGAGTCTGTTAGACGCAACTACCCTTATCCCCAAAAACATTACAACAGATATGGCCTCACTTACCCGTGAGGTTGAAAAATTTGCAGAGGACAGAAAATTAGAAATCGAAACCTTAAAAATCAGAGAAAATTATAGAAAAGAATTTATGGGAAATATATCTCATGAACTAAAAACACCACTTTTTACGGTCCAGGGTTACATCCTTACACTGCTAGATGGCGCAATGAAAGATAAAGCCGTTCGAAAAAAATACCTACAACGAGCAAGTAAAGGTGTAGATAGGCTAATTTACCTTGTAAAGGATCTAGATATGATTACAAAATTAGAAATGGGAGATCTAAATATTCATAAAGAAGATTTTAATATTATAGAATTAGTGCAAAATGTATTTGATTTATTAGAAATGAAAGCCACAAAAAAGAACATCTCTCTAATTTTTGATAAAGAATATACCACCTCTATTTTTGTAAATGCCGATCGGGAACGCATAGAACAAGTACTTACCAATTTAATAGTAAATTCTATAAAATATGGAAAAGAAGGAGGAACAACGGAAATAAGTATTGAGAATTTAATCAAAAATAAAGTTATTGTTCGGGTTACCGATAATGGTGAAGGAATTGCTAAGGAAAATATCACAAGAATCTTTGAACGGTTTTTCAGAGTAGATAAAAGTGGTTCTAGACGAGAAGGAGGCTCGGGATTAGGGCTTTCTATTGTTAAGCATGTAATTGAAGCTCATAAAGAAAAAATTTATGTAGAAAGTCAGCTAAGCATTGGTTCTGAATTTTCATTCACTTTGGAAAAGGCTAAAAAAAGTAGCTAAATCTTTTTGTTTCACCTCTTTTTTTAACCCTTTATAAAAAACTAAACTTCCTAGTTCATTTACCGAAAATTTTTCTTGTTTGCAAGAAGGAACAACCCCCAATCCTTTTAAACGTTTTGCTAAATATTCTTGCTCAAACTGTCCAGGGGTGGGTATAAAAAATACTTTTTTTTCTAAAATAGTTAAATCCATTATAGTAGTATAACCGGAACGAGAAATAACTAATTCACTTTCATTTATTGCTTTTTCAAGAACTTTTGACCCCATAAAATTATAGACCCTAAAATTGTCTTGAGTGTAACAATGCTGTTGTTCTTCTACTTTTCCTAAAACAAAAAGCACCTTTTTATCAATGTTATGTAATTCAAGCATCAACTTTTCTTCTAAATACGAGCGCTGTGGCTCCGGACCAGATAGTAAAACTAAAATATCATATTTTTTTTTCAGAGATTTTTTTTTCATCCTGCTTAGTGGCCCAATGTAGGTAACATTAGATGGCACTTCCTCAGGATGACCCAGTTTTCCGCTTAGATTTCCAATGCCCTCAACATCAGGCACCCAGCAAGCATCATACTTTTTAATGATATCCAAATGTATTTTTGTGCTCAACCAAGTTGTATTTCCAGTAAGAACATTTAACTGATGGGTAATAAAAACAGAAGGAACCTTTTTACTTCGCACCCCCAAACGATTGTCAGAAATAATGCCCTGAATTTTACCTGCAACTACTAACTCCTTTACTATTTTTTTTTCTTTTTTAATAGCCTTTATCATTTTAGGGCTGTCAAAAAGTAATTTCCATTTAAAAGCTTTTGCGTTTTTTGCATAAGTAATTTGGTAAGAAGGTAATTCTATATGATTTAAATCTGGAAATTCCTTCTTAAGAAGCTCTAATGCAGAACCATCAGATGCTAAGAGAGGAATGTAATCATTTTTTAATAAAGCTTCAATAATTGGAATGCATCGTGTAGCGTGACCCAAACCCCAGTTTAATGGCGCAACTAAAATTGTTTTCTGATTTTGCATAAAACAAAGGTAATCATAATTGGAACTGATTCATATTTCCTTAATTTTGCCAAAACCTTAAATTATTGTTGTGGGAAGCAAAAACAAACAAAAACGATTTAAAGAAAACGAAACATTTTTAAATGTACTTCAGCCAAAAAGAGAAGAGCTTGTGGATGCTATTTTTCCTTTAAAAGGATATTGGGGAAAAGATTTTTTTAAAAACAATAATCCGATAGTTTTAGAACTAGGATGCGGCAAAGGAGAATATACCGTAAGTTTAGCTCAGAATAACCCAAATAAAAATTTTATAGGGATTGATATCAAAGGAGCCAGGTTTTGGCGGGGAGCTAAAACAGCGATTGAAGAAAATTTGTCCAATGTTGCTTTTATACGAGCACAAATAGAGTTGCTTGAATATGTTTTTGCCGATAATGAAATCTCTGAAATATGGATTACTTTTCCTGACCCTCAAATTAAATATAAAAGAACCAAACATAGGCTTACTAATGAATCCTTTTTAGAAACCTACAAAAAAGTGCTTATACCAGAAGGCATAGTGCATCTTAAAACCGATAGCGAATTTTTGCACGGATATACCTTAGGCCTTTTACACGGTCTAAATAAAGAAATTTTGTACGCACATCACGATGTGTATGGCAATGACTATTCACCAAAAGAAGTAATAGGCATCCAGACATTTTATGAAAAACAATATCTAGAAGTAAGTAAAAAAATAACATACATTCAATTTAAAATAAGTTAACTTATTTTAAGTATATTCACTTCATAAAAGATATTAATGGATGTTTTCTTCTATTTTTTATTTGGATTTACGGTAGCCCTCATTGGTGTAATTCCTCCCGGACTGCTAAACTTAACAGCCGCAAAAATAACGGTACAAGAAAATAGAAGAAATGCATTTCTATTTTCTTTAGGAGTTGTTTTAGTTGTAGGTGTTCAAACCTATCTTTCCTTATTGTTTGCAAGATATTTAGATTTGCGCCCAGAACTCATTAAATTACTTCAAAATGTGGCACTTGGCATTTTTATATGTATTAGCATCTATTTTTTATGTATTGCAAAAGACACCAGACTTATTAAAGAGCAGGAAGTCTATAAATCTAAAAAAAGCCGTTTTTTTTTAGGAATTTTTCTTTCTGCCATTAACCTTTTTCCATTGCCATATTGGGTGTATATGAGTATTACTTTTTCCTCCTTTGGTTGGTTTAATTTTACAAAAACATTTATTACCATGTGTGTCATAGGCTCCATTATTGGCACATTGTTGATGTTGATTCTTTACGCACAATTTTTTAATTATGCAAAAGCCAAACACAAAGAGTTTCCTGTGAATATGAACTACATTGTAGGAGGCATTACAGGTGTTATTTCGGTGCTTACTATAATCAAAATTTTAAACGATTTGTAATGCATGATTTGGAAACAAGTTTTTTTGAAAAAGTATATGCTTTAGCCCGTCAAATTCCTTTTGGAAGGGTTACCACTTACGGCGCTATAGCAAAACACATAGGAGCTTCGGGCAGTGCCAGAATGGTAGGTTGGGCAATGAACGCTTCCCATAGCAACCCAGATATACCTGCCCATAGAGTGGTAAATCGTAAAGGATTACTTACCGGAAAACACCATTTTGAAGGAACAAACTTAATGCAGCAACTACTAGAAAATGAAGGAATAAAAGTAATTGATAATCAAATTCAGGACTTTGAAAAATATTTCTGGGAACCCAGCACTAACTAAAAATCCAACCCTTTATATTTATTAAATTTTAAAAGTGAAGAGCAAAAAGACATTTATTTTTATTAAACACTAATAAACACAGAAAACTTTGCTAATCATTTCCTTTTAAAGAGTTGGAAGTAGCATAATCATTTCCTTTCAACTACTTCCTAATATTAAGTTTTCCTTGTATATTTGCACTTTAGAATTATTCTAATTAAGCGATTAAAAATGAAGTATGAAAATAGATAAAAAAGACATCCTAGCCGCTTTAGAAACCATTTCCATTTCTGGTGAAGGAAAAAACATGGTAGAAAGCGGTACTATTCAAAATGTAGTAACTTTTGCTGATGAAGTCATTGTAGATATGGTTCTTACCACTCCTGCTTTACACATAAAAAAACGTGCAGAAGCAGATGTTATAAAAGTCATTCAAGAAAAGGTATACAACAAAGCAATAGTAAAAGTAAACATTAAAATAGAAGCTCCTGACAAACCAAAAATAAAAGGAAATTCCATTCCCGGAATGCACAATATTGTTGCCATAGCCTCTGGAAAGGGGGGTGTTGGGAAATCTACAATTACTGCAAACATAGCGGTAACACTAGCCAAAATGGGCTTTAAAGTTGGCATCTTAGATGCTGATATTTATGGGCCATCTATTCCCATTATGTTTGATGTAGCGTTAGAGCGCCCACTTTCTGTGATGGTAGATGGAAAATCTAAAATGAAACCAGTAGAAAACTACGGTGTGAAAGTGCTTTCCATAGGGTTTTTTACACAACCAAATCAGGCAGTTATCTGGCGAGGACCAATGGCGGCTAAAGCACTCAATCAGCTGGTTTTTGATGCCGCCTGGGGCGAATTAGACTTTTTATTAATAGACCTTCCACCCGGCACAGGAGACATTCATCTTTCGTTAATGCAAGCGTTGCCTATTACAGGAGCAGTTGTAGTAAGCACTCCACAAACCATAGCCTTAGCAGATGCCAGAAAAGGGGTTGCTATGTTTCAACAAGAAAGTATTGATGTACCAGTTTTAGGTATTGTAGAAAATATGGCCTATTTCATACCAGAAGAATTACCTGATAACAAATACTATATCTTTGGAAAAGAAGGAGCAAGAAACCTTGCCGAAGATTTAGAAATTCCTTTTTTAGGAGAAATCCCATTAGTACAAAGCATTCGTGAGGCAAGTGATGCCGGAAGACCAGCGGCACTTCAAACAGGAACATTATTAGAGAAAGCTTTTGAGGTTTTAACCCAAAATGTAGTACAACAAACGGTAAACCGAAACGAAAATCTTCCGCCTACGCAAGCCATACAAATAACAACCATGGCTGGATGCAGCGCTGTAAAAAAATAGTATATGACAGGAGAAGAATTAAGATTGAATATAGAAAAAGCATTAGAAGAAATTCGCCCATTTTTACAAAGTGATGGTGGAGATATTAAGCTTGTTTCCATAGAAAATGACAATCAAGTTACCGTGCAATTACAAGGTGCTTGTGTAGGCTGTAGCGTTAATCAAATGACCCTAAAAAGTGGTGTAGAAATGACCATTAAAAAATATGCACCCCAAATTGAGAAAGTAATAAACTTAGGAGCCCATAACTGATATAAATCAGGTCAATTCAAACAAGATTTTTTTAATTTTGCTTGATTTTTTTAAATAGAACCCTATCGATGATTAAAACCGATATATTAATAATAGGCGCAGGTCCTACGGGACTTTTTGCTGTTTTTGAAGCAGGATTATTAAAGCTAAAATGCCATCTCATTGATGCACTTCCTCAACCCGGTGGCCAATGTTCTGAAATTTACCCTAAAAAACCAATTTATGATATTCCTGGATTTCCAGAAGTTCTTGCTGGGGATTTAGTGAATAATTTGATGGAACAAATTAAACCATTTCAGCCTGGTTTTACCCTTGGAGAACGAGCAGAAACCATTGAAAAATTAGAAGATGGCACTTTTGTAGTTATCACTAATAAAGGCACTAGGCACCATGCTCCAGTTGTTGCTATTGCTGGCGGACTAGGCAGTTTTGAGCCAAGAAAGCCCCTTATTCCCAACATTCAGCAGTTTGAAGATAGAGGCGTGGAATACATTATCAGAAATCCAGAAATCTATAGAAATAAAAGAGTTGTACTTGCCGGAGGTGGCGACTCTGCATTAGATTGGAGTGTTTTTCTTTCTAATATTGCATCAGAAGTAACTTTAATTCACAGAAGAAACGAATTTCGTGGTGCTTTAGATTCTGTTGAAAAAGTACAAGAACTTAAAAAATTAGGTAAAATTAACTTAATTACCCCCGCAGAAGTCATCGGCCTTCGTGGAATAAATCATTTAGATAGTATTCTTATTCAACATGGGGAAACACAAACCGAAGAAATTATAGCAACAGATCATTTTATTCCGCTTTTTGGTCTTTCGCCAAAATTAGGGCCAATAGCCGATTGGGGTTTAGAAATTGAAAAAAACGCTATAAAAGTCGATAATAGATTAGATTATCAAACTAACATACCCGGTATTTATGCCATTGGCGATGTAAATACATATCCCGGAAAACTCAAACTTATCCTTTGTGGTTTCCACGAAGCAACTTTAATGTGTCAAAGTGCTTACCAACGTATTTTTCCTGATAAAAGATATGTTATGAAATATACAACAGTAGGGGGTATAGATGGTTTTGACGGAAGCAGAAAGGAAGCGCCAAAAGCAGTAATTAAATCTATTAACTAAGTTGTTTATTAATTCTTTAAAAAGAGGGAGTGAAATATATAAACTATGCAAGATATTACCATTACAATTATTGACAGAGAAGGGGTTAGTCACAAAATACTGGCTCCTACAGATATGAATATGAATTTGATGGAAGTTATGAAGTCCTATGAAATAGCTCCTGAAGGCACTATAGGTATTTGCGGTGGTATGGCAATGTGTGCTTCATGCCAATGCTATATTGAAAGTGAACACGATTTGCCTGAAAAAAATGACGAAGAGGAAGCTATGCTTTCAGAAGCTTTTTTTGTTAAAGTTAATAGCCGTTTGGGTTGCCAGATTCCTATAAATTCTTATCTTAATGGTCTTAAAGTAACTCTTGCTCCTGCTGAGAATTAAAAAAAACCCGCTACAATTTTTAAAAATAGCAGGTTATTAATTAAAATGAAAATGGTCTCTTTTTGTATTAATTTTATTTAAAAGCATCCAGGCCAGTAATATCCATTCCTGTTATTAACAAATGAATATCGTGTGTACCCTCATATGTAATTACACTTTCTAAATTCATGGAGTGTCGCATAATACTGTATTCACCAGTAATTCCCATCCCTCCTAAAATTTGTCTTGCTTCGCGTGCAATAGTAATTGCCATATTTACATTGTTTCTTTTTGCCATAGAAATTTGTGCTGAAGTTGCAGTGCCTTCATTTCGCATGACTCCCAATCGCCAAGCAAGTAGTTGTGCCTTGGTTATTTCGGTAATCATTTCAGCTAGTTTTTTCTGTTGCAGCTGAAATTGACCAATAGGCTTTCCAAATTGAATTCTTTCTTTGGAATAGCGTAAAGCAGTGTCGTAACAATCCATTGCTGCACCAATAGCGCCCCAAGCAATGCCAAATCTTGCAGAATCTAAGCAACCAAGTGGCGCTCCAAGGCCAGTTTTATTTGGCAATAGATTTTCTTTAGGTACTTTTACATTATTAAAAATAAGTTCACCGGTAGCTGAGGCACGAAGCGACCATTTATTGTGTGTCTCCGGTGTTGAAAATCCTTCCATACCGCGTTCAACGATAAGACCATGAATTCTGCCGCTTTCATTTTTAGCCCAAACAACAGCTATTTGCGCAAAAGGGGCATTGGATATCCACATTTTGGCGCCATTTAATAAATAATGATCTCCTTTGTCTTTGAAATTAGTTGTCATACCGCCAGGATTACTACCGTGATCCGGTTCCGTTAAACCGAAACAGCCCATCCACTCGCCACTGGCAAGTTTAGGTAAGTATTTTTTACGTTGTGCTTCATTTCCATATTTCCATATAGGATACATTACCAAAGAAGATTGTACCGAAGCAGTTGAGCGAACACCACTATCACCACGCTCAATTTCTTGCATTATTAAACCATAAGAAATCTGGTCTAATCCAGCACCACCATATTCTTCTGGAATGTATGGACCAAAGGCTCCAATATCTGCTAGACCTTTAATAATTTGTGTTGGAAATTCTGCTTTTTGAGCATATTCTTCAATAATAGGCGAAACATCGCGCTTTACCCATTCACGAGCTGCGTCACGCACTAGTTTGTGCTCATCGGTTAGTAAGGCGTCAAGGTTATAATAATCAGGTGCTTCAAATAAATCTGGTTTCATGAATGTATCTCTAAAATTTGTTATGCAAAAGTAACTATTGAACAAAGATTCAACAATTTTTAATGCCTATAATTTCAAATAAAAATTCTCTACCAGCTTTTTATAGTCTTCTGTGTAGTTATGGCGTCTGATTTCAAGAACTAATTCGTTTTCTTTAAGAATTGTTTCTGATAAGGAAAATTGTAATAAACTTCGTTTAATAGAACTTTCTTTTGTTCCCCTAACACGGGTGATGTGGTTAGGAAAAAAATTAAAATTTTCCGCAATTTTTAGCACTTTTTTTTCTTCGGAAAACGGTATAATAATGGCGAGTTGCCCTTCTTTAGATAGTAGTTGGGAGCTGAATTTTATCAAGTCTTCAAAAGGCAAACTATCCTTAAACCGAGCCTTTTTTCTACTTTCTGAAATATGGATTTCTTTTATATTTGGCACAAAATAAGGTGGATTAGAAAGTATCAAATCATATTTTTCCTCCTTCATCTCTTCTGTAAATTCATTTATAGAGGCGTGATAACAAAATAAGCGGTCAGCCCAAGGTGAGTTTTCAAAATTTTCTACACATTGTTCATAGGCATCTTCTTGAATTTCAACAGCATCTATTTGTTTTGCATTACATCGCTGGGCAATCATTAAGGCAATAACTCCTGTGCCAGCACCAATATCTAATACTGAAAACGGATTGTTTATAGAAGCCCAAGCACCTAATAAAACACCGTCTGTTCCAATTTTCATTGCGCATTGGTCTTGGTTTACAGTAAATTGTTTAAACTGAAACGATTTATTCATGAAAATTTAAGGAGGTTTATAAAGAATACACCGAGTTTTATAGATAAATAGCGATCAATCCTTCTGGAGTATCGAGTACTAAAAGTTTATTTTTTTTATCCACTTTTACTATAAAATCATCATTTAATGGAATAAGAATTTCCTTGCCTTCTCGGTCAATTTCAAAAAGTGTTTGTGCACCGCTATCGTTTATGCCTTTAAGGATTCCTACTTTTCCAAAATGAATATCCTCAACGGCATAACCAATGATTTCGTGAAAATAAAATTGATGGTCTTCTAGCTCTGGAAGTTGATTTAAAGGTAGATATACTTCCAGCCCAATGAGGTCATCTGCTTTTTGTTCAGTATCTACATCTTCAAACTGAACTCGGAGTAATGTAGATTTATGAAGAGCACTTTTTTCAATAAAAAATGGAATCAAGTTATTGTTGCTATCAACAAAAACCGATTCCATTTCTGTGTACAATTCGGGTTGGTCTGTATCTAATTTGATAAGTACTTCTCCCTTAAAGCTATATTTTCTAACAATTTTGCCTAAGTAGAAACACTCTTCCTTATGCATTTTTTGTTAATTAAGCTTTAGTTTCGTCTTCCTTAGCTTCTTCAGCTTGAGGAGTCTCTTCTGTAGTAACTTTTACTTCAGGAGCGGCTTCTTGAGCTTCTTCTGTTGCTTCTTCTACAACTTCTTCGGGAGCATTTGCAGCAGCTTCCACTTCAGCAGCAGCAGCCATACGTTTTTCATTTACAGCTTTTTCAGCAGCGTGTGCATCGGCTTTTGCTTTTGCTTCTGCTTTTGAAAGACCTTCTTTTTTAGAGTCCACTCTTCCAGCTTTTTCTTCTAACCAAGCAGCAAATTTTGCTTCTGCTTGTTCTTCGGTTAAAGCGCCTTTACGTACACCACCGGCTAAATGATTCTTCATCATAACTCCTTTGTATGAAAGGATAGCTCTTGTTGTGTCTGTAGGTTGTGCTCCATTTTGTAGCCATTTTACAGATCCATCTACATCTAAGATAATTTCTGCGGGGTTTACATTAGGATTGTAAGAGCCTAATTTTTCTAGGTATTTACCATCTCTTGGCGCACGTGCATCTGCAGCCACAATCCAGTAAAATGGTTTCCCTTTTTTACCGTGTCTTTGTAATCTAATTTTTACAGGCATATAAATTAATTTTTAAGGTTCTCGACCTCGGTTATAATTAAGGGCGCAAAGATACTATAAAATTTCTTTTTTAAATCTTATTTTTTAGTTTTTTAAGGTGAAAAGAATATACTACTACTAATTTGATTTTAAAAAACACATTGCATCTTATTTTTTTCATTACGTTTGTAAAATTATATAAGAAAAGAACAACCTATTCGTTTAATTAATACAATTTTTTGAAAAAGATATATATGAAAACATTGATGCTATGTTTTTTTGCGGCTTTTGCCCTAATAAGCTGCGAAGATATTGAAACTAATAATCGAGCATTGCAGGTAACTCTTAACAATGAGTTTTTTAAAGCCATAGACGCAAGGGCTCAAATTAACCCAGATGGAACCCTTTCTATTCAAGGGCTTACCGATTTTGAAACCCTAACCATTCATTTAAATAATTCCTCTTTAGGAACGTATACTTTAGGTGAAAATTCAAACAACAAAATTATTTTTGAAGATTTTGAAGGCTCCGTTTACACTACAAATCCTTTTGGTGATGGTCAAGTTGTTGTGCAAGATGTTTCCGGTGGTTTTTTCTCAGGCACCTTTCGCTTTAATGCATTTCGCTTTGGTTTAGATACTTTAAATGGTGCAAAGGGAATATTTTTTAGAGTGCCTCTAGCATCCGGAAGTATTGAGGATGACCCCGAAGTACCTATTAATATTTTAAGTGCCACAATAAATGATGTTGCTTTTAGCGCTACAACCGTCACTGCAGTAGATTCTGGTAATTTTTTACTTATTTCTGGCACACAAGGCAATACCACTATTGCATTTTCTTTTCCAAACGATTTGACAAACGGAAATAATCCAATAGCAACCGGAACAATTACTGCGTTGATTACTATAGATGGTGTTCAGAGCGAAGCCATTTCTGGAAATCTTTCAATTGTAAACCATAATTTAGAATTAAATGCTGTTTCAGGAGCATTTTCTTTTGAAACTGCTGCACCTAATGGCATAGTGGTTGCTCAAGGACAATTTAATGTAAGTTACTAAAAAGTAATTATTCAACATTTATACAAGCGTGTTTCCTATTTAGGGCACACGTTTTTTGTTTTCATACCTTTAAATGTTCATAACTTAACTTTTATTTGAGCAGAAAGAATTCGTATTTTTAAACTCTAATTTTCTTTCGAAAAACACATCTCTATGTACTTGATTTTTGATACCGAAACCACCGGATTGCCTAAGAATTACAAGGCACCAGTTAGCGATACAGATAATTGGCCACGTTGTATTCAAATTGCTTGGCAATTACACGATATTATGGGCAATCTAATCGAGCACCAAGATTTTTTGATAAAACCAGACGGATTTAACATTCCGTTTGATGCAGAAAAAATTCATGGAATTTCTACCGAATTAGCAGAAAAAGAAGGCAAAAATTTAGAAGAAATACTCTATCTTTTTAATGAAGCATTAGCAAAAGCTAAATTTATTGTTGGTCAAAATGTAGGTTTTGATGTAAATATTATAGGTGCTGAGTTTTTTCGAAAAGAAATAAAAAGCACGCTTTCAAAAAAACCAGTTTTGGATACCTGTACAGAGGCAACCGCATTTTTATGCAAGCTTCCAGGAGGAAGAGGAGGTAAGTTTAAGTTGCCAACATTAACAGAGCTTCATAGATACTTGTTTCATCAGCCCTTTGCAGAAGCACATAACGCCACTGCCGATGTAGAAGCAACCACACGTTGTTTTCTAGAATTAGTAAGACGAAAAGTATTTACTGAAAAAGAATTAGAAGTACAACCAGATTATTTCGAAAACTTTTTAGAAGCTAATCCTCAAACAATTCAGCTAGTAGGAATAAAACACGTTAACTTAAAAAAAGCATCCGAAAAAATAAGAAAAGCATTTAAAGAAGACACCATCGTCAAAATTTCTTCTGAAGATATTCAACAAAATATATCTGATTTAGAGGAGGTACCATTTGCACATTTACACAACCACTCGCAATATTCCATCCTGCAATCCACATCAAGCACGCAAGATTTGGTTGCTGCAGCAGCATTAGAAAACATGCCTGCAATTGCCATCACCGATACTGGAAATATGATGGGCGCTTTTCATTTTGTACAAGCGGTAGCAAATCACAATGCTAAGGCAAAAGCAATTGCCCTAGAAAATCCTGAAAATCTAGCGCCAAAACCTTTAAAGGCTATCGTAGGCTGCGAGTTTTTTGTTTGCGAAGACCATGCAAATAAAAACACCAAAGACAATGGTTACCAAATAGTTCTTTTAGCAAAAAACAAAAAAGGGTATCACAATTTAGCAAAAATGGCGTCGATTGCTTACACCCAAGGATTTTATTATGTACCACGTGTAGATAAGAAAATTATTGAAAAGTATAAAGATGACATTCTAGTACTTACCGGGAGTCTTTATGGTGAAGTGCCCGGAAAAATTTTAAATCTTGGTGAAAACCAAGCCGAAGAAGCTTTACTGTGGTGGAAAGAAACCTTTGGCGAGGATCTTTATATGGAGTTAACACGCCACAATCAAGAGGATGAAGACAGGGTGAATCCAGTTTTAATCCAATTGGCTAAAAAACATTCCATAAAACTTGTTGCAGCTAATAATACCTACTATATAAACCAAGAAGATGCCAATGCACACGACATATTATTATGTGTAAAAGATGGAGAAAAGCAAGCAACTCCTATAGGTAGGGGTAAAGGATATCGATATGGTTTGCCAAATCAGGAGTATTATTTTAAGAGCACAGCTCAAATGAAAGCCCTTTTTAATGATTTGCCAGAAGCCATTTCAAATGTGCAGGAAATCATTGACAAAGTAGAGCCCTACACATTAGCCCGAGAAGTTTTGCTTCCGAAGTATTCTGTGCCAGAACAATTTGCCGCAGAAAAAGATCCTGACGGAAAAGCTGGTCAAAATGCATATTTAAAATATTTAACCTACCAAGGTGCTAAAATACGTTATCCAGAAATAACCCCAGAAATAACAGAACGAATAGATTTTGAATTGGATGTTATTGCAAAAACAGGGTATCCAGGATACTTTTTAATTGTACAGGATTTCATCGCAGAAGCTAGAAGAATTGGGGTTTCCGTTGGCCCTGGAAGGGGTTCTGCCGCCGGATCAGCAGTTGCCTACTGCTTAAAAATAACCAATATTGATCCTATTAAATACGATTTACTTTTTGAACGTTTTTTAAATCCAGACCGAGTAAGTTTACCCGATATAGATATCGATTTTGACGACGAAGGAAGATCTAAAGTAATGGATTATGTAATCCATAAATATGGAGCCAGCCAGGTAGCTCAAATAATTACTTATGGTACTATGGGGGGCAAATCAGCAATACGAGATACCGCTCGGGTTTTGGATTTACCATTGGGCGATGCTGATAGAATTGCAAAACTGATTCCGCTGATGACCAAGCTTAATAAAATATTTGGCTTAAGTGAAAGTGAATTACGGCAACACTTTAGAAGTGAAGATTTAGAAAAGGTAAATGAACTTTTAAATCTGTCAGAAGGAAATGATTTAGTGGCTCAAACCATAAATCAAGCTAAAATTCTAGAGGGTTCATTAAGAAACACAGGAATACATGCTTGTGGTGTAATCATAACCCCTAGTGATATTACAGATTTTGTTCCAGTAGCCACGGCAAAAGATTCTGATTTATACGTTACCCAATTTGACAACTCTGTAGTAGAAAGTGCTGGACTTTTGAAAATGGACTTTTTAGGATTAAAGAACCTTACCATCATCAAAGATGCAATTCAGTTAATTAAACTCAAAAGAAAAATTGATTTAGATCCTGACTCCATCCCGTTGGATGATGAAAAGACATTTGAACTTTTTCAAAAAGGTGAAACCGTAGCCACTTTTCAATATGAATCTGCAGGAATGCAGAAGTATATGAAGGACTTAAAGCCCACTGTTTTTGCGGATTTAATTGCAATGAATGCCTTATATCGTCCAGGCCCTATCGAATACATACCAAGTTTTATTAGGAGAAAAAACGAAGAGGAAGCCATTTCTTATGACCTTCCAGTTATGGAAAAATACCTTAAAGAAACCTATGGAATAACCGTGTATCAAGAGCAGGTTATGCTACTTTCACAACAATTAGCAGGGTTCACAAAAGGCGATGCCGATGTCCTTCGTAAAGCGATGGGTAAAAAGATAATTACGGTTTTGGATAAAATGAAGCCTAAATTTTTAGAAGGAGGAGCTACTAATGGTCATCAGGTAGAAACATTAGAAAAAATTTGGAAAGACTGGGAGGCCTTTGCTAGTTATGCATTCAATAAATCACATTCTACTTGCTATGCCTTAATTGGATACCAAACGGCTTATTTAAAAGCAAATTATCCAGCAGAATATATGGCAGCAGTGCTTTCTAATAATATGAGCGACATTAAAGAGGTTACCAAATTTATGGAAGAATGCAAACGAATGGGGCTTGCCGTTTTAGGCCCAGATGTAAATGAATCCTATTATAAATTTACTGTAAATAATAAAGGAGCCGTACGTTTTGGTATGGGTGCAGTAAAAGGCGTTGGCGCCAATGCGGTTGCTACTATAGTAGAAAACAGAAAAGAGGGTATTTATAAATCGGTATTTGATTTAGCAAAACGTATTGATCTTAGAGCCGCCAATAAAAAAGCATTTGAAAATTTAGCCTTAGCAGGTGGATTTGACAGTTTTGACACCCATAGAGCACAGTATTTACATGATGAAGGTGACGGCGTTCTCTTTTTAGAAAAAGTATTGCGTTATGCTGCTAGATACCAAGAAAATGAAAATTCATCACAAGTAAGTTTGTTTGGTGATGCCAGTGATGTTCAAATTCCCGAACCCCTAGTTCCGCCCTGTGAGGAATGGGGAACCATGAAAAAATTAAAATTAGAAAAAGAAGTTATAGGCATTTATATTTCAGGACACCCTTTAGATGATTTTAAAACGGAGATTACAACTTTCTGTAAAAATCAGATTTCTGATTTTTTTGACCTGAATAAATGCATTAATAAAGAAATTATTTTTGGTGGGGTAATTAGTGAAGTGCAACACCGTGTTGCTAAAAACGGCAATGATTGGGCAATGTTTACCGTTGAAGATTATACAGATGC
This sequence comes from Bacteroidetes bacterium HGW-Bacteroidetes-2, assembly GCA_002842575.1. GTDB lineage: Bacteria > Bacteroidota > Bacteroidia > Flavobacteriales > Flavobacteriaceae > Planktosalinus. Next base: position 25,295 of record PHDJ01000018.1, read on the forward strand.
ATTTACCTTTAGAATATTTGGAGAAGAGTATTTAAAATACAGACACTTGCTTAGTACAAATGGTTTTATTTTTGCAAGAGTATCTGTAAAAGAAGGTTACATAAACAGAGAAACTGGCAAAAAAAGTGATCCTAGAATGCAATTTAGCAGTATGCAAATGCTTCAAGAAGTTTTAGAAAAACAATCAAAAAAGTTGACCATACATTTTCAGCTAAACGAACTCAAAAAAGAACAAATAGAATCACTAAAAAATCTACTTCGGATGCATAAAGGGAGCCACAATCTCGACTTTCATTTTTTTGAACCCGAAGAAAAAATTCAATTACAAATGAGTAGTAGAAAACAAAAAATAAAAATATCGCAAGAACTTTTAAACGAATTACAAAAGGAAAACTTTTTATACAAATTAAATTAACACATAACTTAAACGGATGAATAAATAACCAAATCCTATACATTACTGTAAGTTTTAGCTAAAAAATTGACTATTTTTGTACACTATTAAAATTTAAAAAATTATGGCATTAGAAATAACAGATGCAACGTTTGAAGAAACAGTGCTAAAAAGTGATAAACCTGTACTCGTAGATTTTTGGGCTGCTTGGTGTGGTCCCTGTAGAATGGTTGGTCCAATTATTGAGGAAATAAGCCACGACTACCAGGGTAGAGCGGTTATAGGTAAAGTAGATGTAGATGCAAATCAAGAATTTGCAGCTAAATATGGTGTGCGAAATATACCTACGGTATTAATTTTCCAAAATGGAGAAGTGGTAGGCCGTCAGGTGGGCGTTGCTCCTAAAAAAACCTATGCAGAAGCAATCGATGCTCTTTTATAAGGAAATAGGGTTAAAAATTTAAAAAAGGTTTAGCTTTGCGTTAAACCTTTTTTATTTTAGAAAAAAATTAGAATCCATGACAAAAGTTATAAAAGTACAAGACACCATTGACAGTAAATTACTTCAAGAACGCAAAGTATTTCTGTGGGGAGAAGTGGATGACACTTCTGCAAAACACGTGATAGACCGTTTGATGTATTTAGATGCATTAGAAACAAAAGATATTTATTTATATATCAATAGCCCAGGTGGGTATGTAACTTCAGGCTTTGCTATTTACGACTGTATAAAATCATTAAAAAGTCCTGTATCTACTATTTGCACCGGCTATGCTGCATCTATGGGGTCTTTATTATTGTCTGTAGGACAAAAAGGCAAACGCTTTATTCAGCCCAATGCTAGAGTAATGATACATCAACCTAGCGGCGGAGCTCGCGGACAAGCTAGTGATATTGAAATTACAGCTAAGGAAATCATAAAAACAAAAGAATTAAGCGCAAAAATATTAGCAGAAAATTGCGGTCAAACTATTGAAAAAATCATGAAAGATTTTAACCGTGACCACTGGATGAGTGCTGAAGAATCTGTAGCTTATGGCATTGTGGATGCCATAATTTAAAAAAACTAAATACTTGAAGATTTTAAACACCCCCCCCCAAAAAAAATCTTTAGGAAAACTTTTTTTAGACTTCTTCTAGTATAGATCAGAAAAATGATGAACATAGAAAAACAAATCAATGAGATTCATGGATTCAAAAATCTAGAGCTATTAGCCTCTCAGGTTGTGGAAGGATTTATTTCAGGATTACATAAAAGTCCGTTTCACGGTTTTTCTGCTGAATTTGCAGAACATAAGGTCTATAACGCAGGAGAAAGTACAAAACATATCGATTGGAAATTATTTGCAAAAACGGACAAACTTTTTACAAAGCGTTATGAAGAAGAAACCAATTTAAGATGCCACTTAATTCTTGATAACTCGGGATCCATGCATTACCCCAAATTAAAGGAATATAGTATTTCTTCCTTGAATAAAATTGCATTTTCAGCCCTTGCCGCTGCAGCCATTATGAATCTATTAAAACGACAACGAGATGCAGTTGGAATGAGCATCTACTCCAATGAATATGAGTTTTATGCCTCAGAAAAAGGAAGTGAACGCCACCATCATATGTTGTTAAGCAAATTGAATGAAGCAGTCACTCAAACGGCAAAAAGTAATTTAACCGAAACGTATACCCATCTTCATCTTATCGCTGAAAAAATGAAGCGTAGATCACTGGTGTTTGTGTTTTCAGATATGTTTCAGAATTCTGTAGAAGTGCAAAAATTGTTTGAAGCTTTACAGCATTTAAAATACAATAAGCATGAGGTTATTTTGTTTCACGTTATAGACAAAGCTAAGGAACAAACCTTTGATTTTGACAATAAACCAAGGCGATTTATGGATGTAGAAACGGGAGATTTCCTAGACGTATATCCCGATACAATAAAAGAAAATTATGAAAAAGCGGTTTCTGCTTATTTTTCAGAATTAAAATTAAAGTGTGCACAATACAGAATTAAGTATATTGAAGCAGATGTAAATCAGGATTTTTCAAAAATTTTAACGACGTATCTTATTGAACGGCAAAAGTTCACATAAAAGAATTGTATTTTATTAAAAAATAGTTTGTGTAAACTAAAATAGAGTGTATATTTGCGCTCGCAATTAAAAGCAACGGTCTGGTAGTTCAGTTGGTTAGAATACCTGCCTGTCACGCAGGGGGTCGCGGGTTCGAGTCCCGTCCAGACCGCAAACAAAGCTCTCCATTTGTGAGGGCTTTTTTTTAAGAAGTTGTGTTGTCCTGAATTTACTTCGGGAAAGGCTTGTAGTAGAGCCGATGAGAAGCTTTTCCGCCTTTGACGGAGGGCTTTTTTTGTTTTAAGTGTATTCCTAAAATACTTACGTGGATTTTTTTTATTTTACCATTTGTTAAAATCCATTTGTACCTTTTTGAGTATCTTTAAATCAAAAAAAAACTATGCTATCCCATATAATTAAATCTAGACGTGCTGTATTTCCGGCACAATACAACAAGACTCCAGTAACCACAGAACAAATCTGCCAGATTCTTGAAGCTGCAAACTGGGCTCCCACCCATAAAAGGACTGAACCTTGGCGTTTTAAAGTGCTACAAAAAAAAGCATTGGTAGATTTAGGCGACTTTTTAGCAAAAAAATTTAAGGAAACCACTACTAATTTTTCTGAATTTCAGTATAATAAACTTAAAGAAAACACCACAAAAGCATCTTGTATAATTGCTATATGCATGCAACGGGATCTTAAGGAATCCTTGCCCCAATGGGAAGAAATAGCAGCTACTGCCATGGCAGTTCAAAATATGTGGTTGCAATGTACAGAACTTGGTATAGGTGCATATTGGAGTTCGCCAGGACTTATAAATTTTGCAGATGAATTTTTTAAATTTGAGCCTGGAGAGCACTGTCTTGGTTTTTTTTATATGGGAAATTATGACGAGTTACCTGCTGAAGGTTTTCGCAAAAGTTCCATTGAAGATAAAACGGTTTGGCTCTAAAAAAGTAACACTTTAAAGATCCAAACTTTATAGATGAATAGACCTAAATAAACAAAAGAAGCCAGTATTTTCATAAAAGTAGAAGCGATAAAACCAATAAACGAACCAAAAGCTGCTTTTAAAGCAATATCGCTTCGGGTTTTGTTGAATGCCATTTCTCCAATAAACGCACCCAAAAATGGACCAATTAGTATTCCAAACGGGATGGGGGCAATAATTCCAACAAAAAGCCCAATGATAGCACACCAGGCTCCTGATTTACTTCCCCCAAAGTGTTTTGTGCCTATTGCAGGTATTATGTAATCCATTAGGTATAAAAATATTGCAAGAACAAAAGTAATTGTGAGAAAAAACCAATCAAAGGGTACGGAAGGTACAAGATAAATCATCAATAATCCTAACCAACTAATGGGAACTCCCGGAAGCACAGGAAGAACACTACCTAAAATGCCCACGAGCATAAAGACAAACCCCAGAATTACTAAAAACACATCCATTTTTTATTTATTTATCTAAAGTAGTAAATTTTATCTTTAAATTTTTATAACTAAATTATTAGTTTAAACTAATAATTTAGTTATATTTGTTCAACAAATAAAAGTAACACTTATTAAGCAATAGAAAAAATGAAACAATTAACAAAAGCAGAAGAAGAAATTATGCAAATTCTTTGGAATTTAGGAGAAGCTAATGTTGCTGGAATTATAGATCAATTTTCAGAACCAAAACCTGCATTTACAACAGTTTCTACTGTCGTGCGCATTTTAGAAAGTAAATATTTTGTGGGTTATAGAAAAGAAGGAAGAGGTCATATTTATTTTCCAGTAATAGAAAAAGAAACTTACAGCAATCAGTCAATTAATAAACTGATGCAGAATTATTTTCATGGATCGTTTAAAAGTATGGTGTCTTTTTTTGTAAAAAACAATGAAGTTTCTACCAAAGAGTTGGAAGAAATTTTAGAGCAAATCAACAAAAATCCCAAAAAATGAAAATTTATATTTTACAAATGATTGCTTTCCAATTGGTATTTCTGGCACTTTATGGGTGGTTATTGAAAAAAGAAACCTTTTTTCAATGGAACAGAATGTATTTACTTGTAACACCGGTTATCGCTTTGTTCTTACCATTAATAAAAGTCCCTGCTTTGCAAACCCTTATGCCACAAAACTTAATGGTGTCTTTACCCGAAATAACCTTTGGAACCGCAACTCTTGAAACCCAAAATAACCTAACAGTAGCAAGCCCTGGATTTTCTATTTTTGAAATCATTTTATATTCAGGAATGGCAATTAGCACCTTGATATTTCTAAAGAAACTCTATAAAATCAACCAGTTAAAAGGAAGCGGAAAAGCCGATGTAAGAGACAATATTTCAGTGGTTTATATGCTAAATAGCACCGATGCTTTTTCATTTGCAGGCACCATCTTTTTAGGTGAAAATCTAAACCCGCAAAGTAAAAAATATATTTTTGCACATGAACAAGTTCATATCGAGCAAAAACACTATTTAGACTTACTTTATTTTGAAGTGTTGCGCATAATTTTTTGGTTCAACCCAATGGTTTATTTCTATCAAAAAAGGATAGCCGCTTTGCACGAATACATAGCAGATGCCAAAGTGGTTTCGCAATGTGGCAAAACTTCCTATTATCAAAATTTATTATCTCAAGTATTTCAAACCCAAACCGTTTCATTTATCAATTCCTTTTTCAATCATTCATTAATCAAAAAACGAATCGTTATGTTACACAAATCAAAATCAAAAAATGTTCATTTAGTAAAGTTTGCATTATTATTGCCGGTTGTGGCATTAATGTTAACCTTCAGCTCTTACAGTCAAGAAAAGAAACCATCTGCAACTTCTGTAGAAAGTATTCCTACACCTCCAAAACCTCCAATGCCACCAGCGCCTGCAGCATCTGTAACACAAAGTATAGATATACAAGAGGATATGTCTGTACCCTTTGCGGTTATTGACCAAGTGCCTATATATCCGGGTTGTGAAAATTTAGTAGATAATGCTGCTCGTAAAAATTGCTTTTCAGAAAAAATTAGCTTGCTTGTCAGCGAAAACTTTAATACAAAAGTAGTGAATAATGAAATGAATCTAGAAGCAAAACAGCGTATCACCATTCAATTTAAAATTGACGAAAAAGGAAATGTAGTGGACGTTATGGCTAGAGCAGCGCATCCTTTGTTGATAGAAGAAGCAAAACGTGTTATTTACTTAGCACCAAAAATGAAACCCGGCAGACAAAAAGATAAAGAAGTGAGTGTTATATACTCTCTTCCCATAGCATTTGAAATTTCTAAGGAAAAATAAATTATAAAAGCTGGCTGTTTTAAAGAAACTGCCAGCTTTTAATAGATAAAGTAATTTTCTTCTTCTAGATTCCTTTTCAACACGGGTTTCTTCATTAAAGACAAATAATAGTATTTTATTGTTTCAAAAAAATCGTAATTTTCAACTTTATAAAATGATAAATGAAAATCGGTTTTTTACTTCTAATCCTCTTCGCTTTTGCTACTTCCTGCAAGTATTTTAACACGGAGAAAATTTCTTCCGAAGAATTTTTGGAAGAAGAATTAAAATCCATAAAATGGAATGAAGTAGATACCTATCCTAATTTTCCGAATTGTGAAGAATCTTTAGAAAAAATTGAGCAAAAAACATGTTTTGAAACAACACTTATTACTCATTTTCATAATCAATTACTGCAAAAAGATTTAATTAGTACTGGAGCTATACTAGACACCGTTGTAATGACTTTAAAGGTGAGTAATAATGGAAAAATAACGTTAACGGAAATAGCAGGAGACAGTATTACTTTTGCAAAATTACCACATCTAAAATTATGGCTTCAAGAAAGTGTAATAACACTTCCTTTAACTCAAGCCGCACTTAAGAGAGGTATTCCAGTTAACACGCAATTTACACTTCCCTTGGTGCTAAAAACAGAATGATTATAAATTAAATTTATATCCCAAAGTAAAGTCTAAAGAAAACGCATCATTGGTATCCACTCCTGGAGCAACAATATCATTCATTATAAAAGTTATAAACCCGTTTCCTAATTTGTAATCTAAACCTAAACCAAGGCCAATAGGGGTTTGTAAAGAGCTGCCGGTTCTATCTATTAAACCCTCTTGATTATCTTTAGCCCTTTCAAAAAAACTTAGGGCAATTAATTTTGCTTGGATAAATAAGGAAAGGCTTTCTTTATGTATAAATTTATAGCGGTAATTTATAGTAAATTGAGAATAAGTTAAGTCATAATCCTCTGCTTTAAATGAATGTCTAAATTGCAATACTGCGGCATGCCGTTTTAGCATTTGGCTATCGGTAACTTCAAACTCTATTCCAAAAAACGGCGCAAATACATTCTGCGGATTGGTAGTGGAAACATTATTAGAAACTCCACCAAAAGCGCCAAGTCTAGTTTCTAAAGCCACACTTGTAGCGTTTTCTTGGTAATATGGATCTACTTTTTTATTATATTCATTAAAAAAACTACGCAAACTCACCAAGGTCAATTTTGTTTTTTCAGAAGAAATACTTTGGTCAGAGGTTAGAGATACTAGAGTTTCTTTGTATTCTTCCTGATATTTCCCATCTGTTCTTGTGTTTTTAAGTTCTACAAGCTCGTTTCCTTTTTTGGCAAAATAACGGTATTGCTCATCAATCACGTTCCAAAGTAAAGTAAGGGTTCCTTCTACTTCTGTTTGCAGAGTATAGGTTTTTCCTGAAACAGTGTATTGCTCTTGGGCAAAAATAGCAGTCGAAAATACGAAAGCTAAAACTAGAAAAAAAGTGGGTAGGGTTTTCATAAGGGCTTTGATTGTTTAGATAAAGGTAAAAAATAAATTGAATAGTTGGTTATTTTTTAAAGGCTCTGCCTTTCCAAATATAATTTCCAAAGAATGCTTTCCAACTAATAAATAAGGTTGCAAAAGGATAAATAAACGCTATAATCCAAAAGTAAGTCCAAGGAATTTCTATTCGAAAAAACCTATTTATTTGAAAAATAAAAAATTCGTCAAGAAGGAATTTAAGTACAATCAAGCTTACAATAAGCCACCAATTTTCAACATAAAAAAGAGAGAAAAACGCAACTACTAATGTCACATTAATTAATAAAATAAATAGACCCACGAGTTTACTAAACACACTTTTGTACCCTACAGATTTTGCCGCCCACCGCACCCTTTGGTTTATTGTACTTGTTAAAGTAGATTCTGTTTTTGTAGTAACTATTGCCTCCTTACTTTTTAAAAAACCAATTTTATTGGGAAACCGTATCTTCATTTTTTCCAATAAAAATAAATCGTCACCACTTGCAATGTGGTTGTTTCCATCAAAACCTTTTACTTGATAGAATGCGTCTTTTTGATAAGCAAGATTGGCGCCATTGCACATTATAGGTTTGTTCATTCCAAAACTTCCTATGGTAAAACCAGCTAAACTAATACTTTCCAAAACCTGATATGCAGAAAGAAAATTAAAAATATTAGTAGTCACTAAAACTGGACCTGCTACAAACTTTGGGCGGTTTTGCTGAATATATACATCGAATGCTTCTAGCCAAAGTGAGGGTACTTTACAATCAGCATCTGTGGTGAGTATCCATTCATATTTTGCAATGGAAATGGCGGTAGTAATGGCGTCTTTTTTTGGCGAACCGGAGGCTCTTTTATTTTCTAAAACCTGAAAATCGAACAAAAGTTGTTTTTTAAAAAACGTATGTATAAGCTTTTTAGAAGGATCTTCAGAAGCATCATCAACAAAGAGAATCTCAAAATAGTCTTTTAGGTAGTGTATTTTTGATAAGGAAAGAAGCAATGTGGGAAGGTTTTCGGCTTCATTTCGAAAGGGAATTATAATGGTAAATTTTGTTTTTGGCAAAAGAGAACCTGATACGAATTCCTTTTTTTTCCCTTTAAAAAAACCATACACTAGCCAAAGCAAAAGCACTGCATAAATAATGAGGAGAAAAACTAAAAAAATACTCATATTTTTTTAGTTTTTAAAAGTGGATTTGTATTAAAATTCAATACAAAATAAGAACCTATTATTGATGGTAAAACCGCATTAAGCAGCCACATAAGCGTTGTTGTCGAAAGAAGTATAAGTTCATTAAACCCCGAGAAAACTAAAACCGCAACACTGCCTTTTATTAGCACATCAAAAAACTGTAACACAGGAATTGCAGAACTTATCAAATACATCATAAACACTAATGGAAGCACATCAATAAAGGAAATGGGTATTAAGCAATTCAAAATAAAACAAAACTGTACTGAAAAAACTGCATAACGAAAAAATGCAAAACCCAAAACCTTTTGTTTTTTTATTTTTGAAATAGATGCACTAAAATTTCTAATAGTATGAAAAGTAAAATTTCCAATAGAAAAATTAATTTTATGCCACAACCAATTACCTAATACGATGAGTATTGCGGCGAAAATAAGGACTGTCAAATAAAATATTGTAAAATCTTTAAAATATTGCGAAAAATAAATTGTAAGACCAAAAAAACCAAAAAAAATTGTCGCAGCTAATTGTGACATATTGCCTAAAAAATTTAAAAAAACTACTTTTTTTATTTGTTTTTTAGTAAAAAAGAGTGTTTTTGCCCCGTATTCACCAATTTTTAACGGTGTAAATAATGAAATTGATTGAGCCATTAAAACCTGTATTGCACTCTGTTTTAAACTAACTTTAGCAACACATCTTGCAAGAGTTTGCCATTTTAAAATTTCAAAACTCCAATTTAAAAATGTTAATGCAAAAAGGATTAAAATAAATGGAGTTTTCAGAAGGAAGGATTGTGATACAGTGATTTGCAATTCGCCAAAAGTTAAGTAACTATTGCTAGCCACACGAAAATAAATAAAAACAAAAGAAGTAATTACTACACTAACTTTTAGTGTTGCAACAAGATATTGTTTAGATTTGTAAGAAAGCATAGGCAAAGTAACTAACCACAAAGTAACGTTTTTCTTGAACACCGAAAAAATTATATTAGGCATCGATCCGGGCACAACCATAATGGGTTTTGGACTCATAAAAATAGTGCAAAAAAAAATGGTGTTTATGCAACTTAACGAATTGCAATTGAGCAAGTATGACGATCATTACCTAAAATTAAAACTCATTTTTGAACGCACTATTGAACTTATTGATACCCATCATCCCGATGAAATAGCCATTGAAGCGCCTTTTTTTGGAAAAAATGTTCAGTCCATGTTAAAATTGGGTCGCGCACAAGGTGTTGCTATGGCGGCAGGACTTTCTAGACAAATACCCATTACGGAATATTCCCCCAAAAAAATTAAAATGGCAATCACCGGTAACGGCAACGCCAGCAAAGAACAAGTTGCAAAAATGTTACAAAGCTTATTAAACCTAAAAGAGCTCCCCAAAAACCTAGACTCTACAGATGGTCTTGCAGCTGCGGTTTGCCATTTTTATAATGCAGGAAAAGTTACTGGCGAAAAAAATTATACCGGGTGGAATGCTTTTGTGAAGCAAAATCAAAATAAAATTGGATAGTTCAACTGAAAAATCAAAAAAAAATATTCCTGTCGGAGAAGCGGGAAGCGGTAATGGCATCTATATCCATATTCCCTTTTGCAAGCAAGCATGTCACTACTGCGATTTTCATTTTTCAACCTCTCTAAAAAAGAAAACAGAGCTAGTTGTTGCACTTTGTAAAGAACTTATTTTACGTAAAAATGAGTTTACAGGTTTGGTGGAAACTATCTATTTTGGTGGAGGTACACCCAGTTTGTTAACTCAGCTTGATCTAGATATTATTTTTAAAACCATATATGAAAACTATACGGTTTCAGAAAATCCAGAAATAACTTTAGAAGCCAATCCCGATGATTTAAACCAGCAAAAAATAGAGCAACTAGCCCAATCTCCCATCAACAGGTTGAGCATTGGCATACAATCATTTTTTGAAGAAGATTTAAAATTCATGAACCGCGCTCATACTGCTAATGAAGCCGAAAACAGTATAAAAGAAGCTAAAAAATATTTCGATAATATATCCATCGACTTGATTTATGGTATTCCTGAAATGAGTACTGCACGCTGGAAACAAAATATTGAAAAAGCACTTTCATTTAACATTCCGCATATTTCCAGTTATGCCCTAACCGTAGAACCCAAAACGGCTTTAGATATCTTGATTAAAAAAGGCTTGGTGCCACCGGTAGATGACGCACTTGCTGAAAAACACTTTTTCACCTTAATGGAAACCTTGCAAGCCAATTATTTTGTGCAGTATGAGCTTTCCAATTTTGGGAAAGAAGGTTTTTTTAGCCGAAACAATACAGCTTACTGGCAAGGAAAAACCTATTTGGGAATTGGCCCTTCGGCACATTCCTATGATGGAAAAAACCGCAGTTGGAATGTAAAAAACAACTCCTTGTATATAAATGCAATGGAAAAAGGTAACCTTCCTTCCGAATCTGAAAGATTGACTACTACAGACCGCTACAACGAATATGTAATGACTGGATTACGAACTATTTGGGGCGTTTCTGTGCGTCGAGTGAAACTCGAATTTGGTATAAAATACAAAGAACACCTTCTGCGGCAAGCGCAAAAACATCTGGAAGAAAACCTGCTTTATCTGAATGGCGATTTACTTTTAGTCACCAAAAAAGGAAAATTTTTAAGTGATGGATTGGCAAGTGATTTGTTTTTACTAAATTTATAGTGTAGCCTAACCCTGTCTATCCCGATTTTTTGAGTTACTATCTGAGAGAGTTAAAATAATGATATGAAAACAACAATTCAACACCAAAACAAAACTTACACTATTGATTTATCAAATCCGTTGGACATTTCTATACCATTAGTTGGCAGTAAAAAAAACCCAAATGCGTGGTATCTTGACGAACCAAAAATAAAACCTGTTGAAGACGATGGTTGGATAGCTAAAGTTAGTGAAGGTGCATCGGTTAATTTTAACAACATTCAGTTTAACCCACATGCGCATGGCACACATACCGAATGTTACGGACATATTTCTGAGGAATTTTATTCTGTCAACAAGGCACTAAAGCAGTTTTTCTTCCTTGCAGAAGTCATTACAGTGGCTCCAGAATCCTATGGAAAAGAAGATTTTATAATCTCAAAAAAACAAATAGAAAAAGCCTTAAAAGGAGTGAAACCACAAGCACTTGTTATCCGAACCATACCCAACACAGCTGAAAAACGCTCTAAACAATATTCGCATACTAACTGGCCATATTTGTTAGAAACATCAGCATTATATTTAAGAGAAATTGGGGTAGAACATTTATTAGTTGATGTGCCATCGGTTGATAAGGAAAAAGATGATGGCGAGTTATTGGCCCATCGCGCTTTTTGGAATTATCCCAAAGCTCCCAGAAAAACAGCCACTATAACCGAATTTATTTATGTAAAAAACGATATCAAAGACGGCACCTATTTCTTAAACTTGCAAATGGCTTCTTTTGTCAATGATGCATCACCTAGTAAACCAGTATTGTATGAAGTGGTGTAGGTTTAAGACAATAAATTTGAGATATTAGATGCTAGATATTTTTTTTAAAGTAATAATTTTATAAGGTTACCTATAAAATAAGGAAGTTGGTTTTATTAAGAAGAAATTTGAAAAACATCAATTTTTTTTAGTAGTTACTGAAGTAGATGTAAAATCTAACTTACCAACTCAAATACTCACAAACTCAAAGCCTCACAAACTAAAATGAATATCGAATCCTACAGAAATTACTGCATCGCTAAAAAAGGAGTCACCGAAGAATTTCCATTTGATAAAGACACACTTGTTTTTAAAGTAATGGGAAAATTATTTGCATTAACTTCTTTAAAAGATTGGGAAGCAGGTAGTCCTTCCATCAATTTAAAATGTAATCCCGAATGGTCTGAGGAACTTCGAGCGCATTATGCAGCTATTTATCCGGGCTATCATATGAGCAAAAAACACTGGAATACCGTTGTATTAAATAAAGATGTTTCGGATAAAATAATTCTTGAACTTATAGACCACTCTTATAAACTAGCAGCTTCAGGCTTGACAAAAAAACTACAAAACGAGTTGAAAGACTTATAAAATATTTTTGAAAACAGTAAATCTCTACTGTGAAAATCTTCAGAATAAACAATATTCTATTTTTTTACAATTTTGCATACTAATTTAATTCACTGTAATTTCGGGGATTCTAAAAAATGACGATGACAACTACTCCTTTTGACTTTTATACCGAACAAATAGACATCCTTAAAAAGCAATTAAAAAATAGTAAGCAAAAACTATTTGCCTCAAGTATGCTTCGCCTTGCCTTGTTTTTAATAATTTGTTATGGGGTGTATTTTTATTTTGGAGACGCAAAAATGGTTATTGGGGTTTTAATAGTTGGTATTGCATTATTTTTATTTCTAATTTCTCGACATAGTAACATTAGCTTCCACAAAAAGATACTTCAGAAATTAATTACTTTAAATAAGAAAGAAATAAACGCATTACAACGCAATGTTTTGGATTTTCCAGAAGGAAATGAATTTGAAGAACACGCCCATTATTTTAGTCAGGATATTGATTTGTTTGGCAAAGGTTCTTTTTATCAATATGTAAATAGAACAGCAACACAAGAAGGCTCAAAAACCCTTGCCGAAAAATTAAAAAGCAACACTATTAATAACATTAAAAGCAAGCAAGAAATCATTAAGGAACTTTCTGAAAAAGCAAATTGGCGTCAAAATTTTACCGCTTATGCTTCCATTTCAAAAACAGAAACATCTACTGCTGAAGTGGTTGGGCTTTTGCGAAAGCATTCCTTTTTTGTTCCAAAAGTAATGCGAGTATTACCCATCATTTTTTCTCTGCTTTCTATAGCAGTATTTACAATTTATTTTATGGATCTTATCGGTGAAATGCAATTGCTTTTATGGTTTTTAATAGGTTTAGGAATTACAGGTTTTTATCTAAAAAATATTAATGAGCTATCGTTGCACGCTTCTAAAATACAAGATGTTTTTCAGCAATACCAACACTTGCTTTTACAAATTGAACTTGCTAATTTTACTTCTGAAGGCCTACAAAGCCTTCAGAAAAAAATAGCAGTAACCTCAAAAAAAGCATCTCAAATTGCCAAAGTGTTTTCTAAACAATTAGACGCTTTAGACCAACGCAATAATATTTTATTCGGCATTTTTGCAAATGGATTTCTTCTTTGGGATCTCTACCAAAGTTTTAATTTGGAACAATGGATGAAAGAATATAGTAAAAAAGCAGAAGATTGGTTTGAAGTTATTGCTGAAATGGATGCAATGAACTCACTTGCTACATTTGCTTTCAACCATCCGGAGTACACTTTTCCAGAAATTACTTCAGAAAAAATGATTTTAGAAGCAACTAATTTTGTGCACCCATTATTGGATCCTGCAAAAGCGGTTACCAACAATTTTAAAATTGAAAACCAACAGTTTTTTATCATTACCGGAGCTAATATGGCTGGGAAAAGTACATTTTTACGATCGGTTTCTCTAGGCATTGTGATGGCTAATGTGGGTCTTCCGGTATGTGCGACATCTTTTTGTTATTCGCCTATAAAGTTAATTACTAGCATGCGAACCACCGATTCTCTCACCGATGATGAATCTTATTTCTTTTCGGAGCTTAAACGGTTAAAATTTATTGTTGATGCCATCACTACCGATAATTATTTTATTATTCTTGATGAAATTTTAAAGGGAACTAACAGTACAGATAAAGCCATTGGCTCTAGAAAATTTATTGAAAAACTGGTGTCTTCACATTCTACAGGAATTATTGCTACCCATGATTTGAGTTTATGTGAGGTTGCTGAAGAACTTTCGGATGTAAAAAACTACTATTTTGATGCTGAGATAATTGAGGATGAATTATTTTTTGATTACACCATTAAAACAGGTGTGGCTAAAAACATGAATGCCTCTTTTTTGCTGAAGAAAATGAAGATTGTGGATTGAAAAAGAGTAGAGAAAATAGAAAACAGAGTAAATAGTATTTAGAATTAAGTACTAAGATATTTGCTTATAACTTACTTCTTTCTTTGCGGCTTTGCTTGAAGTACATTCTTGGATTTTGAGATAGAGGAGAGAGAAGTATAAATAAATGATTAAGATGTGCATTGGTGAAGCAAACTAGAAACATGAAACCAAAAATAAGAAACTAAAGATGGATTCTTTAACGCAGATTGTTTTAGGAGCTGCTGTGGCAGAAGCAGTTTTAGGAAAAAAAGTAGGCAATAAAGCCATGCTTTACGGCGCAATAGCAGGAACCATTCCAGACTTAGATGTTTTGGCTAACCTTTTTACAGACACCATTACCGCAATTGAAATTCATCGCGGTTTTACCCACTCCATTTTCTTTTCGGTTGTATTTGCACTTATTTTTGGATGGCTTATTTCAAAAATCGAAAGAAAGTCAGGAGTGGGATGGAAAGACTGGAGTCTCCTAATGTTTTGGGCATTTATAACCCACCCCATCCTTGACGGATTTACTACTTGGGGTACACAGTTTTTTTGGCCTTTTGAGTATCGTGTGGCATTTAAAAACATTTTTGTTATAGACCCGCTTTATACCTTGCCTTTTTTAGTGTTTTTGATTTTAACCATGTTTCAAAAACGAACTTCGCCTAAACGCAGAAAATACAATAGATTAGGGTTAATCATTAGCAGTAGTTATCTAGTTCTAACTCTTATTTTAAAAGGAATTACGTATGGAAAATTCACTGATGCATTACAAGAACAAAATATTGCTTATAAACAAGTACAAACCAAACCTGCACCCTTAAATACGATACTTTGGACTGCAAATGTAGAAACTGAAAAAAGCTATTTAATTGGCGACTATTCTTTTTTTGACTCAAAGCCTATCACTTTTTATTCTTTTCCTAAAAACCACCAATTATTAGGAAATTGGATTGAAAAAAGAAACATAAAACGCCTTATAAAAATTTCGGAAGGCTGGTTTATAATTTCTGAAAAGGACGGCCACTTGTTTTTTAACGATTTACGCTTTGGTTTATTAAATAACAATCTGGAGAATCCGGAGTTTATCTTCAGTTATAAATTGACAGAAAAAGAAGGCGTTATTTATGCTGAAGAAACCGAAAAAAACAGGGAAGATGCCCAAAAACTTCTTGGCGAGTTGTGGACGAGAATAAAGGGCAATTGATTTAACCCTCTCAGGGTTTTGAACCCTGAGAGGGTTGAGATTTTACCCCAATACACTTTTCTGCTTATTGTAAAAAGCATCTGCCTGCAATTGTAGTAATTCCCGTGCTTTCTTGCGTTTGTAGTCGTAGAGTTCCTGCTCTTCAGCTATATCGGCATACACACGGTTGTTGACTTCTGTGTCGGTTTGTAATACGGCTTTTCGTTGGTGTGCTTGTTGTGACACCCAGGTTTCAAGGGCATTTTCTTCTTCTTCTAATTTCAAGTCGTAAGCACCTTTTGGGGAAAGTAATTTTGCAATAATAGGCGAGGTCTCGATAGCTAAAAATAACAAAAACAGGAATAGAGATGGCAGTAAAGGCAGGGCGTTTAATGCGTTTACACGTGACATCAGACCATCAAAACCATCAATAATGGGTTGGGTTTCATTAACCTTAGTGTTGTATTCAGTTGCTAAAACGGCCAGTTGGGCTTCGGCTTTGTTAATTTTTTGGGTGCTGGTTTGTTTTAACTCTTGCAAAGCTAAAAGTTCAGCGTCGTGCTTATCTCTTTTTTCTTTGTACACAGGTCCTTTGCCTAATTTTTGAGTGCCGGCAGTACCTTCGGCTTCCGTTATATAGGTAGTGTAAAGCGTGTTTACTTCGACTTCTTTATCGGTTATTCCCTGTTTTAATGCTGCAATTTCATCAGAAAGCGCTTTTGTTTGCGGAGTGTATTGTAGGGCAATCTGGTCTTTGTTAGCTAGTGTTAATTCGTTTTTTTGTTCCAGTAATACCTGGTTGATTTCCTTTTCAAATATTTTTAATTCCAAAGGTTTAGAAATCACCACGGCAATGATGATAGCCAAAAGAATTCGTGGGGAAGCCTGTAGTAATTCTCCTTTAAAACTGTTTCTTTTTTTTATGGTAGAAATAATGAAGCGGTCTAAATTAAAAATAAGAAGACCCCAAACAACACCAAATGCAATAGAAGTAAAATAGGAGTCAAAAACCGTAAAAAGAGCATACGAAGAAGCGATAAATGCCATCACGGCAGTAAAGAAAACTGTGGCACCTATACCTGCATATTTGGTTTGTTCGCCGGGAGAGCAGGAGTCAAGAATGGCAGTATCTGCCCCGGAACAGAAGATGAAAAAGCGTTTTAGCATAAATTGTGATTTTTGATGGATGAGATATTAAAACGCTCCTTAGTAGCTAATTGTTGTTTGCCAAATATAATTGGCAGAATTTTTATAGCTTTGTTAGGATTGTTTTGCAAATACGTACTAATGAAAAAGTTAAAAAACCAAGAATTATGGAAATGACAAAATTTCACCAATTATGCGGTGCCTATGACAAGGCACAAACAATGTTTGATAATTACCAAAGGGAATGTCATCTACTTTCCATGGAAATAGTAAGAGAATTAAAATCTTTTTTTCAAATTCCTGAGAGCCAATTTTCCTTATATAAAATAAATGACAAAGGTGGATTTGAATTAGTGCCTGCTGCTTTAATACACGCTATTCGTCTTGCTGAGGATCACTATTGGCATTTTGGTGTTGGATTAACGGTATGTAAAGCTCCGGAAACTTTACCCGAAGAACTTATTTTAATACATTTAATGTTCAAGCGTAATGACAAAGAAGAATGTTTTATAAACTATGCAAATGGGAATGAGGAATTTCAAATTAAAAAGGGCGATTCTGCATCTTACGCACCTTTTTTTGAATATCTTTTTACAACGGTTATAAATTCCTATGAATCACAATTACAACAGTTTATCGGCGAAAAAACCACTAGAAGATTGGGGTATGTGAAATCTTAGTTTTTAGTGGTATTGCTTAAAAATTTGTAATTATTTTAGTGTATTTAAATGTAAACTTTTATTGTAATATACTTTTAGAAGTATTTTAGAAATTAATATTAATATCCTCATTCTACCAACACCTTCTATTCTTTGATAATTTTTTTAATGTTTCTATTTTTTTCATCAGTAAGTATTACAAAATAAACACCTCTTTTTAGGCTAGAAAGATTGATTTTAAGTGGGTTTTTTGGTAGATGCATCAAGGGGTTTCCTAAAACATCAAGAACTGTAATTTGCATAAATGGAGCGTTACTATTTTTAATGTGTAAATCATTTTTTACGGGATTGGGATACAGAATAACCCTATTTAAATCATTATCAGGAATGCCTAATATATTGTTTTTATACCACACCACCTTATCATCATTTTGTGAGCAAGCAAGGACATCTACAACACCGTCCTGATCCATATCAGCAGCAAAAACAAATCTAGCACCTAAGTGTTCGTTACTAATTACCTGCTGTGGGCCAAAGCTGCCCAATCCATCTAAATTTTCATACCAAGCAATTTTCCCATCTATGGCTGAGGCAGAAAGCACATCTAAATCGCCATCATTATCGATATCAGCAGCATAAACAGAACGAGCAAAATCTGTTTCTGTTGAAATGATTTTTTCCGGGCTAAAATTACCTAAACCATCTAGGTTTTCAAACCAAGAAATTCGATCACTACCTGGGTTAGCTCCCAAAATATCCATATCGCCATCGCCATCTAAATCAAAACCAACAATTTTGTTAAAATAAATTGGAGTTGGGTTTGTGTTTATAATAATTTTAGGGCCAAAAGAGCCTTGTCCGTCTAAATTTTCAAACCAAGTTAGGTTTATGGATCCGGATGAATTTGCGACTATATCTAAATCGCCATCGCCATCCATATCTAAAGCAATAACAGAACGACAATTAGCATTGGTTGAGGAAATAATTTGCTGAGGACCAAAAGAGCCCAAACCATTCAAGTTTTCATGCCAAGCCACCTTGCTTTCTAAATCAATGGCAGTTACTATGTCTAAATCGCCATCGCCATCAAGGTCTGCCGCTACGGCTGAATTGACGTTAATGGCATTAGCCACTATTACTTGTTCGGGACCAAAAGTGCCATTGCCATCCAAGTTTTTATACCATACCACGGTTTGAGTAAACGGAGAAACGCCTATAACATCCATATCGCCATCGCCATCAAGATCTGCCACATGCACCCAAGTGGCTTCTTCTAAAATGCCTATCAGTTGTAAAGTGCCAAAGGCACCTTGTCCATTAGTGCTTCTCACCCAAGCAATGTGGTTGCCAAATCTAGATGCAGTAACCACATCGAGGCGACCGTCGCCATCAATATCAGCAGCTACCACCACTTGTGGACCATCTGCCTCTAAAGTAATGATTTGCTGCGATCCAAATTGGCTAAAACAAGGAAGCACTATGAATAAAAAAGCGATATATTTTATTTTGTATAACATATAAAAACCACACCTTCTATTTATGAAGGTGTGGTAAGGGTTTTAATTATTGTCTTTTTGTATAACTGTTTGATTAGTACTTCCGTCATTATAGGTTTTATTGATAACATAAAGACCTTGAGGAAGAGTATCTATAAAATTAGGGTTGTTAATAGTTAAAGAATCTTTTTGTGTTATGGTTACATTATTATTAAAACATTGTCTTCAAATTTGGTAACAGTGCCAGAATCGGCTGCTTTATTCCAATTGTCATAACATCTTCTGGTATTTTGTCCGTAGGGTTCACATAAATCTAAATCGATTTGTATTGCAGTATGATTCGGGTGTGTAATGCTGCTGAAACTTGTATTATTCTTTGAGATGGTAAGAAGCGAATTATTGGTATAAGAAAATGAGACATCTTCATAAGGACTTGGTTCGGGGCAATTGCATTCACATTCCAAAAAGCGGTAATTAAATCCCGGCTGAAAAAGTGGGGGATTATATGGATTAGGTTCCGGACCGGAAACAAAGTATTCGCCTGCATAGGGTTCATAAAGTGATGCAATAGTTGTTAGTGTAGGGTCAAAATTACCTTGTACATCTGCAATCAAAGCTTCTCTGGCACGGATGCCTTGCCCTGTTGTTAAGTGAATTTGACTGCAAGGATAGGCATCGCCCATAGCGTTGTTTACATCTATGGGAAAAATTTGATAGAACTCACCAACGTTATCTTCTTCAAATCCAATATAGGAGCAAGTAGTTAAATCGACAAAAGGGTAACAAGCGCAACTATTATCTCTAAATCCAGAATTGGCTGCGGTATCTACTACTGCATCACCGGCTGTATCGGCGTTGAAGTTAGGGTCATTGATGTCACGAGTTGCATGTTCAGTTGAAGAGCGAGTATGCTTAACAGTAAGGTTATGTGCAATTTCATGGACAAGGGTTACTTTACTAATACCACCAGAGTTTACACCACAATGAGTGCTTCCTGAGAGATTTGGAGCGATACCACCACCAAAACCGGCCCAGCCAAATAAATAAACATTAAAAGCATCTGGTTTTCGAAAGCCTTCATTTGTAGCCCAAGTGACCATGTTAAAATAATCAATAACACCTTCTAAAACATAATATCCATTAGAGTCATTTGGTAACGTGGGGCTGTCAATTTCTTCAAAACCTCTGTATTTAAAATAGATACCAAATTCGTTATACAAAATATTCAAATTAGCCACACCACGAAGTACATCATTGGCTCTATTAGGAAAATCATTTTGACCATTAGGTCTATTTATACCCCAAAAGTAGATGTTTAAAACTATAGGATCGCAGGGATTTAAAGAGGTAAAATCAACACCCCCACTATAAACACCCATTGGATCTGGATCGGCACTATCCGTTGTTGCGCAAGTAAAGTCGTCAGTTTGGGCATCCATAGTGGAAATAATTAAAATAAACACAGCTAAAGATAGAAAAATTCTATTCAAACGAGAACTGATTTTAAATTTTGTTTTCATAATCTTTTGTTTTAAGGTTGGTTACATATTACTAATGTAATAAAAAAAATATAAATAGCGCATATATGCGTTGTGTTATTTTAATTGTTATTCCAAGTTTTGCCCTGTGAGTAAAAACAGGAATGACATCATTTTAAAAAATTTTGGAGCACATTTAAAAAAAATGAGGATTCAAAAAAAATTAACGCAGGAAACTTTAGCTTTTGATGCAAACATTCCCATTTCTCAGGTTGGAAGAATAGAAAGAGGAGAGATTAACCCTACTTTAAGTACCCTTTATACGCTTTCCGTTGCTCTACATATCACAATTTTACAACTTATGGATTTTGGTGTTTTTAACCCAAACGCTCAGAAATGAAACCTAAATTTCCACTAAAATACGAACAATTCTTTCTTTTAGAACCCCTGCTTTTTTATTCTAAAATTTCTATGTAGAGGTTTCAAGCAACTCTAAAATAAGCGTATCTTTGCCGAATAGTAAAATTTCAAAAATGAGCATAGAAAAAGACCTCCATCAAAGAAGCAATTCCACTTGTGAACTAAGCGGAGCAACAGAACATTTAGTGGTTTATGAAGTGCCTAACTCACCGGTTAAAGGAGTAGATGCATGCATTTTAATAACAGAAACCTGTAAAAGCCAAATTGAAAACCCCGAAACCATGGACCCCAACCATTGGCGTTGTTTGAACGACAGTATGTGGAGCACAGTGCCCGCAGTACAAGTTATGACTTGGCGCATATTAAACCGTTTAAAAAACGAAGGCTGGCCACAGGATTTACTGGATATGCTTTATTTAGACGAAGATACTTTGGCTTGGGCATCCGCTTCCGGCGAAGGTCTAGAGGAAAGCGATGTAATAAGGCATGTAGATAGTAATGGCGTTGTTTTAGAAGCTGGAGATACCGTAGTTTTGATAAAAGAACTGGATGTAAAAGGCTCAACAATTACTGCAAAACGGGGTACTGCCGTTCGACGAATTTCTTTAGTTCACGACAATGCAGAACAAATTGAAGGCAAAGTAGATGGACAAACCATCGTTATTTTAACCAAGTTTGTGAAGAAGGCATAATAGACGCAAGATTTTAGACTTGAGATATAAGATAAAAAATCCCACTATAAGCGGGATTTTTTTATTTAGTCTGTTGTAATTACTTACTCATCTCCGTAAAATAATGATAAAACTGTGGGATGGTTTCAATGCCTTTTAAGTAATTCCATATACCAAAATGCTCATTAGGAGAGTGGATAGCATCACTGTCTAAACCAAAGCCCATTAAAATGCTTTTACTTTGGAGTTCTTTCTCAAAAAGAGCAACAATCGGGATGCTTCCGCCGCTTCGTTGTGGGATTGGGGTTTTGCCAAAAGTTGCTTCATAAGCCTTTTCAGCGGCCCGGTATTCCATACTGTTTATTGGTGTTACATAAGCCGTGCCTCCATGATGTGGGGTTACTTTTACAGTAACACCTTTTGGTGCTAAAGATTCAAAGTGTTTGGTAAACAATTCGGTGATTTCTTTCCAATTTTGATCAGGTACAAGTCGCATGCTTATTTTAGCGAATGCTTTAGTGGCAATTACCGTTTTTGCGCCTTCACCAGTATAGCCTCCCCAAATGCCATTGACATCTAATGTAGGCCGAATGGAGTTTCTTTCATTGGTGGTATAGCCCTTTTCGCCATAAACTGCTTCAATATTTAATGCTTTTTTATAGTTGTCTAGATGAAAAGGTGCTTCTGCCATTTTTGTTCTTTCCGCTTTAGAAAGTTCTACTACGTTATCGTAAAAACCAGGTATGGTAATATGGTTATTTTCGTCGTGTAAAGCGGCAATCATTTTTGCCAACACGTTAATTGGGTTTGCCACAGCACCTCCGTACAATCCGGAATGCAAATCGCGGTTTGACCCGGTAACTTCTACTTCCACATAACTCAAACCGCGTAAACCTGTGGTGATAGATGGTACATCGGGTGCAATCATTCCTGTGTCGCTTATCAGTATGACATCATTTGCAAGTTTTTCTCGGTTGCGCTCTAAAAACCACCCCAAACTTGCGCTGCCCACTTCCTCTTCGCCTTCAATCATAAACTTAACGTTGCAAGGCAGTTGGTTGGTTTTGGTCATATATTCCATTGCTTTCACGTGCATATACATTTGCCCTTTATCATCACAAGAGCCACGGGCAAAAATTGCCCCTTGTGGATGAATTTCGGTTTTTTTAATTACGGGTTCAAATGGCGGGCTGTTCCATAAATCTAATGGATCTGGTGGTTGTACATCATAGTGGCCATAGACTAAAATGGTTGGAAGATTTTTATCGATAATTTTTTCACCATAGACGATAGGAAATCCAGGAGTTTCACATATTTCTATGTGAGCGCAACCTGCGTCTTGCAGTCTTTTTTTTACCAATTCAGAAGCGGCAATAACATCCTTTTTGTAAGCCGGATCAGCGCTGATGGATGGAATTTTTAGTAAATCGATGAGTTCGTTTAGAAAACGGTCTTTGTTTTCTTCAATGTAAGATTTTGCTGAATTCATATTAAAATTTTAAGGAATGGTAAATCTACGAAAATCTACTATTTTTATAAAGGAAGTTGTTTGTTTATTCTAATCTTTGCTTATATTTGCACCCACCAAAACAAAATTTCAAGCGGGCGTGATGGAATTGGTAGACATGCCAGACTTAGGACATAGCGAAATAAAGATTGTTAAAATATTAAAATGCGGGCGTGATGGAATTGGTAGACATGTCAGACTTAGGATCTGATGCCGCGAGGTGTGGGAGTTCGAGTCTCCCCGCCCGTACAAAAGCCGAAGATTTTTCTTCGGCTTTTTTCATTAAAAAAATTGGCGAATAAAATGTCAGGTACAACATAGGTACAACATTTTGCTATTTTGAAGACA
This sequence comes from Bacteroidetes bacterium HGW-Bacteroidetes-2, assembly GCA_002842575.1. Taxonomy (GTDB): domain Bacteria; phylum Bacteroidota; class Bacteroidia; order Flavobacteriales; family Flavobacteriaceae; genus Planktosalinus. The sequence goes on from PHDJ01000018.1 coordinate 48,638, forward strand.
ACATTCCTATTGATATTAAATCATTTCATTTCTCATTTATCTTTATGAATTACCAGTTAGGATAATAAATTCTGCCAAATTACAACCCTTTTTTCTTCGGAAGGGGGAGTTTATTATCATACAATATAACCGCAATTTAAACTCGTAAAATACTTCCATCAAAAGACTACGGCATAAAGCCAACACTCTTGCCCCTGCTTATTTATTCCGTTTCCTTTTGAGCCAAGATTTTATCTTCCGTTTGGTTCCTGCTTAAATATTGTTTAATCTAAAATTTATTTATTATGACAACAAAAGCAGTTAAAACCAGAAAGAACGGTAAAGCAATTGCGACCGTTAAAAAAGAAGACAAAGAAAAATTGACACAGAAGGGCATCGAGCTTAAAGTTCAAAATCTGGATATTGGGAAGATTATTCCCGACCCGATGCAACCCAGAAAGACTTTCAACGAGACTTCATTGAAAGAGATTTCAGAAAGCATCAAGAAACACGGAGTACTGCAACCGATTACGGTAAGAAAGTCCGGAAGTGATTATGTAATCGTTATGGGCGAACGTCGCTATCGTGCCAGTAAATTGGCAAGTAGGAAGACTATACCTTGCATTATTAGGGAATATAATAATAACGATGTTTTGGAAATTCAGATTATCGAAAATTTGCAACGACAGGATGTAGAGCCTACTGAAGAGGCAGATTCAATTGCTTATCTCTGTAAAAAATATTCGGCTACGGAAATTGCAAAACGACTCGGCAGAAATACCAATTTTATAAGACAACGTATAAAATTAGCTGGACTTATCGAAGGTTTCAAACAATTCGTTCGTAAAGGAGAAATGACGATTTCGTTAGGTGTAGGTGTCGCACTTTTCGAACCAGAAGAGCAGCAGATGATGCTGGAAACAATGGGGGAAGATTTTAATGCCCATCAAATCAATAGGATGATTAAAGACCAGACCTATGATTTAGAGAAAGCACCTTTTGATGTACAAGACAAAAAATTGATACTGAAAGCTGGAGCTTGCAGCGAATGTCCTTTCAATGCCGTAAATCAGGGCAATCTGTTTGGGGATGGAAAAATGGTCTGTACAAAATCAGCTTGTTATGAGACCAAGAAAAGTAAATCTTTCTTGAACCTGATTAAAAAGTCGAAAAAGGAGAATATTTTACTGATTCCTGAAATACAAAAGTATTGGGCAGATGACGAAAATAATCAGCTTATCATTTCCCAATTGGAAAAAAATGGATTGAAGGTCTATATAATGGACGATGTTGAAATTATTGAAAAACCAATTGAGCCTACTTTAGAAGCCATCAAAGTAGAATATCGTCATTATGACTATACGGAAGATGAACAGGATGAAGTACTAAAACAGTCTATTGAAACCTATACTTTAGAATTGGAAAAATACAGTTCAGCTAAAGAAAATGGATTTGTCAATGGCATCGTATTCCATCCGGAATCCTATAGACACAAAGAAGTGTTCATCAAAATTGTCGAAAAGCCTGAAAATGAAAGGGAAGTACGTTCAGTTCCATTATCCAACAGAAAAATGGACGATTGTACCCCAGATGAACAAATCATCAAAATCAATGAAAGGGAAATTCGCAAGAAGCAAATCGAGAACAACAAGCAATTTGAAGAAGTTGTCGAAATGATTGGAGAGACCAAGTATATCGAAACAAAGAAAACGCTTTCGGCAGATGAAATGGTGGCTTTCTCAATTTCGCTCTACGAAAACAATGTGAATTATATGAGCCAACAAAAGTACTTTTCGGGATTATTGGGCGATACTTCTAAAATGACCAGAATTGAAATTGTTGAAAGTTTCAAAAAGAATTTCAAAAAGGAAATTTTTTACAAGTTGATCAGGTACATACTCATAAAACAAGTTCATTTTGGGGAAAGTAACCATACAAATAGCTTGACTAATATTTCTTTTTACAACGCAATGCAGGGTTATTATAAAACCAAAATTGCAGACGTCGAAAAGGAATATACCGAAAACAGAGATAAACGTGAAAACCGTTTGAAAGAGCGAATAGAAAATCTTGAAAAAGAAATTCAGGAATTGAAAGATTAGCTTTCGTTGTCAGAAGAGGGGTCAGCATTCGTGTTGGCTCTTCTTTTTTTATTCTAATATCTATATTTTGTCGCTTATTAATGTCATAATTACTATATTTGTTGTAAATAAGCGACATTATGAATTCTAAGAAAGCAATAATACTTCCTAAATATCAAAAAATATTTGATGGTATTGGCGAAAATATCAAACTTGCGCGAAAGCGAAGAAAGCTTACAGCAGAACAAGTTTCTGAACGAGCGGGAATACATCGTGCTACATTGCACCGCATCGAAAAAGGCGACCCAGCTGTAGCAATAGGTATATATTTCAATGTTTTTAAAGTATTAAATCTTGAAAGTGATTTTTCGAAAATTGCCAGCGATGATGAATTTGGACGCAAATTACAAGACTTAGATTTATTATAGATTATGGCAGAAGGAAAATTTGATATTTATGTGTATGCAGATTGGATAGGACTTGATGGCCCCATTCAAATAGGCATTCTATCAGCACATTTTGCGAAAGCAAAAAAAGCATTCAGTTTTGAATATAACAAGGAATGGCTTGAAAAAGATTTGTACCAATTGCTCGACCCAGACATTGCCTTTTACTCAGGACCTCAATATCCGACGGACAAGGAAAATTTCGGAATATTTTTAGATAGTATGCCGGACACTTGGGGAAAAACGCTTATGAAGCGCCGCGAAGCCCAAGATGCAAGAGCACGAGACGAGAGGGCTAGAACACTATATGAAATAGACTATTTACTTGGTGTCTATGATGAAAACCGTATGGGCGCACTAAGATTTAAGACCGACGAAAATGGGCCTTTTCTGGATAACGACGACCAAAGCCCTACACCACCGTGGTCTTCTCTTGGCGATTTGCAAGAAGCTGTAAATCATTTGGAAAATGACACCCAAAACGATGCAGTAAGACAATGGATAGCTGTACTTATTGCACCAGGTTCTTCTTTGGGTGGTGCACGTCCAAAGGCAAATATTCAAGGAAAAAACAAAGACTTATGGATTGCTAAATTCCCATCCAAAACAGATACTGTAGATAAAGCAGCTTGGGAATTTCTCGCTTATAATCTAGCGATAAATTGTGGTATAGAAATGGCAGAATCAAAGATTGAAAAGATAGCAGGAACATACCATACATTTCTTACCAAAAGATTTGACCGTGAAGACGGTAGCCGTATTCATTTTGCATCTGCAATGACAATGACCGGTAATAACGAAAAAACTCTCAAATCAGTAACACCAAGTTATCTGGATATTGTAGATGTAATAGAGAATTTTGGCACTAATGTAGAGGTTAATTTGCATCAACTTTGGCGTAGAATTGTATTTAATATAGCTATATCGAATACCGATGACCATCTGCGGAATCACGGATTTATTTTAAATAAAAAAGGCTGGGAACTCTCACCTGCTTACGACTTAAACCCATCCATAGAAAAAGATGGATTGGCACTCAATATTGATATGGATGATAATGCGTTGGATTTTTCACTTGCTAAAAGCGTAGGGGAATTTTTTCGTTTGGACGAAAAAGAAATGAATGCCATTCTCGAAGAAGTTATAAGTGTAGTAGCTAACTGGAAATCAATTGCACAACAAATAGGAATTTCCAACAAAGAACAACAGTTAATGGAATCTGCCTTTAATACTGAAATTTAATATGGACTATAAAGAGCGAGAAGTTATTGACGCCCTAAAATTAACTATCAACCAATTTAAAGTGCCAGTTCAAAAAAGGTTTAAAAAAGCTGATGATGCCAATAAACTTTGGAATGCTGCATTGTTATTTAGTAAAGTAGTTAAAGAATCAAAACCTTTTACCAGACTCTTTTCTAGAGGAGACTTTGAAGAATTTACTAATCAGTACAACCTAAAATATTCAACTAATATTGATGGCCCTAACTTGTTTAAGAAGTTTTGGTTGCGAGAAGTATTGGGGTTCGTTTACATTACTGATGCCGTTAGGGTTGTAACGAATGATTACGAAAAATATAATAATCTTAAAAATGAAGTTTTCTTTTTAAGATGCCTGTTTCAAAACTATCCAGAAAAAACAATTGAAAAGAGTGTGTTTGCAGAAACTGTTCGGCTATATGAAGTAGAGAATGATTTAAAGATTTCAGAAGAGTGGATGGCCAACACAAATTGGGTAAAACCTTCCATAGAAGAAGATATTCTAAAAATAGGAAACGTTGATTATTTGTTTAATCTGTTAGATAATTGGAATGATTTTGCATTTCTGCATACTTTTAAAAAGCAATTCCAAAAGAGACAAGAGCGCAAATTTGAAATTGATAGTAAAATATTAACACAAACCCGTTGGGTGAAATTAAATTATTTGAGTTTTAATATTGTTTAACGGTCTATCAAAAATAAACTTATTGATAAACTGAACTAAAGTTAGCGCTGTA
>PHDJ01000058.1:0-2488 GCA_002842575.1 Bacteroidetes bacterium HGW-Bacteroidetes-2
TCGTAAATGAATTTCACTTCAACAATTTCTTTTTCTTCAAGCTTTGATAATGCTTTTACTTCGTCAATAAGTTGAGGAGTTATCTGAATGTAGTCTAAAACCTTTTTGCCAAAAGTTATTTCTCTTGTTGTTAAGTTTTTGTTCTTACTTAATCTGCTTACTAAGTCAAAAGCGGCTGACCAATCAAAGCTGTCTGGCTTGTTTTTGTCAATGTAAAGTCTGAAACCGTCCCAAAATTTCAATCCCATTTTTTGAATTTCGCTAACGATAAAAATAGAGTCTTCAACACTGTTTGTGTCAATTTCCTTTTCATTTTCTCTTTGCGTTTTTTCTTCCTCTGAAATTAAATAACTATCCAAAATTGAAATCAAATTTCCTGAATACCTTGTGTTCTTTAATTTGTCCCACGAAGTTGGTCGTTTTGCGTATTCTGAAACCATTCCACCACCGTTTGTTTCTAAATGATTATAGACAAAAATCAATAAGTTTTTAAGGTGATTATTTACAAAATCATCAATTTTTTGTTCTTCGTAAAGCTTCCATAAATCAAAACGATTTTCGGTTAAGAAATGGAAAAAGGAAACTGTATAGGCAACGGAAAATGATTTTATACTTGTGTTTTCGCCAATTGCGTTAACTCCTTTTCTGCCAAATAATTTATCAGTTGTTTTGAATAGAATTGCATTTGCAATCAATTTGCGATAAAAATTCTCGCTTGGCAATTTGTTTTTATTGACCAGTTCAGTAATCTTTTTCGTGTAGTGAATAAAGTTTTTCTGTGAACCTTGTGAAACAAAATGCGGCTCTAATTCCCAAATATTAATGAATTTTGCAATGTCGGATTTTACAAATTTTCTGTCTGACGGATTTTGTTCTTTGAATTTCTTTTGCTGTGCTGGAGTTTGCTTGTTCAGAGTTTCACGATATTGACCATTTGCACGTTCAAAGAACCACAACAATGATTGATTTTTGTTTTCTGGATTTACAACATATTTTTTTCTTGACAGATTTTCAATCTGAACGAAATAAGGATTGTTTGAAGATAAATCCAATTCAGAAACTTTATTTTGACTGTTAGCAAAGCGTGAAATGTTAGGGACTTCAATGTTTTTTTGTTCTTTATCTTTGATAACCGTAAGTTTCATTTGAACAAAAATTTTGCTCAAATCAGCATCTTTAAATTTCTTTTGGGTGTGATACAATGAAGCCGTGGTTTGACCACCATTCACAATTTGAAAATCGTTCAATTTTGTAATGACTAACTGATTATCTATAAACTTGGTTTCAACGCTTTCGGCTGTTGCGGTAATTCCGTTATTATATGGCAGAAACATTTGCGGTTTGTTGCGAATGGTATCTCTAATTCCTTTATTGAATTTTCCTGCTTGTCCTAAAAACGCACGAACGTTGCTTTCCAATAATTCATTTGAAAATTCTTTGTACAATTTTGCTAAAATTTCGCCCGGAACAATTGCCAAATAACAATCGTACATTTCATCAATGCTCGGAACTTGTAAGCATTGTAAACCTTTTCCATTTTCTGTGAAATTCTCAAATTCTATTTCAATAGGTTCGTGTACACTGTTCGATTCATTGATTTTAAACAATCGTGCAATATCCCAAGTATGAACAAAAACATCAGCATCAGCAATTTCAATTTTTTCTTTATCGTGGTTTGAAAAACCATTAATCAGAAAATAAACATTGATACGGTCAAAATCTTTTCCTTGTTTTCCAATTATCTCAATTAGATGATATAATTCTTCGTGTGCTTTGTCAATGTAATCAATATGCCGTTTTAATGCAGCATTAATAAAGCGTTTAATCTGATTGAGCGATTTTGTATAATCGTCTTTTGTAATGTTGTAATCGTATTCGTTTTTGTAGAATGTGATAAACAAATCAAGCGTTTCGTAGTATTCCTTTTTGTTTTCGTCTTTTACAAAATCTTTCAAACAAAATCCGTTGATTTTCCAATCAATTCCACCCTGACTGTTAGGGTGAACATAGGATAATACTCTTGCTCCTTCTGACTTTCCAATTGATTCTAAAACTTCAATAGAATATTCGGTAAATTTGTCCTCAAAACTCGCTCCTTCGCCTTCTGAATAAACATAAGAAGCCACAATAGATTTTACTTCTTCAATATAGTTTTCTAACGCTCTTTCCATTCATTAAATGTTTGCAAGTATTTGTTCATTTAAAGCATTCGTCATTATTTCTTGTTTTTTGTTTTCTTTTCTATCGCTTTCAGGTTTTCTAAATAGTTTTTTTCCGCTTCGCTAAGCGTTTTTTGTTGATATTTTTTATACTCGGCTGTTGCTTTTTCAAAGGCTTTTTCGTGGCTGATAGCTCCAGCTCCTTGCAATAAATTTTCTCCGCTCATTGTCAAAATACGATCTAAATGATCTGCCCAATCTTTCATTGTCATAGTTTGTTCCCGTTCGGCTTGGCGTTCTGCAAAGTCCAAATATCCAGAAACGATTTG
>PHDJ01000058.1:2540-9212 GCA_002842575.1 Bacteroidetes bacterium HGW-Bacteroidetes-2
TAAAAATCACTTCGGCTGCTGTTTGTCCGTGAACAGCATAGTGAATTTTGTTTTGTACTTTCTTGAAAAAACCAATGGAAACAGCTGCTTTTGGGTCGTAATCAATACTTGTGGCGTATATTTCTAATACTTGACGGTAAAATACTTTTTCGGATGCACGAATGTCCCGTATGCGTTGTAAAAGTTCTTTCCAGTAGCCGCCACCACCCAAATTTTTTAGACGCTCATCATCCATTGTAAAACCTTTGCGAATGTATTCGTTAAGTCGTGTGGTTGCCCAAATTCTGAATTGCGTAGCTATTTTTGAATTAACACGATACCCCAATGAAATTATCATATCAAGATTATAGTGTTTGGTGCTGTATCTTTTACCGTCAGCGGCAGTTCGTAAGAATTTCTTACTAACTGATTTTTCGTGTAATTCACCTTCCGTAAAAATATTTTTTATGTGTTGGGTAATACCCGGTCGTTCTACACCAAAAAGTAAAGCCAATTGGTCTTGTGTAAGCCAAACATCTTGCTCGTTCAAACGAACATCAACCGATATTTTTTCGTCTTGGGTTTTGAATATGATAAATTCAGAATTTGGTTGTTCCATTTGGAGTTATTCTTTTAACTATAAGTGATTTACATTTCTTCAAGTAATAAATCCAATACTTCTTTTTCAGTTTTACAAACATCAACTTTTGAAGCAATGCGATTTGTGTATTCAACAATATTTTCATTTGGTAAAATGAATAGTTCCTTTTGTCCACTTAGATCAAATACTATGTATTCAAAATCATTTTTCTTGAAAAGTTTTTCATTAGGTAAATCAGAACCTTTACTCAGTTGAAACCCTAATCCTTTTTTATCCATTAAGTTATAATAATTTGCAAAAAGGTTGAAATTCTCTTTGTTTGGGATTTGTGTTTTGGTAATGATTTCTTTGCGAGTTTGGTCTTTTGTCCAGTAGTTTGTCATAATTCAATAATTTTAGCTTTTAATATTTCTGTTAAACTTGCAGTAAATGGTTTTGCGGATTTTCTATGACTTTCAAATTTTGACAAATTTCTAACATCTATTGAAATGTTTTGAAAATCGTCAGAAACTTCGTTTACAATTTCGTAAACTAAATATAGTTCGCCTTTCGGATTCGGATAACCTTTCTGAATTAAATTATTTTGAGATAATATTTTAGGCCCAGAGGAGTTTAATTGGAAAATTTTATTTGTAATTAATTCATCTGAACCGTGTAAAATCAAATATTTAGCATTGACATTTTCATTTGATAATGGCAATGAGCCTATATTTGTTCCTGTTCTGAGATTATACAACTTGTTTTTCAAAATCCAATCAAATTGTTCTTTTGACTTATAAAAACCAACGATTACAAATGTTTCACTTGGATGTAATTTTTCTGAGTTGATAAATTCTGGGATAGATTCGTGCAATACATTATCGTCTGATTTTGGTTCTTTAAAAATCTTGAATGTTTCATCAGACAATTGTTCCCTTTGCGAAGTTCTGTCAAGCAAATGATCAATAATTGAATCGATAAATTTGGAAAGTTCGTTAATTTCAGATTTGTTACTTGAAGGATTTACAGAAAATGCCCCTAATCCAGGAATGATTTCGTGAAATCCTCTGAATGGTTTTTCTTTTGCTCCAGGATATAAAATATATGCACCACCTGAACGTCTGATTGCATCTTTGTAGGCGTGCATTTTCAATAAATCTACATTTTTATATGTTCCTTTTCGCTCGTCAATATCTTCTTGATTTAAGGCTTGTTCCAATTCCAATCCATCAAGATTTGGTTGTACTGTTTGATAGAAATTAGTGATTTTATATTTTGCGTCAAAATGAATGTGAACAATGGATTCATTAGTTTCCGCTTGCTTTTCTGTAAAAGCATTTGACCAAACACTTAACGTATAGTCAGGGCGTAATGGGGCAGTCCAGCTTCCGCTATTTTCTTCACTATATTTACTGCCACCTTTAAAGGTTCTATTATATGAAAACTTAACTTTTAAATCTCTATTTCTTTTGATATAAACTCCTTCCAGTGCAGTATGCTTTCCAGATTTTACCATCACATTCAAACCATCACTTGTTGGGACAATCAAGTGTTTGTATGCTTTATCGTCAAATTTTATTGATTGAATATTAAATTTCTCTTTTATCAAATCATACAAAGTGAAAAAAAGCCAATATTCATACAAAGAAGCAATGTCTTTTTTGCCTGCATTATAAACATCTTCGCCACCTTTCCAAATTAATTTTGATGCCAAGTCAAATTGCAGCCAGCGATTTAAGATTTCTCTATAACCACTTCTTTTTTGCAAAACAGGACTGTTTAGTTTTAAAGATGTAGGTGCATTTATATTTTGAAAAAATGGATGGTTTAATAGGCTTTCCAAATTATGAATCAACTGTTCCGCCTCCTGAATAGGTTTTGAAAGTTGTTTCAAAGAAAATACAGCTAAACATTCTTCGCAAAACTTTTTGAAAACCTCTAAAACGTGTTTGATAAAACGATTTTCAGGTGTATCAACATTTTCAACTTTTCGATAACCATTAATTTTAAGAGGAACTGAATGAATATTAGAATTTCGCAGCGTATGGTTTTCTGGTAAGTCAACACGATTTGTGCCTGAAATGATTTGACGAACTGCATAATTAGTAATTCTTCTAATTTTTCTAATGTCAGAGATTTCATTTTCTTCCTCCCAATTTGTTTTAGGATTGCTAATGACTTTCAGAACAGCTTCTGTAAAATCTGAATTATTCAAAATAGATTGTACAAAACAAAAACGTTGATAAATTGTATTTTGGTTTGAATTAAAATCAATTTCAAAAGTTTGATGTACGGGAGAATTAATCTGCATCAACAGTTCTGTGCATTTATCTGTGATGTCTTCCAACATAAACCGATAATTCTGCCGGTAACTTTTGTCTAATTGTTGATTGAATTTTGTTGCTAAAACTTCAATATCAAGTTTAGAAATAGTAATGTTATTATTAGTTTCGAGAATATCTAAAGTAAGTGTTCCAACGTAAATATTGGGGACAATTCTACCAGAAGACAAATGTCTTTTGGAAGGAGTTACAATTCCTGAAATACTTGCAGCTAATTGAAAACTATTTTTATTGAAATGATATTCATAAGAATTACCTTCCAAAATTTGAAATCTACTTTCCGAAAATTCTTCTGCTTCTAAAATATCAATTTCTCTAAACACAGAATTTCCTTCAGGGTATATCGATAGAATTAACCCTGCTTCTAAAGTATCTAAATGTATTTGCAGAAATTCTTTTTGCATAAATTAAGCTTCAGCATAACTAGTAAATCCATTATCGAGTGCGTTTTTGTACATCCTAACCAATTTTTCAAAAGCTATTGGATAAATAATGTTTTCAGCTAACACTTCATCGCTTTTTGCAATTGAAAATGTTTGTCCATTTTTCAAACAAAGTAAAATCAAAGCATCTAAAACTTTCGCTATTTTACTTCGTGACCCGTGTAATTTTGGTAAAAGCTTTTGCATTATTGCAATATCAACACTTTCGTTTTTTGAAATATTGCTAACTATATTTAATTTTTTAATTAACAAAAGCATTTCTACAGCCGTTCTGTAACCAAATTCTGCACCTACCTTTTTTAATTCATTGAAAAATTTGACAAAAGTATCGGTGTATTCCTCATCTTTTTCAATACTATTTTCTTGTGAAATGTCTAAAAAGCTTTTTGCCATTTTAGCTCCTTTACTTCCTAAAACGGATAAATCAATTTTAGAAGGCAAATCAAAGAAACTTTTGATATTTAATTCATCAACTCTGAATTCGATAGTGTTTGCTCTATCCAATACTTTTGGACTAAACATATAAGTTGTTTCGTCAATGTTTACAGTTCCGATAATGAATAAATTTTTTGACCAGAAAATTTCATTTGGAATGTCATTTCCATCTAAATCTTTCCGAACTGTACCTGAATAAAGGTTAATTTTATCATCAGACTCCATTACACTTAAAAAGTCTGCAAAATATCTTTCAACGTGGCTCAAATTCATTTCATCTAAAATCAAAAAATACGGTTTATCAGCATTTTCAATCTTGGAAGCTTCAATAATTAAACTTAGTGATCCAGAATCTGGAGTAATATATTCTTTCGGATTTAATCCGTTTGGATATCCTAATAAAGGTTCACGATTTGTCCAATCTGCACCAACGGGGATTATTTTGTATTGCCTATCGTCTTCACATATCCATTTAACAAAACTTTGTGCAATTTTAGTTTTTCCAGAACCTGACAATCCTGTTAGTAAAACAAATGGTTTTGTCAGAAGTGATGAAACAAATCGACTGATAAGTTTTTCGGAAAAGATTAGACCAGATTCAAAAACTCTTTCGTTAAATGAATGAATGTCGAATTTCTCCAAATCTATATCGTCCATTTCTTCAATAGTTATTTCATTATTTTCGTTAAATGCAACCCAAGCATTCCAAGGTGAACTCATCCAATTTTTAATCGGCTTATTTGTTGCCTTCCATCCTGATTTTTTTTCATCATTAAGATAATCTTCAATCTTAGTAATTTCATATACATCAACCCAAATATTGAAATCATCTTTAACTATTTTTTTTTCGATAAACCAATTTTGAATTTTGCTCATCCAAGCCAGATATTGTTTAACTGTTGATTCTCTAGAAACTTTTGTTTTTAGAAATTCATTAAACTTATTTTTATTTTGCTCAATAATTTTATCCATATTTTAAATTTTAGGCAGCTGTCCTGCTTCCTTCAAAGAAATAATCATCAGGGAAAGATTGTATTCTTGCAGCTTCTCTTACACTTATTGAACGATTTTGTTTTTTATCAGGATGTATATAATAATGACCGTCCATTGCTATATGAGCAACAACCGTATGTGAAACACCTTTACCATTTACCACTTGAAAGCGATTAACAAACGAATCTGTATTTGAATGTTTGATAAGTCTTTTTGGCAATTCGGCATAATTCAATCGTTTTCCGTTGTTCCATTTTTCAATAGCAATTTGGTAAATTTCTAAATCGTTATCATTGTTCGGTCTTACAATATGCTGTGTCACGAATTCCAATCCGTTTCTTATGTTGGTTTGCTTTAAATATTCTGTTGTCGGCTTTGCGTACGATACAGCATTTAAGGTTCCTTGTCCATTTTTCAATGGCTTCAAATCAGAAAATAAGTCCTTTAAAATCTGAAAACTGTACTCTTTTGTTTCAAACTCTGGATATTTTAGATTTAGTTCTTTTTTCCACCCAATTATGATTACTCTTTTTCTGTCTTGTAATACCCCAAAATCTTTTGCGTTTAAATGATTTTTTGGAGGTATAGCAACTTCATAACCAGCATTTTTTACTGCTTTAAAAATCTTGTTTAGATATTCTCCGTTTTTTGCAGATAAAATGCCCGGCACGTTTTCAAATACAAACATATTTGGGTTGTATTTCTCTAAAAACTTAACGTAATGTTTGTATAGGTGGTTACGTGGGTCGCTTTCCATATCCTTTCTGGCACGACCAACTATTGAGTATGCTTGACAAGGTGGTCCACCAATAATTAAATCAACGTTGTTTCCGTTTAATTCTTTGTCAATTGAATTAAATATTTCAGGCAATGTGTTTTCTGAAATTTCTTTATTTATAACGGAATTAATTAAATGTTCGGGAACATTCTTCCAAAGTTCTTCTTTGTTCTTAGTTTCCGATTTTAAATAATCATTATAGATTTCGGTTTTTTTATTCTCTTTGAGCCAGTGGTAAGCTGTTCTTGTTTTAATTGTATCGCAAGCATCTTTGTTCATCTCAACGTGTGCAATAGGACTAAACCCTGCACGAATAAATCCTTCAGAAAGACCACCAGCACCAGCGAATAAATCTATATATTTTAATTCCTTCATATTTGAGTTACAGATTTATTTTTTTTAGTTTCTTTCAACTGGAATTCAAACTCCAAAAACCAAGAAAATTTCGATAAATAGTCAAGGCTTAAATTGAATTTGCCATTTTCAATTTTAGAAATTGTTGTACGATTTACATTCATTATTCCAGCTAATTCATCTTGGCTATATCCTTTTTTTTCACGAATACCTTTGATAGTATCACCTATTTTAACACGGTAATCTTGAATGAATTTTTCTTTGTTTTCTATTTTCATTTTCTTGTTGCAAAATTTATAGCGTTGTTAATCCTTGCAAAAATATTTAATGGGTCAAAGTTATAAATCTCAAATGAAAAGGTGCAATATATTGAACATTTATTTTTAACAATTTATTACTACTTGTTATTTTCTTGTCGTAAGGTCCGTTGGCAAAAATTGCACTCTTTTGGTTTTGCGAAGGGTCGGCTTGCGTGTTGGGCAAAACCAAATGTGTGCAATGTGGGTCGGCTAAAAGAAATTTTAAAAAATGCGAAGGGTCGGCTTTTTCATTTCCTTCTGTCACTTGTCCCAATAGCAAAACACGATCAATTTGAAAGTCTGTCCACTTGGTCGATATGTCAAGTCCGTTTTTAGTCATTGTCTTGCTGTGTCGTCTGTCTTTTTACACTGTCTTGTCCTGAAATATGGCTACAGGTTAAAAATTGATTTACGCTGTTTTTAAATATACCATATTTGGTGTTTTGAATTCTAAAGATAAATGTAATCT
>PHDJ01000019.1 GCA_002842575.1 Bacteroidetes bacterium HGW-Bacteroidetes-2
TTGCCATTGTATGTCCCATCCCATCCGGCACTTGTCGGACTTATTTGTTTTATTAGTTTGCCGTGACGGTCAAATATATAAATTTTTGCCGTAGGATTTGTTGCTATTCCTATGATATTCCATCTCTCGTGAAATCCATCGTTATTGGGCGTGAAAAATCGTGGGTAATCTATCACTCCTACTTCTATCTCTACACTGCCACAACCATTCTCGTCGGTTATTGTTATGATATGACTGCCGGGACTTACATTTTCAAAAATTCCACTGTTCTGAAAAGGTCCGTCGTCTAATTGATACACATAACTTCCTAGTCCTGATGCACTGGCTTCTATGGTGTGTACTCCTGCAAAAGCACCTGAGGTTGTTTGTGCATCATATACAAGTGGTGGTGAGGATAACACGACCGTTGTACTAGCACTGTTTTCACATCCTGTGGCTTGATTAGTTGCCGTTACTGTATATACGCCTGCTTGGCTGGCGACTATACTTCCTTGGGTCTCTCCAAATTGTAACTGCCCGTCTATTTCCCATATAAAACGATACTCTGGTGTGCTCAGTCCTGTGTCTATAACTGGTGGTGAGGTCGAACCAAATTCTTCTTCTATGGGATTGCCAAAGGCATCTACACATAATCGATAACTCTCTTGTAATGCTAGTATGGGAAGGGGATTTACAACTAACTGTACTTCTACCACTGCATAACAGCCTGCCGGAAAGGGTCTCTCTGGGTCTGCTATCGGAAAGGTTACTCGTGCCCATAGCGTGGCTGTCGGACTTTGATAGTTGGTCGTGGTACTCGCTATTGGATTTGCTCCTGAATCTGCTTCTGCTAAACTTTCGTGGTAGGTTACTATATATAGATTTGGGTCTTGACCGTTTAGTATCTCTGCATTCAAAATGCTTAAATCAAAGGTGCCTATGCCACTTCCCTCTTCGTCTTCACAAACAATTAAAGGTGCTGCCGGGGTCGTCGCTGTTGCTCCTTCCAAAACGCGTAGTAAGAAAAATTGTACCCCACCTATATAACAACCCGTTTCTGTGTTGAGGATGCCTGTATATATCGGCTCCGGATTTATCGTGTTTTGAAATGTAGTGGTGTTTACTATAGGATTTAAGCCTGATTGGGCTTCTACATCGGTTCGGTAAAACGTAATGGTATGTAGCAGTGGATCTTGTCCATTTAAAATCTCGCCTATCTTGTCTTCTAGGTTAAAGGTGGCTACTCCATCGGTGTTTATTTCACAGGCTATTAGGTCTTCCAACACTGCGCTGTCGTCTGGCAATGGGTGTACTATCAGGGTTAATTCTACTATCTCAAAACAACCGGTAGTGGCGTTGGTTACTCGTACATATAAAATCTGTAGCCACGGGGTCGTGTTTTCATAAGGTACACTGCTGTCTATGGCTTGGGTGGGATCGCCTAATAAGGCCTCTGCTTGGGTGGCATAATATAGTACGTCCCAATTTGCACCATTTAATATCTGGGCCTGTGCGTCTAACAAATTGAAGGCTTCTATGCCGTCGCCTGCATTGTTATCATCGCACAACTCTAATGCATCGGGAACGGTTGGGCTCGGGTTGGGGAACACACGAAGTAATAATCTGGTGAAACTTACACAGCCTGTATTGCCATCTATTACTCGTACATAAATGGTTTGTAAGTTTACTGTATTAACATAGGCTGTTTCTGGATCTATCCTATTTATATCGTTTTGTGCGTCTTCTTCTAGCTCATAAAAACGGACTTCTACTCCTGCTACTCCTCCTGTTATCTCGTCCTCTTTTTGCGTTAAATCAAAGGTGGTAATGCCATCGTTGGGCTCCCCTAAATCATCACACGAGTCTAAGGGAGTGGGTAAATTAGCCACAGGACCTACCGATATTTCTATCTCAAAACTGCTTACTTTATAGCAGCCGGTTTCATTGTCTGTTAAACGGACGTATATCGTCTGGGGGTTGCTTGTGTTGGTATAGGTTTCCGGATTTACTATCGCATTAGTTCCTGCTTCTGCATCTAACAGGGTTTCGTGGTAGGTTAAGGTATAGGCTAATGGGTCTTGGGTGCCATAAATAAATTCTTGATGTTGGGTTAAATCAAACTCCGCTATTTCGTCTGGATCACATAATACTATTGCGTCTATCACTAAAGGAACTACAGGGGTTGGATTTACCATCAAGGTCAACTCTACTACCGTGTAACAAGCAGGCGTGGTGCTTGGTGGTACTATGTCTCGGATTACTCGTACCCATAGGGTTTGCATCGGGGTGGATAGATTTTCATAGGGTACTGTCGTGTCTAGGGCATTTACGCCTTCTTCTGCATCTAACAGGGTTTCGTAATAGGTTATCAATACATCGGTTTCGCCATTGGCTATTACTACCGTCATCGTTTCTAAATCGAAAAAGGCATAGCCGTCATTGTCTGGATCGCATAGTGCATATTCAGCATCGATGGCATTTGGCAAGGGGAGAACTCGTAACAATAGCGTGGTTTGTGCTTCACAGCCTTCTGTGTTCAATACGCTTACATAAATGGTCTGCTCTGGACTTATTGCATTGGCATATGCCGATGGATTTAAAATTGGGGTATTGTCTATCTGGTCTTGCTGGGTGGCATAATAAATAACTTCGTAGCTGCCGTTGCCTCCTGTAATTTCCTCTGTGTATTGGGTTAAATCAAATATGGTGATGCCATCGGTATCGCTACCGCTTTCTATATCATCACAGGCTTCTTTATCTAATGGATTAACTATCGTTGGAAAGGTGCCTACAATTAGATTGAAGCTGCTTATACGTACACATCCAGTGAGTAAACTCTCTATACGAACCCATATGGGTTGCGGACTGCTCGTGCTTAAAAATAGTGCCGGAGTGGCTATCTCGGTCCCGGGTACTCCTGCTGCTGCATCAAATATATTGATGTAGTAATTTGGCCCTATAAAATCGGATGGGGGTTGTAAGCCTATAACAAAGGGACTGTTTTGCGTTAAATCAAAGAGGGCGTTGCCGTCTCCGTCTTGATCACAGGAAAATAAATCGCCAAAGCCTGCCGTGGGTACATCGGGTAAGGGTACTACAATTAATTGTAATTCTATGACATCATAACACGCCGGTGAAACGCTCGGGGGGGTTACTATCTTTTCTACGCGTGCCCACACGCTGTCTAGGTAAGGAATCGTGTTTACATAGGTGGTGGGGTTGGCTATCTCGGTGCCAGCCACTCCTGCTTCTGCTGCTCCTTGGGTGGTGTAGTAGGTTACGGTAACATCGGTCTGTATGCCTATTATCTGGGAATCGCGCTGGGTTAAATCAAACGTGGCTATCCCATCATCTAGATTCAAACCGCTATCGCATTCTTCTATAGCTGTGGGCGCATTGGCTATCGGATTGGGGAGTACTACCAAGGTTAAGGTGGTCGTGCTCTTACATCCGCGGATATCCGTTACTCGTGCTACTATCGTTTGTGGCGTGGGTTGGGTTGCGGGGGCTATCGTTCTGTTTTGATAGGCGGTTGGATCTACTATGGCATTGTCTGCGGCTTCATCGGCAGGGGTTTCATACCACGTTACATTTAAAGTCAAATCGCCACCGGTAATCTCTATATTGCGGGTGGTTAAATCGAACGTGCTTAACTCATCCGTTAATGTGCTCCCGTTTATCTCATCATCGCATAATTCATAGGGCAAGGGTAAATTGGCTACCGGTAGTGGGTCTACTATTAATTCTAATTCTACTACGGCATAACAGCTCTCCCCATTAGATGCCGGATCGGTGCTTGGATCGATGCTATTGGCATTGCCTACTACTAATACGTATATAATCTGGTTAAAGGGTACTTGATTCTGGTAGGCGCCGGGGGTGACGATGGCTTGGCTGTAATCGCCCGGGGGGGCTAATAAGGCGGAATCGCCTGCTACTACTGCATCGCTCTGATTTACATAGTAATACAGGTCGTAATGGGTCGGGTCTAAGCCGTTGAGTATCTCCGGGGCTGCTTGGGTTAAATCAAATACTTCAAAGCCATCGCCTGGATTGTTATAATCACATAAGCGTAAAGGCTCCGGGGTTACTACTTGTGGGGTATTGCGAACATATAATAGTAAGCGTACTATCGTGTAACAACTGCTTACACTGCTTTCTACACGTGCCCATACTTCATCCTCATAGGGACTGTCGTTTACATAAGGATTTGGTAATGAAAAGATACCGTTTATCGCATCTAACTCCGTGCCATGGTAGGTCACACTTAATAACGGATCGCCTAAGGTAATGTCCATATCGGCATCGCTTAACGTAAACGGTGCAAATCCATTGTTGTCCTCGTCGCAGAGGATTAATGAGTTGGTTGGTTGTCATTTTCGATTCGGATATAAATGGTAATTGGACTTGTGTTTATGATATATGGGTTGGGCAATGCCCCAATACCCGCATCGGCATCTGCTTGGCTAAGGTGATACGTTACTGTAAAATCTAAAGGATTTTGACCATTTAACACCATAGTATTAAATAGATTTATGAAGCTTATCTCTTCATCACCCGAAGAATCTTGATCGCAAATAGCATAGGGATTTGGCGTTACGGGACCGGCAGTAACTGCAGTAAAAGTAATTAAAAACGCATCTGTAATAAAACAAGTGCCGGAAGTATCCTGAATGCGGACATAAATAGTTTCTACTGTTCCGGTAATTAAATATGCTGTAGGATTTATAATCGGATTTGCTCCTGAATCAGCATCAGCTTGCAAATTATGATAGGTTATATTAAAATCAGCAGGATTTTGCCCTCCTAAAACGATAGCATCATTAACAGTTAAATCGAACACCCCAGGAGTAACTCCATCATCACAAATAAATAAATCAATAGCCGGGCTTGCTATAATAGGTTGCGGAAAAAAAGTAATTACAATATCATCGGTAACAGCACAGGTAGGGTCTGCCGGGTCAAACACTTCTACTTCATAAAGACCTGAATTAGGTGCAGATGCAGTAAATGTTGGATTTAAAGCCGATGGAGGTCCCTGAGAAACTCCATTAAAAAACCACTCATAAATCGCTCCAACCGGAGCATCGGCACTTGCATCAAGCACTATGTTTGTAGTATCACAAGTTGTAATGTCAAGACCAAGGTCAACAGTAAAGTTGGCAGAAGAAGTAACTATAACATCATCTGTTATAATAACAACATCACCATTACATGTATTTGTATAGGTTACTTGTGCAGTATAGATGCCTGTGGCACAAACGCTTAAAGTAGGTGTTGTACCTATAACATTACCGCCACTATCCAACCAAACAAAGTCATACGTTGGAACGCCAATTGGAGAAAACTGCCAAGCTTCGTTAGTTGCTGTCCAAGGCGAATCTGATGTATTTCTTCCCGGTGGGACAAAAGCAACCGTTCCCGCATTGTTTTGAATACCTAATGCAGCGTTACCACTATTCCAAGATGGACAAACTGGCTTGTCCTGCACATAAATTTCTATCACATTTGAAAATTCATAAAATACCGCCATGTGTGTAGCAAGTAAGCTATTACAAGAACCTGAAAAAAGAGGAACTTGATAATAGGAGACCACTAAAACTCGGTTTGGAAAAGCTCCCAACACTTCATAGCCTATTTCTTCGGTTGTAGAAGCAGAAGGATCTATATCATGAACCGGAGTAAATACATTTGCTTCCCCTAAAGTTGGGTTTGAGTTATTGGGCAAGTTTTCTGTAAAACTCCAACCATTTGTAGTGTCTGTAGGATCCACATCAAATCGTAAAACACCATTTGATCCCACTTGAAATTGTTGTTCTAGGTTTCCGAAGAAACAAAAGTCAAAAGGAAGGTTGTCCACTGGTGACCATGCATCATCAATATTTGGATTTAAAGGGTTAGCCAATCCATTAAATGCAAATGGAGGGTTGTAAGGTATGGACGTTACGGTGTAATTTTCACTTATGGTTTCAAAGGTTTCTAAGAAAGTTGCAGTAATGTCCACACAGCCACCACTGGCACATTCAATGGTTTGATCCGGTCCTGCATCCACAAACAAGGAACCTGGGCCTTGGGCAAGAAGCGGAGTTGTAAAAAATGTAAAAATTGCAAAAATTAGAAAGGGGACTTGTAATTTCATCTTTATAAATAAGTTTAACCGCGGAAAATTAAGAAAATATTATGAAACTATAAGTATGTACAGGTTAAAATATCAAAAGACTAGTTTCTATATCATTTCAATAATAGCTATCTTTGCAAACTATTTGCACAAACAATTTTGAATTTTAACATTATGGGCTTAGAAAAACATTTAAAAAAAATTGAAGATTTAGGAGATAACCACGTTGGCACTTCCGGGAGTACACCTCTTCGTCCTGACGCTTTTCTCCTTACTGATTTGGAAAAAATTCAGCTGATCAAAGAGGATATGCAACACATCATGGAAACATTAGGTTTAGATTTAACAGACGATAGCCTAAAAGGAACGCCTAATCGTGTTGCTAAAATGTTTGTCAATGAAATATTTGGCGGACTTAACCCTGCCAAGAAGCCCAAGGCATCTACCTTTGATAACAAATATAAATATGGCGAAATGCTTGTTGAAAAAAATATCACTGTATATTCTACTTGCGAACATCATTTTCTTCCAATTGTAGGAAAAGCTCACGTTGCCTATATTTCTAATGGTTCAGTATTAGGTCTTTCTAAAATGAATCGGATTGTAGATTATTTTGCAAAAAGGCCCCAAGTTCAGGAACGATTAACTATGCAAGTAGTTCAAGAGCTTCAAAGAACATTAGGTACTGAAGATGTTGCCTGTATTATAGACGCAAAACACTTATGTGTAAATAGCAGAGGCATTCGGGATATTGACAGCAGCACAGTAACTTCAGAATTTGGAGGTAAATTTAAAGAACCTGCTTTGCGCAGAGAATTTTTAGATTTTATTAAACTGGAAACCAAATACTAAATTTAAGTATGGAAGATTCAAATAATAACTCCACAGGAATGCTTACATAAATGTTGAACCCTTAACATCTAATCCTATTATACGAAAGAAGATTACCTTTACATCCATCATCGGTTATAAGACACAATGAAACTATTTAAAAATCAAAAACTTACTTTATACAATTCTTTTTCAAAAAAGAAAGAAATCTTCACTCCTATTCATGAGGGCTTCATTGGCATGTATGTTTGTGGGCCTACCGTTTATAGCAATGTACATCTAGGAAATTGCCGTACCTTTTTATCCTTTGATCTTGTTTTTAGATATTTGAAACATTTGGGATATAAAGTACGCTATGTAAGAAACATTACCGATGCCGGTCATTTAGAAAACGATGCCGATAGCGGTGAAGACCGAATTGCAAAAAAAGCAAGAATTGAAAAAATTGAACCCATGGAAGTGGCGCAAAACTACACCATTGATTTTCACCAAACTATGGAAAAATTTAATGCCCTTCCTCCTAGTATAGAGCCAACAGCCACAGGACATATAATTGAGCAAATTGGCATTATTCAAGAAATTTTAAAAAATGGTTTTGCTTATGAGAAAAATGGTTCTGTTTATTTTGATGTTTTAAAATTTAATGAAACCCATCATTACGGAAAGCTAAGCGGAAGAAATCTAGAAGATATGATTGCCAACTCCCGCGAACTGGAAGGACAAAGTGATAAGAAAAATCCGCAAGATTTTGCTCTATGGAAAAAAGCCGAACCACAACACATTATGCGTTGGCCCTCACCCTGGAGTGACGGATTTCCCGGCTGGCATCTCGAATGTACTGCCATGAGCACCAAATATCTAGGCGAACATTTTGACATTCACGGCGGCGGTATGGATTTAAAGTTTCCGCATCATGAGTGTGAAATTGCACAATCTGAAGCCTTTTGTAATCAAAATCCTGTGAATTATTGGATGCACGCCAATATGCTCACTCTTAACGGTCAAAAAATGGCAAAGTCCACCGGAAATAATATTTTACCTAACGAAATATTTACCGGTGACAATACAATTCTGTCCAAACCATTTTCGCCAACGGTAACTAAATTTTTTATGTATCAGGCACATTACCGAAGTATTTTAGATTTTTCCAGCGATGCTTTAGAAGCTACTGAAAAGGGCTATAACCGCATGATGGAAGCTTTTAAAAACCTAAATTCTCTCTCCACAGGAAAAGAAAGCACGATGGATATTGCTGCATGGAAGCAATCTTGTTATGACGCCATGAATGACGACTTTAACAGTCCCATACTCATTGCACAACTTTTTGAAGCCGCTAAATTCATCAATTCTGTGAAAGATGGAAAAGCAAGTATTACCCCTTCAGATTTGGAAGTTTTAAAAACTGCCATCCATAGTTTTGTTTTTGATGTGCTAGGTTTACAAGAAGAATCTATATCTAATACTAATTCTACAAAACTTTCAGATACGATAACTTTATTAATTCGACTTAGAAAAGAAGCCAGAGAAAATAAAGATTTTGCCACTAGCGATAAAATAAGAGATGAATTAGCCGCTATTGGCATACATCTAAAAGATGGGAAAGACGGGACGACTTTTAGTTTGTGAGTTTTAAAAAATAAAATTAATCTTTTTGTTGAAAAAAGTTTTTATAGCGCCTTTTGTTTTTTTGATAAAAGTATATCAAACCGTAATTTCTCCATTTAAACCAGCTACGTGCAGATACCAACCCACTTGTTCGCATTACAGTAAAGAAGCATTACAAAAACACGGACTTTTAAAAGGCGGCAAACTAGCAATTAAAAGAATATTTAGTTGCCATCCGTGGGGAGGCAAGGGGTATGATCCTGTGCCAGAAAAGAAAAATAATTCATAAGTATTCCTTCTAAAAATCAAAAATTGTTAATCGTTAAACTTTACTCATTAATAGTTATTATATTTACACTTCAATAAAAAACTACCTATGCACTTTTTAAGTATTGTTTGGGATCCATCTACAGGGTTTAATCTTGGTTTTATCACGATTCATTATTACAGTTTAATGTTTGTAATTGCCTTTACAGTAGGCTGGTTTCTGATGAAAAAAATTTATATTAGAGAAGAAATTTCTATAGAAAAACTAGATTCTATTTTTATTTACACCGTAATAGCAACACTTATCGGCGCTCGATTAGGACATGTTATTTTTTATGATTGGGATTATTTTCAACACCACTTATTAGAAATTTTCTTACCTTTTAAGATAGAACCCGAATTTGAATTTACCGGTTTTCGAGGCTTAGCGAGTCATGGTGCTGCTATAGGGATTATTGCTGCAATGTATTTGTACAGTAAAAATGTACTTCAAAAACCAATATTATGGATTTTAGATCGCGTGGTTATTCCGGTAGCTTCAGGTGCTATTTTTATCAGGATTGGCAACTTCTTTAATTCAGAAATAATAGGAAAACCAACAGGAAGTGATTATGGAGTTATTTTTGCAAAATTAGGCGAGGACTTTCCTCGATACCCAACCCAACTATACGAATCTGCTGCTTATTTGATAGTTTTCTTAATTTTATGGTTTGTTTATTGGAAAACGAACAAACGTGAAAAACAAGGTTATCTCTTCGGATTATTTTTAATTTTACTTTGGTCTGTTCGGTTTTTTGTGGAATTTATCAAAGAAAACCAAGTAGATTTTGAAGATAATCTAGCGTTAAATATGGGACAATGGCTAAGTATTCCATTTATAATTTTAGGAATTTATTTTATGGTAAGACCCACTGAACAAACCACTTCTTAAATTTAATATTTTTTAAAATTTTTACAATGAAAATTCTTTTTCAAACATGTATTTTATTTCTTTTAATTTTCATTAGTTGCAAAAATGACAAAGCACAATCAACCATTAAAACCGCTGCCATTTCATTTACAAAAAATGCCGAATTACAATTAATAAAAGGCGAAAAAGACAGCATCATAAAAATATTAGATATTGAAATAGCCGATGACGAATATAAAACCCAAACTGGGTTAATGTATCGCAAATCGATGGAAGAAAATCAAGGAATGCTTTTTATTTTTCCAGATGCTCAAGTGCGGAGTTTTTATATGAAAAATACCGAAATTGCCTTGGACATTATTTACATTAATGCAAACAAACAAATTGTAAGTTTTCAAAAAAACGCCATTCCTTTTGATGTTACTTCTCTCCCATCTTTAGCACCTGCACAATATGTTTTAGAAATAAATGCCGGTTTATCCGATCTTTGGAATTTGGAGGTTGGCGATAAAATAGTTTGGGAGAAAATATAAATTTATTGTACAAAATCAACTACCCTTGCTTGCTATTTTTTTCTATATTAGTACGTATTAGGTAACGTATAAAACAAAATCGTGAAGTCTAAACTTTCATAGCTACATCCTATTTAATTACTAATTTTATATCTATTTTAGTATTTTTAAATAAAAACATCGTGTCATTGTCCTTTCAAATACCTTTTTTTTGATAAGATGTAAATAGAGATAAAAGACCTATTAAATTTTCAACCCATATATTAAAATAGGAATAATAAAAAAGCTCCATTCCAAATAACTTTTAGAATGGAGCTTTTTACTCTAAATATGAATAAAATTAAGCCTTTAAAGTTTCTCCTTTTATTTCTATTTCTTTGTTTTTTAAGTCAATTCCTTTTTTCTTAACCGTATCAAACATTACAGGTGTTGCGATAAAAATAGAAGAATAGGTACCTACTACAATCCCTACAATTAAAGCAAACATAAAGCCTCTAATGGAGTCGCCACCAAAAATAAAGATTGCCAGTAACACTACTAAAGTGGTAAAGGACGTATTTAAAGTTCTACTAATGGTACTGTTTACTGCTGAATTGATAACACGTCCCATTTTCCAGCTTGGGTTGTCATTAAAATATTCTCTAATACGGTCAAACACAACCACGGTATCATTTAATGAATACCCAATTACGGTAAGAATAGCTGCAATAAACGCTTGGTCTAATTCCATAGAAAAAGGCATAACATTTCGCAGCAAGGAAAATACTCCTAGAACAATCAATACGTCATGAATAACAGCAACAACTGCGCCTAAGCTAAATTGCCATCTTCTGAATCGCAATAATATATACAGAAAAACAACGATTAAAGATCCAGACACCGCCCAAATAGAAGCACTTTTTATATCACTAGCAATTGTGGGTCCTACTTTCATGGACTGCATCAAACCAACTTGCTTAGTTTCATCGCCACCAAGAAAATCTTGGTAAGTAAATCCTGCCGGAAAATTAGGTTGTAATGCTTTAAATAAAAGTGCTTGTACTTCTTCATCTACTTCAGAGCCTTGCTCATCTACTTTGTATTTAGTGGTAATCTTTAATTGATTATTTCCTCCAAAAGTTTTTGCCTCAGCACTTCCATAAACAACAACTAAGTCTGATTGAATTTCAGAAGCAATTACTGTTTTGTCAAAACGTACCGTGTAGGTTCGACCTCCAACAAAATCAACACCTTGATTTAAACCTTGAGTCAATAATGATCCAAGAGATAAAACAATTAATATTCCAGAAATGATATAAGCAATTTTTCGCTTTCCTAAGAAATCAATACTTAAGTTTCTAAATAGATTTTTGGTTACTGATGTTGAAAACAATAATGGTTTACCATTAACAGTATATCGGTCAATAAATAATCTAGTAATAAATATTGCCGTAAACAAAGAGGTTAAAATACCTATTAATAAAGTGGTGGCAAATCCTTTAATAGGTCCGGTTCCAAAAACAAGTAAGATAATACCGGTTAAAGCAGTAGTAATATTTGCATCTAAAATAGAAGAAAGTGCATTATTAAAACCATCTTTAATAGCATCCTTCTGTGCTTTTCCTTTATATAATTCTTCTCTAATTCGTTCAAAAATAAGCACGTTTGCATCTACAGACATCCCGATAGTAAGAACGATACCGGCAATACCTGGAAGAGTAAGCACTGCACCTAGACCTGCAAGGACTCCAAAAATAAATAAAATATTTACAGCTAAAGCAATATCTGCAAAGATACCGGCTTTACCATAATAGCCAATCATCCAAAGTAGTACTAAACTCAATGCAAGAAGAAAGGACATGATGCCACTATCAATTGCTTCTTGGCCTAATGATGGACCTACAATTTCACTTTGAATAATATCTGCGGATGCTGGAAGTTTTCCTGCCCGCAATACGTTTGCAAGGTCAATTGCCTCATTTAATGTAAAACTACCTGTTATTTCAGAACGACCACCACTTATAGCCCCTCTGGAAACACCCGGTGCTGAATAAACAATATCATCTAAAACAATTGCTATCTGGCTTTGTTGTGCAGAAGCCAAGCCTGTCATTTCTTCCCATATTCTTGCTCCTTTCCCATCCATTTGCATGTTTACAGCTGGTTGTCCTCGTTGGTCAAAACCTTGTGAAGCATCTGCAACCACACTTCCACCAAGTGGTGGTACATTGTCTCTATTTGCTTTTAAAGCATAAAGTTCTGCTATTTGTTCGCCAGTTTCTTTAAGTATTGTAGGCTTACCCCAAACAAATTTTGCAAAACGTTGTTCTTGTGACAATAAATTGCGCACTTGCGGCATTTTTAAGTACGCATTTATTTGGGCAGTGTCTTTTAATCGGAAAGCAGCTAAAACTGGTCCTCCTTGACTTCCTTGATACAATACTTTACTAAAAATAGGTTCTGCAGCAATCGCTTCATCTTGGCTTTTCACATCTTCACCACCTAAAAGTTTAGAAACATCATCCACTTCTGCAGCTTGTGTTGTATCTTTTGCTTTTTCTTCTGCTTCTGGTTTAAGTGTATTTTTTAAAATTTGATTGGCACTTGGAAGAAAGGAAGACATTTCATCTACTTTATATGTATGCCAAAACTCAAGCTGAGCGGTACTTTGCAAAAGACCTTTTACACGTTCTATGTCTCTAGCGCCAGGAAGTTCTACTAATATCCGTTCAGAATTACCTAAACGCTGTAAATTAGGCTGAGTAACTCCAAATTTATCAATACGCTTACGAAGCACTTCAAAAGCAGCATCAACAGATTCATCTACTTTTCTGTCTAAAATTCGTTTTACCTCAGCGTTGGTCATATCAAAATTAACCTCTTCGCTTAGTAATTTATTTGCAAAAACATCTGGAGATGCAAGTTTATTATCTCCTGGAATTTCAGTGTAAGCCTTGTAAAAAGCATCAATAAAAGTGTCTGTACCTTCTTTTTGAATTTCTGTAGCACGGTCTAATGCTTGGTTAAAGGCAGGGTCTTTTGAATTGTTTGATAGACCTTTTAGAATATCTTTTACCGATATTTGAAGAATCACGTTGATACCTCCTTTAAGGTCGAGTCCTTTGTTTAATTCTTTGTCTTTAGCATCGCTGTAATTAATTCCTAATAAAACAGGGTTATTGGCTACAGAATCTAGATAGGTTTTTTCTACTAAATCTCTTTTAACGGTATAATCTTCAACATTTTCTGATACTTTAGAGATAGCATATTCTTTAGCTTCTCCCTCTACCCTAGTCGAGATGTATGTAAACGATAATTGGTAAATACTTACCAATCCAAACAATACAGCAAACACTATTATTAGTCCCTTATTTTGCATTCTGTTTAAATATTATGTGTATAAATGATTTTGTTGGTTTTTTAGAAACGTGCAAATATAGAATTTCAATTAAGAAAAGGCAATTATTTTTTAAGTTTTAAAAAGGAATGTAAATTCCAAACACCAAATCCCAAAACATTTTTAAATGGAAGTGGAATTTGGTGCTAAAATTTTTTAGCTTTTTACCTAATTAAGTAGTGCGTTAGTACCTTTTACTGCTGCTGCACTTTCTTTCATTTTTGTATTTTCAACATCGTTTAATGCTATTTCTACAATTTTTTCAACCCCATTTTTTCCGATGATGGCAGGAGCACCTATACATAGGTTGGATAGCCCATATTCTCCTTCTAACAAAACCGAACAAGGAAAGAGTTTCTTTTGGTCACAAGCTATTGCTTGAACCATGGAAGAAACAGCCGCTCCAGGAGCATACCAAGCTGAGGTTCCTAATAATTTTGTAAGGGTTGCGCCACCAACTTTGGTGTCTTCTAAAACTTGATCTAATTTGTCCTTAGAAATAAATTCGGTAACAGGAACACTATTTCTTGTTGCTAATCGTGTTAAAGGGATCATTCCGGTATCACTATGCATACCTAAAACAATTCCATCAACGTCAGATTGTGGACATTGTAGTGCTTGACTTAAAAAATATTTAAAACGAGCACTGTCTAAAGCACCCCCCATTCCTATAATTCTGTTTTTTGGTAAACCTGTAACTTTATGAGCAAGATATGTCATCGTATCCATTGGGTTGCTTACTACTATTAGAATTACATTTGGTGAGTGTTGTACAATATTTGTTGCAACAGTTTTTACAATTCCAGCATTTATGCCTATTAATTCTTCTCTGGTCATACCTGGTTTTCGGGGAATTCCACTGGTGATTACTGCAATATCGCTATTTGCTGTTTTTGCATAATCACTAGTTACTCCTGTAATTTTGGTATCAAAACCCATTAAAGATGCTGTTTGCATCAAATCCATTGCTTTTCCTTCGGCAAATCCTTCTTTAATGTCTAAAAGAACGACTTCCGAAGCAAAATTTTTCATGGCTATGTATTCTGCACAACTTGCGCCTACAGCACCGGCTCCTACAACTGTTACTTTCATAATATTCTATTTTATTAAGAGTTAAATTGAAAGTGCAAAATTACGAATAACTTGTTAAAAAAGTAACAAATGGTACGTTAAATTCCAAAACCAATACCTGCACTTGCTGTATTATATTCAGCAAGATTATATTCGGCATAAATGCTAAAAAATGCTAACTGTAATCTAGTTCCTAATGTAGCTTTTACACCAGAAACTTTATTCTTTACTGTAAACGGATTTTCAAAAGTGTTTGTGGTTTCAAATAGTGGGGTGCCTGCTCTTACTGTATATGTCCCTAATACATCAAAATCAGAGATTCCTGTAACATAGCCTAATCCTCCATAAAAATTTATTATTGGCAATTTAGTTGAAGCATGCACTTGAAACAACCAGCTATTTTGTTTCACAGCAAAGCGTTGGTTGGCACCTTCAACGATTTGGCTATCCGTAAAATCAAAACTTCCGTTTAGATTAGTAAACCCAATAAACCCGGAAATTGCCACAGGAAACAGTTTATCTGCAGGAAGCCATTGGGTAAATTCGTGTTGAAGTCCAAGACCGAAAAGTTCGGTTTGTACGTCTTCATAATCTATTTTTGGAAAGTAGCGCACTTTTACTTCGGTGGCTTTAAAAATGCCCATGCGTGCTTGCAAAAAAGCAGTAGGAACAAAATTGATATTTGTTGAGGCAAGACCTTGTGGTAGTTCAAACGCAACATCTTGCTGAAAAGCACCTGTTTCATCGGTTACTCTAGCAAAAACAAATATATTGGGGTTGTTTTTACCAAAGGCTGTTGCCACACTGTTAGTGGTGCTTCCGTCTCTAAATTGTAGATTAATATAATCGTCTGTATTTAAAGTAAAGCTTTTGTTTATGTCTTTCACAAAAGATATATTACCAATAACTGAAATTTCAAATCGCAAAGGTTTCTTCACATTTGCCGATTGTATCCAACCGTTGGAAAGGTTATAAATTATACCTTCTGCTGCTGGACTAATGTACCCGCTTGCAAAACGCTGTGCATCTTCAATACCGGCAGCTAATAAATCCTCTAATTTATTTTGGGAAAAGGAAAATGTTGATACGAATAGAAAGGTGAAAAGTGTTAGATTTCTCATCAGTAATATATTTTAATTTGGTTAGTAATTAAAAGTACAACCGTTAAGGACACAATAACCCTAAAAATCAATTATACATATTTAAAAAAAACCTCATGTTTTTAAACAATGAGGTTTTAAAATTTACTTAATACAAGGTTTGTTATGCGTCTATATTTGCATAGGCGGCATTTTTCTCTATAAATTCTCTTCGGGGTGGCACTTCATCGCCCATAAGCATTGAAAATACTCGATCAGCTTCGCCTAGGTTATCAATTGTAATTTTACGCAATGTTCTAAACTGTGGGTTCATGGTAGTATCCCATAGTTGTTCTGCGTTCATCTCCCCAAGTCCTTTATAACGCTGAATGGCCGCACTACCTCCAAAATCAATATTTATTTTTTCTCTATCTTTTTCGCTCCAGGCGTAGGATTTTTTATTTCCCTTTTTAATAAGATATAATGGTGGTGTAGCTATGTACACATGACCTGCTTCAATAAGTTCTCTCATGTATCGGAAAAAGAAGGTTAAAATAAGGGTTGCAATATGGCTGCCATCTACATCGGCATCACACATAATTACAATTTTATGGTAGCGAAGTTTTGTAAGGTTTAATGCTTTACTGTCGTCTTCTGTGCCAATAGTAACACCAAGTGCAGTATAAATATTTCTGATTTCTTCGTTTTCAAAAACCTTATGTTGCATGGCTTTTTCTACGTTTAATATTTTACCACGAAGTGGTAATATAGCTTGAAAATTCCTATCGCGTCCTTGTTTTGCGGTTCCACCTGCAGAATCACCCTCTACTAAGAAAACTTCACAAATAGACGGGTCTTGTTCTGAGCAGTCAGAGAGTTTTCCTGGCAATCCACCAATGCTCATTACTGTTTTTCTTTGCACCATTTCACGTGCTTTATTTGCTGCGTGACGCGCTTGTGCTGCTAAAATTATTTTTTGAACAATGGTTTTAGCATCATCAGGATGTTCTTCTAGATAATTTGTAAGCATTTCAGAAACTGCTTGACTTACTGCAGCTGTAACCTCTCTATTGCCTAATTTTGTTTTTGTTTGACCCTCAAATTGTGGCTCTGCAACTTTTACAGAAACTATTGCGGTTAAACCTTCACGAAAATCATCTCCAGAAATTTCAAATTTCAATTTGTCTAAAAGTCCAGAAGCATCTGCATATTTTTTTAGTGTAGTTGTTAAACCACGTCTAAATCCAGCAAGATGGGTACCTCCTTCGTGAGTATTTATGTTATTTACATAGGAATGTAAATTTTCATTAAAAGAAGTATTGTAAATCATCGCTACTTCCACAGGGATGTCATTTTTTTCAGATTCAAGAGAGATAATGTCTTTAATAATTGGCTCTCTGTTTCCGTCAAGAAAACGAACAAACTCTTTTAATCCTTCATCGCTATGAAAAATTTCAGTCTCAAAACTTCCATCTTCTTTAGGATCTCTTTGGTCTGTAAGCGAAATTGTAATTCCTTTATTTAAGAAAGAAAGTTCACGCATCCTTCCTGCTAGTGTATCATAACTAAACTCTATGGTTTGTTCAAAAATAGTTTCATCTGGTCTAAAAGTAACTAAAGTTCCTCTATCATTAGATTCTCCAACCGATTTTACAGGATATTGTGCTTTACCTCTTTTATATTCTTGTTCCCATATTTTTCCTTCTCTGTAAACTGTAGCTTTCAGGTTTTCAGAAAGTGCATTTACAACAGACACCCCTACCCCGTGAAGACCCCCTGAAACTTTATAGGAATCTTTGTCAAATTTTCCTCCAGCTCCTATTTTTGTCATTACAACTTCTAGTGCAGATACGCCTTCTTTTTTGTGCATATCTACAGGAATACCCCTGCCATTATCTTTTACAGAAATGGAGTTGTCTTTACCAATCCAAATATCGATTTTATCACAATGACCTCCCATTGCTTCATCTATGGAATTATCTACTACTTCATAAACTAAGTGATGTAATCCTCGCACTCCAGTATCTCCAATATACATAGATGGACGCATGCGTACATGCTCCATTCCTTCTAATGCCTGAATACTATCTGCACCGTAACTATCTTTTTTTTTCTCTTCGCTCATAAATATTTTATTGTATTTTACTTAATTCTACACCTATATTTTCCTTAGATTAATTAGAAAATAGCTCAACGCACAAATATAACAAAAGCTATAGTAAAATATAGGGGTTGCATAGTTGTAATGCGCTAAGTTATTAACAATTTTATGTGAAAAAAAATACTTTAAAATCACTTACTAACCACTTATTTATTAACTCGCTAATTTTAACAAATAATAAGGTTTTATTTAACAATAGGATTTAATGTAAACATTGTATATTTAAAAAAAAATAAACAATGAAATTAACACGTCTTTTACCCATGTTTTTCCTTTTCTGCTTATTTACATTAGCGCAACCTGTTTCTGCACAAGAATTTCCAAAAATTGACGCTAGTCCTATGGATTTAGCCATTGCCAGAGATGCAAATAAAGCTCCTTTAATACGGGTTATATATAGCAGGCCATTGAAAAAAAATCGGAAAATTTTTGGGGAATTGGTGCCTTTTAACCAAGTTTGGCGCACGGGTGCAAATGAGGCTACTGAATTAGATTTGTATTCTGATATGCAAGTTGGAGGGGTTAAAATAGCTGCCGGAACCTATACTCTATATACAATACCTAACGAAAAAGAATGGACTGTTATTCTAAATAAAGAAACCAATACTTGGGGTGCTTATAGCTACAAAGAAGATCTAGACATTACTAGAATTAAAGTGCCTTCTAAAAATGCTTCTGCTCCCATTGAATCCTTATCTATGGCTTTTAAAACCAATGAAGACGGAGTTAGTTTGATGATAGGTTGGGACGACACTTTTGTTGAAGTTCCTTTTAAAAACTTATAGAAACACATTATAATCTTTTTATAGTATAAACACGTTAAATTTTTTAATGTGTTTTTTTATGGAATATTCAAGTATTTGTGTATTTGTAAAGACACTTTCCACTTTGGATTTTTCATCACATAATCCACAATTTCAGGCATCATTTTTTCTCTTTTACTCCATTCTGGTTGTAAAAATAACACACAGCTATCACCTACTTTTGCGGCTTGCTCTTCTGCAAAACGAAAGTCATCCTGATTAAAAATTATCATCTTCAACTCATTTGCTAAAGGATAAATCTCTTTCACTGGAAGTTTTATTTTTTTAGGTGAAAGACAAATCCAATCCCAATAACCAGTTAAAGGATACGCTCCTGAAGTTTCAATATGCACTTGTAACCCTTTTTCTTTTAAAGCTTTAGTAAGAGGATTCATGTTCCAAGTAAGTGGCTCCCCTCCTGTTACTACAATAGTTTTAGAATGGCTTACTGCATTGTTTACTATATTTAAAATGGCGGTGGGCGGGTGTAAATTAGCATTCCAGCTTTCTTTCACATCGCACCAATGACACCCCACATCGCATCCACCAATCCTAATAAAATATGCGGCAGTGCCTTTGTGAAACCCTTCTCCTTGAATGGTATAAAACTCTTCCATTAAGGGAAGCATTTCTCCTTTATTTACTAAAATTTTAATCTCCTCTTTCATAAGGTGGCAAAGGTAAGAAAAGCAGCGTCTAATAATTTTATTTAACCAAAGAAGTTTTTTGTTGAAGTTTCAAAAATTATTTATAGATATTATTCTGGCTAATAATGAAAAGAAAGAATACAATTGTTATTTTTGCTAAAAATTTGAGTATGTCTTTAAAGCTAGATTTCTTCAATCACATTCAGGATGGTTATACCACAAAGGGAGATTTTATCACTATGGGTGCTGCTATGCTTGATGGTGAAACCATTACAGATGCTCACGTAAAAATTCCATTAAAAACCTTAAACCGCCATGGTCTTATAGCCGGCGCAACTGGTACTGGAAAGACGGTAACGCTACAGGTTTTAGCCGAAAACCTTTCTGAAAAGGGCATTCCAGTGTTATTAATGGATATAAAAGGCGACCTCAGTGGAATAGCCCAACCTGGCATAGAAAAACCTTTTATTACAGAAAGGCATAAAAAAATTGGGCTCCCTTTTGATATTAAAAAATTTCCTGTAGAATTGCTAAGCCTTTCTGAAGAAAAAGGAGTGCGAATGCGCGCTACTGTATCAGAATTTGGCCCCGTTTTACTATCCAGAATTTTGAATCTTTCTGACGTGCAATCTGGCATTTTGTCTATTCTTTTTAAATATTGTGATGACAAACATTTGCCATTATTAGATTTAAATGATTTAAAAAAATTAATCCAATATAGTACTGATCAAGGAAAAGAAGAGTTAGAAAAAGAATACGGACGCATTTCAACCTCATCAACAGGTTCTATACTCCGAAAAATTGTAGAATTAGAACAGCAAGGTGCTGATATGTTTTTTGGAGAACGCTCTTTTGAGCCAGAAGATTTGCTTCGATTAGAAGAAAACGGTATGGGATATATCAACATATTACGATTAACAGACATTCAAGACAGACCTAAATTGTTTTCTACATTTATGCTTTGTTTGCTTGCTGAAATCTATACAACGTTTCCTGAGCAAGGAGATAGTGACAAACCAAAACTAGTTATTTTTATTGAAGAAGCACACTTAATTTTTAACGAAGCAACCAAGGCGCTATTGAACCAAATAGAAAGCATTATAAAACTAATTCGATCAAAAGGTGTGGGTATTTTTTTTGTAACACAAAATCCTACCGATGTGCCTGATGCAGTATTAAGCCAATTAGGGCTAAAAGTACAACATGCATTAAGAGCGTTTACTGCAAAAGACCGAAAAGCCATTAAACTTTCTGCTGAAAATTATCCCCTTTCTGATTATTATAAAACAGATGAAGTTTTAACCTCTTTAGGAATAGGCGAGGCGTTTATTTCGGCTTTAAATGAAAAAGGCATCCCAACTCCATTAGCCGCCACCATGCTAAGAGCACCACGAAGTAGAATGGGTGTTCTTAATCAGGAAGAAATAAAAGAAATAACAACAAACTCAAAATTGGTAAAAAAATATAATGAAACCATTGACCGTGAAAGTGCCTATGAGTTATTGAACCAAAAAATACTAAGAGCAGAACAAGAATCTGCCAAAGAAAAAGCCACAAAGGAAAGAGAAGCAATTTACCGAACAACCACTACCCATCGCACCTCGGGAAATAGACAAAGAACTATTTCTAGAAGTAGAACAACACCAAATTCAATAACAAAAGTTTTAACTAGCCCAACCGTGATTAGAAGTGTATTGGGTATTTTAGGAAAAATGTTTAAATAATTTATTCAAAACCATTTCAAACACTAATAATAATGACAAAAAAAATATTGATTTTAAGCGTACTTACCATATTATTTATACAATGCAGTAAAGATAAAGATCCATTTTTAATTACTAAACTAGAAATTGGCCCCCTTTCTAAAACAATAAAAATCAACCAATTAGACTCCATTTATAGTAAGGATTCTATAGTAAGTTTGCTTCCAAAAGAAGTTTTTTTAAACCAAGGCGGACAAGTAGAAATATATGAAAAGGGTGGCGCAAAACTGCTACTGCTTTCCCCAAAAAACAACAATGATCCTGAATCTAAAATTTCAAATATTCAAATATTTGATGACCGCTACAAAACAGAAAAAGGACTTCATTTAAATAGCACTTTCAAAGATTTAAAAGAAAAATATACCATCTCTTCTATACAGAATGGTTTAAGCTCTTTGGTAATTTCCTTAGTAGAAAGTGATGTATATGTTACCATTAGTAAAGATGTACTTCCTGAAAGTATTAGAAATGAATTTGGTTTAAAAATTGACGCCTCTGATATTCCTGATGATGCAAAATTTAAATTTTTTATGATAGGCTGGGAAAACCAAGAATAATATTTAATTTTTAAAAAGTGTTACAACCTTTTGTTAATTAGTTAACAAATTCCATTTCTTTAAACTAAATTTATTTACTAACTGAAAGTAAATTTTAGGATAAAGATACTAGGACTCATTTTAACCCTTAGTGGTGCAATAGCCCTTATTTTAGACATTTTAGATGCCTTTAGAAATATTGGTTTTGGATTTAGCCCTTGGGTATTAATTATATTGGGTATTGTTTTCTTTTTTGCAGATATTGGTTTATTAAAACAACAAAAAGATACGGGCGTGAATCCATCGTAGAAATATTTTTTTCTGACTATTGATATATTTAAAATGTATTTCTTTATAATAATTTTTAACAATATAAATAAATTAAAAATTTTATGATTAATAAAAGCCTAATTTACTAAAAACACTTAAAGTGAAAGTTTGTAAAAATTAAAATTCAATATATAAAAGAAAAATATGCATGTCTAAAATTCATCAAGATATTATAAGACAATTCTTCACTCTTTTGCTAATTATATTGATGGCAATTTTAATATTTATGGGTTTATCTCCATATTTATCTGGTGTTCTTGGAGCTATCACCCTTTATATTATGATGAAAGGATGGATGCGTAATTTGGTTCAAAAAGGGTGGAAACCCTCTTTAGCGGCTTCTATTCTTATGCTTATTTCATTTATTGGGATTATTGTTCCAGTTGCATTAGTTATCTTGATGTTGTCATCAAAAGTTAAAGGTGGATTGCAAAAAGTAGAAGCAGGAATAAAAGTAATTAAGGAAGCTATTGCCGCTTTTGAGAAAAATTTGGGTTATTCCTATACTTCCTCTGTAGATTCTGGAAAAATATCAGGATGGATAAACGAAAATTTTCAAAACATTATTGGAGACACATTTAATATTTTTATAGCCATCACAATATTGTATTTTTTACTTTACTATATGTTGGTAAATCGTAAAAAATTTATTGAATCTTTGTTTACTTATTTACCTATGCGCCCTGAAAACATCAATATTTTAGGGAAAGAAATAGGCAGTATTGTAAAATCAAACGCAATAGGAATACCCCTTGTTGCTATTTTACAAGGCTTTGTGGCTCTAATTGCCTTTCTTGCTTTAGGAGTTCCAAACCCATGGTTTTGGTTTGTTATTACTACTATTGGATCTGTAATTCCAATTATCGGAACGGCAATAGGTATCATACCTGTTATTTTTTTATTATTTTCAACAGGACATGACTGGGAAGCAATAGTGATGCTATTTTATGGAGTTTTAGTAGTAGGCACAACGGATAACTTGTTTCGATTGGTTGTTCAGAAAAAATTAGCAGATATTCACCCGTTAATTACCTTAATAGGAGTTATAATTGGTGTTCCTATTTTTGGATTTATAGGGTTAATATTTGGCCCACTTTTACTCAGCTTATTTTTGTTAATATTACGGATTTATAAAAAAGAATATGGTGAATATGGAAATGAAGAGTAGTTACATCATCCTTTTTTGATCACGTGCTAGTAATGTATTTTTCAATAACATGGCAATGGTCATTGGGCCTACACCACCTGGAACTGGAGTAATGTAAGATGCTTTTTTACTTACGTTTTCAAAATCTACATCGCCAGATATTCTATACCCGTTAGGTTTGGTTTCATCAGGCACGCGTGTAATTCCAACATCTATAATCACAGCACCTTCCTTAACCATTTCTGCTTTTAGAAAATTTGGCACTCCAAGAGCCGAAATAATAATATCTGCTTGCGAAGTTATTTGTGTAATATTTTTTGTGGCGCTATGGGTTAAGGTAACTGTTGAATTTCCCGGCCAACCTTTTCTCCCCATTAAAATACTCATTGGTCTGCCTACAATATGACTTCTACCTATTACAACGGTGTGCTTACCTTTTGTTTGCACATTATAGCGTTCTAAAAGCTCTAGGATTCCAAATGGTGTTGCTGGGATAAAAGTACTCATGTCTAGTGCCATTTTTCCAAAATTTTCTGGATGAAAACCATCCACATCTTTACTAGGATCTACAGACATTAACACTTTTTGTGTATTTATTTGTGATGGCAATGGCAACTGAATTATAAAACCGTCGATGTCGTCATTTGCATTTAATTCTTGAATTTTTTGTAATAACTCTAATTCGCTAGTAGTGTGTGGCAATCGAACCATGGTAGATTCAAATCCAACACGCTCACAGGCTTTTACTTTGCTAGCAACATAGGTAAGACTAGCTCCATCATTGCCCACAATAATAGCTGCTAAATGTGGTACTTTTTCACCTCTAACTTTCATTTCAGCTACTTCTGCAGCAATTTCATTTTTTATGTCATTGGAAACTTTTTTTCCGTCTAATAGAATCATTAGTGATTGGTAATTAGTTTATTTTAAAAGTAAAAAAGTGCAAGGTAAAACTTTCAAATTTTTAGTAGCAAGAGTACATTTATTTATCGCATTTTACCCATCATTTGCATCATTTTTTTTCCTCCCCCGCCTTGCATCATTTTCATCATTTTACTCATTTGCTCAAATTGCTTCAATAGTTGATTTACTTGCTGTACTGAGGTACCACTACCTTTCCCTATTCTTTTCTTTCTATTGGCATTAATTATTGTGGGCTGGCTTCTTTCTTCTGGAGTCATCGAGTGAATAATGGCTTCAATATGTTTAAACGAGTCCTCTTCAATATCTATATCTTTTAATGCTTTGCCTGCACCAGGTATCATGCCAATCAAATCTTTCATATTACCCATTTTCTTCACTTGTTGTATTTGGGTCAAAAAATCATCAAATCCGAATTGATTTTTAGCAATTTTCTTTTGAAGCTTTCTAGCTTCCTCCTCATCATATTGCTCTTGGGCTCTTTCTACAAGTGAAATTACGTCGCCCATACCCAAAATTCGGTCTGCCATACGTGATGGATAAAACACATCTATAGCTTCCATCTTTTCACCAGTACCGATAAACTTAATAGGTTTGTTTACGACACTTTTTATGGAAATTGCGGCTCCACCACGAGTATCTCCATCTAGTTTGGTTAATATTACACCATCAAAGTTTAGTTTGTCGTTAAATGCCTTTGCGGTATTCACGGCATCCTGACCTGTCATAGCATCTACAACAAATAAAGTTTCTTGGGGTTGAATTGCTTTGTGAATATTAGCAATTTCTTTCATCATTGCTTCATCCACTGCAAGACGTCCTGCAGTATCTATAATTACTACATTAAATCCATTTTGTTTTGCGTGTATAATGGCATTTTGTGCTATTTGTACTGGGTTTTTATTCTCAACTTCACTGTAAACCTCAACCCCAATTTGTTCACCAACTACGTGCAATTGATTAATTGCTGCTGGTCGATACACATCACAAGCTACCAATAAAGGTTTCTTCGTTTTTTTAGTTTTTAAATAGTTTGCTAATTTTCCTGAAAAAGTGGTTTTACCACTACCTTGAAGACCAGACATTAAAATAACGCTTGGATTTCCGCTCAAGTTGATTCCTTCAGCATCGCCTCCCATCAATTGTGTAAGTTCGTCTTTAACGAGTTTTACCATCAATTGTCCTGGCTGTAAAGTGGTTAATACATTTTGACCTAATGCTTTTTCTTTTACACTATTCGTAAATTCTTTGGCAATTTTAAAGTTTACATCGGCATCTAGTAAAGCACGCCTTACTTCTTTTAAAGTTTCTGCAACGTTTACTTCTGTAATACTTCCGTGTCCTTTAAGGATATGTAATGCTTTATCTAACTTTTCGTTTAAATTATCAAACATAGGTATTTCTTACTTTTTTAAGAGTTGCAAAGATAAGGATATGTTAGTGAGTTACAAAGAGTGAATTTGGGAAAAAATGAAGTTTAATAAAAAATGATAAAAATTTAGCTATTTATTCTTCTCTTCTATCCACTTGCTAAAATACTTTGTACTTTGCATAGAATGATGCGCTAGTAAGCTACCTATCCAATTGTCCTCTCTATGTTTTTTTAGATCTAGGAGGGTGGTTTCTATTTTTTTAAGAAGATTGTTTGCAAAGTTCTCTTTAGTAAATCGTTTTTCTAGAATTGTAAACCCATTTGTTTGGGCTTGTTGCCAAATTAGTTTGTTTGTGAATAACTCTTTTGCTTTTTCCGAAAATGCATCCGGGTTATTTTCAATAAAACCGCTCCAAAAATAATCGCCTGGAATACCTTCAGCACCAACTGTCGAAGTTATACTTGGCGTTCCTGATTGCATGGCTTGAATGAGTTTTCCTTTTAATCCGGCACCATATCGCAAAGGAGCTAACATCACTTTAGCTTTTTGAACTTCTTTAAATGCATCTTCTACCCAACCCCTAATAAAAAATCGCTCCTTGGGGTTATGCAGTTGTTTGATTTGTGGTGATACATAGGCTCCAAAACCATGCAATTCCGCTTTTGGAAGCGTTTTTGAAAGTATCGGCCAAATGGTTTCTTTTAAATATAAAATGGCATCTAAATTAGGCTGGTGTTTGTAATTTCCTAAAAAAATGAAATTGGTTCTTTCTTCAAATGTAGGCAAAGACTCTTTTTCGGAATGGGAAATTTTTTGACATAAAAAGGGAAGATAGAATAGCAAAGAAACATCCATTTTGAATTTCTCTTGCAAGAGTTGCATTTCTACTTCTGAAATTATCAGCGAAAAATCACACCTATAGATACTTGCTATTTCGCGTTTTGCAAGATTAGAAAATAAATCTATTTTTTCTTTTCCTTCTTTTTGTGCTTGCTGCCTAACTTTTCTAACGAAGTGTAAATCTTCTGTATCCAAAATTCGCAATGCATTTGGGCATACCTCTGCTACACGCCATCCAAATTGCTCTTCGGTGTAAAACCGGTCAAATAAAACAATGTAAGGATTTAGGTTTTTTAAAAATTCATTAAACTCAGAATCATTGAGTTTTATATGGCTTTCCTTAATTCCCAAGGCATTTAAATCATCAGAATAGATAGACTTTTCAGCAGAGGATGCAAATGTAATTTTAAAATTATTTTTTAAAAAGAAATCTATCAATTGCAAAATACGCAGTCCGGCAGCTGTAGTTTTTGATTCTGGCCAAACAAAACCAATGATGAGAACGTGTTGTGCTATTTTGGTTTCAAAATTCAATTTTTGAATTTAAAGTTTATCAAGATTAATGGAAGCTACTTTTATGTTTGAAGTAGTCTCCTCCACATTCGTCCAAGCAAAATATACCACGTTATTTAATACCTGCATTTGAGGAAAACCACTTGCTCTGCTTTTAGAAAAATCGGCGATTGCAAAAGGGGTAGAAACGGTACCGCTTATATTAATTTTTACTACTTGCACTTTAGCTTCTTCGCCAAAGGCTTCCACCCAAGAAACCAAAGCATTTTCTTCGTCTAGCAAAACAA
Organism: Bacteroidetes bacterium HGW-Bacteroidetes-2; assembly: GCA_002842575.1. Classification (GTDB taxonomy): domain Bacteria; phylum Bacteroidota; class Bacteroidia; order Flavobacteriales; family Flavobacteriaceae; genus Planktosalinus. The sequence continues at coordinate 27,070 of PHDJ01000019.1, forward strand.
TAGCAACTCGTCCTATTGGATCACCACCATCCATTTGTATGGGTGAAAGAAATGTTTCGCCATCATCTTTTGAAAAAACAGCCTGTACTTTAGCCTGATTATTTGCTCCTGTAAACCAAGCAACCGCAAGCGTACTTTCAAAAGCAACTGCACTAGGCCCGTTTACTGGACAGCCAAAAATTTCCCAATTATCGTTGTGAATAGTTTTTGGCTCGATCCATTTTCCGTCCACATTCCTAACGATAGAGATGTCTCTTACTTCAGCGTCTGACCTATCGCGATACAAAACAACCGGGCCATTTTTTGTGATGGCAGCAGTGGTTTGACAACAATCGCATATACGTGAATCTAATAATTGTTCTTCCGATAGGACTCCTTCTTTACTAAGTATTGCACCACGCAATGTCATTGCACCACCACCAGCTTGATCGTGATTTTCTCCTGAGGTATTTCTACCATCCAACCAAGTTATAAAAAAGGATTCTTCTCCATAAGGAAGCATGCTTACAAAGCCGTGCTCGGTTTTAGTAATGTCTTTATGAATTTTAAATGGCTTAGACCACTCCTTTTTTTCTTGTTTTTGAAGAACAAAAATATCATAGGCATAGGTAGTGGTATCTGACATTTTAAGATAGTTTGCCAGAAGATTTTCGCCGTTTTTAGCTACTTTAGGGAAATCGGCCCAATTCACAAACCAATCGGTGCCTGATGCGATTTTTTCAGGTTTTTTCCATTTATTTTCAAAAAATTCTGAAAAATATAAGCTATTTAATGAATCCTTTGTAGTAACCCAAGAAATAAAAAGATGGTTATTCGCTATAAACATATAAGGAAGTGAGCTTCCATTTTCTGAAGGAAATGAAATATAGTCAATTGGAGTTTTTGCTTCATCATTTAAATGGATGGTTTGCTTTTCATTTTTACAAGAAAGAAAAAGGAGGGCAAAACAAATAGTAATTTTTGCGAATACTTTCATTTTAAAAAAAATAAAATCAAAATTAGTTAATTAAACAGGCTCCGCATACAAATCAAAATCTGCAGCTTCGGTTATTATTACCTGAGCAAAGTCTCCAGTTTTTAAATAGTATTTAGAGGCATCGATTAACACCTCATTGTCTACATCGGGTGAATCAAATTCAGTTCTTCCCACAAAGTAGGTTCCTTCTTTACGGTCAATAACCACTTTAAATACTTTGCCTATTTTTTCTTGATTTAATTCCCATGAAATTTGCGATTGCAATTCCATTATTTCGTTTGCACGTTCTTGTTTTACATCTTCGGGTACATCGTCTTCTAAATGGTATGCGTGTGTGTTTTCCTCGTGCGAGTAGGTGAAACATCCTAAACGTTCAAAACGCATTTCGGCAACCCAATTTTTTAACGTTTGAAAGTCTTGTTCTGTTTCCCCAGGATAGCCTACAATCAAAGTGGTTCTAATTGCCATTTTGGGAACTGCCGCTCTGAAATCCTGCAATAATTTTGTTGTTTTTGCGTGTGTGGTTCCGCGGCGCATGGATTTTAAAATAGAATCTGATATATGCTGTAAAGGAATATCGATGTAATTGCAAATTTTAGGTTCATTACGCATTATTTCCAGCACATCCATTGGAAAACCGGTAGGAAATGCATAATGTAACCGAATCCATTCTATTCCTTCCACTTTAACTAATGCTTGAAGTAATTCTGCAAGGTTTCTTTTTTTGTAAATATCTAGGCCGTAATAGGTTAAATCTTGAGCGATAAGTATTAATTCTTTCACACCGTTTGCTGCTAGCTTTTCTGCTTCAATAACCAAATCTTCCAAGGGTGTACTTTTGTGTTTTCCACGCATAATTGGGATTGCACAAAAAGAACAAGGTCGGTCACAACCTTCGGCTATTTTTAAGTAGGCATAATTTTTAGGCGTTGTGGTTAAACGCTCGCCTATGAGCTCGTGTTTATAATCGGCTCCAAGCGCTTTTAAAAGTCCGGGGAGCTCAGTAGTTCCAAAATACTGATCTACCAAGGGGATTTCTTTTTGTAAATCTGATTTATAGCGTTCGGAAAGACATCCGGTAACAAATACTTTATCGATAAGACCGTCTTCTTTTTTTTGAACGTATTCTAAAATGGTATTGATGCTTTCTTCTTTGGCATTAGCAATAAAACCGCAAGTATTAATAACAACAATGTTGCCATCTTCTTCGTGAACTACTTCTTTGTTGTTGGCGCGAAGTTGTCCCATCAATACTTCAGAGTCATAGACGTTTTTAGAACAGCCAAGAGTGACTACATTGATTTTATTTTTTTTTAATGTTTTTGTGCGCATATTTTATTTTAAAAAGGACTGCAAAGATACAATCTAAATTAATCCTTTAGTATAATTAATATTCTTATTAAAAAGGTTTTAGTAGATGTATCCCTACTTTTTTAAGTAATTATATATTATTTAGGAGGTTAGGCAGCTTGAGACCGTTTTAGTTTTACACCAAAGGTTGATTACTTAAAAAAGGAATCTACAAACTCAAATTTATTAAACACTTGCAGGTCTTCAAGTCCTTCACCCACACCAATATATTTAACCGGAATTTTAAACTGATCACTTATTCCTATTACAACCCCGCCTTTTGCGGTGCCGTCGAGTTTGGTAACTGCAAGAGCAGTAACTTCAGTTGCTGCGGTGAACTGTTTAGCTTGTTCAAAAGCGTTTTGTCCTGTAGAACCATCGAGTACTAATAGTACTTCATGAGGTGCATCAGGCACGACTTTTTGCATTACTCGTTTTACTTTGGTAAGCTCATTCATAAGGTTTACTTTGTTGTGTAACCGTCCTGCAGTATCGATAATTACAATGTCTGAATTTTGTTTAACGGCACTTTCTAAAGTATCAAAAGCCACTGAAGCAGGGTCGCTTCCCATGTTTTGCTTAACTAATGGCACTCCTGTTCTATCTGCCCAAATTTGAAGTTGGTCAATTGCTGCAGCCCTAAAAGTATCTGCAGCACCTAATATTACCGATTTTCCATTATTTTTAAATTGGTGAGCCAATTTACCAATGGTAGTTGTTTTTCCAACTCCGTTTACACCAACGACCATTATTACATAAGGTTTTATATTAGATGGTACTGAAAAATCAGTTGCTTCACCAGAGTTGGTTTCAGATAGGAGTCCAGCAATTTCTTCTCTTAAAATTTCATTTAACTCTGAAGTGCCCAAATATTTATCTTTAGAAACTCTTACTTCAATGCGCTCAATTATTTTAAGAGTGGTATTGACCCCAACATCAGATGAGACCAGAATTTCTTCTAAATTGTCTAGAACATCCTCATCAACCTTTGATTTTCCGGCAACGGCTTTGCTTAATTTGCCTAAAAAAGTGGTTTTCGATTTTTCAAGTCCTTTGTCTAAAGTTTCCTTTTTTTCGGAAGAGAATATTTTTTTAAAAAAACTCATTTTTTGGATATTAGAAAATTCATAAAAAAAATTAGTAAAATTAAACAAACTAATTTTACCAAAATTAATATATAGCAAATATACATAAAAAGAAAAAGCCGTCTTACCAAAAGGTAGACGGCATGAATATAAAATTTTAAATTTTATTTTTGTTTACTCATCCACTCGTTAACAAGTTCAGGAGTGGTTATGGTTTCCACAAAAGTGTATGCTCCTGTTTTAGGAGATTTTACCATTTTTATAGCTTTTGTTAAACGCTTAGATCCGGTTTGTATGGTACCTACTGATTTCTTTGCCATGACTTAAATGTGTTTATTTGAAATTTTTTACAAAAAAGGAAAAATTTCTAATTATTTAATTTCTTTATGAACAGTCACTTTTTTAAGAATTGGGTTGAATTTTTTCAATTCCATTCTATCTGGTGTGTTCTTTTTGTTTTTTGTTGTGATGTAACGAGAAGTTCCGTTCATTCCGGATTCTTTATGCTCAGTACATTCTAAGATTACTTGGATTCTATTTCCTTTGCTTTTCTTTGCCATTTCTGTAAAACGTGTTTAGACTGATTATTTATTTAAATAACCGTTTTCTCTAGCTTTTTTTAAAGTAGCTGAGATGCCATTTTTATTAATTGTTTTTAAAGCAGAAGCAGATATACGAAGGGTAATCCACTTGTCTTCTTCAGGGATGTAAAACTTTTTCTTCAGCAAATTTATATTAAACTTGCGCTTCGTTTTATTCATTGCATGAGATACGTTGTTTCCAACCATTGCTCTTTTACCAGTAAGTTCACAAACTCTTGACATTTTTTTTAACTTTATATAGTTATTTTAAAACAGGCTGCAAATTTAAAACATTTTTATCTGTTGCACAACAAATAAATATTAGTTTTTTAAAATTTCTTTTCTAAGTAATGTAAATGCCATATTAACAGCACTTTTCATAACTTTACTTCTTTGATTTCCAAAATGAAACTTTTCTGAAAAAACGCCATTAGGGGATGCAATTCCTATAAAAACCGTTCCAATTTCATCCTTGCCATCTCCTTTGGTTGGCCCGGCAATACCTGTAGTTGAAACTGCATAATCAGATTCATAGCGTTTTTTTGCGCCTAAAGCCATAGCTTCGACCACAGGCGCACTTACAACGGTATAGGCATCTATTAACTCCTTTGGCACTCCTAACAGTTTTGTTTTTGTATCTGTGGCATAGGTTACAAAACCGCCTCTAAAATATTCCGAAGCACCTTCTATTGCTGTTATTTGTTTTGCCATTTGGCCTCCTGTACAACTTTCGGCTAGACTTAGTGTTTTGTTTTGTTTTATTAACAATTTTGCAATAACTTCTTCTATGGACGTTTCGTTGTCATAGCCCACTATACTATTTCCTATTAATCGTTCTAATTCAATCATCTGGCTATTTATTGCCGCGTGAAGAGCACTTTCGTCCATTCCTTTTGTTGAAAGACGTAACCGCACTCTACCTAAAGATGGTAAATAGGCTAATTTTATTTCTGCAGGTAATGCGTTTTCCCAATCTTCAATTATTTCGGCTATTGCGCTTTCACCCATTCCAGAGGTTAGAATCGTTTTATGTACAATAAATGGTCTGTGAAATCTTTTTTGAAGTCTAGGCAATACTTCGTTTTGCATTAATCCTTTCATTTCAAAAGGAACTCCGGGCAAGGAGATAAAAACAGTGTTATCTTCTTCCATCCACATTCCGGGAGCGGTTCCAAAATTATTTTTTAATGCTATTGCTTTTGAAGGTACAAGGGCTTGTTGTTTATTTAATTCGTTTGGAATTCTTTTTACATGTTTTTCAAAAAGTTCATTTATATTGTCTAAAGCATCTTGATTTAACACTAAAACATCTTGAAAAAAATCGCAAAAAGTGCGCTTGGTTATATCGTCTTTAGTGGGTCCTAAACCACCGGTTATCAGCACGACATCGGCACGATTTTTTGCGTTTGCAAAGGATTCTAAAATAGGATTTTTTAGGTCTTGAACAGAGGTAATCTGAACTACCTGAACGCCTATTTTGCTAAGTTCTGAAGCTATATAGGCAGAATTTGTGTCCACAATTTGACCAATGAGAATTTCATCGCCAATGGTAATAATTTCTGCAAACATTAAAGATGAAAGTCTGTTTTAAGTTCTATAAAAACTTGATTTAAAATAGTTTCTATTTTTTGAATTTGAGGTTCTACAGCAGATTTATTTTTGGAGGTGTTGGTCCACGACTCTATGGCGGTTACATCTTTTGTAAGATTTAACCCTAACATTTCTAAGTTTGGTTTCATTTTATGTGCAAATTGATACGCTAAGGGCTTATTGTTATTTTCAATTGCTTGGGTTAGTGCTTTTAAATCTGGAGGAATTTCTTCTATAAAGGTTTTTGCAATGACGGAAATAAATTCTTCATCACCACCTGCTATTTCATTTAAACTTTCTAAGGAATATGTTTTTTCCATAATTATTTTACTTTTATTGAGAAGAGTTGTTTGTTTTCTATGTATCCTTCCAGTTGGTCATTAGGATTTACTTTAGCAACACCTGATGGTGTACCCGTAAAGATAATATCTCCAATCTTTAATGTGAAATATTTTGAAACATATTCGATTAAAGCATCAATTTTCCACAACATAAGCGAAGTGTTGCCTTTTTGTACAATTTTTTTATTATTTTCTAAATGGAATTGAATGTTATTAATATTCTCAAATTCAGATTTAGGAATAAAATCACCCACTACAGCAGCTCCGTCAAATGCTTTTGCTTTTTCCCAAGGCAACCCTTTTTCTTTTAGTTTTGTTTGAAGGTCTCTTGCAGTAAAATCTATCCCCAGTCCTATTTCGTCATAATATTTATGGGCAAATTTTTCGTCTATATATTTTCCTACTTTGTTTATTTTCACTAAAATTTCAACTTCGTGGTGCACGTCTTGTGAAAATTCCGGAATAAAAAAAGGTTGTTTTTTTAAGAGTACGGCGGTATCTGGCTTCATAAAAATCACTGGATCTGTTGGTCTTTCGTTTTCTAATTCTTTAATGTGATCTGTGTAATTTCTTCCTATGCAAATGAGTTTCATGTTTGAATTTCAGGTTTAAGAATTTTTTAAATTGTATTCATTACTCCAATAAAAAAAATTAATTTAATTTATTGTTTAATTTTCTCAATTTGATGCTAGTGAGTATTTTTTTAGTGTACAAAGGAAAATCTGCATTGAGCAACCAACCAAAATATCCGGGTTCATTTTCTAATACCTCTACTACTTTGTTACCTCTGTGTTTTCCAAAAGCAAAAACTTCCTCACCGTTTTTATCATACTCAATATAACCCGCAAAGTCTGCAAATTTTTTATGCTCACTAAATTGTGCTAAAAATTTTGTGCTATTTTCAAGCTCTTCATATCTTTTTATTTGGGCTTTTAACACTTCAAAGGTTGCGTTTGTATCTGCTTCAGCACTGTGGGCATCATTCAAGTCTGCGTTGCAATAAAATTTATACGCCGCTTCTAAAGTGCGTTTTTCCATTTTGTGAAAAATGGTTTGCACATCTACAGATAAAGTGTTTTTAAAATCTACATCAATGCCTGCACGCAAAAGTTCTTCTGCTAATAATGGTATGTCAAACCTATTTGAATTAAAACCGCCAAGATCTGCATCTTTTATCAATGCATATATTTTGGGGGCTATTTCTTTAAAAGTTGGTTCGTTTGCTACCATTGCATCGGTAATTCCGTGAATAGTTGTAACAAAAGGAGGAATTGGAATTTGTGGATTTACTCTCCAAGTATTACTTTCTTTATTTCCATTAGGAAAAACTTTTAGTATGGAAATTTCAACAATCCTATCCGTGGCAATGTTTGTCCCGGTTGTTTCTAAATCGAAAAAGCAAATAGGTTTATCTAGTTTTAATTCCATTTTATTAATGTTTTTTACAAAATTACTATTTATCTATGAGTTGTTCCTCTATTTTTATTAATTTGATTTGTGTAGTTGTACTTTTATTTGGGTTTAAATGAAAAAAAACATTTATCTTAGAAGTACAAATACGGACCATTTTGCTAAAATACATTGCTTACGTTAGCCAACAGACCCATATCTTGACTGATCTAGATATAAAGAATTTACTTGAAATATGCAGAAAAAATAATTTGCAGAATAAAATTTCTGGAATGCTTATTTACTTTGACGGTACTTTTGTTCAATTTTTAGAGGGCTCTGAAGAAAGGATAGATATTCTTTTTTCAAAAATAGAAAACGATAAAAGGCATCAGAAAATTGTTTTATTACTTGAGGGTTTTTCTGAAAAAAGAGAATTTAGTGAATGGTCTATGGCTTACAAACATTTAAAATTACAAGAAACTATAAAAATTATTGGTCAAAAAGATTTTAAAAAAGAGGACTTGTTTAAGGGGAAAAATCCCGAGAGTGAGCATCCCGGGATTGTTTTATTAAAATCGTTTGTAAATGATTTGCATCTCTAGATTTCTCGATTTAGATCAAAACCTTCCAAATAATCTGCTACTTGTTTTACAAATTGACCACCCATTGCGCCATTTACTACACGGTGGTCGTAGGAGTGAGATAAGAACATTTTGTAGCGAATGCCGATAAAATCGCCTTCGGGGGTTTCAATTACAGCGGGCACTTTTCGAATTGCTCCTAATGCCAATATTGCTACTTGTGGTTGATTAATAATGGGAGTTCCCATAATGCTGCCAAAAGTACCTACATTGGTTACGGTATAGGTACCGTCTTGGGTGTCATCGGGTCTTAATTTTCCAGTTCTTGCTCTGTTTGCAAGATCATTTACTGCTTTTGACATGCCAATTAGGTTAAGCTGATCAGCATTTTTAATGACAGGAACAATTAAATTTCCATCGGCAAGTGCTGCGGCCATTCCTAAATTAATGTTTTTTCTTTTTATAATTCTATCACCATCTACTGAAATATTGATCATAGGAAAGTCTTTAATGGCCTTTGCCACTGCTTCCATAAAAATTGGAGTAAAGGTGAGGTTCTCGCCTTCTCGTTTAGCAAATGCTGCTTTAACTTTGTTTCTCCAATTCCAGATATTTGTTACATCCACTTCAATAAAGGACTGTACATGGGCGGAAGTTTGTGTGCTTTGTACCATGTGTTGTGCAATTATTTTGCCCATTCTGGTCATTTCAATAATTTCATCGCCTCCGTTTATAGATATTGGCACTACTGCTTTTACGGGTTGTGCTGTTATTGTGGTTTTGGCTTGTTGTGGATGATTACTTACTAAAGGATTTTCTTTATTAGAAGTTCTGTTTTCAAGATAAGCTAGAATATCATTTTTTGTTACGCGTCCTTCTTTTCCGGTTCCTGATACAGTATCTAATTCTTGTTGTGAAATGCTTTCTTTTAAAGCTATACTTTTTACTAAGGGTGAATAAAATCGATCAGAATCGCTAGTGATAGGGGTTTTGATATCCCTGTCATTTGAAGATATGGTTGATGCTACAGCCGCTATTATTTCTTCTGAAGGAGTTTCCTTGGTTATACTATGTGTATCTGTTCCGGAAGGCATTTCGCCTTTGGTTTCAATAATGGCAATAGTTTGTCCAACTTGAATTACATCCTCAACGTTAAAAAGTTTTTCTACTAAAATTCCATTTACTTCACTTGGCACTTCAGAATCTACTTTATCGGTTGCTATTTCTAGTACCGGTTCATCCGCCTCTATGGTATCGCCTATTTCTTTTAACCAATTTGTCAATGTTGCTTCCGCAACACTTTCTCCCATTTTAGGTAATTTTAATTCAAATTTTGCCATAATATTTTTTGAAAGTACTTTATGAATTGCGTTTGCAAAATTAAATATTTTTTAGCCATCAAAGGGTATTTTGATGTAATAATTCTTTTGCTTGTTAAATTGATAATTTAGTTTTTAGGTTTTGCTAAAAGAAAATATCTCGCCTTTTGTATTGCTACTATCACTTCCTATGAGATATTCACAATTTATAGGCCTTATTCTAAATGTATTTTCTTTGTTTTTAAGTGCTTGCATGGTTTTAAATATTTGATTGTATGAAATATAATTTGCGTCAAAAATAAGTTGGGAGTTATAAATACCTCCATCGGTAACCGAGCTTTTAGATATAGATTTTAAGGAAACTCCAGAGGCGTCGGATAGTTTTTTTAAAAAGCTAATATTATCGCTAAGTATATAGTAGATTTTTGGTTGTTCTCTTTTATAATTTTTAGAATGTATACTTAACATACTTATTGCTTTGGCAAATGCAACTCCAAAAAACACTAATGGTTTAAAAATGGTGTTTTTTTGAAAATGTTTTCGATAAAAAACACGCATTGCTCCGTAAAATCGTTGGATATATTTTTTGTCTTTATTAGTGCTTTCTCCTTTGTAATGCAGTACGGTTGTTTCTCCAAAATAATAATTTATATATCCTTTTTTTAGGAGTTTATAGGATAAGTCAATATCTTCACCATACATAAAATAATCTTCATCAAAACCTCCAACTTCTATATATCTATCTTTTTTGAGAAGCATAAACGCCCCTACTAAAATATCTACTTTTGCGTTTTGATTTTCCTCCACCTGATTAGCATAATAACTGTTTTTATTGTTTTTTAAGCCAATCATTTTATAGAATGCAACTTTAGGTTTGGGGATATTTCTTTTACTTTCTGGAAGAAAATTTCCAGTGCCGTCAATTAGTTTAGCACCAATTGCACCAAAATCAGGGTGCTCCTCGGCAAATTTTAAAAGCTTAGGAAAGGTTTCTTTAGCCACTGCTGTATCTGGATTTAAAATACATATATATTCGCCTTTTGCTAAAGCAACTCCTTGGTTATTGGCTTTGCTAAAGCCTAAATTTTCTTTGTTTTTAATTAAAGTAATCTGTGGAAAGTTTTTAGATAGCATTTCACAACTTCCGTCTTGCGAATGGTTGTCGACCACTATTATTTCAGATTCTATTCCTACAATTGCTTCTTGAACGCTTAGTATGCATTGTCTTAAAAAATAAGATACATTGTAGTTGAGAATAATTACAGTTAATTTCATTACTTTTTTCTGTCATCTGAAAATGACAGCTTTTTATTTTTTTTTAAATATTCAACGAATTTTCAAAAGGTATTCTATTTAGGATGCTTCTGCCAAGGGTCACTTCATCTGCATATTCTAACTCGTCACCTACTGCTATTCCTCTTGCTATTGTGGTGGTAATTATTTTAAAAGTTTCAATTTGTTTAAAGATATAGAAATTTGTGGTATCTCCCTCCATGGTGGAGCTTAATGCAAAAATTAATTCTTTCACCTTACCCGATTTTACTTTTTCAACAAGCGTAACAATATTTAAATCATTTGGACCTATGCCATCCATAGGAGATATTTTCCCGCCTAAAACATGGTATATACCTCTAAATTGGCTGGTGTTTTCAATAGCTAATACATCTCTAATGTCTTCTACAACACAAATAATTTCTTCTGTTCTATTCGTATTTTGACAGATTTCGCAAATTTCTACATCCGAAATGTTATGGCAGTTTTTGCAAAATTTAATTTCACTTCGCATTTTTACCAAGGCTTCCGATAATTTTTGTGTTTGCTCTTGTGGTTGTCGCAACAAATGAAGGGCCAATCGCAGTGCTGTTCGCTTACCTATACCAGGAAGTTGTGAAATTTCATAAACAACATTTTCCAATAGTTTGGAAGAAAATTCCATAATTTATTTGAAATAAACTAATTGATAATAATTTTTTTGGTGTTGGATCCTATTTCATTGTTTATTCTTAAAAAGTAGATTCCTGAGGAAAATTTAGAGACATCTATTGAATGATTATTCGACAAAAGAATTCCTTTTTCAAAAAAAATAAGTTTTCCTAGATTATCAAATATTCGAATATCAGTAAGGTAATTTTCATTCCAACGCATATTTATTAATTCATTAGCAGGTATGGGATACACAGAAAGCGTATTAAACAATGAGGTTTCTGCCACACTTAAAACACCTTCATAAGTAGGAGAAACCCACAAACCACGGCCGTAAGTACCTGCATAAATTTTATTTTCTTCATAGTTAATTTCAAGTTCGTTCACAATTACATTTGGCAAATTGTTATTGAACACTTGCCATTCAGTAAAGGCGTTATCGATATAAAAAATGCCATAATTCATTCCTACGTACAAACCGTCTAATGCATTGTTTTGCCAAACTAAAGCAAGTGCCTGAAAATTAGGTAAATTATTTAAATAGGAAACCCATGTTAACCCACCATCTTCTGTTACATACACTTTTTGGGTTCCATTTGTTGCTATTGCCACTTTATCTGGATTTGTGGGATGCACTGCGATGGAGTTTATATTACCGGAAAAGCCCGTTAATTGCTGCCAAGTACCGCTTCCTGTTATTGTTTTAAATAATTGACTTGCTCTGGACGCATACATCACATTGTTATTAGATGGGGCTATTTTTAAATGATCTAAATTTCCAGAAAATGGTTGTGATATTGCTACCCAAGAGGATCCTGAATTTATTGAGCGAAACACTTGATTATAGCCTACATAAATGGTATTTATAGAAATAGGATCTTGTTCAAAAGGAGACACCCAATTGCCCTGACCAGGTCCTGGCTCATTTAAACCAATTTGTGAAAGACCTCCGTTAGAACTTCTATATAATTGTCCAAACTGTGTGGTTCCGTACATAAAATTAGAATTTGTTTTATCAATAAAGGTTTCCATTCCATCTGCTCCTAGCCAATCTCTCCATCCTTCGGTAGCGTTATAAAAAGAGGTTCCGTTATCTTGTGCCCCGCCCGAAACGATTACTGGGTTGGTTTGCGAAATTCCTATTTTATAAAATTGTCTTATCCCAAGCCCTGTGGTAATGTCAGTATAATAACTACTATTAACATTTGAAGTATTTGTGGCTTTAAAAATTCCTCCATCGGTACCTGTGTAAAGTGTATTTCCAAAAAACTGCATAATATCAACATCTGCATGGTTATAGCCAATGTTATTGGATTCAGCAACACCTGGAATCCAATGGGATGTTGGGACAAAAGAAACCCCGCCGTTAGAAGATTTCCAAGTTTGAATTCCTGCAATGTGTACTTCTAAAAAATCGTTTGGATTTACAGCGATGTCCATATCTCTTGGGGCTTGACCGTTTGTATCATCTGCCAATAAGCTGTAACCAAAATAATTATTTGTACCGTGATCTACTTTTGTAAAGGTTGAGCCGCTATCTACAGAGGTATAAAAAGCTCCAAAAATACCTCCATTTGCCTCTAAAACATATACTACATCCGGATTATTAGCAGAAACACCTATCATTTTAGCACCTGTATTATCAAACCCTGTAATGGTTGTAAATGTAGCACCTCCATCGGTAGATTTATGAAACAGATTTCCTGAAGCATAAACGGTATTTAAATCGCCAGGTTTAAATTCAATATCATATCCTCTATTATCTGAAATTACATTTGTCCAAGAAATTCCGCCATCTGTAGATCTATACACCCCAACATTTTGACCACTTGCATACATAATATTTACATTTGTAGGGTGTATTACAATTTTATTTATTAATAGCGCTCCTGCAGTACCAAGAAAATTCCAAGTGGCACCTGCATCGGTTGATTTGTAAATTCTACCATTTGTAGAACCAAAAAAATAGGTATTAGAATCTGTAGGGTCTATTGCTGTAGCATATACAGATAGATTAGAAAAATAATCGGATAAAGGAGCCCAGTTTTGGCCACCATCTAAAGTTCTCCAAACGCCTCCCGTTTCTGCGCCAACAATAATATGATTTTCGTCTGTTTCGTCTATAGAAATACTTGTAATTCTTCCTACTCCGGGATTCCAACTTGATGTGGCATTCCAACTAACGGGACCCATTTCTTCCCAATTGTCATTAAGCATTGTTCTGTTATTGGCATTGGTATTTAACTGTGCGTTAAATCGTTCTAATTCCTGAATATAGGTTTCAGAAGTTGCTACATAACCCTCTTCATTCATCATTCTTAGGGCTAAATACTCCCATCTTTTGTATTGTTTATAACCAGACCCTTTGCCTTTTGGTCGATCTTGAAAATAAGCCTCTGCGCTTTGCTGCACCTCCTCTACTTTAAAAGTACCAGCATCTATCATCCATAAATATTCTTGTGAGAAAGATTTATTTGAAATAAAAAAAAGGGAAGTAAGTAACCAAAAAAAAAGTAAATAATTTTTCATAGTGCAATAGTTTTGGTCAAAAATAATAAAATAAACCCCTTTGGTAAACTTTATTTGTAATTTTGTGCGCTAATTTACCATTTATAATCTTATGCAATCCTATCAAATTTTACTTCTTATTCTTATTTATTTTGGTGTTTTACTTTTAATATCCTATTTCACCAACAAGGGAGGTAGTAATATAGATTTTTTTAAAGCTGGTAAAAAATCGCCGTGGTATTTAGTAGCATTTGGGATGATAGGCGCTTCTTTAAGCGGGGTAACTTTTATTTCTGTTCCTGGATGGGTAGAGGCTTCACAGTTTAGCTACTTTCAGGTGGTTTTAGGTTATACCGTTGGCTATGTGGTAATTGGGTTGGTCTTGTTGCCTCTTTATTACCGAATGAATTTAACATCCATTTATACCTATCTGGAATCGCGTTTTGGTAATTTTTCCTATAAAACTGGGGCTAGTTTCTTTTTAATTTCTAGGCTAATAGGTTCTTCTTTCCGCTTATATCTTGTTGCTATTGTACTACAAAATTTAATATTTGATGCTATGGCTATCCCTTTTTGGGTGACGGTCACGATAACCATTTTACTTATTTGGCTTTACACTTTTAAAAGTGGTATAAAAACAATTGTTTGGACAGATACTTTGCAAACCTTGTTTATGTTAATTGCTTTAGGGGTAGCTATTTATTATGTTTCAACAGATTTAGGAATTGTACCGTCCAATTTATTTGAATTTATTAGTAATAGTGATTTTTCAAAAATATTCTTTTTTGACGATTATAAAAGTGCAGATTTCTTTTGGAAACAATTCATAAGTGGTGCCTTTATTGCTATAGTAATGACTGGTTTAGACCAAGATATGATGCAAAAAAACCTTACATGTAGAAACCTGAAAGATGCTCAAAAAAACATGTTTTGGTTTACCATTGTGCTAACCATAGTAAATTTTGTCTTTCTTACTTTAGGGCTGTTGCTTACTGTTTATGCACAACAAAATGGCGTTGAAGCACAAAAAGATTTATTGTTTCCAACCATAGCAACACAATCGGGTTTAGGGGTTGGCATTGGTGTCTTTTTTGTATTAGGGTTAATTGCTGCAGCATACTCTAGTGCAGATAGTGCTTTAACTGCCCTTACTACTTCATTTAGTATTGATATTTTAGATATTGAAAAAAAATATGATGAGAAAAAGCAGATTCGAGTGCGCAAACAAGTTCATATAGGCATTTCTATAGCACTTATTTTGGTAATCATTATTTTTAAATATATAATTGCCGATGAAAGTGTCATTGCTAAAGTATTTGTTTTTGCGGGATATACCTATGGCCCTCTGCTAGGTTTATATGCTTTTGGCCTATTTACAAAGTGGAATGCAGTGGATAAATGGGTGCCTTTTATTGCCTTACTTTCTCCTATACTAACCTATTTAATTAGTTCAAATAGTATGGAATGGATTGGTTTTGAATTTGGTTTTTTTGTGTTAATCCTTAATGGTGTTCTTAGCTTTTCAGGGTTACTTATATCTTCCTTTTATTTAAAACTGATTGGTTCCAAGTAGTACTAATGTACACGCAACCTCAAACTTAATATGGTTTTCTTTTAAAAGTGCGTAAAATTCTGGATTTTCCGTTCCAGGATTAAAGATTACCCGCTTTGGCTTTAAGGAAAGGATGTAATTATAATACTCTTTTTGCCTTAAAGGATTCAGATATAACGTTACCGTATGCAGATTTTTAAATGAAATTTTTTCATTTTCTATACCTATTCCTGCTACTTCTCCATTTTTTAATCCAATAGCTACTACCTCATGATTATGTTGCACCAATTTATTAATCGCTAAAAAGGAATATCTAGAAGGGTTTGTGCTTGCTCCAAGTACTAATGTTTTTTTATTCATCTGTACACCGTTTTAAAAAATTATATTTTGGTTTTGTATGGTTATAGAATACAAAAATAGTGCTCGTTAGTTAATAAGTCTTGCTTAAAACTCATAATGTAAAGTTAAAAATAAAAACAAGTGTAACACTACTTCTAAACCATCGTCTTTAAAATAAGAGACGTTTCTCGATGTACTACAAATCGTGTACGTTGATGGTTAGTGTTTTTCCTTGTAGTAATATCCTACCCGAAGGAAACCTTCGGGTATTTTTTTTAAATAGTATTTTGTGTAACAAAATCATTATTTGATAGTCTTAAATATATCTGGTTATATTTTTGAGAAGCTCTCATCAAGCATTTAGGTATAACAAGGTATTATACATAACCGTTTAATCATCAAAATCAATCAAAAAATGAAGAAATTAGCAATATTTTGCATAGTAGTTTCCATGCTCTATGTAAACCTCTATGCAAAAAAAAATGCAAACCCAATAATTAAAAAAAATACCTTTTCATTATTAGAAAACAAAGGCAGTGTTGAAGGTATTGTTATCGACCTTAATT
Organism: Bacteroidetes bacterium HGW-Bacteroidetes-2; assembly: GCA_002842575.1. Classification (GTDB taxonomy): domain Bacteria; phylum Bacteroidota; class Bacteroidia; order Flavobacteriales; family Flavobacteriaceae; genus Planktosalinus. The sequence continues at coordinate 43,173 of PHDJ01000019.1, forward strand.
TAAAAGAGCCGCTACCCTATGTTACAGTAACTTTGGAAAACAGTAATGGTGAAATTTTAACTGGTGGTATCACAAATGATAAAGGAATTTTCAATATTAACAGCTTAGAGGATGGCAAATACATTGTTAAAATTCAATACATAGGCTATAAGGCTTATATAAAAGAAATTGAAATTACTCGCGAAAATGTTACTATTAATCTTGGCTCTATCGCTCTGGAAGAAGATATCACATCACTTAATGAAGTTACTGTAGTTGCAGAAGTTTCCTCTATTGAACAACGCATAGATCGCAAGGTAATTAATGTAGGTAAAGATTTAATCACTGCCGGGCCAACAGCTTCAGATATTATGAATAACTTACCATCTGTAAGTGTGGATGAACAAAGTGGTGAGTTAAGTTTTAGAGGAAATCAGAATGTTACGGTGATGGTTGACGGTAAAATATCCAATGTTCCGGTAGCGCAACTTCTTAAACAAATTCCTTCCAATGCTATAAAACAAATTGAACTAATCACAAATCCTTCAGCAAAATACAACCCTGAAGGAATGAGTGGCATCATTAATATCATACTTCACAAAAATGTGTCCATAGGTTTTAATGGTAGCTTAAATGTAGGCCTAGGTTATGAAGTAGAGCCAAAATTTAGCAGTTCGCTAAACATGAATTACAGAACTGGAAAATTTAATTTTTACACTAACCTTAGCAACAACATCTCAAGAAGTTATAATTTCGGAAGCTTTTTAAGAATTGATGACAACATCAATCAAGAATTTGACCTATTATTTAGAAACTATTCCCAATTGTACAAAGTAGGTGTTGATATTTATCTCAACGATAAAAATACAATTTCTTTGTTCACTAATCAAAACATCTATGAGGGTGATATTTTTGGGAATACATTCATAATGAATTTAGACAACCCATTATTTGACATTCAGCAAAATTTTAATGCTGAAAATGATAATTATTCACAACAATACAATGTATCCTACAAAATGGAATTTGACAAAGAAGGTCATACTCTGGAACTGGAAGCAGACCACAATATTTATGAATCAGATAGCTTCAATCTCAACACCTTTTCCGGAAACATTATAAGACCAAATTATATAGAAAATACTGAAGCTAATCGTGATCAAACAACAGTAAACCTGGATTATGTACACCCACTTTCTGAAACTACAAAACTAGAACTGGGTATGGAAGCGAGATTACTTAGCTCTGTTACTGATTATTTTTCGGATGCTCGATCTCAGAACAGTTTTGGTGAATTTATACCTTCCACAACAATATTTGATTTTACAAGAGATATTTATTCAGCCTATGCAACCTTTGGTAAAAAACTTGAAAAGTGGACCTATCAAATAGGAGTGAGAGCTGAAAATGTTTCCGAAACAGGAATCGCAAACGAAACCGATTTAGATGCAAATACAGAGATGGAAGATAGCTTCACAAACGACTATTTTCAACTTTATCCCTCAGCTTTTATCAGCTATTCCCCTTCAGAAAATGGGGCGTATCAGTTAAGCTATAGCAGACGAGTTGATAGACCTAGGGCAGATCAATTAAATCCTTTACCTGAATGGAGTACACCATTAGTATCTCAATTTGGAAACCCAAATTTACAACCCCAGTATACAAATTCAGTAGAAGCTAATTACACTAAAAAATTTGAAAAAGGAAGCATTACTGCCGGTGTATTTTACAGGTTGATACAAGATGAAATCAACCAATACATATTCATTGACAGAGATGATTTAAATCGTCTGATTATGAGTTCTGATAATTTTGACAATTCAACAGCTTATGGTATAGAAGCATCAGCAAGCTTAAAACCCACAAGCTGGTGGAGTTTAAATACTAGTTTTGATGTGTTTACTAGGACACAAAAAAGTATTGCCGAAAGACTTATAGTGCCTACAAATGTGGCTACAGTAGAGGATATCATCACAGAAACAGTTACCGTTGAAAATGTAGCTTTTAACGGGCGAATATTTAACAACTTTAAGGTAAATGAAAAACTATCTTTCTCAGCATTTGGTTTATACAGAGGACCTTCAGACGGTATTCAATTTGATTCAAAAGCTATGGGCATGGTCAATCTAGGTATGCGCTACAACTTTGTAAAAAATGGCACCTTTACTTTTAATGTAAACGATATATTTGACACCATGAAAGCCCGTTTTGAAAGCGATAGACCATTTAAACAAGCCGGAAACTGGAATTGGGAAAGTCAAACTATTTTTGCAGGAATAAACTACCGTTTTGGCGGAAACAACTACCGCGCATTATCCAGAAAACAAAGAGATGCAAACGAAGCAGAAGGTGGAGGAGGTTTCTTTTAAGTGACGGATAGGGTTGCCTGTTTGTACTATTTGTATTTATTTAGGATTAGTTTAAGTCAGATAGAATATTTATAATTTTCTTCCTGCAGGTTATAACTACTTTTAATTTGGGTGTTTCATTAAATGTTATATTTTAGCAACAAGATAGAAATGTATGGATTGGATTTATTTCCAATCCATATCTTATTTAGGCAAATTAAATTTTCCAGCTAAAAATAACGTATATGTTACCAGAACAAAATCTACCCCCTCAACCAGACAATCCGCCTCAAAAGAAAAACCTATTTACCCGATTTCTGGATTTTGTAGAGTGGATGGGAAATTTACTTCCCCATCCGGTTACACTTTTCGCAATATTTGCTCTAGGAGTAATATTATTAAGCGGAATTGCAGACTGGCTAAACTGGAGCGCCATAGATCCAAGGCCATTAGGTTCATCAGGGCGTGCCTCTGGCGGCATCATTGAACCCATCAGCTTAATGAATGGTGAAGGTTTAAGGAAAATAGTTTCAAACTTAGTTAGTAATTTTACAAACTTTGCACCTTTAGGTGTTGTGCTTGTTGCACTTTTGGGTGTTGGTGTAGCAGAGCGATCCGGTTTAATAAGCACCTGCATTAGAGGTTTGGTATTAAAAGCAGCCTCTTTTAAACCTATTTCACCTAAAAATGGGTTTTTGGCTTTGCTTCTAAAGCCAATCCATTTTATCTTAACTCCAAAAAATCTTGTTACTATAGCTATTTGTTTTGCATCAGTAATTTCTAATACTGCCTCAGAAATGGGATACGTGGTATTGGTGCCACTTGCGGCAGTTATATTCTATTCTATGGGCAGGCATCCTCTTGCTGGTTTAGCTTGTGCTTTTGCATGTGTTTCTGGAGGTTATAGTGCTAATATTTTAATAGGAACAATAGATCCTTTACTTGCAGGATTAACACAAGAAGCTGCAAACATTATTGACCCTGAATATCAAGTTCACGCTGCCGTAAATTACTACTTTATGTTTGTAAGCACCTTTATGATTACTATTATAGGTACGTTTGTTACCCTTCGCATTGTAGAACCTAAACTTGGAGTTTACAATCCAAAAGAAGCATCTGAAGACCTTTCAGACCAATCTAGCATGAATCCTTTATCTAAGTTAGAAATAAAAGGTTTAAAAATTACGGGTATCGCTGTATTACTAATTGTTGGTTTATTGGCACTTACAATTGTGCCTGAAAATGGTGTTTTAAGGAATCCAGAAAACGGAGAAGTTTTAAACTCTCCATTTTTTAAGGGAATCGTATCCTTTATATTTGTTTTCTTTCTGATTCCGGGATTTATTTATGGCAAAATTACCGGAAGCATGAAAAATGACAAGGAAGTTATTGATGGCATGGCAAATGCTATGTCTACTTTGGGTTTATATATTGTAATTGTATTTTTTGCGGCGCAGTTTGTTGCATATTTTAGCTGGAGTAATTTAGGTCAAATATTTGCGGTCAAAGGAGCAGAGTTTTTAACCCATACAGGCCTTACTGGACCTACAGTTTTTATCGGGTTTATTGCTGTTTCGGCAATAGTTAATTTAATGCTCGGCTCGGCATCTGCTCAATGGGCAGTTACAGCACCCATATTTGTGCCTATGCTAATGTTAATAGGGTATAGCCCTGAAGTAATTCAAGCAGCATATCGCATAGGCGACTCTGTTACAAATATTATTACTCCTATGATGAGCTACTTTGGTTTAATACTTGCTTTTGCAGCAAAATATGTCAAAAATATAGGCATTGGTACTATTATAAGCATGATGCTGCCTTATAGTATTCTTTTTTACATTGGTTGGATGCTTCTTTTCTTTATATGGGTTTTTGGTCTAGAAATGCCTGTAGGTCCAGGATCTCCAACCTATTATTGGATAGATAAATAATTATTTTTCTGTCAATAATTACTTTTCTTAATTTAATGACAAAATAATTTTATTTTTAATCCTCAAGTTGTTTAAAATTTTAAGCACCTTTGCGCTCCTAAATAATATAGTTTTATGAAAAATTTTTGGGTATTATTTTCTTTTGTTCTAGTCTTATTTTCTTGTTCAAAAACGGAAAATAATACAGAAATATCAGGAACCGTTAAGGGATTAAAAAAGGGAACCCTTTATCTTCAACAAATTATTGACACAACTATAGTAACCATTGACTCTATACCAATAAACGGAAATGGTGAATTTGCTTTTTCCTTACAATTAGAAAGTCCGGAAGTATTGTATTTGTTTTTAAGAAAAACGGAAGGAACTGAATTTTCAGACAGGCTCGATATTTTTGCTGCTCCCGGTAAAATAGAAGTTCAGACAAGCTTAAAAAACTTTGAAAATGATGCAACCGTTACAGGATCTGTTAACCATCAAAAATGGATTGATTACAGGAAATTGATGCAACGTTTTAATGATAGAAACCTAGATCTTATTAAAGAAAATTTTGAATCTCAGCAAACCAATAATGAAGAAAGGATGTCAGATATAAACCAACAAATGGAATTACTCGTAAGAAATAAATATTTGGCTACTGTAAATTTCGCATTAAACAATAAAGAGTATGAAATAGCTCCTTACTTAGCTATTTCTGAAATATTTGATGCTAATATAAAATATTTAGACACCATTTATACTTCACTTTCTACAGCTGTTAAGAAATCTACCTATGGAAAAGAACTTGAAAAGTTTATTTTAGAAAGAAGAAATTTAGAAAAAGCAAGGGAATAAATAAATAGCATAAAACAAAAAAACCTTGGAAATTCAAGGTTTTTTTGTTTTATAAATTGTTGATTTTATCAATAAGAGCTCTGCCTTTATTTTCCAATTCAGCGCTTACACTTTTAAAATGTTTTTTTCTATTATCCACATCTTTCTTGTTGATTTTTTCGATTAATTCATCAAAAACAAGAATAGCATCATCAACAATAGCTTGCGATTTTTTTGTTTCTTTATCCGGATTAGTTAGCTCCCAAATATAAACTGCTTCAATAATATCCCCTAAAACGTAGTTTACGTTTTTTTTTAAATCTTGTACACTTGCCATAAAATAAATATTTTGAGTGCAAAATTACTATTTTAATTGGTTTGGCGGCACAAATACTTCTAAAAGTTTAGCGTTTGTTGCCAAAATAGAAACCTTTGTACAAATAGCCGGTATTAAAACCGTTTCACCAATATGCAATATTTCTGAATAGGAATTTACATGAATAGAAACTTCTCCAGCCACACACATATACACTACGAAGGAATCTATGAATGAAAGGTCTCTATCCATTTTACCAATAACTTTTAATAAAGAGGTTTCAAAATAGGGCAATGCAACTAATTTTTGGGGATGATTAGTAACTAGATGGCACTCTAATTTAAAATCTTTTGGTGCATCAAAATCTATTGCATCTAATACTAAGTCATTATGTAATTCTCTTAATTTACCGTCAGAATCAGGTCTATTCCAGTCGTAAACCCGATAAGTAATGTCAGAAGTTTGCTGAATTTCAGCTAGTAAAACACCTGCTCCTATTGCATGAATTCTTCCTGGAGCAATTAAAAATGAATCCCCTTCATTTACCTTTTCATAATGTAATATTTCTTCTAGAGTACCATTTTCTATGTGTTTCAGATAAATCTTCTCACTAATGTTTTCTTTAAAACCAATAATTAAATTGGCATTTTCATCAGCTTGAACAATATGCCACATTTCGGTTTTTCCAAAAGAATTATGACGTAATTTAGCTAAGGCATCGTGTGGATGTAATTGAATTGACAAATACTCTTTTGCATCAATAAATTTAAATAACAAAGGAAATTGATTTCCAAATTTAGCATATACTTGCTTTCCTAAAAAATCTTGTTTGAAAATTTCAATTAATTCATTTAAGTTTTTACCTGAAAACTCGCCATTTGCAATGATAGAAATATTTCCTTCCACTCCTGAAATTTCCCAGCTTTCACCTACTTTATTTGAAAGAGATGTTTTTTTAAATAATCGGTTTAGCTTATTTCCACCCCAAACTTTCTCTTTTAATATCGGGACAAATTTTATTGGATATGCAATCTTCATATTAAGTGATTTCGGATTGTAGAATTTTTAGTGCTTTTTTAATATGCTTTGACGCATCCATGGAATTAAATTTTAAAATTATTTTACCTTTTTTATCTACAACATAGGTTTCTCTTCCTGGCAATAAACCAAAAAGATTTTTCTTTACTCCAAATCTTCTACTTACTGAACCATTTTTATCGGAAAGTAGAATAAAAGGCAAGTTATATTTAGACGCAAATTTAGAGTGTGAGGTTTCAGAATCTGAACTAATGCCAATAACCGTAGCCCCTATACTTTTAAAATCCTCAAACTGGTCTCTAAAACCACAAGCTTCTTTTGTGCAACCAGGGGTAAAATTTTTTGGATAAAAATATATAACCATAGCTAGTTTTCCTCTAAAAGATTCTATATGGAAATCATTTCCGTTTTGATCTTTCAGGGTAAAATTTGGGATATTATCGCCTAATTGCAAGCTCATTTAATTTCCATTATAGGTTACAAAGTTTCGAGGCGTTTCGTATAATGTTATGCTAATTTGATATTTCATTTCTAATTTTACTCGAAGTTTTTCCCAAATCACTACAGCAATATTTTCTACGGTTGGATTTAAGTTTTTAAATTCTGGCACTTCCACATTCAAATTTTTATGGTCAAATGGCTCTTCTATTTCTTGAAAAATGAGATCTTTTAGAATTTTTAAATCTATTAAATAGCCTGTTTCTGGGTCAATTTTACCTGTTATTCCTACAATTAGTTCATAATTGTGTCCATGAAAATTTGGGTTACTACATTTACCAAAAACCTCTTGATTTTTTTTATCATCCCAATCTTTTCTAAACAATCGGTGAGCGGCATTAAAATGTGCTTTTCTAAAAATAGTTATAGCCATAATTAAAGGTGTTGGTAAAATTTATCGAAAATAATTTTAAACCATTCTGTATAGATGGATGGGTTATTAGCAATGTCTTTTTTTACATCTTCTAAGGACATCCATTTCCAGCCAGAAACTTCACTGTGATTAATAATTGGATTGTTGTTATAATTACCAACAAGAATATGGTCAAACTCGTGTTCTGTTAGGCCGTTATCAAATGGCGCTTTATATATGAATGAAATTGTTTCTTTCAACTCTGTAGTAAAGCCCATTTCTTCTTGAAGCCTACGCTTGCCTGCTTCTAGGTTGCTTTCTCCTTCTCGTTGATGACTACAACATGTATTTGTCCATTGTCCCGGAGAATGGTATTTATCTAATGCCCTTTTTTGCAACATTAATTCATTATTTTTATTGAAGATAAATACTGAGAATGCTCTATGAAGAAGTGCTTTATTGTGAGCTTCAAGCTTAGGCATTAAACCTATTTGTTCATCCTTGTTGTTTACAAGAATTACAAGTTCTTCTGGCATAGTTTTTCTTTTTTCTCAAAAATACGAAATAGGTATTAGTTTCAACAAAAAAAGCGCCCCGATTTTCATCAGGACGCTTATCTCTATATATACTTTATTATTGTATTAATTTTTGATAATAAACATAGATCTTCTGTTTAGTTGATGTGCTTCTTCGGTACATTCAACACCATTACTACACTCATTAATTAATCTACCTTCTCCATAACCCTTTGCCGTTAATCTGTTTCTAGTAATGCCTTTGCTAATTAACCACTCTAGGGTAGATTGTGCTCTACGTTCAGATAATAATTCATTATAACTATCACTTCCTCTACTATCGGTATGTGATTCTATATGAATAATCAATTCCGGATATTCGCGCAAGGCTGCTAGTATTTTAGCAAGCTCAATTGCTGCATCGGGGCGAATATTGTACCTGTCAAAATCAAAATAAATAGGCTGCAAAGACAGTCTGCATCCTAAATCGTTTGGAGGACAAGGATCACTAGGTTTTAATTCAAGTGGCAAATTAATGGAAGAAGATTCTCTTGGTGTGCTTACAATTTTTTCTTTAGGTTCATATTTGTCTTTTGTTCCTCTTATGGTATATTGTTTGTTGCACTCCACATTAAAACTATATTCTGCATCTCTTCCCACAGTCATTGAATTTATTGGGTTATTATCCTGATCCATAACAATAACAAGAGAACCAGGCAGTAATACTCCTGTGTTTTCATCTGTAACTAATCCTGAGATTGTAATTTCACATACTCGATTTACCCTATAAATATCATCTCCTACACTTCCAGATATGCCGTTTCTATTTGAGGATAAGAACCCTAAGTTTTTTTCTTCATTTATAATTAAAGCAAAATCATCTTTTCCGCTGTTTATGGGTGTTCCTAGTGTTTGGATTTCAGTAGGTAACCCTTGTTCGTTTAGTTGTGTAAAATAAATATCTAATCCGCCTAAGCCAGCTCTTCCGTCTGTTGAAAAATACAATACATTGTTACTGCTAATAAACGGAAAATTTTCACGAGCTTCTGTATTTATTCCTAATCCTAGATTTACAGGACTTCCATAATTATTGTCTCCTAGAATATCAACATACCATAAATCTGATTGTCCAATAGTTCCGGGCATATCTGAAGAAAAATACAAACGTTTTTCATCACTGCTTAAAGCAGGATGCGCTACTGAATATGTAGCACTATTAAAAGGTAGTTCTTCTATATTAGTCCATAAATTTTCCCCAAGTTTGGTAGCTTTATATATTTTAAGGCGTATATTTTTTTCTTTATCCCTTCCTTTTTTACCATCTATAAAATTATTTCTGGTAAAATAAACAGCACGACCGTCTTTTGTAAAAGATGGAGAAGATTCGTGAAACTTTGTGGTAATATCCCCTCCTAGTTTCTCCATATTGTATAGTTTTCCATCTTCATTCATTTCTGCCATATACAAATTTAAGAATGGCTGCTTATTCCAGTCATGAAGTCTTAACTTGCCATCAACAACGGTATCCATTGCGGAAGCAAATACAATATTATTTAAATAAAAGGCAGGTCCAAAATCTGAATTTGTAGTATTAATTTCGGCTTTTTCTAAAATATATTTGTCTGATTTACTTTGAATGTCAGACAAATAATTCTTATTTTCTTTAAAATTTTGAATTACATGGGACAACCCTCCAACAGCGGAAAATTGATCCATCAATTCATCTGAACGTTTGTAATTTCCCTCACTCTTCAAACTTTGAGCTGCTCTAAAATAATATACAGGTTCGGTTTCTGAAGGAAAATCTTTAATTAATTCTTGATACCATTTTCCAGCATTTTTATAGTCTGCATTAAAATAATAGGTGTCCCCTAATTTCTTAAGTATTTCTGCTGAACGATACCCATCGGCAACTACTTTTAAATATATTACTTGTGCATCTATATAAGCATAATGCTCATAAGCTTTCTCTGCTTTCTTTAATTGTGTTTTTTGTGCAAATGCTATATTTGCACAAAAGCCCATTAGAAAGAATAAACTAATTTTATATACTATTTTCATCTTATTATATTTTCAGTGTTAGAAGAATCTTGGTGATAAAATACGCTCTTTCTTTTTAAAGATTTCAAAACGCAAATAAACCTCGTAAGAACCATCGTTAAACTTTGCTAAATCTGTTGTTTCTCTATCAAATGCAAATCCAAGCATCAACTCATCAGTTACTTGAAAAGCTACCATTGCACTAAGTGCTGCACTCCATCTATAGGCTGCTCCAAGGGTGAACTTTTCATAGAATAAAAAGTTAGCAGATGCATCCACTTGCAATGGGGATCCTGTTACGAGTTTTGTTAAAACGGCGGGTTTGAATTGTACATTTTCTGACAAATCAAAAACATACCCCGTAATGAAAAAGTAATGTAATCGCTCTCTACTTATTACACTTACATTAGCGTTAGCTATATCTGCTTCATCAAAATAGGAAGATTCGATAAAGTTAGGTACTGAAAGTCCTGCATAAAACTTATTGGTATAATAATAAGCTCCAGCGCCAATCTGTGGTTTAAACTTATTATCAATGTTATTTTCAAATATATCCCCAGAATCTGCGATGTTAAGTTTTGAAAAATCAATATTAAATAAGTTTGCTCCTGCTTTTATTCCAAAAGCCAACTTACCTTCAGCTGAAGTTTGAATGGTATAGGAAAAATCAATATTTGCGTATGTTTCTTCCACAATACCTATTTCATCACGAACTAAGGAAAATCCAAGCCCTACATTTCCGAAACCAATAGGTGAATGTACTGCCAAAGTACCCGTTTTAGGAGCTCCATCAAGACCTACCCACTGTGATCGGTATAATGCCCCAATACTTAAAGCTTCTCGCGAACCGGCATAAGCAGGGTTTACTACTTGCGTATTGTACATATATTGTGTGTACTGTGGATCCTGTTGTGCGTTACTTGTGAAGTAAGACCCAAATAAAATTGTGGTGAATATTGCTATGTAACTTTTTTTCATTGCTTTATGATTTTAAAACCCCGCAGTGCTGGAGAGCACCGCGGAATCTATTTTCTCTATCTGTTTAGGTATAAATAACCTGAATATGAACTCTTACCTGGATTTTCATTTCCTGTAAATCTCAAGATGTAAAAATAAGTACCAGTTGGTAACTCATCGTTTTTCTTAACTGTTGTTCTTCCTTCAGAAACTCCTCTAAAAGCGTTTCCGTCGTTGTTATAACTGTCTCTTTCGAAAACTAATACTCCCCATCGATTGAATATTTGTACATTATTGTTTGGATAATTTTCAATGCCATCTATTCTGAAGAAATCATTTAGACCATCATTATTAGGCGTTATACCATTAAATATTTCAAATATAGCTCCTGCAACTTGAGGCAAAATAACAATTGTAGGATCATCTGGATTGCCATTAGCATTGGAATCTATATTAGTAGAATCATTAGGGTCATCAGATAAATCATTTATAACATTTCCATCTATATCCTCTCCTCTAACAGTTGCCTGATTTATTACCAGTCCTGCATCCAAATTTTCTTGAGTAACAACATAGACCGCAGTGAACGTAGTATTATCAGATTCTCCTGGTGCTAAACTGGCTATTGGGCCTCCTTGTACAGAAACTAGGGGATCTTCTATGGTAATGTTATAAAGTGTTACAGATCCTGTATTGTAAACAGTAAATGCATATGTAATTGTTTCACCCACTTGCGCAGAACCATTACCATTGTTATCATCAAACACTCCAACTTTTTCTAGTGAAATACCCATTTCTTGACATAAATCAACTATCGTAGCTATATCATTTTCTATCGAAGTACCCGAAACATCACTTACTGGAACTCCATCAGGGTCAGTTGCTTCAACAAATGCTTGGTTTACTACCTCCCCTGCATCAATATCTTCTTGGGTAATTGTATAGGTAGATGAATATATCCAAACCTCGGCTATATCTAAAACACCGTCATTATTTGTGTCACCGCTTATATAATTAATAGGTACAATTGGATTTGGTGATTCAAACAATGGATCACTTAAGTCAATGTTACTTAACAATACATTCCCTTGATTTGAGACACTAAAAGTATAGATTATAGAATCCCCTACTGCTGCACAATCTCCTTCTCCATCAAAGACACCAGTCTTTACTATCGCTATCTGTGCGTCTTGACATAACTCTACAATCGTTGGGTCGTTATTGTCTATCGCTGTTCCTGATACATCACTTACCTGAGTTTGGTTTGGT